>CAZKAP010000006.1:0-77068 GCA_964550895.1 uncultured Flavobacteriaceae bacterium
CGTTCAACATATACCTAAATGCAAGAAACCGTCCCAAGTTATGAGACGGCTTCTTTTTGTTTTTGACCCTAATGCCAGGGGAAGGACCAAACTTCACGCGCAGATTTCGCTATCGAGGCCATTATCACCCATCCGGTTAGTCCCGACCGCTATGGATCAGGCTGGACTCCAGTGCATGTGCAGACTATTGAGGGTAGCGTCTAGATACCCGTGTAATTATCCGGACGAATGCGCTTGAGTTCGGCCCGTACTTCTTCGCTGATCTTCAGGGAGTCGATGAATTCGTGTATGTGCCGTTGATCGATTTGCCGCCCCACCCGGGTCAGTTCTTTCAGCGCCTCATAGGGGCGCGGATAACCCTCCCGCCTCAAAACCGTTTGTATGCCTTCGGCCACCACGGACCAGTTGCTGTCCAGGTCTTCTTCCAGTCGGGCCCGATTTACCTCCAGTTTGGACAGTCCTTTACGGATGGACTGAAGCGACAGTATGGTGTGGGCCAGGGGTACTCCGGCGTTCCTCATTACCGTGCTGTCGGTAAGGTCCCGCTGCAGTCTTGAGACCGGCAGCTTCTCGGACAGGAATCCGAAAAGGGCGTTGGCCATACCCAGATTGCCTTCGGCGTTTTCGAAGTCGATGGGGTTGACCTTGTGGGGCATGGCCGACGATCCGACCTCCCCGGGCAATATGTGCTGCTTGAAGTAGTCCATTGAAATGTACGTCCACAGGTCCCTGCAAAGGTCGATCAGTATGGTATTGATTCTCCTCAGGGCATCGAACAGGGCCGCGAGGTGGTCGTAGTGCTCAATCTGAGTGGTAGGGAACGAATAGTGCAGTCCGAAGACCGATTCCACCAAGCTCTTTCCGAATCCGTACCAATCCGTGTCGGGAAAGGCCAGGTGGTGCGCGTTGAAGTTCCCTGTCGCCCCTCCAAATTTTGCGGGGATCGGTACCGCTTCAAGCAGCCTCCTCTGCTGCAATAACCGCTCCTCGAAAACGCGTATTTCCTTACCGAGACGGGTAGGTGAGGCCGGTTGTCCATGAGTCCTGGCCAGCATGGGAATGGCTTCCCATTCCCTGGACCTCTCACTGAGTTCAACCAGGAGTTGCTCCAGCAACGGGGTATACTCATGGATCAATGCCTCCTTGATCATCAGTGGGATGGCAGTATTGTTTATGTCCTGGGAGGTCAGGCCGAAATGTATGAATTCCTCATATTGTTGAAGCTCCATAGTCCTCATCCTTTCCTTGATGTAGTACTCCACGGCCTTGACGTCGTGGTTGATCGTGGACTCAATTTCCTTAACACGCACCGCACCGTCCGTGTCCCAGTCTAGATAGAGGCTCCGCAGATCGTCGAATTTTTCTTCAGGAAAGTCCCGCAGCGGGGGTAGTTTAAGAGAAATCAACGCCAGAAAGTATTCCACTTCTATCCGGATTCTGTACCGGATCAGGGCTTCTTCCGAGAAATAGGGGACGAGCCCTTTCAGCTTTGGGCCGTAGCGTCCGTCTATGGGAGAAATGGCCCGGAGATAATCGCGTTCACTCATAGTGCTGAATTGGAAGGGACAAAGATACACCAATAATAATCCGAGGCCGGGGCAAAGCATGTCAAACCAAAGCCAAGCCCTTCCCGGCCGGCAGGAAAGGCAGCCACTGCAATCTACCAGCTGTCCGAAAGAATCTTCAGGGCACGGTTTCGAAAACCGGCGCTCGAGGCCGGAAGCTGCCTGTTGATCTCGTTGCGAAGGGCCTCTTCAATCCAGTCCTCCTCCTTTCTGAGGTTCCAGAGCGCAGTCATGGCGAACACCCGAGTAGCTACCTTGTGCTTCCCCTGTAACCAGGCGAAGCAGGCATCAATGAGCAGTTGCTTATCCGAAAACGAAAGTGAACCGGCGGATTCGTCCGGCGGATTGATCGGGGACGAACTGGCGATTTCGCAGGTCTTTGCGAGTATGCGGATCACTCCTTCGCTGTCTGCATTTCCCATTCGGGAGAAAACGGAAGATAAGAAGGGCCAGGCAGTATTCGGGTCTTTTCGAATCACACCATCCCATATCCAGGCCTGGTAAAAGTTATGCGGATAGTCGGCTGTGAACATGGCGTCGATAAGGCTCGGCAGGCCTTCGGGCCTAGCGATATAAAAGTCTACAAGCTTATTGCGTTTTTCTTTGCTCCTTTCGTCCAAATTTCGAAATTTACAGGATTAAGATGCTCATTCCGATTTTCCATGAAATTAGCCAAAAACCTCCTCTTTGCCGCACTTATCGTGTTTGTGCTCATGCAGTTCTATCGACCGCCCCTTAATGAATCCGGGCCCCAGGCCTACGCGGTTTTCGAAGAGGAAACTCGGCCGGATCAGGAAATCCGAACCCTGCTCGAGTCGGCTTGCTACGATTGCCACAGCGACCACACCCGATACCCCTGGTACAATCAGGTGGCCCCGGTTTCGTATTGGCTGGCACAGCACGTGGACGAAGGGAAGGAGCACCTGAACTTCTCGGAATGGGGATCGTATTCTCCGAAGAAAAAGGATCACAAACTCGAGGAGATCGCCGAAGAGGTGAAAGGATCAGAAATGCCCCTAAAGGAGTACACCTGGACTCATGAAGCGGCGCGCCTCTCCCCGGAACAGCGAAAACTCCTGGTCGAATGGGCCGAAGAGCTCAGGACCCGTTACTCAAGAGTTCCTCCACAAGAACGGGCACGCCAGCGACAGCTGTCCGGGCTATGATACTGAGATGGGGAATGTTGTGGGCCTCTGCTCCGGGATAGGGGTCTACCAGGTATTTGGAAGCCCCCTCAGGCACAAATCTCCAGAGCCCTGCGGCAGGATACACGTTCAGTGAAGTCCCTATAATGATCAGTATATCTGCATTACTGCATAATTCTGCCGCTCTGGGTAGCATGGGAACATCTTCCCCGAACCATACGACATGGGGCCTGAGACGCTCACCCAGCGGACCCCGGCTACCTTCGTCCAAGTCGTCCTCCCAGGGATAGATCGTCGAGGGGTCCTCCAAACTCCTGGCCTTAAACAGTTCGCCATGCAGGTGTAGCACTCGGCTGCTGCCTGCCCTCTCATGCAGATCGTCCACGTTCTGAGTGACCACCACAACCTCATGTCCATCGGTTTCCAGGCCCTTCAGGGCAAAATGAGCCCTATTCGGTTCCACTTCTTTCAGTTGTCGGCGCCGCTGGTTGTAAAATGCGTAAACCTTACGGGGATCTCGTTCGAATCCTTCCGGGGATGCCACGTCGTACACTGAGTGCCCTTCCCACAGGCCACCTGCCTCCCGGAACGTCTTTAGTCCGCTTTCACTGCTTATGCCCGCACCTGTGAGCACGACTATGTTTTTTTTACCACTTTTCATGATTATCTAAATTAGCACAATTCTAGTTTAAGAGTATAGAATGCGGGGGCAGTTGGATCAGGATTGGAGAGCCTTTCTGGAGGAGATGGTGACCGAAGGTCGAAGGGAGCGATTCCGCTTTGTTCTGGCCAACCGAACCCGATTCCTTACCGTGGCCCTGGAAGACGTGTACCAGCTCCACAACACCAGTGCCGTGATCCGCAGCTGCGATGCCTTCGGTATACAGGATGTTCATCTCGTACAGGAGCGATTCGGTGAACGCCTCGATAAAAAGATCGCCATGGGTACCCAGAAGTGGGTGACCTTACACCGGTACAAAAATTCTCTGGACTGTATACACAAGCTGCAATCGTCCGGGTATCGCTTAGTGGCGACTTCACCCGACCCGACAGCTACCCCCTTGAGCGAATTCGAGCCCGACCGGCCCGTGGCCGTGCTGTTTGGTACTGAAAAGGAGGGCCTGAGCCCCGAGCTGCTCTCGGCGGCCGATG
The DNA here is from genome assembly GCA_964550895.1 of uncultured Flavobacteriaceae bacterium. GTDB lineage: Bacteria > Bacteroidota > Bacteroidia > Flavobacteriales > Flavobacteriaceae > CAZKAP01. The sequence continues at coordinate 3,863 of CAZKAP010000006.1, forward strand.
AGCGGATCTGCATTCCCATGAAGGGTTTTACCGAAAGCCTGAATATCTCCGTGGCGGCGGCCATCGTACTCCGGGAACTCAGCCAAAAACTCAGGAGTCTTCGGTCTGAGTGGCGGCTTAGTCGTGCCGAACAGGAGGAGCTCTACTGGGATTGGGTAAGGAAGTCGGTGCGTGACGTCGACCAGTTGGAGGAATGGTTCAGGAAGCGTCATAATTCGTAACTTTTAGAGTGCAAAAAACAACCTGATGATGACAATTGTATACATTCTTATGGCCCTGGTGGCCGTAATTATCGTACTGGCCGTAATGGCGCCCAGGGAGTACGAAGTGAAGCGATCCATAGCCATTTCCCGTGACCGATCCGAGGTTTACGACTACCTGAAGTACCTGAAGAACATGGAATCCTGGTCGAGCTGGGCGAAGAAGGACCCAGGGATGAAGCGCGAATACAGGGGGAATGACGGAGAATTAGGGGCCGTCAGCCACTGGTCGGGCAATAAGGATGTGGGAGAGGGAGAGCAGGAAATTACTGCATTGGAAGAAAATCAGCGGATAGAGTCCCGCCTGCGTTTTTTCAAGCCCTGGAAATCCCAAGCGGATGCCTTCATGACCCTTAAGGATGGGGATGATGGTCAGACCCTGGTCGAATGGGGGTTTCGGGGACAGAATAAGCTGCCCTTCAGCATCCTGATGCTCTTCATGAGTATGGACAGCATGATAGGCAAGGATTTCGAGGAAGGATTGCAGGCCCTCAAAGAACAACTCGAGACCTCCTAGCTTTTGGGTTCAAGCAGTACCGTCGAGTGCGGACTCGAGAAGGTAACCCTGCCATTTTTTACGGTTACTTCCTGCCCGGAATACGCATCCCACAACGCCGTGCCGTCCGCGTAAAACCCCTCGACGTAAAGACTTTTAAGACCGAGAGGGGCATCGAGGGAAACGGCCACTCGGTCTTGGTACTTATCGGTTGTCAGGGAGCGCGAGAAAACGTACGGGCTTTCGGCCAGTATGCGATGACGACCGGAACCAATCGCGGGGTGTTTCCTTCGGAATTGACCCAATTTGCGCCAGTGGCTGAGTATGGCCCCGATTTCTTCCGAACCTTCTGCCTCTTCCCAGTTCATGTTGGTCCGAAGCGCGGCATCTCCGTTAGCCTTTTCGTCCATTAACGGCCGTGCCGTCTCGTCCCCGTAGTAGATCTGGGCAATACCCGGTGACAGCAGCAGCAGGTTGGCCGCCTGGAAGGGTCGTTTCCTTTCGCGGTCATACGAGTAGGCATCGTCGTGGGAGGTCAGGTAATTCATGACCGTTACGCCCTTCAGTTCGTCATGGAGAAGATCGACATATTCGCCGAATACCTCTTCGTAGGATAGTGATCCCTTCGATTTGTGCTCAAAATTGATCAGGGCATCGAAGCCGTATTCGTAATAATCTACCGAGCGATCGCCGAAGGAAAAGTCCCTCCCGTGAGAGATGTTGTATCCATAGACTTCCCCTGCCATGAAGAACGGACTGTTATCCAGAGTCTTGTCAGGATGCTGCAGTTTCCAGAGTTCAAAGGCGTAGGCGGCCTCTTCCTTGAGTTCCGACCAGGCCCTCTCATCGGCGTGTTTGACCGTATCGACCCTGAATCCGTCGATTCCGAATTCGCGGACGTAGTCGGTAAGCCACTTGATGATATAGAACCGTGGGGCTCTGGGATATCCGGTTCGATCGAAGAACGTATCGAGTTCCTGAAGTTCTGCCGACAACCGACCCTCGTCTTTCCACTTAGAAAGCAGGGCATCCGGTAGTTCGACAGGCTCGTCGGATTCAGTGAGCACGTCCGGCAGGTTGTCCACCAGCGTGCAGGAGGTGGTATTCCCGTAGTTGGTATACTGGCAGGTGGGTTCCGTCCGGACCCAGTCCGAAGGCCAGACCGGATCCATTTCGGTCACCGGTCCGGTGTGGTTCAGCACGACATCCATCATGATCCGTATTCCCCTTCGATGTGCTGCCTCCACCAATTTCCTGAATTCTTCCTCAGTTCCGAAACTGGGTTCGAAAGCCGTCCAGTCGCGGGTCCAGTATCCGTGGTATCCGTAGGTAGGGCCCGTTCCCTCATCGGTAATACCGTGTATCTGTTCGACCACGGGACTCAGCCATATGACATCCACTCCGAGACGGTCGAAATAGTCGTCCTCTATTTTCTCTAAAATACCCGCGAAATTTCCTCCTTCAAACCCACGGAGGTGAGCGGTCTGCTGATTCCTGCCCGGAAGGGCAGGCGCCTGATAGGCTCCCTTTTTAAAACGATCCGTAAGCAGGAAATAGACCGTGGCGGCGTTCCAGTCGAAGGGGTCCTGCAGGGCGGTTTTAAGGGTATCGGGGGCAGTGGTTGTCAGTGTTGGGGCCGTGGGTTTTTCGCGGCAAGCCGCGAGGAGCAAGGCGACTAAAACGGCTCCGAGCAAGGGATGAAATCGCTTCAGATTCATGGTTCAGGTTTATTCGGTATCTACGGGCTTTCGGGGATGGCCAGGTCTCTATTCAGTTGCGGTTCAGAACTTTGTATTCCTCATAACAATTGCTGATGGCATCCAGTATCTGGAGGTCATTAGCGGTCATAATGAAGGACTTGGAGTAATTGCAATTCGACAAGATGTCCTCGATGTCCACCTTTTCGAGCTGTAGCAGGACGCCTAGGGTATTCCGATCGAATTTTGAAGCGAGCAGGTTCCGGATCTCGTCGTCCTCTTTCATCTTTTGAAGTTTCCTCATCTGCCTCGGGCGCTTACCGAACAGGTTACGCAACATATCCGCCGGGTTGAGTATGGCGCCGAGGACTTTGGTTACCGCACCCGGAGCTCGATTTCCGGCCTCATAGCTCTGGTTCAGCCCAGAAATGCTGTACTGATAAGACGAATTAATGGGAAGGTTTTTGACGTCTATGTCAAGGTAGCCGGTGAGCATATAGGGTCGTACCACCACTTCCTCCAGCGCAAAGGCCAGTTCGTTCAGCTTGATCACTGTGCCTTCGTACTGCATCATGTCGTTCGTTACGCGTACCTTTTCCGGCTTAAATCCCAGGAAGGTGATGTAGAGGGTGTCGTTAGCCTGCGCGGGTATCTCGAAAAAACCATCGGGATCGGTGATCGCCCCCCTGACCAGGGTAAGGTTGACGATGTGGACGCTCTCCATGGGGAATTCGGTCTGCGCATTGAGGATGCGACCCTTCAGGGTTCCGGCTGCCTGTGCGGGCGGTTCGTTCTGCGCTGCGACAAGAGCACTGATCAGAAGGAACAAATAGAGAATTCTTTTCATGAGCAATCTACTGCCCCAATATACGAAAGAAACACGGGAAGCCCGAGTCAATGCGGAGGTTTAGGAAAACTCACAACGGAGCTAAGAATAGCGGCTATGACCGGCAGACGCTTAGTAGAACCCTTTGATCCGGTCCCGGTTTCGGCCCTTGGAATTCTTGTTTTTTTTGACGCCTCCCTTGCGCGGTTTCCCTTTTCCTTTGCTGCCCCGACTTGCCGGGTCGGGTGTACCGGATTGTTCTACCTTTACCGGACGACCGTTCCACTGCGTTGCGCTGAATGCCTTCTCCACGAGTTCGCACAGATCGGCCTCTACGGTGAAGAATGAGAAACTTCCCTTGGTGGCCACGCGGGACACTTCATTCTTGGAAAGCCCAGTTTGTTCCCTAACAAAGTCCTTGAGGCTCGTCCAGTCGAATCCGTCTTTTTCACCCAGGTTGATAAAATAGCGAACCCCGCCGCCCGAAGCTCCTTTTGGTTTTTGGTTGCCAGAGCGTTCTCCTTCCCCCGACGTATCCAGGCGATCTCCGTGACGCTTATAGTAGGAGTAGAAGCGGAGGAATTCGACCGACACGACTTTCTTGATGAGGGTCTCCTTATCCATATCCTCCAGCAAATCGTTGATCGCGGGAAGGAAACTGCTGATGTCTTCCGTCACCTGGGCCTCTTTGATCCTGGATGCCAGGTGGTACAACTGAACCTCACAAATTTCCATGCCTCCGGGTATGGGAGCTTCGTTCATGGGCTGCTTGATTACCTTCTCGATACTCTTTACTTTGCGGAGTTCACTGCGGGTCACCAGAACCATGGAGATACCTGATTTCCCTGCCCTGCCGGTACGGCCACTCCTGTGGGTGTAGGTCTCAATCTCGTCGGGCAGCTGGTAATGGATCACATGGGTGATATCGTCGATGTCGATTCCCCGGGCCGCCACATCAGTGGCCACCAGCAGCTGCAGTTGCTTTTTCCTGAATGCATTCATGACCAGATCTCGCTGGTTTTGACTCAGATCCCCGTGCAGCGCCCCGGCATTGTAGCCATCCTCTATAAGTTTTTCCGCAATTTTTTGGGTATCCCGTTTGGTGCGGCAGAAGACCACGGAAAAAATCCCCGGGTTGACATCGACCAGACGCTTCAGGGCTTCGTATCGGTTACGGGCACCGACCACGTAGTAAAAGTGTTCGATGTTTTTGATTGAGGTATTTTTTGATCCCACAGTAACTTCGACCGGATCTTGCATGAATCGCCCCGCGATTTTTGATACTTCATCGGGCATGGTGGCCGAAAACAGCCAGATGTTCTTGTCGTCGGGAGTATGGGAAAGTATGTGATTGATATCTTCGTAAAAACCCATATTCAGCATTTCGTCGGCCTCGTCCAGTATGCAGTACTGAATCTGACTGATATCGATCATACGTCTCCCGATCATATCCTTGAGCCGCCCCGGCGTGGCCACGGCGATGTGGCAACCCCGTCGAATCTGGGCGGCCTGTGTGCTGATATTGGCTCCCCCATAGACCGCAACGACGCGGACCTGGGGCAGGTATTTGGCGTAGGATTCGAGTTCCCTGCTTATCTGATGGCAAAGCTCGCGTGTAGGAGTCAGTATCAGGGCCTGGGTTTTATTCCAACTGGTATCGATCTGCTGCAACAAGGGGAACCCAAATGCGGCTGTTTTGCCCGTTCCGGTCTGGGCCAGTGCGAGAAGATCCCTGGGTTTTTCCAACAAAAGGGGGATGGTTCTGGACTGAATTTCAGAGGGTTGCTCGAATCCGAGATCCTGTATGGATTGGAGTATTTCTCGACTCAATCCCAATGCTTCAAATGAATTCATAAAGGTATTTAGGAGGGGTGTCTGGACGCAGGAGGATAAAATTTAACTGATCGCCAAACGGTTACGCGGGTCAAAAGTAAACTTTCTTTTCCGGTCGCGGGCAATCGGAGCGGATCATATGCGCAATTAATTTTTACGTTTGCTCCAGAAGACTGCGCTGAATCAGGAAGTTTGTGAAAGCATCCAGCGCCCGGATTCGATGGCTGACGCCGGATTTACTATCCGGATCCATCTGTGCGAAAGTCAGCTCACTTCCTTCGGGACGAAAAACGGGATCGTATCCAAACCCTCCCGTTCCTAAAGGTTCGTAGGTAATCTGGCCGTGTATCCGGCCCATGAAAAAGTGGATGCCGTTGGCCTCTCGGAATGCTATGCAGGTCTCAAAGTAGGCCGAACGCTCGGTTTGGTTCGTGAGTTCGCTGAGGAGTTTATCGATGTTCTTTTCAGCATTTCCGTGTTCACCGGCATAGTGTGCGGAGTAGACGCCCGGCGCTCCGCCCAGGACCTGCACAAAGAGACCACTGTCGTCTGAAAAGGCGGGTATACTCAGTGCTGTGTATGCGCTGTTCGCCTTAATGGCGGCATTTTCTTCCAGGGTAGTACCGGTTTCTTCGGCGGGTACGGATCCTTCGATATCCGCCAGACAGAGCAGTTCGAACTGAGGTCCGATCCGTTTTCGTACCTCTTCGAGCTTATTCCTGTTGTGTGTGGCAAAAAGGATCTTCATGTCGCTGTTTTCTTTTTGATAAAGAGGTGTTTTCTGATGTTTTCCGGCAAAATTAACCCGAAAAGGGCTAATTCGACATTTATGCATTCTTTAAGCCGGTTTGGCTCGGGAAAAGTAGGTTTAATTTCTATATTTACGAGGCTGAAAAGCGCGGGGATTTTCCATCTGTTTTAATGAGTTACCTACGATAATCAGACGCCTTTTACCGACAAGTTGTCAAGGGTTTGCAGGTGTTATTCCTATCGTTTACATTAGGCTGGAAATCCATCGATTTTCACCCGTTATCGATCATTTTAACCGAACAGTAAAACTAAAGAGGGCACACTTATGGAAATGCTAACAAACAACCCCACTCTGGCCGTGGGGCTGGCGCTTGTCATCGGAGTCGTTGCAGGATGGGCAATCGCTCAATTCAAGCGAATGAAGCTGGAACGGCAGCTGGACGAATTGAATAACGAGGCATATGTGCCCCTGAGATCTTCCTATGAGTCCTTGCAGAGGGATCACGTGTATCTGGACGAGGAAAACCAGAAACTCAAGGCAGCCCTGGAGGACATCAGCAGCAAGAACGAAAAGATCAAAGAAGAACTCGACGGCATGAAAAGTTCTTCGGATGCCCGCATATCGGAATGGCAGTCCAAAGTGAGTCAGATAAGCTCAGACATGGAAGGCAGGGAAGAAGCCATTCAGAGCGAAAGGAAAAAGTGGAAGGAGGAGAAGGAGGCTCTGCTGGTTGAAGTCGAAAAGAAAAACGAAGAACTTAACCAGATGGTCGAGAAGGCTTCCGAAATCGAACAGGAGCGAAGGGCACTGGAGAACGAATTGGAGTCCCAGAAGGATAAGACCGAGCAGACTTCCGGCAACTTGAAAGAGCAATGGGATAAGCTGAGTGTGGAATTCGAGAAGCTCAAGGAGCAAAAGAAGCTGCTGGAGAGCCGCAACGAGGAGCTCATGACCCAGCTCGATCAGCTCAAAAGAGATCGGGAGCAGTTGGTAGCCGACTGGGAGCGCAAGTACCGACTGCTTAACGACGAATATGTCGAGTACAAGAAGAACGCTGAGGACAATCGTCAGGACTGGGCCGCCCGTTATAACGGCCTGCAGCAGGAGTTCCAGAATTACAAGTTTAACCGGGAAGGCATAATGTCCGACTGGGAAAAGAAATTCCTGAATCTGAACAACGAATACGGGGACTACAAGAAAAAGGCCGAAATGGAACGCCTGGATCTGGTTCAGAAGTACAATGCGGCACTTCGTGAGCTCAATACCCTGAAACAGGCCCAGAACGAACTGGGAACCACCCAGGCCAGTGACTGGGAGTCCAAGTTTAATGCCCTGAATGCCGAGTACACGGCCTATAGGCAAAGCGCCGTGCACAGACCAAGTACGTACGACCAGGGCAACAACGGATTCGGCAGTATGTCGTCGAGGACCACGGACTGGCAGCAGAAATACCAGCAGTTGTACAGCGAATTCGAATCCTTCAAAAAGGACATGGAAGCCAGACTGGCCGAGAAGCCCAGGGAAATTGTCAAGGAAGTGATACGTACCCCCAATTTGGAGGAACTTCAACGAATGCTAAGTCAGGTGAGTATGGTCGAGGTTACCCGGAATCGTACGGAGGACAATTCAGCGAAGCCCGGAGAGGAAACCCAACCGGACCGCCCCCCGGGGTCCTTCTGAATGCAATCGCCATGAGCCGTCCCGATCGGGGCGGCTTTTTTATTTGCACCGACTGTTGGTAAACAGCCCGGCTGTAGCGTTAGATAAACTGGGGATTTGACTACTTTTGAATAGCTAATGGAAACGGCCTTGCAGCATTACATATTTGACTTCGACAGCACCATCACCCGGGTTGAGGCACTGGATCTTCTTGCGGAGATCAGCCTGAGGGATCGGCAAGACAGAGAAGAGATCATCGACAGGATCAGGGAAATCACCAATCGCGGGATCGACGGCGAGATTTCATTTACCGAGTCGCTTCGGCAGAGAATAGCCCTTATCAAAGCCCACCGCGACCACCTGCCCGAACTGATCGAGTTATTGCATTCCAGGGTCTCCCGTTCCATAGTGGAGAACCGCGAGTTCTTCGAAGAATACAGGGAACAGATATACATTATTTCCTGCGGCTTCAAGGAGTTTATAGATCCCATAATGGCGGCGTATTCTATACCGGCCGAACGGGTGTATGCCAACACTTTCGTCTTTGACGAAGCAGGCAGGATCACGGGTTTTGACCAGGAGAATGTGCTGTCCAGGCACAATGGAAAGATCGACTGCCTTAAGGCCCTGGAACTCGAGGGGGAAGTCCAGGTTGTAGGGGACGGTTACAGCGACTACGTTATGAAGGAGGCCGGTCTGGCTCACAAGTTCTTCGCTTTTACAGAAAACGTCCGGCGCGAGAAGGCCGCCCGTTTCGCCGACCACATTACCCCTGACCTGAATGAGTTCCTCTTCGTTAACGGCCTGCCCAGAAAGGTTTCCTATCCCAAGAACCGCATTCGCATATTACTGCTGGAGAATATTCATCCAGCTGCGCTGGAGAACCTCGAACAGGAAGGGTTTACCGTAGAAACGGCCAGTAGTAGCCTGAGTGAAGACGAGCTCATAGAACGCATCGGAGGAGTGCATATACTGGGCATACGATCCAAGACCCGGGTTACCGACCGGGTTCTGGAAGCTGCGGATAAGCTGCTGGCTATAGGAGCGTTTTGTATCGGCACCAAACAGATCTCCCTGGATACCTGTAAGAGGAAAGGCATAGTAGTCTTTAATGCCCCGTACAGCAATACGCGTTCGGTGGTCGAGCTGGCTATTGGACAGATCATTACGCTCATGAGGCATACCTTCCAGAGAAGTGCTGAAATGCATCGGGGCGAATGGAACAAGACCGCGAGAGGTTCCCGCGAGGTTCGCGGAAAGATCCTGGGAATAGTCGGGTATGGCAATATCGGCAAGCAGCTTTCTGTGCTGGCGGAATCCATAGGGATGAGGGTGTATTACTACGATCTGGCGGAGAAACTGGCTCTTGGGAACGCCACACGCTGCAACAATCTGGACGAACTCCTTAAGATATCCGATGTGGTTACCCTGCACGTGGACGACAGCCCGGACAATCATCGGATGTTCGGAAAGGAACAGTTCTCCCACATGAAGAAGGGATCGCACCTGATCAATCTTTCCAGGGGCTTTGTGGTGGATATTGATGCCCTGGTCGAGGCCTTGAAATCCGGCCAACTATCGGGCGCTGCTATAGATGTATATCCCACCGAGCCAAAGGCCAATGGAGAATTTAAGACCGAATTGCAGAACCTTCCCAATGTGATACTCACCCCTCACGTCGGGGGAAGCACCGAAGAGGCGCAATACGATATCGCTCATTTTGTTCCGGCCAAGCTGGCCGAGTATGTCAACTCGGGAAGCACGGAAGATTCTGTGAACTTTCCAAACATTCGACTGCCCAAACAGAAAGGTGTCCACCGCTTCCTGCACATCCACCGCAACGTACCCGGGGTTATGGCTGAAATCAACCAGGTACTCGCCCGGTACAAGCTCAATATCACGGCCCAGTTCCTGTCCACCGACCCGGAAGTGGGTTATGTAATCACGGATATAGGGCAGGATTACGATCGCGAGGTGGCGCAGGCGCTGCGTTCCATCGATCATACAATCAAGTTCCGCATTCTTTACTAATCCCTACTGCCAAAGGGCTGAGGGGTTTTCGGTCCGGAAGATTATGGATGTAAAAAGGAACGTTGGTATATCTGTATCCGGTATTGACAACAATTTTTACCTTTCCTTGAACCCGAAACCTACCTTGCTGAAAAATATGGCAGGTGAACTGGATAAAGGAGGTAAGAAAGAATTTTAAGGGTTTTCAAACGTACTACCTGCTGGTCATCTCGATCCTCGTGCTGACCATTGCCATTCAATCCATAGTTCAATATTCCCTGAACAAGCAGAGCAAAACCGCCATGATCGTGAATCTGGCAGCACAGCAGCGAACCCTGGCCCAGAAACTGCTGAACGAGGTCTACGCCTGCCGGGGAGGTACCTGTGACTATGCCGACCTCAAGCTAACGGTCCGCAAGCTGGTTCAAATGGATCATTTTCTCAAATACGGCAATGAGGAGTTGGGCATCGATGCCATGGATAGCAGTAAGATCATGGCGGACTTCGAAGAACTCCACCCACAGGTACAATGGTTCGAGGAGAACCTGTCCGGTTATGAGGACGCCACGAGTATTCCTCTCAGTCAGCTGGAGGCACGGGTCGATCTGTTTTATTCCATGATGGACGGAATCGTTCTCAAACTGCAGAAAAAATCCGAACAGGACATACGAACCATGATGATTATCGAGATCGAGCTGGCCATATTCTCCGTCTTCATAGTGCTTTTCGAAATATTCTTTATCGTGAATCCGATCATTAACCGGCTCCTAATGCAGCGGCAGAAGCTATCGGAGATTGCCTGGCACCAGTCCCATGTATTTGAAAAGCACTACAAGAATATCTCCGATCTGGAGTACGTACTACGGGTGGAAAAGAACCCGGAAAGGCGTGAGGAAATCTACGCCTTTATACAGGAGGAACTCGATCATCTCAGGCGGGTCTCTCAGACGGTAAGCGAAGCCGTGAGCAAGGCCACGGAAGAAGACGTCACCCCCTACGAAAGGGCCATGACCCGAATAACCGACTGGAGCCGGCAATGGCTATTCGAGAAAAAATTAGAGCCCGGCATACTCGACAAAATTACCCGGGATACTATTCGTGAAGAGCAGGAATAGTCGGGTTATATCAGTCGTGGTGATAGGATTCATTGCGCAGTATGGTGAATGCCCTGTACAACTGTTCTGCAAAGAACAACCTGACCATTTCGTGTGAAAAGGTCATTGGTGAAAGGGAGAGCATCCCGTGCGCCCTCTTCCGGGCTTCTCCCCCAAAACCGAACGGCCCTCCTATAGCGAAGCAAAGCGGGCCGCGCTGCTGCTCCGCCTGCCGGGATAGAAAAGCAGAGAATCCACGGGAACTCATCGATTTGCCTCTTTCATCCAGCAGTATGAGAGTGTCCCGAACCCCCAGCGACTTCAGCAGGTTCTGGTCTTCCTGTTCCCGGATCCAGTCGAGGCTTTTTCCCTTCGTGTTCTTTAATTCGGGTATAACGCTAACCTCTAGCCGGGCATAATGTCCGATGCGCCGGATGTATTCCCCGGTCAGGGTTTCCAGCTCCCGGTTTCGGGTCTTGCCATGCATGACTAGTCGGATCTGCATCGTACAACGGGGGTATTCGGGCGCTCCTTTTTAGTAAATTCGCCCTATGGGCTACAAACATACCACATTGCCCGAGTTCAAAGTAAACTATGATAACGCAGCAGCAGTTCGAACGCGAACTTGACCGAATTATTGAGAACGGCATTCGGGAGGATGTGGGGGAGGGAGATCACAGTTCCCTGGCCTGTATCCCCTCCGGAGCCAGTGGCCGTGCCCGGCTTCTGGTCAAAGAGGAGGGGATACTGGCGGGTGTCGAATTCGCTCGCAGGGTGCTTCAGAACGTGGACCCCGGGCTACGGATGGAAGTGCTCATCGGCGATGGCCAGCGGGTTTCGGAAGGCGATATTGCATTTACGATAGCGGGCAGTGTGCATTCCATACTGAAGACTGAGCGGCTATTGCTCAATGCCATGCAGCGCATGAGCGCCATAGCCACTCAGACGCGTTCCTACGCCGATCGCATAGCCGATACCCATACCCGGCTGCTCGATACGCGAAAAACCACTCCCGGCCTACGCGCACTGGAGAAATGGGCGGTCCGCCTGGGTGGTGGCGTAAATCACCGCTTCGCCCTGTACGATATGATTATGCTCAAGGACAACCATATCGATTTCGCCGGTGGGATACCGGAGGCCATTTCCCGCACCCATGCTTACGTTGAAAGGATCGGAAAGAAGCTGCCGATTATCGTCGAGGCTCGGGGCATGGAGGAAGTAAAAAAAATATTGGAAGCAGGGGGCGTGTATCGTATATTACTGGACAATTTCAGCATACCCGAAACCCGGGAGGCAGTGGAATACATAGGCGGAAGGGTACCTACAGAATCCTCGGGCGGCATAACCGGGGAGACCCTGAGGGATTACGCACTCTGTGGTGTTGATTTTATCTCTTCGGGTGCGCTCACGCATTCGGTGGGAAATATGGATTTGAGCCTTAAAGCCTACTAAAATAACCAGCTGATGTCAGAAGCCGTAGAGAAGGTACTGATGCGTATACCGATTGTCAAGCAACTGGTCGCTTTGGGGAAGAGGATCAGAGTGCCCGGTTTCGAAGGGCTTTCCCTGTACGATTTACTGGAGATCTACATCTTCGGTATCATGAAAGGGGCCATGACCAGCCGGGCGAGTGCCATCGCATTCAGCCTCTTTTTGGCGCTGTTTCCCCTTATCATTTTCCTGGTGACCCTGCTTCCCTATCTCATTCCGTTGGTTTCTGCCGGAGATGAGGCTTTCGACACCCAGTTCCTGGCTTTTCTGGAGTCGTTCCTGCCCGAGGCCACCAGCGATTACTTCAGCGAGATTTTTCAGCAGATCAAGAGCCAGCGTAGGGGCGGGTGGCTGTCTTCGGCTTTCATACTCTCGATCTTTCTGGTAGCCAATGGAGTCAATGCCATTTTCAGCGGGTTTAATTATTCCTATCACGTCGAACTGACCCGAAATTTCTTCCGGCAGTACGCATATGCTCTGGGTGTAGGATTGTTCCTCTCGCTGCTTCTCATCGCTGCCGCAGTAGGATTCGTATATTTCGAGTTCTATGTGGTCGAGTATTTGGGGGAGTATTTCGGTAAGGTATTCGGTTACGACGTTGATCAGGGAACCAATTACGGGGTTCAGCTTACCAAATTGCTCCTCTTCACGCTGCTGTCGTATTCGACTACGGCCATACTGTACTTCTACGGAACGGTAGGAAAAGGCAAGTCTCGTTTCTTCTCGCCTGGCGCGACGATGACGACTATATTATTCGTGCTGACATCCTATCTGTTCGGGATTTACGTGGATAAATTTGCCAGCTACAACGAGTTGTACGGAGCTTTGGGTGGACTGCTGATACTGGTGGTTTATATCTGGCTCAACTCCAACATACTGCTCCTTGGATTCGAAATGAATGCGACCATACGATCACTGAAAAGAAACAGTAAATACGCAAACGGAAATCACTGATGAGATTTTTATGGTTGATACTGGCTGCCGTGTCTGCCGTTCACGGACAGTCCATAGAAGGAAAATGGAAGACCGTAGACGACCGCACGGGCCAGCCGCGTGCCCTGGTCGATGTGAGAATCTTCGAGGGCAGGCTCTACGGGACCATACAAAAGATACTCGAGGAAGGGGAGGAGGATGTGCGCTGCACGGCCTGTACCGGTGCACTGTATAACCAACCCGTCCGGGGAATGCAGATCATCGATGCTTTCGAGCGAAGCGGCAAGGGGTATTTCAAAGGCGACCGCCTCCTGGATCCCGAACAGGGGAAATTCTTCCGGGGGCGCGTGTGGCTCGATCCGGAGGATCCTGATAAACTCAAGGTGAGGGGGTACCTCGCCTTTCTTTACCGAACCCAGACCTGGGAGCGGTTCGAACCTTAAATATATGTTGATTGAAGTGCTGCTCCCGCTGCCTGTGGAGCGGCTATTTACCTATAGCTGCGAACCCGAACAGGGGAAGGAACTGGTATTTGGAAGCCGGGTGGCCGTTCCTTTCGGCAGGCAGGGGGTCCGGACCGGTGTAGTGGTAGGTCTCGACGTATCAGAACCGATGGGGTATGAGGCCAGGGAAGTATTCGATCTTCTGGACGGAGGCCCCCTCATCACTGTCGGTCAATGGAGATTCTGGAAATGGATCGCCCACTACTACATGTGCACTCCGGGAGAAGTCATGAAGGCCGCGCTCCCGGGGGGCTTTTTTTTAGCCAGCGAGACCCGTTTTGAGTGGAATCCGGAAAACGACACGGATCCAAAAGACCTCACGGACGAGGAGTACCTGGTATGGGAGGCTCTTCAGCAGGAAAAGGTCCTGGATCTGCGCAGCCTGCAAAAGCTAATTTCTTCATCCCGCCCGATTCGATTCCTGGAACGACTCAGAAGGGAAGGTAGAATACTCGCCCACGAACAGCTCAAGGAGCGGTATAAGCCGCGGTTGAAGCGCTATCTGGGATGGCATCCGGAAAAGGACCCCGATGTGCTGCGGAGACTTTTGGACGGCGATATGAGGGCGCCTCGACAGCGGGAAACCGTGCTTCAGTTTACCCGGCTTATGGACCCGGAAAGCGGCCTGGTTGCGGCAGCCGAACTCGCCGCACTTCCCGGCATCAACGCCGGAGGTATTCGCGCCCTGATCCAAAAACAGATTTTCAGGGAGGAATGGATACCCGAGGATCGCCTGCCCTCGAGGGGAGGGGAGGCCCAACCGCCGATGCCCGAAGCGGGCATCGGCTTACCTGAGCCGGACAATCCCCTGTCCGGTTGGGATGGAAATCCAGGTAAGCCCCTGGTGTACCGGTATGCGACGACTTCATCTAAATTCGCGCAACTCAGCCTGATGATTGGCCGTGCACTCGATCAGGGGAAGCAAGTCTTGTTTATCGTTCCGGAATTGGCCTATATCAGGCAGGTGGAGTCGGGTCTTCAAACCTTCCAGCCCCTGATGCGGACCTATCACGCACGACTCAATGCCATGGAGCGGGTGGAGTTCTGGAATCGCTGTCTAAGCGAAGACGGTCCCGCCCTGATTTTGGGAACCCGGACCTCCCTGTTCCTGCCACTGAATAATACCGGACTGATCATCGTGGACGAGAGTCATGACTCCAGTTACAAGCAATTCGATCCTGCACCCCGTTACCACGGCAGGGATGCGGGAATCTACCTGGCGCATACCTTAGGGGTACAAGCCGTGTTATGCTCCTCTGTCCCGACGATGGAAACCCTGCTCAACACCAACACGGGAAAATATGCGATCTGGGACGAACGCACCCTCAGCGACAGCATGTCGAGGACACCGCATCGACTGGAACTGGTTAACCTCAGGGACGCCCATATGCGAAAACGCATGCAGGGGAACTTCGCCGAATCCCTGATTGAACACATCGGAAAAACCCTGGAATCGGACCGTCAGGTGGTCCTTTTCCACTACCGTCGTGGCTATGCTCCCGTCCTGGAGTGTGGCAGTTGTGGCATGGCGGTTCAATGTCCCAACTGTGACGTGAGCATGACGTATCACCTGGGTGGGAGTTCGCTGAGCTGCCATTACTGCGGGTTCAATCGGCCTTTTCCCGCCTCATGCGAGCACTGTGGAGGCAGGCAGTTGTACTCCAAAGGGGTGGGCAGTGAGCAGATCGAACAGCAACTCGGTGAGCTTTTTCCGGAGGCCTCCGTGATACGTATGGACCAGGAGACGACTCGGGGTAAAAAGGGGCATCAGAACATATCGGACGACTTCAGAGCGGGTAAATACGATATTGCAGTGGGAACCCAGATGCTGATCAAAGGACTCGATTACCGCAATGTGGGTCTTATCGGAGTGACTCAGGCGGACGCCCTGTGGAATTTTCCCGATTACAGATCCGTTGAGCGTGCGTTTCAGTTGTTTGAACAATTGCTGAACCGGGACGAAAGCAGTACCGTGGTCATTCAGGCCTACAATCCACAGCACGAAGTGCTAATGCGGCTTAAGGCAAGGGATCACAAAGGTTTGATGGAAACCGTATTGCAGGATCGCCGAAGTTTCAACTACCCTCCATACGCACGGCTGATACGGATAACCCTAAAGGCAAAGTCCGAAATGCTGGTCCGGGAAGCCTCAGATTGGTTTGCGAGGGCACTGCGGACCCGACTGCCTTCGGTCGATGTCCTGGGTCCGGAACCCCCTCATGTGTCCAGGGTCCGACGCTGGCACCTGCGGCAGCTTATGCTTAAAGTGCCCCTGGACCACTCGTACGCCGGCATAAAAAAAGGCATAAAAAGAACCGAGGTCTCTTTCTATGCCATTTCGAAGTTTGGTAGTGTTCGTTTCGCCTACGACGTGGATCACCTCTAATGATCCCTTGCCTTAATGAGCTATGCGTTGGCCAGTGCCTCCGCGAGTTCTGCCTTTTTGTTGCGGCTCAGGGGCAGCAACTTGCCAGCGACCTCCACGTTTTTGCTATTGAACTTTTCGATTTTTTCCAGATTAACGATATAGGATTTGTGAATTCTGAGGAACTTCTCCGAAGGGAGTTGCTCTTCGAAGGACTTCATGGTGGACAGGATAACGATGTTGGCCTCGTCTGTGACCAGTTTAATGTAATCGCCGAGGGCTTCGATCCATTTGATATCGTTCAGGATCACCTTTCTTTTCTTTAGGTTGCTCTTGACGAAGATGTGTTCCTCGTCCTCGTCGGATTTGTTCGCCTGTTCAAACTTCGATACCGCCCTTTTCACGGATGCCTCAAAACGCGCCATCGTGATGGGTTTGTGAAGGTAATCCGTCACATCGTAATCGAACGCCTTCAGGGCGTAATCGGTTTTACCCGTAATCAGGATAACCTGTGGGGGGTTGTCCAGCGCTTCCAGCAAATCGAATCCGTTGATGATGGGCATCTCAACGTCGAGGAAAATAAGATCCACGTCGTGGTTTTTGAGCCCGTTCTTGGCTTCTATGGCATTGCTGTACTCGGCGATCAGGGTAAGATGCGGATGATTGTTGACCAATTTGGCCACCGCCATGCGCTGCATGGAGGAGTCGTCCACAATAATACTCTTTAACTTCATCTGTGGGGCGATTTGTGGGGTTGAAATCATCGGCAAAATACACAATAATACCGATTAACGGCAATTTAAAGATGTCAACCACCGGCCAGCTGTTGTGTAGGAACCGATATGACGGGTTAATCGTCAAAATGCGGCTAATTCCCTTAAGAACCCTTGGGGCTCTGTACCAATTTGTGTATTTTTGCGCTCCAAAATTAGGAACAATGGTAAGTCATTATGAAACTGTTTTCATTTTAAATCCCGTTCTGTCTGATACTCAGATAGAGGAAACAGTTAAGAAATTCGAGGACTTTCTTGTTAAGCGAGGTGCCAAAATGGTGGCCAAGGAGGATTGGGGGCTTAAGAAACTGGCCTATCCGATCCAGAACAAGAAAAGCGGTTTTTACCACCTCTTCGAATTCTCAGCTGAGGGAGAAGTAATTGATCCGTACGAGACGGAATTCCGAAGGGACGAACGTATAATGCGATTCCTGACGGTGAAACTCGACAAACATGCCGTGGCATGGGCTGAAAGACGAAGGGCTAAACTTAAAACCGCTTGATTATGTCATCGATTGAACAACAGGCCAAGGGCAAGAAAGATGGAGAAATTCGTTATCTGACCCCCCTGAACATTGAAACCCAAAAGCAGAAGAAGTACTGTCGGTTCAAGAAATCCGGCATCAAGTACATCGACTACAAGGATCCGGACTTCCTGATGAAGCTGGTCAACGAGCAGGGGAAAATCCTTCCCAGGAGGCTAACCGGTACTTCCCTGAAGTATCAGCGCAAAGTGGCTCAGGCCATTAAGCGGGCCCGTCACCTGGCTTTAATGCCTTATGTAGGCGACATGCTAAAATAAAGACAGGCCATGGAATTAATATTGAAGAAAGACGTACCGAATCTAGGATTCAAGGACGATGTCGTTACAGTGAAGAACGGTTATGGCCGAAACTACCTCATTCCACAGGGATTTGCCGTACTGGCTACTCCTTCGGAGAAGAAGGTACTCCAGGAGACCCTGCGTCAACGCGCCCACAAGGAGAAGCAGGTCGTTGCGGAGGCTCAGGAGATCGCCGAACGACTCAAGGAACTCACCGTCAAGATACCCGCCAAGGTGGGTGCGGGGGATAAGCTCTTTGGCTCGGTTACCCATGTCGATCTGGCAGAGGCCCTCCAGAAAGAAGGAGAAACCATCGATCGCAAGTTCATAAGCATACAGGGGGGATCTGTCAAAAGGACGGGTCCGTACATGGCTAAAATCCGCCTCCACCGGGAGGTGGTACTCACCCTCCCCTTCGAAGTTATCGCGGAAGCGAAGTAAACGCTTTTATAACAGTTAAGACGAAAAGGGAGGTTCCAGAGGACTTCCCTTTCTTGTTTAGTATGAAGTACCAGCGTCTGACCCGGGAACAACTGGAGGAAATGGAAGCGGAATTCATGAATTTCCTGGCCACCCAGTCCATCACCGCAGAAGAATGGCAAAGGATCAAGCAGGAAAAGCCCGAGGTTGCCGAGCAGGAAATTGACGTTTTCAGCGATCTGATCTGGGAGGGTATACTGGGAAAGGTGCGATATCTGGAGAATATCGGCCCCCACCATATGCACCTGTTTCGCCTGGAGGAAAAGGAAATGAAGCTGATAGCGACACGCATACATGCACCGGCCATAGACATTACCACTCCGGAGGGCTTTGCGTGGTTCAAGAGCAATTACCTCTCTGAACAGGTGGAGTACATGACGGCGGTGAAGCCTTATTCTGAAGACCCATCCCTGGATAAGTTTCGGCTGATTCAGCAGGGAGCCGTAATTACCCGGGGCGAACTCTTTCAGTGGTTCGAAGAGATTATAGAAATTTAGTAAGCCTATGAAACCCAGCCTTCCAAAGGGAACTCGAGACTTTAGCGCTCAGCAACTGGCACAGCGGTATTTCATTACCGGGGTACTACGCAGTCACTTCGAGCGCTTCGGATACCGACCCATAGAGACCCCAAGCCTGGAAAACCTGAGTACCCTGACCGGGAAGTATGGGGATGAGGGGGATAGGCTCATTTTCAAGATTCTGAACTCAGGAGACTTTCTTAAGAAAATCACGCCGGATCAACTCGCAAATCCCGATGCGGCCGAATGGATTCCGAGCATCAGTGAAAAGGCCCTGCGCTACGACCTGACGGTCCCCTTTGCCCGATATGTGGTCATGAATCGGGGTGAAATTGAAATGCCGTTCCGACGCTATCAGATTCAGAACGTATGGAGGGCGGATCGCCCTCAGAAGGGGAGGTTCCGGGAATTCATGCAATGTGATGCCGACGTGGTGGGCTCCGATTCCCTCCTCCTCGAGGTGGAGCTCGTAGTGCTTTACGACCGGGTCTTCGAAGAACTCGGCCTTCGCGGTTGCACCATTAAGGTCAACCACCGGAAGGTACTCATGGGCCTGGCCTCAGCGGTGGGCGTAAAACCTGAACAACTCGTTCCCTTTACTGTTGCCCTGGATAAACTGGATAAGGTAGGGGCCGAAAATGTCGTCGGGGAATGGCGGGCACAGGGAATATCTCCGAATGCTACCGACCGGCTGCAGCCCTTGCTGCAAGCCGCAGCTGGAGGAGAGTCCATGCTGGATATGGTACGCACGCTGTTGCAAGATCAGGAAAACGGCAGGCAGGGCCTCGACGAACTGGACTGGGTGTTAGCGGCACTTGGTCAGTCCGAGCTTCGGGCATCCCGTGTGGAGTTCGACCTTACCCTCGCCCGGGGCCTGAACTACTATACAGGATGCATATTCGAGGTTGCGGCTCCGGATTCGGTTCGCATGGGATCGATAGGCGGAGGCGGTCGCTACGACGATCTGACTGGAATTTTCGGCATGCCCGGAGTCAGCGGTGTGGGAATCTCTTTCGGGCTGGACCGCATACAGCTAGTAATGGAAGAGATGGGTGTGTTTCCGGCTGATATAGGTACATCTCCCGATGTACTGGTTGCCTGCCTGCGCCCTGAGGATCTGCTTGCCAATCTCCAGCTATCTCTCAGATTGAGGGAGTCCGGAATCAAGGCAGAGTGTTTTCCCGATCCGGCCAAACTCCAGAAGCAGTTCAAGTATGCAGACCGAAAAGGCATCCCTTTCCTGCTGTTGAGCGGGGAGGAAGAGAAAGCCCGGGAGGTTTACCAATTGAAGAATCTGGCCAGTGGCGAACAGAAGGAATTTTCCTGCAAGAAAGAGGGTCTACTGGACGCCCTTAGATTCCTGGGAAAACCGATGCCATGATCTCGGCTACGGCTTTCAGGTAATCGGGAGCATGCGGTACGAAACCTGGGGCTACGCCCGTTTCGAAAAGGTCTCCGGTGACGTCGGCAGGGAAGGGGCCCGTCTCTGCGACTTCCTCCGGATCCGGCGAAAGATTTTCTTTTTTTACGGCCAAGGTGTACAGGAAGGTGTGGTGGTATTCCCTGTCTATGATGCCGGAGTCGCCGTGAATAACCTCTGAAGGAAAGCACCCGATATACCTGAGGTATTCCCCGTCGATTTCGAGCCCCAGTTCTTCCTGGACTTCCCTGATGGCCGACTCCGGCGGATTTTCCCACCCGTTAATGTGCCCCGCAACGCTCACATCCCAGAGTCCGGGATAGGTTGCTTTGCTGATGCTCCTTCTCTGGAAGAGGATTTCCTTCTTTTCATTTACCATCCAGACGTGCACGGTTCCGTGCCACCAACCGTATTTGTGGGCCTCGGATTTCAGGGCACAGACCCCTGACGGCCTGCCCGAGGGCTCGTACAGAGGCACCAGCTCGTCCATCCGACAGCTTACTAATCCTCGAAATAGGAGAAGGTCGCTCCCTCCTTGATCGTGCGTACGGATTCGTAGATAAGACGGATCACATTGGCGACGTCCTCTTTATGCACCATCTCCACCGTGGTGTGCATGTATCGGAGCGGCAGGGATATCAGTGCGGATGCAACACCTCCATTGCTGTATGCGAATGCGTCCGTATCGGTACCCGTGAAGCGGGAGGAAGCCAGTCGCTGGAAGGGAATCTGGTTTTCTTCTGCGGTAGTAATCAAGTGGTCCCTCAATTTATGCTGAATGGCTGGGGCATAAGAAATAACGGGGCCTTTTCCGTAGTGAATTTCGCCTTCCTTCTTTTTCTCGATCATCGGGGTGGTGGTATCGTGGCAGACGTCGGTAATAATCGCGACATTGGGCCGTATGCGTTCGGTGATCATCTCGGCTCCTCGCAGACCGATTTCTTCCTGCACGGAATTGGTCACATAGAGCCCAAACGGCAGATCGATCTTGTTTTCCTTTAGCAGTCGGGCTACCTGGGCGATCATGAATCCGCCTGCGCGGTTATCCAAGGCACGGCAGACAAACTTATTGTTGTTCAGGACGGAAAATTCGTCCGGATAGGTAATCACACAGCCTACATGGATGCCCAGGTCGAGGACTTCCTGTTTATCAGCGGCGCCTACATCGATAAAGATGTTGTCGACCTGGGGTGTCTCCTCTTTTCCTTCTTTCCGGGTATGTATGGCCGGCCAGCCAAACACCCCGCGGATTACACCCTTGGAGGAATGTATATTGACCCATTTTGAAGGAGCGATCTGGTGGTCGCTGCCTCCATTTCGTACTACGTAAATCAATCCGTTGTCCGTGATGTAGTTGACGTACCAGGAAATCTCGTCACTATGCGCCTCGATCACTACTTTATAGGGAGCATCCGGATTTACGACCGCCACGGCCGTCCCATACGTATCCGTGATAAAAGTGTCCACGTAAGGGCGGAGGTAGTCCATCCAGATCTTCTGTCCTTCCCATTCGTAGCCCGTAGGAGAGGGATTATTGAGGTATTTTTCTAAAAATTCAAGGGAGGAATCGGTGTAAATCTGCTCTTGGCTCATGAAAGGGATTATACGTGTTGAAGCCCTAAAAATAAGAATATTCACCTGGATTTAACAATTAGCCCCTGGTAGATTCGATAACTTTGAATGTCATCAATAGGGCAATTTTGCATGAAAAAGCACATTGCTGTTTTTCTTTTCGTGTTAAACGCGGTTTCGGGCCTGTGGTCCCAGGAAGAGCGAACGGCCGACAGTCTCAAGCCGTATCGCATTCTGATGCCCGGCGACAGTGTCTTCCAGCGAACCATTCCGCTGGAGGAAGTATACCTGTTTGGCCGGATCAAATTCTCAAACCGGGATGAGCGCATACGGTATTACATCCTTAGGCGTAAGACTCTGAAGGTGTACCCATACGCAAAACTGGCGTCTGATCGTCTGGTGGAACTCAAGGACAGCCTGTCTCATATCAAGCGCAAGCGACATCAGAGGCGGTATACCCGTAAGGTTCAGAAGTATATAGAGGGTGAATTCTCCGAGGAGCTGAAGAAACTGACCCGGACGGAGGGGCAGATTCTGGTGAAGCTCATACACCGACAGACAGGGGAAACCTCGTACGAACTGGTTCGAGAACTCAGGAGCGGATGGAGGGCATTCTGGTATCAGACCACGGCCAAGGCCTTTAAGATCGATCTCAAAACGGAATTCAATCCGGAATGGGTGCACGAGGATTATCTCATCGAGGATATACTCCAGCGGGCGTTTGCCTACGGGCAGCTGGAAGCCCAGGAAACAGCCCTGAACTACGATTACGCTACCCTGACCAATAAATGGAAACCAGTCGAGGGCCCGGTCGAGGAAGAAGAGTAGATCAGCGGTCTCCAAGTAACGCACGGGTAAGCATTCGAATCCCCGTGAATCCTGAGTAAATCGCTGCCGCGCCGCATATGATTCCCAGCCCCAAAACCCAGTAATACAGAGAGTGCCCCTCATTCTTAAAAGCAGAGGCAATGATAAGAGGTGCACTGAGCATGAGAAACAGTGTGAGCAGAAGCCGTCGAACCGCTCTCCTGAGCTTTTCTTTATCCATGTGCTGAAGGTAAGACAACCCGTTTACAACTCAAAGCCTGCACAAAAATCAGCCAAGTTTAAGGGAGATGCCGCATTCCGGAAAAAGAGTTCAAGACTCGTCTTTAGCCGCAGGATCACCACCGGGAGGGGACGTCACGCTTACGAATCACAAAAAAAGTAACAGGCCTGTTGAAGGAAAGGAATGGTCGTGGGCGTAATGCTATTATTTGCGAACCTCCTTGATACGGGCTTTTTTACCGGTGAGGCCCCGGAAGTAGAAGATTCGGGATCGACGCACCTTTCCGCGCTTGTTCACTTCGATCTTCTGAAGCGCAGGCATATTTACCGGAAAGATCCGCTCCACACCAACGGTACCGGACATTTTACGGATGGTGAACGTCTCCGTAGAGCCCGAACCTCGCTTCTGGATGACCACACCCTTGAAGAACTGGGTACGGGTCTTTTCTCCTTCCTTGATCTCGTAGTATACCGTGATTGTATCGCCAGCATTGAACTCCGGAAAGTCCTTTTTTTCTACCAGTTCGTTTTCTACAAAATTGATCAGGGGATCCATGACGTCTTGGGTTAAGGCAATTATAATTCAGTGCGCCCGAAAGCGATCGCAAAATTAAAACTTTCCGTCCGAAAAACACAAAAATTGTTCGGGAAAGATTTACTCCAGTAAATCCGGCCGCAACCGGCGTGTCAGCTCCAGGGATTGTGCTTCCCTCCACTCCTCTATAGCCGGGGTATTCCCGCTAAGGAGAATTTCGGGCACAGGCCAATCTCCGAATACTGCAGGACGCGTATATACGGGAGGAGCGAGCAGTGAATCCTGAAAGCTGTCGGTCAGTGCAGAGCACTCATCGCCCAGAACACCCGGCAACAGCCTGACTATACTGTCCGTGATCAGGGCAGCGGCCAGTTCTCCTCCTGATATCACAAAGTCCCCCAGGGAGTATTCCCGGGTAATCAGATGATCCCTTACCCTCTGATCGACGCCTTTGTAGTGGCCGCAGAGGATCATGAGATTTTTTCCCAAAGAAAGCCTGTTGGCATCTTTCTGCTTATAAGGCAGGCCATCCGGAGCGGTGTAGATGATTTCGTCGTACTTCCGTTCGGATTTCAACTGCTCTATGCAACGGTAAACGGGTTCGATCATCAGAACCATGCCGGCACCACCTCCAAAAGGGTAGTCGTCGATCTGGCGGTAATTCCCCTGAGCGTAATCCCTGAGATTGTGCAGGTGTATGCTGACCAGGCCCTTGTCCATCCCTCTGCGTACGATGGATGCACCAAATGGACCATCCAGCAACTCCGGTACTGCCGAAATAATATCTATCCTCACGATTCGGTATTTGACCAAAAGTAGTGAACCGTTCCGGTTTGCTCCGTCCAGCCCATCTTTTCGTAGAGCACGCGGGCAGGATTGTCGCCGGCCGTCTCTATAAGCAAGCCTTTGCTGCCCTCAAACATGCAGTGTGTCTGTACCTCCTTCAACAAGGTGGTGGCCACGCCTTTTCTCCTGTGAGGCCCCTCAACATACAGGTCGTTCAGGATGTGCAGGGGTTCCGCACTTACCGAAGAGAAACTGGGGTACAACTGTACAAACCCGACGGGCTTACCGTAAGCCGTGGCGACAAAAATGACAGAATCATCATTTTTCAGGCGATCCCGTATAAATCTTCTCGATTTTTTGTGGTCGGACGGTTGGCCGTAAAATACCCTGTACTGGTCAAAAAGCCTACTGAGATCTTTCAGGTGGTCCAGAGTAGCCCTGTGAATACCTATCATTCCATTCCCTAGGTGGTTTGGCGCTTCTTGTTTCGTTCATCGAGAAGCTCCCTGCTCAATTTCTGTTCCCGTTCCAGTGCCCAGCGTCGGTGCTGTTCAAATTCATGCTCCATTTCGGATATGGCCGATCGGGCCTGCTGGGTCACGTAATTGCTGTGCCTGAATTTATAAATAAAGAAAACAAGTCCGCCTAACAAGCAAAAAATTATGCTTCCGTTCAGTGCCCGATATCCGGTTTTGCTCATGGAAATGCCCAGGAATTGAATCTGTTCCTTGGTTGCTTCGAGTTCAGCCAGTTCCTCCTTCATGGTGTTGTAGCGGGCTTCGGCATTTTTCAGGGCATCCTCCTTTTCCTCGAGTCGGGATAGCAGGCTCGCTTTCTCGCTTTTCAGGGTACCGAGGCTGTCGAAAACCTCGTCCCGAAAACCGATAAGCCGATCCAGACGAATGTCCTCATGACGCATACCGTCATCCTTGTTCCTGTAATCCCAGGACTTGTCCAGCATGGTCTGAAACTTAGCTTCCAGGGTGGACGGATTCGACTCGGAATCCTGGGCCTGAGCCGCTTGCAGGCCTAGAATTAAAGTGCATACGGAAATATATATAGATTTCATAATTTTCTCGATTACTGAAACGAAATTAGGCATTATTTGCATAAACGGAGATTTGAAGCATCAATTACTGCACGACATAGAAAAGCCTCCGCTTGCTAACGGAGGCCCCAAACCGTAAGTTATAAACTGTAACGAAGAAAAGGTGGTAATATTCTTAATCTGCCCCCTTTTTTGAGCGGCTGTCGGCACCCTAAAAAATCACCCGTTCCTTAACCCCGTCCTTATTGATCAGGGTCATACGGATACGGTCGTAGTTCCTGGGGCCGCTAAGGAGTTTTTCGGCATCCCCGATATCCTCTACTTTTTCCCCATTGATCTCCACTATGACTTTGCCGTTCAGGTCGTAGTCCCTGAAATTCAAGGCTGAGGCCACGATTTTAGCGCCTTTGCGGGTACCGTATGTACGTGCGTCCGTATCGCTCAGGTTTCGAACCCTAAGACCCATACCGGGAATATCGAGCATTTGAGATTTCATGAGGCGGACCGGTAGTTCCAGCGTCTTTCCATTCCGGTTTACTTTGAGCACGACCTCATCACCCGGTCTCTTGGAGGAGAGGTATCCCCGTAAATCCGTGAAGGTGCGCACGCGGACCCTATCGATTCCCTTGATGATATCGCCTTCCTTTACTCCGGCCTTTTCGGCACCAAGGCCTTCCTCCACGCCCGAGATATACACCCCATCGATTTCGTCCAGTCCGGCCTCCACTGCGGCGCGGGTATTCGGCGGCAGGTAGTTGATACCGATAATACCCTTCTGTACCTCACCGAATTCCATGATGTCCTCGACCACTTTCTTGGCAATATTACTCGGCACTGCGAAGGAATACCCGACATAGGAGCCGGTCTGTGAGGTGATCGCGGTATTGATTCCGATCAGGTCTCCGTTGGTATTGACCAGGGCTCCTCCACTGTTACCCGGATTCACGGCTGCATCCGTCTGTATAAAGGCCTGATTCCTGGAATCGGATAGGGAGCGGGACTTCGCGCTGATGATACCGGCGGTTACGGTGGAGGTCAGGTTAAACGGGTTGCCCACCGCCAGGACCCATTCTCCGATCCGGGTATTGTCGGAATTCCCGAAAGCGAGGTAGGGCAGGTCCTCTTCCTCTATCTTGAGCAGTGCGATATCCGACTTGGGATCGGTGCCCACGATACGGGCTTCGTAACTCTTATTATTGTTCAGGGTGACCTCCAACTGCAGCGAATTGTCAATCACGTGGTTGTTGGTAACTATGTAGCCATCGGGCGATATAATGACTCCGGAGCCCGTCCCCAGTTGGGGCCGGGGCGTTCCCTCAAAACCGTAGAAGAAATCGAGCAGGCTGTTGCCATTTCGTTTCTGAGCGGTTACATTTTTAACGTGAACCACTGCGTTTACCGTTTTCTCCGCGGCATAGGTGAAGTCGGAGGGGACGGCAGAAGCCGATCGTCCAGCAGCGGCTGTAACCAGGGGGGCATCCGTTGGCGGTTCAATCCACTTGTAGGTTACCTCATCATTGAAAAGCTTATAAATCCCAAGGGAGACGGCTCCTCCCAGCAGGGCAATCACAAACAGCGAAAGGGATTTTTTCATCATTCTTTGGCTTTATGTTTCACGTCAAATTTATCGGGACAGATTTTAACATATTACAGTTTTTAACGCCTCTTTAACTGCTAAAAAATACTTAACAGATCTTCGTTTCCGAAGGCGGGACTCTTCGGGCTACTCCTCTGCATTCCCGATCCCGGTTGTAACAGCCCACTCATATTTAGCCTCATGCACTAGCTCGATATCCGCCAGGTCCGCAATGCTATGGAATCTCCGAATCCCCGATTGTATATTTGCTTAATGCAGAATTCAAATTCCTTGCCATTCTTTAAGTACCAGGGCACCGGCAACGATTTTGTCATGATCGATAATCGGCAAGGCAGTTTCGAACTCGGTACGGAACGCATACGCGAGATTTGCGCCCGAAGGACCGGGGTAGGGGCCGACGGTTTGATCCTCTTGCAGCACTCGGACACACTGGACTTTCGCATGGTTTATTTCAATGCGGACGGACGCGAGAGCACCATGTGCGGGAATGGGGGCCGGTGTATTGTATCCTTTGCCCGCCGGCTGGGGCTGATTGAGAAGGAGGCCCGGTTCGAGGCTGTGGACGGGTACCATCGCGCGCTACTAGACGGGGATGTGGTGACCCTGTATATGTCGGATGTAAACCGGGTGGAAGAGCGATACGTCGGTTACTTTGTCGATACGGGTTCGCCCCATTACGTGCAGGTGATGAATCAGTTGAAGGGCTGGAATGTCGATGCTCAAGGGCGTCGTATTCGATATGAGGAATTCGGAGAGGAGGGTGCCAATGTGAATTTCGTTCAGGTCATCGAACCGGACGGGATCCGGGTACGTACCTATGAACGTGGGGTAGAAGCCGAGACCCTTTCGTGCGGCACGGGGGTCACGGCGGCCAGTCTCGCGATGCACGCCAAAGGCTACGTCCGGTCCGAACGGATCCGGGTGGAAACCCCCGGCGGATCACTTGTGGTGGGATTCCGTCCCCTTCCCGAGGGAGGATACGACCAGGTTTTCCTGCAAGGACCGGCTACCTTTGTGTATAGTGGAATGTTGCCATGGTAGAACTCAAGGGGACACATATCGGTCTTAGGGCCCTCGAGCCTGAGGATCTCGGGTTTTTGTATACCCTGGAGAATACGGCCGAGATCTGGGAAGTCAGTGAGACACTCGAGCCCTTCTCCCGCAGTGTACTGCAGGACTACCTAAAAAATGCTTCGGAGGGTATTCGTGGATCCGGTCAACTCCGACTCCTCATTTACTCAACGACCGATAACCGATCGCTCGGATTCCTGGATTTTTATGATTTCGACAGCCTGAATCAACGGGTTGGCCTGGGTATTGCCATACTTCGAAGGGAGGATCGGGGCAAGGGGTATGGGAATGAGAGCCTGAAAATTGGCCTGGATTATGCCTTTAACGTCTTGCAAGTCCATCAGGTTTTTGCTAATATTCCTGCCGATAATGAGCCCAGCATCCACCTTTTCGAATCCGTGGGATTCAACTGTCAGGGCCGGAGGAAGGATTGGATACGAACCGCGGGCAGCTTTAAAGACCAACTGATATATCAGAAATTTTTGAATGAAAAACCTTAAACGAATTGTCGTAGTCGTCGCCATACTGGGCCTCCTGGTATGTGCCTATTTGTCATATGGGGTCTATCAGATCGTTCTGGCCCCGAATGTGAAGGAAAGCCTGGAGGAGGACTATGTATATATACCCACGGGAACGGAATTTCCGGAGCTGTTAAACCTGCTCGAACCCGTGCTCAAGGACACCGGCACGTTTTCCATGCTGGCGGTGCGCAAACAGTACGATACCCGTGTCAAGCCCGGCCGCTACGCGTTAAAGCCGGGCATGAGCAACAATGATATCATAAACGTACTGCGTAGCCAGAATCTGCCATTGCGGCTCGCCTTCAACAATCAGGAAACCCTGGCCAATTTCGCGGGGCGCATTGGAAGCGAGATCGAAGCGGACAGCACAGACCTACTTATGGCTTTTACCGATCCCGTCTTCCTGAACGAACTCGGTATGAATCCTCGCAATGTCCTGTCCATCGTTATTCCCAACACCTATGAGGTATATTGGAATACCGATGCCCGGAGTTTCAGGGACCGCATGCTCAGAGAATACAAACGATTCTGGACCGATAATCGGGTCCGGCTGGCTAAAGACAGGGAGCTTACTCCCCCAGAGGCCTACGTACTGGCATCCATCGTGCAAAAAGAGACTTCCCGACCGGACGAACGCCCCAGGGTTGCAGGCGTATACCTGAATCGATTGCGAATGGGAATGCGGCTGCAGGCCGATCCTACAGTCATTTTTGCCATAAAGGAGTCTACAGGGGATTACGATACGATTATCCGACGGGTCCTGAATAGGGATCTGGAGCTCGACTCCCCCTATAACACCTATAAGTATACCGGCCTGCCACCGGGGCCTATCGCCATGCCGGACATATCTTCCATTGAGGCCGTTCTCCGGCCTGAGGAACATCAGTTCCTGTATTTCGTCGCCGATCCCGAACGACCAGGCTATCATCTTTTCGGACGTAACTTGTCCGAACATAACCGCAATAAGAGTAAGTATATTCAGTGGTTGGATGTCCAGAATATACGCCGTTAAACGGGTAATGGGCCTGATATTCAGAGATTACTCTAATTTTGTTCTACGATTTGTCAAGGTAGAAAAAATGAAGAATCGAATGAATACCAACAGGCAGGAATGGATACTTAGGTCGGTAGCCTTATCCACCGTTCTGATCCTATTGGTTCTGATGGTCCGGTTCGGCCAGGAAAAACCCGGGGTTCCCGAGTCACTGCTGGTGACCCAGTTGCTGGACGAGTACCACACCCCGAAATGGGACTGCCTGCCTTCCTGGGGCTGGGATTTTCACAGCTACACTCATGACAACCGCGGGTTCATCGCCTTTAAGGAATCTTTGGGTTTCAAGGAGTCCGGAGGCCGTTACGGTGCGGTGAATACCCTGGGGTATATTGGAAAGTATCAGTTCGGCGAGGAAGCCCTCAAGGACTGCGGGGTATTCGATTACGATGCATTCCTGTCCGACGCCCGGCTGCAGGAGGAGGTATTCGCATATTACACCTTTCGCAATCGCAGTCGTCTGAGTCGCTACATCGAGGCATTCGAAAACCGGACCGTTAACGGTACGCTGATTACGGAATCGGGCCTACTGGCAGCCGCCCACCTTGCGGGTGTCGGCAGCGTCAAGAAATTCCTGAAGACCGACGGGGAATTTAATTCGGAAGACGTCTATGGGAGCAGTATTACTTATTATTTGGAGCGGTTTTCCGGTTATGAAATAGGGGAGTACGTACTACCCGATACCCTGAACCCCCTGGACCGGGTACACAGCAACGCGACGGAGATACTTGCGATGAAGCCATAATACATGCCCGTTCCTTCTGAATTGGTCGCCTGCACTCAGAACTCCACGGCCTCGGCCTGAATGATAAAAATGGTAGGTTTCTTGTGCAGTTCCAGCGGATAGAGTTGCCACTCTTTGATAGTTCGGGTCACGAGGTACTCACTTTCCAGGGTGACATCGGAAGCGATACATAGAGAGGTTGAGGAATGCAGGGTCTTGCGCAGCTCGAGAAATAGTTTGTCATTGCGATATGGAGTTTCCATAAATATCTGTGCATAGCCGGAACCACGGGATTCCTTCTCGAGCGTCCTGATGGCCTTTCTTCGCTCCTCGTTGCCGATGGGCAGATACCCGTGAAAACTGAATTGTTGTCCGTTAAGACCGCTCCCCATAAGGGCGAGCAGTATACTGGACGGGCCAACTAAAGGAACAACCCGAATACCTTCACCATGAGCGAGCCGGACCACTTCCGATCCCGGATCTGCTATTCCCGGGCAGCCTGCTTCGGAAAGTATCCCGACATGCCTACCTTCCCGGCAGGCCTGCAGAAAATCAGGAATCTCATCGGGTTGGGTGAATTTGTTCAGCTGATGGAGGATCAGGCTGTTTTGTGATTTCCCAGAGCTGATCTTCTTGATAAAATGTCGGGCCGATTTTTCATTTTCGACTATGTATTCGTCGGTTTGCTCCACC
Organism: uncultured Flavobacteriaceae bacterium; assembly: GCA_964550895.1. Taxonomy (GTDB): domain Bacteria; phylum Bacteroidota; class Bacteroidia; order Flavobacteriales; family Flavobacteriaceae; genus CAZKAP01. The sequence goes on from CAZKAP010000006.1 coordinate 34,440, forward strand.
ACCCGTTTTATGGATATGGGCAGGACTTCCAACGGAGCGATCTCTCCGAGGGTCACTGGAATCAGGTACAGGATGCCGCTGGGGGCTTGAGAGGCATCTTGGCCGTTAGAGTCTTCCTGTTCCATGTCGTTGTTTTAGTTCTCGGGCCAGGTTATTAGCGGCCTGATAAAGCAGTTCGTAAACGTACTCGAAATCCCGGTTACGGCCATGATAAGGATCGGGCACTTCGTCCACGGGGCCTTCTCCATAGGCTTGCAGGAATAGAACCACTTTGGAACGGTCGGCTTCGGTAGGGGCCAGCCGCCTGCAGTTTTCCTGATTTTCCCGGTCCATGGCGAGGATCAGGTCGAATTCCTCAAAATCGTCAGACGTGATTGGCCGGGACCGCTGGCTTCCGATCTGTATGCCGTGGCGCAAGGCAATCTCCGTAGATCGCGGATCCGGGGCCGAATTCCTGTGGTAGGAGGAAGTTCCAGCAGATTCTACTCGAACAGGTAGTTCCCTGGTCAGATCCTCGATTATACCCTGAGCCAGGGGAGAGCGACAGATGTTTCCCAGGCAAACCGCTAAAACGGAATACATAGGTAATCGATTTTAAGAGAATTTCTTTTCCAGTTCCTCTACGTACTTGCGGAACTGTTTGTCGGTTTCCGACAGATTATTGACCGTTCGGCAGGCGTGCAGTACGGTTGCGTGGTCCCGATTACCTATATGGGAACCTATGCTGGCCAGTGAAGCCTTGGTACACTTCTTGGCGAAATACATAGCCAGTTGCCTTGCCTGTACCACATAGCGTTTTCGGGTGGGCGACTGAAGCGTTTCCACGTCGAGATCGAAGTAGTCCGCTACGGTTTTCTGTATGTAGTCTATGGAAATGTCCTTGCGCGTATTCTTTACGAAGTTCTCTACGATTCCCGCTACCAGGTCCATAGTAATCTCCTTCTTGGCATACGAAGAGTGGGCCATGAGGCTGATCACTACTCCCTCCAGCTCGCGTATATTACTCTTCACGTGCTTGGCGACGTAGTGCAGGATGTCGTCGGATAGCTCCACGCCATCGCGGTACAGCCGATTCTTTAATATAGCAATACGCGTCTGCAGATCCGGGCTCAGGAGCTCTGCGGACAGTCCCCATTTAAAGCGCGACAACAGGCGAAGTTCGAAGTCCTGGAGGTCTACGGGTGGCTTGTCCGAGGTGAGTATGAGTTGCTTGCGGTTCTGGTGAAGGTGATTAAAAATGTGAAAGAAAACGTCTTGTGTCTTCGTTTTGCCCGAGAAAAACTGGATGTCGTCTATAATAAGTACATCGATCAGCTGATAGAAGTGCACAAAGTCGTTGCGGGTATTGTTTTTTGCCGAATCCGCATATTGTTGAGTGAAGCGATCGGCCGGGATGTAAAGGACCGTTTTCTCTGGAAATTTTTCCTTGATCTCAACTCCCACGGCATGGGCCAGATGCGTTTTGCCCAGGCCAACATTTCCGAAGATCAGCAGAGGGTTAAATGCGGTGCCTCCGGGTTTGTTGGCGACGGCCATAGCGGCGGATCGCGCCAGTCGGTTGGACTCCCCCTCCAGGAAGTTGTCAAAGTTGTAATTCGAATTGAGCTGGGACTCAATCTTTACATTTCGGATTCCGGGGATCACAAAAGGATTACGCAGTTCGGGATTCTTCTTGTTTACCGATACATCCAGTTCCTGTGACTGAACAGCGGGTCGGTTATTGCTTGGAATCTTTTCCGTCACCGGATTTTCGCTGTGGTTTCGATTGCTCATACGGATTACGTATACCAGACGTGCTGAATCCCCAAGTTCCTTGGTCAGGGCTACTTTCAGCAGTTTTACGTAGTGTTCTTCCAGCCACTCATAAAAGAATTTACTGGGAACTTCGATGCTCAATACACTTCCGTTTAATCTCAGGGGTCTAATGGGTTCAAACCAGGTTTTATAGGCCTGTGGTTGTATGTTGTCCTGTATAAATTGAAGACAGTTGTTCCACACCGAGATGGCGGACGCGGTTATTGGCATTGCCTGTTAAATTAATGGTTAGTGTTTGACTAAACTAGACAGATTTTGGGGGTAATCCGTGTGCCTTGGATGAGGCAAATATTGAAACAATTAATTGGAAAAAAAAATGCAGAACACATTGAAATATTCGAATTTTTTTCGCAATTTCTCCATAACGTTAGTTTAACGTTTCCTACAAAGTACTAAACATTCCATTAACATGATCGAACACATTTCTACCTTCCGTATACAGTATAATGAAACGGATCAGATGGGTGTGGTGCACCATGCTAACTATTTGAAATACATGGAAATGGGTAGAATTGAATGGTTGCGAAGCCTCGGCGTGAGCTATGCCGAAATGGAGCGTCGCGGGGTGCTTCTTCCCGTAGTCTCCGTACAGGTCAATTTTAGGCATCCTTGCTATTTCGATGATACTATGACACTTACCACCAGGATGGTCGAACTGCCTCGAGGAAGCATAAGGTTTGACTATTGTATGGTGAACCAAAACGGGGTCCTTGTGATGAAGTCGGAGGCGGTCCTGGCCTTTATCGATTCGGGCCGCTTCCGGCCGGTAAAGTGTCCTCCCGACCTCTTCGCTATATTCGAAAAGGCCTTCAAGGCTCCGGTCTGATGGTCAGTTGCATTTCCTCCAGGCGGCAGAGAAAGTCCGCCTTAAGCTCCAAAGGACATTGTATGCGCACCTCGATGGGGTGTCGGGTAAAATCGGGTTCTATCAGAAGTTCGAAGTCTTTCTTCATCCTTCTGATCTTCTCCAATCCGGCATGATCGCTCAATACCCTGACACTAAATCGAGGCAGAATCCGCTGGAGCCGGGTCTGCTCGGCGGCACCGGCGGCAGCGGTACCATACGCCCGGATCAGTCCTCCTTTGCCGAGTTTTACTCCCCCGAAATAACGTGTTACCGTTATCAGTACGTGCGTCAGCCTGTTTTTCTCAATCTGGTTGAGAATGGGAATGCCCGCGGTATAACCGGGTTCACCATCGTCACTGCATCCGGAATATACGGGATCCCATCCGAGGCGCCAGGCATAACAGACGTGATTGGCCTTGGGGTGTAAATCCCGGACCGATTGCAGCTGTTTTTGCCATTCCTCCTGCGATCGTACCGGAAAACACTGTGCAATGAACTTGCTGTTTTTCTCTTTCATAAGAAAGGGTTCCGACGGTTTCGCTGCAGTGTAGTATTCCAAGTTCATTACCACGATGCTGTCATGGCCCAGATGCTCACCGCGGCCAGGAAAATTCCCAGGTAATTCCACACGTTCAGCCGTTCCCTGAACGCCAGAACCCCGAGGAGCGTGCTCAACAGTACGATAGCCACGTTGTTTACAGTGAATACCACGGCGCTGTCCAGGCTGGGACTGTCCAGGGATTTCAGCAGGAAATAAAGAGAAAAGTAATTCGGTATACCCAGGGCGATCCCTCCGAACCAGTCTTTTCTTCGCATACGCATTTCGCGGGCCAGCCTGTTAGTGAGCACGAATACGCTACCTGAGATTCCCGCGCTGAAGAAGACAACGGTCGTAAAGAGGGGAAACCAGCTATCCTTCAGGTAAAATGCCCGGATGAGGTTGATGCTGGAATCTACGATCCCCGAACCCAGGAAAACCAGAAAGGGCAGGCGTAGTACATTCCAGCCCAACGGGCTGCCTTGGGTATAATTGCTTAGTATGATAGCGGAAATCGCCAGGGCCACTCCGGTGATCAGGGTGAAGTTGAAGGGCTCACCGAGCAAGGCAATACCGAATAGTGCCGGAATCACCAGCGACATCTTCGTGGCGACCGATGCCACTCTGAGACCGTTTTGCTGAGAGGCCATGGCGATCAGCCGGAATACGATAATAAACAGTATGCCCAGTACACCGCCCAGCAGGACTACGGGAATAAGACCTTCGCTATCCAGGTCTTTGGGCAGATGGATGGACAGCACTATGGCTCCCAGTACAGAAGCCACGAAGTAATTCACGATTATGGCGTAGAGGTTGTGAACGCCATAGGATCCGAACAATTTAAATACCGCGAAAATGATAGTGCTGCACGCGATGCTGAGTAACAGGTAGATCATAGAGAGAAGCGACTCGGCAATTCGGTTATCTCCTCGCGTCCCACCCTGAGGTGCCAGGTCTGCCAGCCCAGCCGTCCGGCCGCCCGCGTGTTTTCTTCCGTGTCGTCTATAAAGAGTGTCTTATCAGGCAGAAGCCCCATCTGAGCCCCAACGAACTCGAATATTTCCTCATCGGGCTTGCGCATACCCATTTCGTAGGAAAGGTAAAAACCTTCGAAGGCATCGCGAAAGGTGTTGAATTTCGTCAGTCCCATCTGTTTCCTTACATATTCGATGTGCAGCTCGTTGGTATTGCTCAACAGGAATAGGCGCTGTTCCCGAGTGGCCGAAAAATTCCGAATGAAATCAAGTCTGTGGTCCGGGAATTCGCGCAATATGGAATTCCATCCCATTACGATCTCCTCCTGAGGGGTGCCCGGCAGGAAAACCTCCATGCCTTCCAGGAATTCCACTGTGGATACGGCTCCTTTTTCGTACTGCAGGAATAACTCCATCATCCCGGGTGGAAAGGCTTCTAGTCCGAGCTCCCTCAGGGCCCTGCCCGTTGCCTCCTTGTCGAGATCTATGAAAATATCACCGAAATCGAATACGATGTTCTCAATCACGATAGTATATATTTAAAGTATCACCTTGTACGTTGTGGCTTTCTGCCAGTCTTCCCCTGGATGCCGGTGCCCTCAGTCCGTCACCTAAGGATTTCGATCCTGTGAATTCCCATATTTCATCCCAGAGATCGCGTTCCAGAAACAGGTCCCAAAGGGCTCTTCCTCCTTCGATCAGCAGGCTATCCATGCCTTCTTTCTTCAGGTAATTCAATACGGTTTCGGCCAGGTCTTCCCCAGGCGCGGGAGGAAGCCATGCGACATGCCGTCCGGCTTTGGAATCACCGGTTTTTTTTCCGAAAACCACAGTAGGCGGGCCAGGCTGAAGTAGTCGGGCATCCGAAGGGACCCTCGCTCTGGGATCCCAGAGCAAACGGACCGGATCCGGACCGCCCCAGTTTCGGTTATCCAGCGTGGGATTATCGGCTGAGGCCGTTCCCGCACCCACGAGTATGGCCGAGGCCTCACTCCGCAGTTTGTGGGCCAGTTGCCTGCTGAATCGGTTACTGATCCAGTACGGGGTCCCGGGATGGCGGTCTTCCCGGTAAGGAGCCACGTAGCCGTCGCTCGATCGCGCCCATTTCAGTCGTATAAAGGGTCGTTGCTTCTGCTGGTTGATCAGAAATCGGCGGTGCAGTACGCGGCACTCTGCTTCGAGTATGCCTGTGGTTACGCTCTTGCCGGCCTCCTGCAATTCACGAATACCCCCCCCCTGAACCAGGGGATTGGGGTCTGAGATGCCGATGAAAACATCGGGTATGGCCGTGGCCGCAATGGCTCGTGAACAGGGAGGGGTCTTCCCGAAATGGGAACAGGGCTCGAGGGTAACGTATAATCGGGCATGGCTGAGGTCCGAACCCGAGGGTACGTTCTGTAGCGCATTGATTTCGGCATGGGGGCCACCGAAAGAACTGCTAAAACCTTCCCCGAGGATCCGTCCTCCGCGGTCCGTGATGCAGCAGCCCACCCCCGGATTGGGCGCCGCCTGCAGTGTGGCCTGTGACCCCAGTTGAATGGCACGGGCCATGTATTTTTCGTGTATCTTCACCCGGTAAAAGTAGTGTATTCGCCCATGAGTGCATTCGAAATTCGCCCGCTTGTGCAGGCCGACAATGCTTCCCTCTCGGCAGTTATTCGAAAGGTATTGCTGGATCTGGGCGTCCCCAAAGTCGGAACCGCCTATGCTGACCCCGAACTCGATCAGATGTATCAGGCCTATCTCCGTCCCGGATGCGGCTACTGGGTAGCCCAGGGCCCCTCAGGAATCGTTGGAGGCTGTGGTACAGCACCTTTAAGGGATGCGGATCCGGGCATTTGCGAACTTCAGAAAATGTATCTCGATCCGGCCGCTCGGGGCCGCGGCTTGGGCGTTCGTTTGTTGGAGGTCAACCTCGACTTCGCCCGGGAGTGGGGATACGAACAGATGTATCTGGAGACTATGACGTACATGGAAGCCGCACAGAAGCTGTACCGGAAATACGGGTTTGAATATCTGGACGGGCCACTTGGAAATACCGGCCATTATTCATGCCCCGTGCAGATGATTAAGCGGCTCTAAGTCCCCTTCGAAATGCAGTTGGCCCTGTACCGAAACCATTTGCTTCAAGACTTGTCCACAATCTATGGGATGGAGGAGGCCCGTGCTATTTTTTCCCGTTTGCTGGAAGATTTACTGGGCCTGGAACCCTTTATGTGGGTTCGGGAACCGGATTATAAACTCGACCACCGGCAATTCGCGCTTCTGGAGCAGGCCCGAACCGGCCTTCTCCAGGGCAAGCCGGTTCAGCAGCTGACCGGGCGTGAATACTTTATGGGGATGTCCCTGATGGTCAGCCCGGACGTACTGATTCCAAGGCCGGAAACCGAGGGACTGGTGCGGCTGGCCGAGGAACTGATGGATGCAGACAGGCCGGGATCCGGACGTCTGGTGGATATGGGAACTGGAAGCGGATGCATTGCCCTCGCTCTGAAAAAGTCGCGGCCCGATTGGGACATTTGGGGGCTGGACATCAGCGAAGAGGCCATCGATGTTGCAGGGATCAACGCCAGAAGTGTAGGTGCAGCCATACATTTGGAGCACTTCGATCTGCTCGACTGGAGGGGCCATCGGAACAACCGGAGCTTTGCCGGCTTCGATGTGCTGGTATCCAATCCCCCCTATATACCGAATGAGGAATGGGCCTCGCTTGGGGTCCACGTCAGGGAGCACGAACCTCCTCAGGCGCTGTTCGTTCCGGATGCCGATCCGCTCATCTTCTATAGGGAACTCGCCGAATGGGCGAGGAGTGAAGGTGCCCGGCGCGTGCACCTTTGTGCCGAATGCCATACCCACTTTGTGAGCGACGTTCGCGAACTTTGGGCGCAACTTTCGGTGGGGGCATTGCAGGTGCATGAAGACATCTATGATCGGCCGAGATTCGTTAGCGGTCGCATCGATCGAAGCTAAGACCATGAGACCTGGGGCAAAACACAGTTAATGAATACGATGAAATAGCAATGAGTAAGGATATTCGAGAGGAGATTGAGAAACTCAGCAGAGAAATCGAAGAACACAACCACCGCTACTACGTGCTGGATGAACCGGTGATCAGTGACGAGGAGTTTGACGCCATGTTGCGCCGACTCCAGGCCCTGGAACAGGATCATCCGGAATTCCGTAGCGCGCATTCGCCTACACTCAGAGTAGGGGGGAGTGTGACGAAAGACTTCGAGACCCGCGAACACGACTTCCGTATGTATTCTCTGGATAACGGGTACACCTGGGAGGAAGTGGTGAGCTGGGAAGAACGCCTTCGGAAAACACTAGGGAAGGAGATCGGCCTGTCGTATACCTGTGAGTTGAAGTACGATGGAGCATCGATTAGCCTCAAATACGAAGATGGACTCCTTACCCGAGCCCTGACCCGGGGAGATGGCATACAGGGGGATGATGTTACCGACAATATACGTACCATCCGAACCGTACCCCTGCGCCTAAAGGGTGATTATCCGGCTGTGATGGAGGTCCGGGGGGAGATCGTGCTGCCCCTGGAGGGATTCCAGCGGATGAATCGCGAACGTAAACGGGCCGGAGAGCCCCTGTATATGAACCCCAGGAATACGGCCTCGGGTAGCCTTAAGCTTCAGGATAGTTCCCTGGTGGCGGCACGCCCCCTGGTGTGCCTGGTCTACGGCTGGGCCGGTCCGGATTCCGGCCTCAGGAGGCAATATGATTTCCTTAATAAAGCCCGAAATTGGGGTTTCATGGTGCCTCCCGAGTCCTCCTACTGCCCGGATTTGGATCATGTCAGGGCTTTTGTCGACCGATGGGAAGAAGAGCGGGAACGACTGCCCTATGAAACGGATGGAGTGGTGATCAAAGTAGACCCGGTGGAACTGCAGCAGCGGGTAGGCTATACCTCCAAGTCGCCCCGCTGGGCACTGGCCTATAAGTTTCAGGCCCAGCAGGCGATAACCCGCCTGCTGGGCATTACCTATCAGGTAGGACGCACGGGAGCCATTACCCCGGTGGCCGAACTGGAACCCGTACTCCTCGACGGAACTACGGTAAAGCGGGCATCGCTCCACAATGCAGACCAGATCGCTAAACTCGATTTGCGGGTCGGCGATTCCGTGTTTGTGGAAAAAGGAGGGGAGATCATCCCCAAAGTCACCGGTATCATCGAGCAACTGCGTCCGGCCGATAGTGCTCCGCACCAGTACATCACCCATTGCCCGGTATGCCTTACGGAACTCGTTCGGCTCGAGGGGGATGTCCAGCATTTCTGTCCCAACAGCACGCAGTGCCCTTCACAGATCAAAGGTCGAATCGAACACTTTATATCGCGCAAAGCCATGGACATAGACGGACTTGGGAGTGAAACCGTGGGACGGTTTGTGGATGAGGGCTTGATCGCAAACTACGCGGATCTCTACACTCTGGAGGCCGAACGGATTGTGCCCCTGGAGGGGATGGCCAAGAAATCCGCAGAGCGGATAATTACCGGGATAGAACAATCGAAGCGCATTCCTTTTTCCCGGGTACTCTTTGCCCTGGGCATACGGCATGTGGGCGAGACGGTAGCTGCCATACTCGCTGAGCATTTCGGAAGTCTGGAACGGCTGAGTCAGGCTGAGGTGGAAGAGCTTACCGCACTGGAAGATATTGGGCCCCGAATAGCGGAGAGTCTCGTTCTTTTCTTTGCCAATCCGGATAACCGACAGATTATCGAACGGCTTAAATTCTATGGATTGCAGTTGGAACGCACTGGAGAGGATGCCACCGAGATCCGGCATAACCCGCATATAAGCGGGAAGAAATTTGTTATTTCCGGAGTTTTTGAAAAACTGGGGCGGGAAGAACTCAAGGAGAAACTGCAAGCCCAGGGGGGTCTGGTCCAGTCCTCATTGAGTTCAAAAACCGATTTCCTGGTGGCAGGCGATAACATGGGACCCAGCAAGCGACAAAAAGCAGAAAAACTCTCCATACCCATAGTGGGCGAGAAGGACATCACCGAATGGCTTTCGCCCGATTAGTCCTGCGAGCTGTTCATATGGAATTTCGAGCCCTGCTCCTGCGGTAGAAAATCCAGGAAAGTAAGGCAGTAAAGATCAGGACAAAGGGCCAGGCCGCGGCGATGCCCAACAGGAACGATGTGAAGTACCCCCAGCCCTTGCCCAGGTTATCCGTCAGTTGTGAACCGAAAGACGGACCCGGGGAGTCGACCTGCTGATGGCAGCGGATCTCAAGAGTCGAATACGCCACCTGCTTACTCAGGTAACGGAGCCTGCCCTGCATGGATTCGATATCCGATCGGTTGGCGTTTAGTTCTTTCTCGATGGCCAGGATGTCCTCTACGCTGCGACTGCTCTTAAGCAGGGAGAGGTAGCGTTCCTCCAGTTGACGCTTGCTGTTCAGCCGGGCCTCCAAATCGATGTATTCCTCCGTTACATCCCGGACACCGGAGCGGAAGTATTCCACCTCACTTCCCGAGCTCGATATGCGGGTTACGAGTTCGTCGTAGGCAGCGGCCGGGATGCGTACCTGTAACCTGAGGGATTTGGCGTAGTCTGTATCGGTACGCTCCTCTTCGCCTATGTACCCGCCAGCGGATTCCACCGCTTCGCGTATGCGGGCCGCCGTCTCAATGAGATCCGGGCTACGAAGGCTTAACTCACCATTTCGGATCAGTTTACGACCTTCCGCGATGGGGGCCCCGCTTTCCTGAATGGATCCGGGAGCCTTCGACGGGCTTTCGTAATTCGCCGTACTGAGGTAAGTTTCTGCATCCGGGGCGGGGTAATCCTCACTGGATGCACTGTCGCCGCAGCTTGAGATCAGCAGGCAGAGGGCCAGGCCGATCAGAGTAGTCTTGTTTTGGGCAATTGCCATAAGGAAAAAGGTTTGATCTCGTAATTTACAAAAACACAGCCCACCTTCAGGACCGGGCTTCAGACGGACTTCATAGTCCAGCGTACGGGTCTTCTCAGCACGCCCTCGGTCCTCGCATAGCGGAAGTCCAGGACGCCCACATTGCGGCCGTAGGGACCGGTGTGACTGATCACTACCCGGTGTTCGTGTTCATTGGTGGTGACGATAGGTTCGTCCAGGGCGTGACGGGGATGTCCTCCGAGTATGGCATCCGTATGGCGGAGTTGGGCGGAAAGGCGAAGGTCACTATCCCTGAATCTGTCCATATAGTCGAATCCCAATTGAGACAGGCATATTACCAGGTCACAGCCGTGTTCTTCCCTGAGTCTTTTTTCCCAGTATAACGCAGATTCTGCCGGAGAACTATACACCAGTTCCTCACGTCTTCTGTCGGATACTCGTCCCTTCAGACCTGGACCTAAAGCGTACAGGCCCACCTTTATATCCCCCCGGGCGTAAACCCCAAAAGGCTCCGACCAGGAGCCCAGAGCCGTCATGCCCAGGTCGTAATTGGAACAAATCAGGTCGAAATTGGCTGAATCCCGACAGAATCTCCAGGCGTCCAGGCCGCCAGACAGGTCGCTGTCGCCCAGCGTAATGGCGTCATAACCCAGTTCATTCAGCACAGCGCACTCGGGGATACCCCTGAAAAGCCTGTGAAAATAGGTGCTTCCCGTAAAGTCACCGGTATCGACCAGCATAGAGGCGTCGGCCTCCTGCCGTAGGCGTCGGATGGCCTGACGGAATGCCTTCAGATCAGGAGAGGAGTCGGCTCCTGCCGGTTTCCTTTCGGCACCAAAACTGCTGTGTATTCCACCGGTATGAATGAGGCGGAAGACCCAATCGGATTCGGACTTGCAGGACTGCAGTACCCCCAGGCCGGAACCCGCCCAGAAGATTGAAGCAGAGGTGTTTTTTAGGAATTGGCGTCGGTTCAACTCTAGCGGATTATGCGGATACGATTATCATCAAATTTCTGAAATCCCTTGTGACCACTACCGTAGCTAACCAGCAGGTCGTATGCAGTAAACGGGCAGATCACCACGGCACCGGGCTCAGTCGGCAGGGCAGGCGTCTTTAGAAGATCCATACTCCTTTGATCGAGCAGGACGAGGTAATTCCCGAGGTCGTTCAAGGGTTTACCCTGGATTTCCATGGACATTATCTGCGTACCGGGTTCCAGATAGAGGCTGGCACCGGAGAAGGCAAACTTCAGGTCTTTCTCGATCAGTGCGGCCAGGTACAACCGAAGAGCCCTACCGCTCAGCTCGACCAGCACCAGGGGATCGAAATCCGGGTATACCGCCCAGAGGTCCGGTCGGGTAACCGTTCCGGCGGCCAGTCCCCTGTGCATGGGAGATTTGTTGAGTATAACCAGGTCCAGGTCACGCTGCGTCTGAGTCCTGCACCACATTCCTCCTTCCTCCCGAACGGCATCGCAGACGAAGTAGGCCAGTTCGTCCCTCCAGTGCTCCGACCGGGATTCCAGGCCGTACAGGGCTTCGGATACCGTCATGGTTTCCCTGAGGCTCCGGTACTGGAGTTGATAGGGCAGCATCGGATCATTGAGGGATTGCCCCGCTGAGCTTGTATCCGGAACAGCTACCAGAGCGGCATCGACCTGGGTCAGTACCCTTCTTTCATCCAAACAGGATAAACAAACCACGAGAACAAGCCCAGCAAAGCAGTATCTGAATTTCGTTAACATTAGCTATCTTTCGGCACTAATTCATTTCGGGCTGTAATTTCCGCAATAAAACGTAAACGGTACACGGGTGTTAGGGGCACTTAAAGATAAATTAAAGGTTATATCGGGCAGGAAGTATCTGCGCCAAAAATGGGGCAAGATGAATACCCCGGAAGAAAGCCGGAGCGAAATACGCCACATTGGCTGTATCGTCGACATGGATGCCTTCGATAATCCCGAGACCTTCTTCAGCCTGAGGAAAGATTTTGACCTCAGTCCTAACGGTGTACAAATCATAGGATACAAGCGCGTATTCGATCGCGTGGCACCTTTCGGTGTACAGTATTTCACCGACAAGGATCTCAGTTGGAATGGCCGGATAGAAAATGGCCATGTCAAAGAGTTCCTGATGTACGATTACGATATCCTGATCAATTATTACGAAAGGGATGCCCTCCTTCTCAAGCTCCTGACGGTGTCTACCAGGGCCCGGTTCCGTGTGGGACTCGGAGAAGCCGATGCTCGTCTGAACGACCTGATCCTGGAGGCACACCTGGAGGATATCGATCAGTTCAAAATAGAGCTCGGGAAATATCTCAAACTGCTAGGGGAATTTTAATATGGATTTTTTGAGAGGTATGGGGGTGGCTCTGGTCACGCCCTTCCGCGAAGATGGAGAAGTGGACTGGTCCGGATTGGACCGGCTCCTGGAAAAGTCGGTGCTGGAAGGCTCTGATTTTCTGGTTGTTTTGGGAACGACGGCTGAGGCCGCCATGCTCTCGAACCAGGAAAAGAGTGAGGTTACGGCGTATGTGGTCCGCAGAAATGCGGGTAGGCTTCCTGTGGTCCTGGGGGTCGGAGGCAACAACACGGCTGCGGTCGCTCGCTCACTAACCGCATTGAAGGCAGATGGGATTGACGCGGTACTTTCGGTGTGTCCCTACTATGTAAGACCCACTCAGGAAGGGCTTTATCTGCATTTCAAGGCTATTGCCCAGGCATCCCCCCGTCCGGTTGTGCTGTACAATGTTCCCGCCAGGACGGGTGTGAATATGACCTCAGGAACGGCGTTGCGGATTGCCCGGGAGGTTCCCAATATCGCCGGTATCAAGGATGCGACTCTGGATTTACAACAACTACACGAACTGATCACTGGCAGGCCGGAGCATTTCCGGGTGCTTTCCGGAGACGATGCCATGGCGCTCCCGGCCGTGCTGGGCGGGGCCGATGGTGTGATTTCAGTAATCGGCCAGGCCTTGCCCGGAGCCTACGGGGCCATGATTCATACTGGGCTGGCCGGTGATGCTCATAGGGCATATCAAATATTTAGAGTGCTTAATTCGTTAATGAAGAATATATACCTCGAAGGTAATCCTGCCGGTGTCAAAGCGTTACTGAGCCTTATGAACGTATGCGGAGCCGGGGTCAGACTGCCACTGGCTCCTGCTTCTGCTGAGCTTCGCGAGCGAATCGGCAGGGATCTGGAACGGCTCAGGACGGACCCGGTGGCCAGCGAATTTCCTGTGTAATCAGCCGTTGCCAGTGATGGTCTTTAATTGTATTTTTGCCGCATGACTTTTCGCCATATCTGCTCATTATTAGCCCTGTGCGCGCTCCCCGCCTTACTTACAGGCTGTGGAGAATACCAGAACGTACTAAAGTCTCAGGACATTGGCCTGAAAACGCAGATGGCAGATAGCCTTTACGATAACAAAGAATATTACAAGGCCCAGCGACTTTACGAGCAGGTACTTCCCAGGGTGATCGGTAAGCCGCAGGGAGAACGGCAGCTGTACTACTACGCCAGTGCGCTCTACCTCAATGAGGATTACTATTTGTCGGGGTATCAGTTCGACCGTTTCCTGAAGACGTACCCGCAGAGCGACAAGGCCGAGGAGGCGGCCTTTTATGGGGCGCATTCCTATTATGAACAGTCCCCAAGGTATTCCCTGGATCAGACGGAGACCGACCGGGCTATCAGTAAGATACAGGCATTTATCAATGCCTATCCCAACTCGGAGTTCTTCGAAAGAGCCAATGAAATGGCCATGGAGCTTACGAGAAAGAAAGAGAAGAAAGCCTTTGAAATAGCCAGGCAGTACGACAAATTGGGCGAATTTAACTATCCGGTGCTCATCTCGGCCATAACCTCGGTCGACAATTTTGTCACCGAGAATCCGGGATCGATCTTCAAAGAGGACGCCCTTTTCTACAAGGTGCGATCCTCGGTTAATCTGGCCATCAACAGCACCACGGATAAAAGGCAAGAGCGGATAGCGGAAGCGCGTAGGGCTCATGAAGACCTCCTAAGGAATTTTCCGGAAACCAAATACAAGGATCGGTTGGATGCATTGATGTTGAGGCTCGATGCCGAAATCCCAACTACGAAACAAGAAGATAGCAGGTAAAAGAGACTATGGATTTAAAATCAAGCAAGGCCCCGGTCAGCACCATTACGTACAACAGGAATGAGTTCGACGCGCCGACCAACAACATTTACGAAGCGATTTCTGTGACGGCCAAGCGGGCGGTACAGATTAACTCGCAGATCAAGAAGGAGCTGCTCGAGAAGCTCGAAGAGTTCGCAACGTATAGCGACAGTCTTGAGGAGGTATTCGAGAATAAGGAACAGATCGAGGTATCGAAGTTTTACGAGAAGCTACCCAAACCCCATGCCCTGGCCATCATGGAATGGCTGGAGGATAAGATCTACTTTCGCAATACCGAGCGGGAAGAGGAGCAGTAATGCTGTCCGGTAAGAATATCCTTCTGGGTGTTACCGGGGGTATAGCAGCATACAAAACGGCTTCGTTAACTCGGTTACTGGTAAAGGAAGGCGCACATGTACAGGTGGTCCTTACCAGGGAGGCAACGCGTTTCGTTACCCCCTTGACCTTATCTACTTTATCGAAGCGCCCTGCGCTTCTGGATTTCGTCGATAACGATCAGGGCTCGGTATCCTGGAACAACCACGTCGAATGGGGGCAGTGGGCCGATGCGGTGCTTATTGCGCCGGCAACGGCCAATACGTTAGCCAAAATGGCTGCCGGCCTCTGCGATAATCTGCTCATGGCGGTCTACATGTCGGCCAAGTGCCCGGTCTGCTTCGCACCGGCCATGGATCTGGACATGTTTGCCCATCCCAGCACCTCGAGAAATATCGCAACCCTGGAATCCTTCGGCCACACCTACATACCCGTAGCCGAGGGGGAATTGGCGAGCGGTCTTACAGGACCGGGCCGGATGGCCGAGCCCGAAGATATACTCGAAGCACTTCAAGCCCTATTTGGCGCAACCACTGCCCTGAAAGGTAAGCGCGTGCTCATATCGGCCGGACCTACCTGGGAGGCTATAGACAGCGTGCGCTTTCTGGGCAATCGTTCAACCGGAACCATGGGCTACGAACTCGCTCGCAGGGCGGTGGCCTTGGGAGCTGAGGTTAAGCTGGTTTCCGGACCGGTGGCACAACCCTGGGAAACCAGGCCCGGACTGGACATCGAATACGTGGAGAGTGCGCTCCAAATGAAGAAGGCCCTCGAGGAGGAGTTCGGTCAATGCGATTACTTTATTTCCGCAGCAGCCGTAGCCGACTACAGGCCCAGGGAGTTCGTTGACGGTAAGATCAGCAAAAAGGAAGGGCCAATGCAGCTTACCCTCGAGCGCACCGAAGACATCTTGCTCACCCTCGGGCAAAGGAAGCGGCACCAGAAAGTCATAGGCTTCGCCCTGGAGGACGGAGAGGAAACGGCATCAGCCCTGTCCAAAATGGAACGTAAAAATCTGGATGCCATAGTCCTGAATTCGCTGCGGGAATCGGGCGCGGGGTTCGGAACGAGTACCAATAAAATCACCTGGCTGGATACGAGGAATACAATTAAGTCGTTCGATTTAAAAAGCAAGCGCGATGTGGCCGAAGATATTTGGAATGAAATCCTTTCGCTGTAAACCTGCAATACTGCTGACCGGGCTGCTTTGGATAACCACGGCGTACCTTACCGCCCAGGAGTTTAATGCCCAGGTGGTTGTGAATTCCGAACAGGTGAATCAGACCAACCAGCAGATATTTCAAACACTGGAACGTTCCCTCAACGACTTCGTGAACAAGAGCCGCTGGACCCAGATTCAGGCCCCACCCGAGGAGCGGATCAACGTTCGTTTTTTCTTTACCATAACATCTTACGAAGCGGATTTTTTCCAGGGAAACCTGCAGGTTCAGTCCAGTCGTCCCGTTTTCAATACTTCGTACGACTCCCCGGTTTTCAATTTCAAGGATCCGAATGTGACTTTCCGGTATCAGGAATTCCAGCCGCTGGTCTACAACCAGAATGCCTTTGATTCCAACCTGGTCGCCATCATGAGTTATTACCTGTACATCATACTCGGCCTTGATGCGGACACCTATGCGCCTAATGGCGGCGATGCCTTTTATGAACAGGCCCGCCGGATACTGACTCAGGCTCAGGGATCCGGATTTACCGGGTGGAATCCCGATCCGTCCAATCGTTCGCGCTTCGAACTGGTGGACAACCTCTTGTCCAATACCTTCAAGGAGTACCGAACAGTGATGTACAACTACCACAGGAAGGGGCTGGATATCATGGCCGATAACAATTCCACGGGCAAACAGATTGTTTACGGGAGCATCCGATTGCTGGAGAATCAGGTTAAACGGAGGCCAAATTCGTTCCTGGTCCAGGTCTTCTTCGATGCCAAGGCAGAGGAGATTGTCCAAATTTTCTCGGGCGGCCCCCAGGTAGACCTGGCCGGTCTCAAAGCTACTCTGCAGCGCGTGGCACCGTTCTACTCGAGCAGCTGGAAGAAAATCAAGAGCTAGACTTTCCCTGCAGCGCCCCTGCGTGCAGTCGTGTACCTTTGAAATCGCGAAGGCTGCCCGAACCTATTCCAGTATCTTTGAGGGTCTAAATTATTCTTTGTGCTTCGAAAACTGCTGATAGAGAACTATGCCCTGATCGACAGACTGGATATATCCTTTAATCCGGGTTTTAGCACGATCACGGGGGAGACGGGATCGGGTAAATCGATCCTGCTTGGAGCCCTTTCCCTCGTTTTGGGAAAACGGGCGGATAAGGCGGCCATAAGAGATATGGAGAGCAAGTGTATAGTCGAGGCGGAATGGGATCTGAGTGCCTTCGACCTCCAGGGATTTTTCCTGGAGAACGACTGGGATTACGATCCCCTTTGCATTATCAGGCGGGAGATCACGCCGACCGGTAAATCCCGGGCCTTTGTCAACGACAGTCCGGTGAACCTGAACGCTTTGGGTCAGCTCAGTGCCCGACTTCTTGATGTGCACTCCCAGCATCAGAACGCCCGACTTCACGACCCCGAGTTCCAACTGGCCCTGCTGGATAGTTATGGGGGTTCTGAGAGCCTGCTTCTGGATTATCAGGCAGCATATCGGAATTATCGCGAGTTGAAAGGGGAGCTGGAGACCCTGGAACGGGAGCAGGTCGTGGCTGCCCGTGAACTCGACTATAACCAATTCCTTCTGGGAGAGTTGGAACAGGCGCAGTTAGCCGAGATCGATTTAAAAACCCTGGAGGGCGAGAAGGAAGAACGCAAACATGCCGAACGCATAAGCGAGGGGCTCGGTGAGATAACATCCCTACTGGACGAGGAAGACCGGGGCGTACTTCCCCTGGTGCGCAGGGCGCTCAGAATATCGGAGGAGCTCAGTTCGTATTCTCCCCGGTTCGAAGGCATACGGGATCGTATGAGGTCCGCATTTCTGGAACTGGAGGATATTCAGAGTGAACTACCCGGACTCGAAGAAGGGATGGTATCCGATCCGTCACGCCTGATTGAGCTGGAGGAACGACTGGATGGGATTTACCGCTTGCAGGCCAAGCATCAGGTAAACGATCTGGAATCACTGAGGCAGCTTGAGGAACGGCTAAGGCAACGGGTATTGGGATTTGAATCCAAGGAGTTGCGTATCGAAGAAATCCGGCAGCAAATCGGTTCGTCCCGCAACAGGCTGGAAAAGCTGGCCGGTGACCTCAGTACAGAGCGCAAGAGGACGGTACCTATGTTGACCGACAAAATCGAGAAGGATTTGATGCGACTCGGCATGCCGAGGGCACGTATCGAAGTCGTGTTGGATAAGGCGTCTGATTTTACACCTACGGGTACCGACCGGATCGAACTGCTGTTTTCTTCCAATCCCGGACAGGAACCCCGTTCGCTGCGCAAGGTGGCTTCAGGCGGGGAGATTTCGAGGATAATGCTGGTGCTGAAAGCCGTACTGGCCAGACGGAAGAGGCTTCCCACCCTGATATTTGATGAGATCGATACCGGGGTATCGGGGGAAGTTTCCGATCAGATGGGAGCTATTATGAAAGAAATGTCCCGTGACCTGCAGGTGATCAGCATTACGCATATTCCACAGATCGCAGCCAAGGGTGGAACTCACTACAAGGTCTATAAGGAATTGGGGGATGCTTCCACAGAGACCCGAATCGCTGTACTTGAAGGAAAGGATCGGGTTAACGAACTCGCCGAAATGCTCAGTGGAAAACGAAAAGGGGATTCGGCCCGTAAGCACGCGGAAGAACTGCTTAGAACCGAAGGAGACAACCCTTGACATTTTAATATCTTTACACCGCTTAAATCGACTACATCCATGGGATACGAACTATTAAAAGGAAAAAGGGGAATTATTTTCGGTGCCCTGGACAGCCACTCCATAGCCTGGAAGACTGCCGAACGGGTTCACGAAGAAGGGGGTCAAATGGTCCTGACCAATGCCCCCATAGCGATGCGAATGGGTGGAATACGCGAACTGGCGAATAAAACGAGTTCCGAAATCATCCCGGCCGACGCCACTTCGGAGGAGGATCTGAACCATCTCGTGGAAAAATCCATGGAGATCCTCGATGGTAAGCTGGACTTTGTTCTGCACTCCATCGGCATGTCGGTCAACGTCAGAAAAGGCCGGTCGTATACCGATGAGAAATACGACTTTACCACCAAAGGCTGGGATGTTTCTGCCTTATCGTTTCACAAGGTGATGCAGACCCTGTATCAGAAAGATGCCATGAATCCCTGGGGGAGTATAGTTGCCCTTACCTATATCGCTGCTCAGCGGGTATTCCCGGATTACAACGATATGGCCGACAACAAGGCCTATCTCGAATCTGTGGCGAGGAGCTTCGGATACTTTTTTGGAAAAGAGAAGAACGTTCGGGTCAACACCATTTCCCAGTCGCCTACACCCACCACGGCAGGAACCGGCGTAAAGGGCTTCGACGCCTTTATCAATTATGCTCAACAGATGTCTCCACTGGGCAATGCCACTGCACAGGACTGCGCAGACTATACAGTATCCCTGTTTTCGGACCTCACCCGCAAGGTAACCATGCAAAACCTGTTTCACGATGGTGGGTTCTCTTTCACCGGAGTGAGCCAGGAGATCATTGAGAAGTTCGGTCAGGCAGAAGGAGAAAAGTTGGAGAATACCCGAAGTTGAAACCCTCGGAAGGTCGGTCGTATTCTTTCATCATACCGGTATTCAACAGGCCGGAAGAAATCCGCGAGTTGCTAGAAAGTATGACCGGTCTGCGCGGAGGATTGGAGTTTGAAGTCGTTATAGTCGAAGACGGTTCTGAACAAACCTGTGAGGGAGTAGCGGCCCGGTTTAGCGAAGAATTGTCCATCAAGTACTTCATCAAGCCGAATACCGGACCCGGTGACAGCCGGAATTACGGTATGAAGCAGGCTACTGGCGATTATTTCCTGATACTGGATTCCGATTGCCTTCTGCCCGCCGATTACCTGATTGCGGTGGACCGGGAACTCGAATCGGCTCCTGTGGACTGTTTCGGTGGACCGGATAGGGGCCATCGGGATTTTTCTGCGATACAGCAGGCGGTGAATTTTGCTATGACATCCTCCTGGTCCACCGGCGGCATACGCGGGAAGAAGCGATCGATCGACCGCTTTCAGCCCAGGAGCTTCAATATGGGGCTGTCCAGGGAGGCATTTGAGCGGAGTGGGGGTTTTGGAACTATACATCCCGGTGAGGACCCTGAATTGGTGATGAGGCTTTGGAAACTGGGATTAAGTTCCCGTCTTTTTCCCGAAGCATGGGTCATTCACAAGCGTCGTATTGACCTAACGGCCTTCCTTAGACAGGTATACCGTTTCGGACTCGCCCGACCCGTACTCAACCATTGGCATAAAGGATCCGGCCGATTTTTTTACTGGCTTCCGACGATTTTTCTGTTCGGTCTTTTGGCGGGCCTTGCGGAATTGCTACTCTTAAGGTCCGCGTATTTACTGGGCATTTATGGACTGTATCTGATTGCAGGTTTCGCTTTTTCCTGGATGCAATCCGGTTCTGTGCATGCCGGCCTGCTCAGCATTCCGGCTATACTAGTGCAGTTTTGCGGATATGGATGGGGTTTTCTGAAGTCGTGGTTCTTGATTAACTTTAGTAACAAGGCACCCGAGGACGCGGTTCCTGAACTGTTCAGATTTAAAATGGATGCGGAGTGATTAAGAAAATAATAAGCAGGATGGACCGGGGAGATTTCCGGGTATTCCTGGTTTTTCTCGGGATCTCGGCCCTGTTGTGGCTGTTGGCAACGCTGTCTGAGCGCTATGACGCCCGCGCGGCATTTCGTCTGAACCTGGTGAACTGTCCCGATACCCTGGGAATCTATGTGGAAGACCCTCCCTTACTGTATGCCCGACTGCGCACATCCGGTTTCCGGTTCCTTACAGGAGCCTATGGACGAAAGGCGCTGGATATTGACTTATCCCGGGTGGAGCAAAACAACGGTCGCTATTATTTGCTTCGTTCGCAAATGGGTAATATCGTCAACCGTAAGCTTCCTCAGGAAGTGGAGCTGCTCTCCCTGGAGCAGGATAGTTTTTACCTGCCGATCTATCTCAAGCATCGAAAGGAAATTCCCGTGCGATCCAATTTGAAGTACGAACTGGAACAGAATTACCGGTTGGATGAAGAGCTCGAACTCGCGCCCGCAACGCTCATCGCCGAAGGTCCCGAGAGCGAGTTAGAGGGTCTCGAAGAAATATATACCGAAGCCCTTGAGCTGGGCAGGGTATCCGATGATATTAACCGCATAGTAACCGTAAACCGTCCCGATGAACTTATGAACGTCTCCCTGAGCGCGACCACCATAAGGGTACACGGAAAGGTTCGCCGTTTCTCCGAACGGGTATTCCATATCCCCGTGACCATCGAAAACGAACCGGAAGGCTTCCGCCTCCGGCTCATACCAAGGGAAGTAAAGGTATTGTGCCAGGCCGGGCAGGACCGGCTCAATGACCTGGATGAATCCGGTTTCAGTGTGATCGCCGTGTTGCCGTCCAATGAGGTTGAGACCAGTTCTATGCAGAAGAAATTACCACTCACCATAGGCAGGGTTCCCGACAGCGTGTATTCCGTAAGGCTGCTCGAAAAGGAAGTCACCTATTTACTGGAACCCATTCAATAAAAAAGGGAAGGGAAAAGCACATGAACCTGATGGAGGAATATGGGAAAATCAGGGTAGGACTTACTGGCGGTATCGGAAGCGGTAAGAGTTACGTTTCCGGACTCCTCAAGGCTCTGGGGATACCCGTCTACGATTCGGATCGGGAGGCCAAGAGACTGATGAATGAAGAACCTGACCTGAAGCGGGGTATCGTCCGTTTACTCGGAGAGGATGCCTATCGCGGAGGAGCACTTCATCGGGCCTTCATAGCGGAAAAGGTGTTTTCGGATTCCGTATTGCTGGAGTCCCTAAACGCCCTGGTACATCCTGTTGTTCGGCAGGATTTCCTCCGCTGGGAAACCGTTCAGACAACCCGGGTGGTGGTTCAGGAATCCGCGTTGATCTTTGAAAATGGCATGGCTTCTCAATACCATCGCATCATACTGGTTACGGCACCCTTGACGCTTCGCGTGGCCCGGGTTTGCCTGCGGGACGACAGCCGGCCGGAAGAGGTGATGAAGCGGATTCGCAATCAGGCGCCCGACCGGCAGAAGCTTCCCTGTGCCGACTACTGGGTTTCCAACGTACTGCGCTCCGAGACCGAACGACATGTCGGGCGGCTAAGCCTGCATTTGAGATCACTGCAATTGCAATGAGGGGCTTCGGATTGTTAACTATTGGTTAAACGCTCTTTCCGCCCAAATGTTAAATTGTTAAATTTACTCGAATGAACAAGAGGTTATTCGTTGTACTCCTTGTCCTGATGAGCCTTTCCTTATTGGGCATCATCTTCGTTCAGTTGTACTGGATTCGTTCCTCTTACCGGGATAAGGAGGAGCAATTCAGCAATATGGTGGCCGAGGTGCTGGACAACGTGGCCAAAAAGATCGAAGAGCGGGAGATCAACGATTATTTTACCCGCCTGGCCGCCCAAATCGATAGTGCCGGGACACCGATTTCCAAAAAAATAAGCAACATACTCTTCGTAGAGCGGGACCTGAACACGGATGAAATACTATTCTATTCACACGGCATACTGGAAGAACGCTACGATGTGGACAACTCCCTTTTCGAAGCCGATATGGGTTTTGGCGACAGTACAACGGTGAAGAACTTTATCAGTAAACGAACCAAAGCCATTTTCAGGGAAAGCCGGATCCTGGATGGCGCGGGCGGAGTTGAACTCACTCCCGTGGAGCAGCTCGAGAAACTCGGTGGACTGAGCAGCGTGGAAAAGGCCCAGTATGAGGATGTTTTTATGGAAAACGCCAAGACCATTCCCATACACCGCAGGGTCACCGACCAGGAGATACAGTTTCAGCTCAACAATGAACTAACCCACATGGGAATAGACCTGAGCTATGAGTACGGAATTGAGAGCAACGGTTTTCCGACCAAAGTGCGCTCCAAGGATTTCCGATTCAATTCGGAGGTGAAATATCGCGTGCCTATATTCCGGGATAGTGAGGGATATACCCCCTTCAGCCTGCTGCTGAGCTTTCCCAAGAAGGAAAAGTTCATCCTGAGCCGCATATTGGGTATGGTTGTATTGTCACTGATTTTCACGCTGATCATCCTGGTTGCCTATGCCGGAGCCATCTATCAGCTGCTCAGGCAGAAGAAGCTCTCGGAGATCAAGTCGGACTTCATCAACAACATGACCCATGAGTTCAAGACCCCCATAGCCACCATAAACCTGGCGGTGGCCTCGATGAATAATCCGGCGGCCCTGGAGGATAAGGATCGGCTGCAGCGTTATTTGGGCATGATACATGATGAGAACAAGCGCATGCTGGCACAGGTCGAAAACGTACTGAGGATTTCAAAGCTGGAGCGAAATCAACTGGATATCGACAAGGACCGGCAGGATGTGCACCAGCTCATAGAGGAAGCCGTAAGCAGTATGGAATTGATTGTCAAGAACCGGGATGGCTACATCAGGACGCACCTCAGTGCCGAGCGAAGTGAAGTACTGGCGAATGCCATGCACTTCAAGAACGTGATTACCAATATCCTGGACAACGCGATCAAGTATTCGCCTGAAAAACCGGAGATTGACGTATATACCGAAAACGGAAGGAATCAAATTTTGATTAAAGTACAGGACAAGGGAGCCGGTATGAGCAAGGCCGTACTCCGAAAGGTGTTCGAGCAGTTCTACCGCGAGCAGACCGGAAACATTCACAATGTAAAAGGGCACGGTTTAGGTCTGGCCTACGTAAAAAAAATAGTGGAAGATCACCAGGGTGATGTTTACGCGGAGAGCGAAAAGGGAAAGGGCAGTACGTTCTTCATTAAACTCCCCATAATTTAAAAGAGTATGGACGCAGAAAAAAAGAAAATTCTATTGGTCGAAGACGATCCCAACTTTGGTATCGTGCTCAAGGATTACCTGGCTATGAATGATTTCGAGGTAGTTCACGCCAAGAACGGCATGGAAGGATTCGAAAAGTTTAAAAAAGACAAGTTCGATATCTGCATCCTGGATGTGATGATGCCGTACAAGGATGGCTTTACTCTGGCCAGGGAGATTCGGGAGAAGGACGAAAATGTGCCGATCATGTTCCTGACCGCAAAGACCATGAAGGAAGACGTCCTTAAGGGTTACAAGTCGGGAGCCGACGATTACCTCAACAAGCCTTTTGATTCCGAGGTGTTGCTCGCCAAGATTCAGGCCATACTGCAGCGAAAGTCCGCCGGTAGCCTGGAAGACAGCAAACAGTTTGAATTCCATATCGGAAACTTCCACCTGAATTCCAAGCTGCGCTTCCTGAAATACAAGGACGAGGAGCCGATTAAGCTTTCGCCTAAGGAGAATGATCTCTTGAGGTTGCTTGCCCTGCACGAGAATGATCTGATGCCCCGGGAACTCGCCCTGACCAAGATATGGAGGGATGATAATTACTTCACCTCCCGGAGTATGGATGTTTATATTGCCAAGCTTCGCAAGTACCTCAAGCGGGATGACCTGGTGGAAATTCTCAATATCCACGGGGAAGGTTTCCGACTGGTGGTTAAAGGTGAGGGCTAAGACTCGTTTGCAAGGAATGCGGCCCTGAGCTGTAACAACTGTTCTTCTGTGGACTGATCGATGTCCACTACCAGGGCATTCCGGGGTTCCTCCAGGGTGTCGAACTGGGAGTGGAGCAGGGAAGCGGGCATAAAGTGTGAACGCCTCTGGTTCAGGCGCCTCAGTATAGTTTCGTATCCACCCTTGAGATATATAAACTCGATTTGGGTATGAAGGCCCCTGCCAAGCGTTTGTCTATATCTATCCCTGAGCGCCGAACAGGCGATGCAGCAGCCCCGCCCACCGCCTTCCAGAGAGCCCCGTGCGCGACGATTGAGCTCCTCAAGCCAAGGCTGGCGATCCCTGTCCGTGAGCGGCATGCCCGATTCCATTTTGGTGATGTTGTCAGGCGGGTGAAGCCGGTCGCCCTCGACAAAAGGGAGATTGAGCTCCTTCGCCCAGGCCATGCCGAGGGTCGACTTTCCGGAGCCCGAAACACCCATGAAGACATATACCCGGGTCGGGAAGGCATTTGATGGGTTGGACTTCATACGAGTTTAGCACTGATTTCCGAGGCCACTTCTCTGGGGTCCCGTTCCCAGTTCACCAGGGTTGCCGGATCGGATTGGCGCAGCCAGGTGAGCTGTCTTTTCGCATATCGGCGGGTGTTCTTTTTGATCTCCTCAACGGCCTGATCCAGGGCGTAGCGCCCCTCCATATAGGCGAATATTTCACGGTATCCCACGGTCTGAAGGGCATTGAGATGCCGGTAGGGGTATAGGGACTCGGCCTCAGCCAGCAGCCCTCTTTCCATCATGGCGTCCACCCGCTGTTCGATACGCTGGTAGATGATTTGCCTGGGAGCGTCCATTCGCACATAACGATAAGTGAAGGGACGCGCCGATCGGGGTGATTTCAGAAAATGAGAATAGGGCCTGCCTGAAGCTTCCGTTACAGACAGTGCACGTATCAGTCGATGCGGGTTTTGCCGGTCCACCTGTCGGTAGTAGACCGGGTCGCGCTGAAGGAGTTCCCGCTGAAGGACTTCGAGGCCGCGCTGCCTGCCCGTTTCGACCCAGCGCTGCCTGATGTCTTCGGGTACATCTGGGAATTCATTCAGTCCCCGCAGCACGGCATCCACATAAAGTCCGCTCCCCCCACACAGGATCAGGACAGGATGTTTGGTCTGCAGGCGGACGATCAGATCGAGGGCATCCTGCTGATATGTCCCTGCATCGTAGGGTTGGTGGATACCGATATGATGGACAAAGAAATGACGTGCGTGTTCCTGTTCTTCCGGGGTGGGTGCAGCCGTGCCTATAGACATCTCGCGATAGAATTGTCTCGAGTCGGCCGAGAGTACCGGTGCACCGAAATGACGGGCCAGTGCGATGGCCAGAGAGGTCTTTCCTATGGCCGTGGGACCCACTACAGCCAAAATTTGGGGAGTTACATTTTTGCCCCGCATTCGTAACAAAACTTTGCGCCGTCCCGATGCCCTTCGGCCGAACAACTCGGGCAGCTCTGAGTGTTGGAATGGACCCCCTTTCCTCCAAAAATATTCCGTCCGGCCTGGGCGTATTCCGCGGTCACAATTCCCGTCGGAACGGCAATGATTCCATAACCCAGTACCATGATCACCGAGGCAATGATTTGTCCCAGTGTAGTAACGGGAGCAATGTCGCCATAGCCGACGGTGGTCAGGGTTACTATAGTCCAGTAGATGCTTCTCGGGATGCTTTCGAATCCCGACTCCTCACCCTCCACCATATACATAACCGTTCCGAGGATCACCGAAGCGATAACAATGGCAAGTATGAAGACCAGGATTTTTTCGCGACTGGATTTTAACGCTTTGCCGAGCCGGGAGGCCTCTCCGATAAACTTGACGAGCTTGAGTATTCTGAAAATCCGAAGGAGTCTCAGGGATCTCAGGGTGACCAGTATGTGGGTTCCTGCGATCACATAGGAGAGATAGAGGGGAATGGTCGATATCAGATCAATAAGACCGTAGAAGCTCAGGATGTACTTGAGCGGGCGGCGTACGCTTACGATCCGGAGTATATACTCCAAGGTGAAGAAAACGGTGATGACCCATTCGATGGTCTTGAACTCTTCTGCGTACAGGTCGTTGAGATCAGGAACGGTCTCCAGCATCACCACCAGCGTACTGATCAGGATCATGATGATCAGGACGATATCGAACAGCTTGCCCAGGGGCGTATCCGCTTCGTAAATGATTTCGTGCAGTTTGGATCTCAGTCCCAAATGACTAGGCTTTACTCGCTAAAATACAGAGTTTTTACTGAACTCTTTTCCCGGAGATAGGTGTCTACCAGCAGGCGGGTGTGAAGATTATGCGGGAGCGGTCGCATGATTCTTTCGATGCGCTCCAAACTATTCAACTGGTAATTCAGGTCCGTATAGCCCATACCCGCAATTTTACCATTGAGAATAAAGACAAACCCCTTTTCTCCGGTTACCCTTCCGGAGTCCTGCAGCAAAACGGTCTTGTTTTTCAGGCTGAATCGGTTCAGTAGCTTCTGATAGCGCTGGTTGTAGGTCTCGGGTTCCTCGTCCATGCCCGGGTTGGTCCCATGCCCTTCCACAGGATGAACGGGACACACCGCACTGCTGGAAGGAAGTCCGCACTTCAGTGTGCATAGTTGCAGATCCTGACAGGATTCTGCCAGGAACCTTTCCATTTCCTTTTGGTCCCGGAACACGAGTTCGCTCTCTTCCCAGTGGTCGCGATCGCCTTGAAGGAAACCCTCGTACCCATCTTGATCCATTACCCGATGCAATACCCGGATTCCGGAGGTCGACTTGCCTTTTTTTCGGATGTACTTGGGCTTAGCCGACTTCTGTTCGGATCGGGCCTGTAGTTCGGCCAGAAGCAGAGTACCGCTGATCTCATGTTGGACGTTTCGGGCGTACTTCTGCAGGCTTCGGCTGAAGGTATCCCTACCGACGAAATGTTGGGTTACGGACTGGCGAACATCTGCTGAGGCCTCAACAAATAAGAGATTGCCCTGTTTGTCGTACAGTGAATACACCCCGGTGGAGGAGGGCAGGCCCCGCACCATCTTCAGCTGATTGTCGCTGAGTTCTCCGGTCTCCTCGCTTCGCATCAGGGACCGTATCACGGCGGTACTGCCGTCTTTGAGCAGGAGGATCTTCAGGAGTTTTTGAGTGGCCAGGGCGTCTCCATAGGCACGATGACGATCGCTGACAGGGATGCCCAGAGATCTCGTTAGCTTTCCCAGGCTATGCGATTCTGCCTCCGGCAAGAGCTTCTGAGACAGGGCTACCGTACACAGGGTTGGGCGCTTAAAATCATATCCCAGGCGGGAGAACTCCGTCCTGAGAATGCGATAGTCGAAGGAGGCATTATGAGCTACCAAAACGGCATCCTCGGTGATTTCCAGGATTCGCCGGGCCACTTCGTAAAATTTGGGCGCAGCCTTCAGCATGGGTTCACTGATACCGGTAAGTTGTGAAACAAATGCCTGTATGGGACGCTCTGGATTGATCAGCGCGGAGAAGGTGTCCGTTATCTCCACCCCATCGAACCGGAAGATGGCAATTTCCATGATGCCTTCTTCGTTGTACTTTCCTCCCGTACTCTCAATATCCAGGACCGCGTATTCCATCTATACCTATTTGGGCTTTTGGTTTCGGGGCCCGAATACGGAACTCCCCAGGCGCAGCATGTTCGCTCCCTGCTTCAGGGCCAGGAGATAATCGCCACTCATGCCCATGGACAGGATATCAAAGCGATCCAATAATGGGGCATATTGATCGAACAGGGACCGGAGTCTCCCGAATTCGCCCGAGACCTGCTCTTCATTATCGGTAAAGGTAGCCATACCCATTAGACCGCGAATGCGCACCCAGGGGAATGCGCCTCCCTGATAATCCTTGATCAGTTGGGAGAGTTCTTCCGCGTTCAGGCCGTATTTCGACTCTTCCTCGGCGATGTGCACCTGCAATAAACAGTCGATAACGCGTTCAATTCGTTCACCCTGCTTATTGATTTCGGCAAGCAGACGAGAGCTGTCTACCGAATGTATCAGATGGACGAATGGAGCGATGTATTTCACCTTGTTGCGTTGGAGGTGTCCGATCATATGCCATTGGATGTCATCGGGCAGGGCCTCCTGTTTGTCGCAGAGTTCCTGAACCTTGTTTTCTCCGAATATGCGGATCCCCAGGTCGTAGGCCTTCTGCAGGACCGAAAGCGGCTGGGTCTTGGATACGGCAACCAGGGTGACCTCAGCGGGAAGCGTTGCCTGGATGTACTCCAATCGTTCCTTTAATTCCATATAATAGGTTCTTTTCGTCCCGTATTCACTGATGCTCCGAGAACAACTCGTATATAACGAGTCCATTCCTCATCTTGGGTTCGATAAAGGTAGTCTTGGGTGGCATGACCATATTATCGTCCGCCACCTTCTTCAGCTGATCTACATCCAGGGGTGGTAAGGCGAACGCGAGGGCATACTTACCCGAATCCACGGCATTTCTCATATCCGGAAGGCTTTGTTTTCCAGAGCTGTATGCAATGC
Organism: uncultured Flavobacteriaceae bacterium; assembly: GCA_964550895.1. Taxonomy (GTDB): domain Bacteria; phylum Bacteroidota; class Bacteroidia; order Flavobacteriales; family Flavobacteriaceae; genus CAZKAP01. Next base: position 63,274 of record CAZKAP010000006.1, read on the forward strand.
GAGGATCGTTTCTCAGATCCCTGATGCCCAGTATGGGCTCCAACACGCTATCGTACAATAGCACGGTGTCCAGCTTAAATTCATCCTCATTCTTAAAATAGCGGGTGTGTTCCCTGAGGCTGAGTTCGTAAAAGACCCCCTCCAGATACATAACGAAATGGTGAGGGAGTGTCGGTATGCGCGGAAAACCATCCATGGCTCGAATGCGGTAATCCTTTTCGATTAGATCGAGGAAGTTTTCCTTATCGAGACCACCCAGATCCGTGATGTAGCGACTGAATCCGTAGATGCGGACCTGCTCCTCACTAATCAGGTAACTCATGAAGAACCGACAGGGGTCTTCTTCGGACATGTCGGGACGCCTCCGGGCTTCGTATGCGCAATACTGGGCAGAGGAAGCGCTTCTGTGATGACCATCGGCTATGTAGAGTTCGTTCTGGCTTCGGAATCCCTCATTGATGTGCCGGATGGACTCGGGATCGGTTATTCTCCAAAGGGAATGGGTATCGCCTTCAGCGCAAAGTATGTCGATATCCGCATCGCCTTTACAGGTCTTTTCAAGTATAGCCTTTAGCGGCTTTCGTTCCCGGTAGGTAATCAGTACCGGTTCGGAATTGAAGCCAACGGTCTTCAGGTAGTGGGCAAAAAGGTCTTCCTTGTTCTGAAGGGTTTCCTCATGCCTCCGTATGACTCCTGAATTGTAATCGTCCACCGCCGCGGCACCCAGGAATCCGGTAAAGGTGTATCCGCTCTGCTGAACCCGGTAAACGTAGTAAACGGGATGATGATCCCTTTCGAATATGCCCTTGGAGACGAACTCCCGGTACCTTTGCCGTACCAGTTGGAAGCGTTCAATACCCTTTATGGACTTGTGAATCCGGAATCCGGGGTTCAGCACGTGCAGGAACGAATAGGGGTTGATTCGCATGATGGCCTCCCTTTCGCCTTCCAGATAATCGTGGTAAGGGCGAGAGGCTACCTGAGACGCCCACTTACGGGCGGGAAGTACCCCTTGGAAGGGACGGACATCTGCCATATTTATGCGAATTGTGCTGAGACTAGCTCGGCCTTCCGCCGATCGCTATAGTCGTAGAAGCCGCGCCCGGATTTGATACCCAGGTCCCCGGCCAGCACCATTTTCTCCAAAAGGGGACAGGGTGCGTATTTGGGGTTTCGGAAACCATCGTGCAGCACGTTGAGTATACTCAGGCATACATCCAGCCCAATAAAATCCGCCAGCTCCAATGGCCCCATGGGGTGTGCCATGCCCAGTTTCATAATTGAATCGATTTCCTTTACGCCGGCTACACCCTGAAACAGGCTTTCCACACTTTCGTTGATCAAGGGCATGAGGAGGCGGTTGGATATGAAACCGGGATAGTCGGCAACTTCTACCGGAATCTTACCAAGGGCCGAACTCAACTCGACCACACGCCTGCTTACCTCCTCGGATGTCTTATAACCCCGAATCACCTCGACCAGCTTCATCACAGGTACGGGGTTCATGAAATGCATCCCAATCACCCGTTCGGGTTGACGGGTCTGTGCGGCCAGTTCCGTAATGGAAATGCTGGACGTATTACTGGCCAGGATGGCCTCCTGCGGCAAGCGTTCGTCCCACGAACGGAAAATGCCGTATTTGAGTTCCTTGTTTTCGCTTACCGCCTCTACTACCAGGAAGGCGTCGTCATAAGCATCCTGTTCCTTGGCAGTAAAAAATAACCGTTCCAGGATGTGCGATTTCTGTTCTGCGGAAATACGTTCCTTTTTGATCAGGCGATCGAGTGAGTTTTCGATGGTTTGCCTGGCTTTGTCCAACGATCGCTCAGAAGGGTCGAGTACACATACGCTGTAGTCGTGCTGTGCGAAAACCTGGGCGATACCGTTACCCATGGTCCCGGCTCCAATTACAGTTACTCGCTTCATATTTACCTAGACGATTAATTTAAAATTCATTCATGATCCTAAGGGCCAAATCCAGTGCCCGTGCCCCATCTCGGAACGATACCACGGGATCCCTGCCTTCCGATATCGCATCGGCAAAGGTTTCCAACTCATCCAGTATGGCATTGTTTGGGGTCACCTCCGGGTTCTGGTAGTACAGCTGCTTCTTTCCCCCGTCCGGTGTAGGCAGGATCAGGTCATAGGGACCGGGCTGCTCCGGGGCATCCTTCATACGCAGTACTTCTGATTTTTTCTCCAGGAAATCCACGGTTATGTATGCATCTTTTTGAAAAAAGCGACTCTTCCTCATGTTCTTCATGGAGATGCGGCTGGCGGTCAGGTTGGCCACGCACCCGTTCTGAAATTCAATCCTGGCATTAGCGATATCGGGCGTCGAACTCAAAACGGAAACCGCACTGGCATGTATGTCCCGCACCTCGGAGTTTACTACGCTGAGTACTATGTCGAGGTCGTGAATCATCAGATCGAGTACTACGGGCACGTCGGTTCCCCTCGGATTGAATTCCGCGAGGCGATGGGTTTCGATAAACATGGCGTTGCCAATATGATCCCGGACGGCAGTAAAAGCCGGGTTAAAGCGCTCCACGTGTCCTACCTGTCCCCTGACTCCGTTGCGATCGGCCAGTTCGATCAGCTCTTCGGCCTGCCTGAGATCCTGCGTAATGGGCTTTTCAATGAAAACATGCCTTCCCTCTTCCAGGGCGGTCCGGGCCAGTTCGAAATGGGCGAGGGTAGGGGTAACCACGACCACCACCTCGCAATGGTCTATCAGTTCTTCAGGAGATGCGAAGGCGTGGTATCCCAACTCGCGAGCAACCTGTTCGCTGGTTGTGGCATCCGGATCATAGAATCCTCCGAGGGTGTATTTTTCGGATTGCTTGAGCAATTTCAAGTGGATTTTGCCCAGATGACCCGCTCCGAGCACGCCTGCGGTCAGCATAGAATAATTTTTGGCAAAAATAGGCATACCAAACTACATTACCTCAGTTGCGAACACCCAATTCCCCCGTCAAAATTGATGTAATTTTGAGACGGCCACCAGAGGCCGTTTGGAATTAAGCATGGGAGAAAAAACGGATTCCTTTAAATTCAGGGGACGGAGAAATGCCCTCGCCGATATTCTGATTTCCAAGGGAATACAGGACGAGGCGGTACTTCAGGCCATACGAACAGTTCCCCGTCACTGGTTTATGGACAGTGTTTTCGAGGATCACGCCTATGAGGATAAAGCCTTCCCCATAGGTGCAGATCAGACCATTTCACAGCCCTATACCGTGGCGTATCAGACGGAGTTACTCGCGCTGAGTCCCGGTGATCGGGTACTGGAAATTGGAACCGGTAGTGGCTATCAGTCCGCCGTACTCGTAGCTATGGGGATGCAGGTGTACAGCATTGAGCGTCAGTGGACCCTGTTCAAGAAAACGCAGTTGTTCCTCAGGAATACCCCATACTCTCCTAAGAAACTCATCTTCGGAGACGGGTACCAGGGCCTGGAGGAAAAGGCGCCTTTTGATGGGATACTCGTTACGGCCGGAGCCCCTGAAGTTCCCAGGAAACTGCTCAGTCAGCTGAAGATCGGAGGCAGGCTGGTTGTACCTATCGGCGTGGATGTGCAACGAATGACGGTCTTTACCCGCGTAGAGGACAAGAAATTCAAGAAGGATACCCTGGGGGCGTTCCGTTTCGTGCCCATGCTGGGGGATCGGTTTCAACCCGGGGAGGATTAGTTGTTATGGGCTTTTTTAATGCGGTCGAGATCCTTCCGGGTGTCTCGTTCCTTGATGGCCTCCCTTTTGTCGTACTGCTTTTTACCTTTGGCCAGGGCTATGGTTAATTTGGCCCAACCCCTTTCATTTATAAACAGATTCAGCGGCACCACGGTCAGGCCGGAGGTGGCGACCTGCTTGCGGAGTTTGCGAAGTTCGGAACGCTGCAGCAGCAGTTTCCTGCTGGCCTTGGGACGATGGTTGGTATACCCCCCGTGAGTGTATTCGTCGATTTGCATATTGATGACGTAAAGCTCCCCTCGTTCGTTAAACTCACAAAAACTCTGACTCAGTGAGGCCTTACCCTGGCGTATGGACTTGATTTCGGTCCCTGCAAGGACGATTCCGGCTACATACTGGTCCAGCAATTCGTAATCGAAACGTGCTCGTTTGTTCTTTATGGATATCTGGTTCTTCAAGCTTCGAGGGATTCACTGCGTTCAAACGGTCAGTTCGCGGGACGGTATTTCGTCGATCACATCCCGTGAACAGTATGGGGCAGAATCTTTACAAAATGTTAACAGCCCGGTAAAAAAAAAGCCTGCTCCTTCGCATGAAAGAAGCGAATTTACATATCTTCGTCGTCAGTTTTATACAGTTTATCGATTAAAATGCCTCACATGAAGTTGGAAAAGGCAATCCTAAACAGGATTTTAGTGTTCACTATACTCCTGGTGGGTGCAGGGCAGCACCTTCGTTCTCAGACGCTCTTTGTGCCCAGTGATCTCAGGCAGCACAACCTGACACAGTTCAATGCCAGTCTGGTGAATCCAACGTTTTCTTACGACTGGGATCAGCCGAGATCGGTTACGGCCTGGGCGCGTTACCAGTGGGATGGAATCAGTGCAGACCCCACTACCCTCGTGGTAAATTACAGCCAGCGAATTGGCAGTCGCATGTCCGGTGGGCTGGGTGCCTTCAAACACAATACCGGTATTTTCGAACAACTCGGTGGCTATGTAAATCTGGCGTATGCGTTTCCCCTGGGCGAAAACAGCAATCTCATTTTTGCCGCCAACGGTTTCATATACGATAAATCCCTGGCCGACGCAGAAGACCGTTTTATACCGGACGCCTTCCTTGACCTTCCCGGACTTGAATCGACTACGGGCATGGTGTTCTCCTTGCAGACAGGGATGAGACTTCAGCTCGATCGCTTCAACGCAGCATTCGGAGTGGAGAATACCTACGACTACAATTTCGGGCTGGATCTCAGGGAAACGACGAATCCACAGCGGGTGTTTCAGGGATTATTCAGTTACGACATTCCGATCACGGTAGGGAGCAACGAAGGTACGATCCGTCCAATTTTTTACGGAGAAGGGTCGGGCGTAGATGAGTTTCGTTACGGAGGTACCGTACTTTTTACCACACCCAAGTTCTGGGTTCAGGCCGGCTATAATGATTTCTACGGTGCAGCAGGTGGTATGGGCGTGACCCTTTTCGACAAATGGTCGATCGGGGCGCTTATCGAGGTTGGGATTGAAGATCCTACCAGTGATGTGGATCCTACCTTCGAGATTATCACCTCCTACAATCTGGGCAGGCAGACCTCCAAGGCAAAACGCAAGAAAAAGCAGGAGGAGCAGGACGCACTGGATCGCGCCGTGGAGGCCGAACGGCAGAAGGCGCTGGAAGAGGAACGCCGCCGCAGGGCCATAGCACAGCAGGATTCGATCTATCAGGCTCGCCTGGCCGAAAAGAGAAGAATGGACAGCATCGCAAGGGCCGAAGAGGAACAGCGCAGACTGGAACTCGCCGAGGAAGAACGCAGGGCTCTGGAAAACGAGCGCATTGAACAGGTTTCCAACGTGGACGGTATGCAGAAAGGGTATTACCTGATTGCGAATGTCTTTTCCACGGAAAAGTATTTCCAGCGATTTATGACACGACTGAGGAGAGAGGGGCTGGAGCCCAAGTATTTCTACCGGGGTCTCAATGGGTACAACTACGTGTATCTCGATCGTTACGAAACACTCAGGGATGCCAGACAGGCACGTGATTCACAGTATTTCGGAAGATACTTCGGAGAAACCTGGATATTCCATGTGAAATAGAACCGATCAAACGACAAAGGCAATACGGCCCGGCATCCCAAAAGGTGCCGGGCCTTTATTTTGTGATGAGCTCCCGGTCCAGCAGGTATCCGATGTAATTAGCAGTGTTGATCAGGTATTTGTGATCCGACATCAGGGTGAAGTTTGCAACGGCCCCCTGGATCAGGGTCATGAACTGTCGGGCGAACTGGGCTGGGGGAACGGATATGCTGAATTCACCTCGATTCACCCCTTCTTCGACTACTACGGCCAGCTTTCCCTCCAGTTCCCTGAGGATTTCCTTAACGGCGGAGTAGATCGTCGCATTGTTGTTTCGTGAGTCAATTCCCATATTGACAATGGGGCAGCCTCCAAGCGGCTCGGTGAATTCGTCGTATTTCTTGTAGAATTCAAGAAACTTCTCCAGTCGTTCCCTCGCGGTGCCTTCCGATTGCAGTAAAGGATCAATCTGTACAAAGAGCAGTGTTCTGTGGCGCTTTAGGGCCGCAAGGGCCAGGTCCAGCTTGTTTTCGAAATTCCCGTAGATGGCCCCCTTGGTCAGACCGGTAGCCTCGGTCAGGTGGCTCATGCTGGTTCCCACATACCCGTATTTGTTGAAAATCGGGGCCACGGTTTCGATGATGTAATGCGCAGTCCGCTCTGCCTTTCCGCTCATGGTTGTGCATTTTTCGCGAAGATACAAACAATACTGAATGGTATTAATTGAAATTCCCCGGACCGAACCTCATGTACCATCCGGGGAACCCCACTCGTCGGTTTTCGGCCAATTTTAATTCTGAGGCCTAAAAACCAATTGCCCGTCAAAGGCATCGAGCAGGATCATGTCGTCCGAACTGATCGTACCCGAGAGCAGATCCCGCGAAAGTTTGTTGAGGACTTCGCGCTGAATCTGCCGTTTTACGGGCCGTGCACCATATCTGGGATCAAAGCCCTTTTCGGAGAGGAAATCGATGGCCTCTTCGGTGGCATCCAGAGTAATGTTCCGCTCCGATAACTGCTTGCTCAGCCTTCGTAGATGCATCTGTACTATAGTCCGAATCTCGTTCCTGTCGAGAGAATTAAAGATGACGATGTCGTCGATACGGTTCAGGAATTCCGGCCTAAGAGTCTGCCTGAGAAGGCCCAATACCCTTTCCTGCACTTCAGGGGATTCGGTCAGCATATCGGAATCGATAGACTGTTGAATGAATTCGCTCCCCAGGTTGCTCGTCATGATGATAACGGTGTTGCGGAAATCGGCTACCCGGCCTTTATTGTCAGTAAGCCGCCCCTCATCCAGGACCTGCAGTAGGATGTTAAAGGTATCGGGATGGGCTTTCTCGATTTCGTCCAGCAAGACTACGGAGTACGGCCTGCGGCGAACGGCTTCCGTCAGTTGTCCGCCTTCTTCATAGCCAACGTAGCCTGGAGGTGCCCCTACCAAACGGCTTACCGAATGCTTTTCCTGGTATTCGCTCATATCGATACGGGTCATCGCATTCTCATCATCGAAAAGGAATTCGGCCAGGGCCTTGGCTAATTCGGTCTTTCCAACTCCTGTAGAACCCAGGAAAAGGAAAGAGCCTATGGGACGATGGTTGTCCTGCAGGCCTGCCCGACTGCGCCGGATGGCGTCGGATACCACTCCGATGGCCTTTTCCTGTCCGATTACCCGATTCGTGAGTACATCTTCCAATTGCAGTAGCTTTTCCTTTTCGCTCATCAACATTTTTTGCACGGGTATGCCGGTCCATCGGGCCACGACCTCGGCGATGTCATCCGAAGTCACCTCCTCCTGAATCAGAGCATCCTGGCCCTGTTGATCCGCGAGACGTTGCTGCAGGGATTCCAGCCGTGTCTGTGCCTCCTTGATCTTCCCGTAGCGAAGTTCAGCCACCCGGCCATAATCGCCATTCCGCTCGGCCCTTTCCGATTCAATTTTGAATTCCTCAATTTCCAGCTTGGTCTTTTGTATATCGTCTATAACGGATTTTTCCTGCTCCCAGCGGGCGAAAATCTCGTTGCGCTCCTCCCTGAGGTTGGCGAGCTCTACATTCAGATCCTTGAGTTTGTCCGGGTCGTTTTCCCGCTTAATCGCCTCGACTTCGATCTCCAATTGCATGATCCTGCGGTCCAGCTTGTCGAGCTCTTCCGGCTTGGAATTGATCTCCAGACGCAGTTTGGCTGCCGCCTCGTCCATAAGGTCGATCGCCTTGTCGGGGAGGAATCGGCTGGGAATGTAGCGCTCTGATAACATTACTGCACTGATTACCGCTTCGTCCCTGATCCGTACCTTGTGGTGCGCTTCGTACTTCTCTTTGATTCCCCTGAGGATCGAGATGGCATCCTCTTTGGATGGTTCGTCCACCAGGACTTTCTGAAATCGGCGTTCGAGAGCCTTATCGTTTTCGAAATACTTCTGGAATTCATCCAGGGTGGTGGCACCTATGGCCCGCAATTCACCTCTGGCGAGAGCGGGTTTAAGGATGTTGGCCGCGTCCATGGCACCCTGTCCGCCACCGGCTCCAACCAGGGTGTGTATTTCATCTATGAAAAGCACGACCTGCCCGTCGGATTTGACCACTTCCTTAACCACGGATTTCAGGCGTTCTTCGAATTCTCCCTTGTACTTGGCCCCGGCAAGGAGCGCCCCCATATCCAGGGAATAGATGTTTTTATCCTTTAGGTTTTCAGGTACATCACCTTGTACAATTCGGTGAGCCAGTCCTTCCGCTATCGCCGTTTTGCCCACACCGGGTTCGCCGACGAGTATGGGGTTGTTTTTGGTTCTTCTCGAAAGAATCTGCAGTATACGCCTGATTTCCTCGTCACGACCGATTACCGGATCCAGCTTGCCCAAATCGGCCAGTGTATTCAGGTTCTTGGCGTATTTTTCCAGCGATTGATACGTATCTTCCGCGGTTTCTGAGGTTACGCGCTGCCCGCCCCGGAGTTCGATTATGGCCTTCTTCAGTTCACCTTCCGTGATCCCCTGATCCTTTAGGAATGTGCCAAAACTTCCCGTAGAGCCGAAAAGTGCAAGGATGAGGTGTTCTATGGCGATGTAATCGTCGTTCATTTCACGGGAAATCCCCTGGGCCTTCTGAATCAGTCGAGAGACACTCTGGGAGGCGGACAAATCGCCCCCCTCTACTTTAGGGAGCCGCTGAATTTCCTTTTGCAGGACCTGTTCGAGCAGTTCGGGCCGCTTTCCCAGCTTTTTCAGCAGGAATGGGAGTATATTCCTGTCGGTTTGAATTACGGCCAGTGCCAGGTGGTTCTCTTCCAACTGGGGGTTATTGTGCTGCATGGCAAGCTCCTGGGCCTTTTGCAGGACTTCTTGTGTTTTTATTGTAAAATTGTGTGTGTTCATTTTTTGATTTTTCTTAGAGGGGAGCAACAATTTTTCCAAAGCACAAAGGTTGTCAATACGGCAGTTTATTTGTGTTTTTTAATGACAAAAAGACAGCTTATGGGATTTTGGGATCTATGGAGTGGTAAAAATGCATCGCCGGAAAAGGAGTTATGGGAGGCACTCGAGACCCTGGACCAATGGTCGGGCCTGCTCAATGCTTCCTATGGCCGGGATCAATGGCTTTTTAAACATTCTGGAAGCTGTGGAATCAGCCTGAGTGTAAAGCGCAGGTTAGAGGGCAGAATGGCCGAATGGACTACCGAATCGGATCGCTTTATATTGGATGTGATCGGTAGCCGGGAACTGAGTATACAGGTTGCCGGAGACCTTGACCTGCTGCACCAGTCCCCACAGCTGATCATTGTCCGGGGTGGGAAGTCCATATGGGATGCCTCTCACTACGACATCCTGGACTTTCATCCGGATTCCCTGAAGGCGAACTGAAGAGTCGAAGTACAATAATGGTTCAAATGATCTGCCTAATTTGTACTTTCACGGTCTAATATACTGTCATGAGGGATACCGAAATCTTCGATCGAATTCAAAGGGAAAAAGAGCGCCAGGTCAATGGCATTGAACTGATTGCCTCCGAGAATTTTGCCAGCCCGGCCGTGATGGAGGCCATGGGTTCGGTACTGACTAACAAGTATGCGGAAGGCTATCCGGGCAAGCGCTATTACGGTGGTTGTGAGATTGTCGATGAGATTGAGACCATCGCCATACAGCGGGCCAGGGAGCTCTTCGATGCCGAATACGCCAACGTTCAGCCGCATTCCGGCTCTCAGGCCAATGCTGCGGTATACCTGGCCTGTATGAAGCCCGGGGACACCCTGATGGGCTTCGATTTGGCGCATGGCGGCCACCTCACGCACGGATCTCCCGTAAATTTCTCAGGCAAAACCTATCGTGTGGTCTTTTACGGTGTGGATCGGGAGACCGGACTCCTGAACTATGAAACCATACTGGAGAAGGCCGCTAAAGAACGCCCCAAAATCATTATAGCCGGAGCCTCTGCGTACTCAAGAGATATCGATTACGCCCGGTTCCGACAGATCGCTGATGAGGTTGGCGCCCTCCTGCTCGCGGATATTTCACACCCCTCAGGACTGATCGCTAAGGGACTGCTTTCCAATGCCGTGGAGCATAGTCATATCGTTACCACTACGACGCATAAAACACTACGTGGCCCCAGGGGTGGACTTATACTCATGGGGAAAAACTTCGATAATCCCTTTGATATACGGTTGAAGAATGGAAAGCTCAGGAAGATGTCGGCCCTGCTCGACCTGGCCATCTTTCCGGGTATTCAGGGTGGACCACTCGAACATGTGGTTGCGGCCAAGGCCGTGGCTTTCCGGGAGGCCCTTTCGGATTCCTTTGATCAGTATGTGCGCCAGGTACGAACAAACGCCCAGAAGATGTCCCAATTGTTGCAGGAGCGAGGCTACCATGTGCTATCCGGTGGAACGGATAACCACATGTTGCTGATTGACCTGAGGAATAAGGGGATCACCGGTAAGATTGCCGAGGCCAGTCTGGAGCTTGCAGGCATTACGGCTAACAAAAACATGGTGCCCTTTGATACCGAATCGCCCTTTGTAACGTCGGGCATACGTCTGGGAACTCCTGCGATTACTACCCGGGGCATGAAGGAGGGCGATATGGAATTCATCGTCGAAAGTATAGATCAGGCCCTGACGGAACGCGAAAATAGCGGTGCGCTGTCCGAGCTGAAGAAACGTATAGCCGAGCGAATGGGCGACTTCCCGCTCTACCAGGAGGCGGAACGCGTGGGCATCTGAGGTTGGGGAGCTCTGCGCTTTACGAATCGGGTCTTCCGGGCACATATTCAAATGCGCCGGGATCGGGTTGGGAATCCCTGGGGTTTCCCCTGAGGTCGCAGGGAAGCAGGCCTTCGAAAACCCTTCCCTGATCGATGGCCCCGGATTCTGCACCCAGTTCGAATGAGTCCTTGAGGGCGCGCCTATAATCCATGAATACATTCAGTTGTACGGAAGGGTACCGGACCGGGTCCGTAAAATCATAAAGTGTACCGGAATCCTCCGGCTCCGTTTGGAATCGCAGCAGGCAGTGATCGAAAGTCAACGGTACACCTGTTTCCGTGCCCCAATCGATCTGAAATTCACGGACCCCGCTTCCATCTACTATGGAATTCACAAAATGTACAGGTCCCATAGGAACGGCTCCGGAACCCCGGACGGATGTTTCCCGACCCACAAACAAGGCCGGACTCCCTCGAAAACTCCGTGTCCAGTAGTTGGCAATGGTGCAGTGCTCAAAGGAGTAGGGGCCGCCTCCTTCCAGACGCACGGAATGCACCCCGGCACTCCCGAAAACGCAGTTAATCGCCCTAATCTCCGACTGTATGGCCCAGAGTGCGGTGGTTTCACTACTGGTCAGTTCGGTATTCAAAAGGTGCATTTCCGTACCCACATTCGTTTCCCCAGACCAGGCGGTGAGTCCATAGGTTGCGTTCGCCATTCGCACATGATCGAGAAATACCCTCGCACCTTCCTCCAGTACGATTCCCGACCAGAGCCCGGGGATTTCTTCCCTGCCGGGGCGTAACTGATCGGACGAAAAACGAATGGCCTTTTGGGGATCCCTTCGTTCTGTTACTGAGGCCCCGCCAGCCATTAGGGAGGAGCCCCGGGATACAATCAGACCCGCATCCTGATGGAAATAAATTCTTGCCCCCTCCTGTATGTGCAGAGACGATCCCTCGGGGATACGTGCTTGTCCATATATAACGATCGGCACATCCGATCCCCATTCCAGGTCTGAGGCCTGCAGGTGGTACAGGTCTTCAGGCTGTATCCAAAACGGCAGTTGATCAATCCGTTGGGAAGGGAGGGGCTCTGTGTGAGTGGTATAACCGGGATAGAAGAATCGGGCCTCGCGCACAAAAGTGATCAAGGTGACCTCAAGGACCTGTCCTCCGCCCTCAAAGACAATATGATCCTCCTCAGCGAATTCAGTGAACTCATCGGGGTTTTCACCCACGGTACATTCCACAAGGAGGAGCATACTGTCCCGGGTCCTCAGGAAGCTTTGCTCGAAGGCCTTGCCCGGTTTACCGTCCACGTTGAGCCGGTAGGGGCTGCTGGCTCCCCTGGCCAGTGCAATACTGGAAAAGCGAATATCCCGGTTGCTTCGATTATACACCCAAAGACTGTAGGTGGCGGTGCTAATACCGGTAAAGGTGGTATCCAGGACGAGGGTATCCGATGAAAAAACCACGCCTTCCATGGATTCTGAATATTCGAAGTCCTCACGACACTGCGTGAAAAACAGGCTGAAGAGTCCGGCTATGGCCAGCAGCACCTGTCCTGTTCGGATCCCGGGCTTGGAAATCATGGCTGCGGTATGAGCTCGATTTCGAAGAGCTTGTCCCAGCGCTTTCCGGTGACAAATAAGCTCTTCCTTTCGGGATGAACGGCTATACCGTTTAAAACATTGTTTACCTCATCCCAATCGGCTCCTTTTTCGATCAGCGGTTCCAGGTCGGTCAGGTCGATGACTCCCTCTATGGCCCCTGTCTGTGCGTCGATAATCATGACCCCAAATTTTCCGAATACGTTGGCGTATATCTTGCCTTCGTAATACTCCAGTTCATTGGCCTTGCGAAAGGAGGCCGTATTGGTAACGAGTTCGAGTTTGCCGGTCTCGCGCAGGGTTTCGGGATCGAGTATCCATAGGTAGCGACTCCCATCACTTTTATAAACCTGGTCCTCACTGTGGCAGAGTCCCCATCCCTGCCGGCTTGTACCATACGTGAAGACCGCCTTCTGACTCAGGTCGCTCTTATCGAACACAAAGCCCTTGTTCGATTTCCAGGTGAGCATGTAAATGCGGTCCTTCCAGACCGTGATGCCTTCGCCGAAGACGCCGGCCGGAAGGTCGATCATATTTACGATATTCCCGGTTCTGTAATCGACTTTTCTCAGGGTGGACTCCCCGTATTGTCCAGTACTTTCCAACAGGGTGTCACCGTCGAATTCCAGTCCCTGGGTAAAGGCCGTGGGATCGTGGGGGTAGGTATTCAGAATGCGAATTCCATAAAGATAGGGTGCCCGATCCGTGAGCAACAGGAATTCCAGTTTTTGCTCTATACTCCCGGAATCGGGTCCGTAAGCTATAGTGATTTCCTGGGCGCCCAGGGGAAGGCTATCCATGATAAACTCCAGCCGCAGGCGATTCTCCGATTCCCATTCTACTCCATCGGGTGCGATTTCCTGCCCTTGACGCCGGTATCGAAGCAGTGCCTCATCTCCCTTATCTAGCTTGGTTATTAAAACTTCCAGGGTGTCCCCGAACTGAATCTTTTTCGATGCGGAGGTGAGACGAGCACTGAAGTCACCCCGTTTTCCGGAATTACAGGATTGAAATGGCACCAGAAAGAGTGCGGACAACAGTATGCAGGGTATAAGAAAGCGTACGGATGGTTCAGTAAACATGGTGAAAACCGTCTTTTAAACAAAGGTAAATATCTTATCTTTGCATTTGGCAAGTCCTGCACGACCAGCTCCTGCAAAATCCCCCAGGGCGGGAACGCAGCAAGGGTATGCGGTTGTAGCGGTGCGATGCAACGG
>CAZKAP010000007.1:0-241 GCA_964550895.1 uncultured Flavobacteriaceae bacterium
GAATATCAGATTTCGGCTCTGAGGGTTGGGGGTTCGAATCCTCCCGCGGTCACAGATGAATCCAAAAAAAAGGAGAAGTCCTTAGCTAGAAAAACGCAATGCTCGCATTGGCGTTTTAAATCGCTTGGGACTTCTTTTTTTGGATTCTCAACACGGAGCGAAAGAGGAAGGGCGAGCTTTGTGAGCCAATCCGATCGCGAGATGTTGACTGCTTCATCTTGCGGGTTTTTTAGTGTAGTTT
>CAZKAP010000007.1:341-42500 GCA_964550895.1 uncultured Flavobacteriaceae bacterium
CTTTTTAAGCTCTTGCGGGCACGGAGCGAAAGAGGAAGGGCGAGCTTTGCGAGCCCATCCGATCGCAGAGTGTTTTTGGGACTTCTTTTTTTGGATTCTCAACATGGAGCGAAAGAGGAAGGGCGAGCTTTGCGAGCCAATCCGATCGCGAGATGTTGTCTGCTTCATCATTGGGTTTTTTAGTGTAGTTTCTTTTTAAGCTCTTGCGGGCACGGAGCGAAAGAGGAAGGGCGAGCTTTGCGAGCCAATCCTCCCGCGCAGTGTTTTTAGGACTTCTTTTTAAGCTCTTTCAACATGGAGCGAAAGAGGAAGGGCGAGCCTGCGAGCCCATCCTCTTGCGCAGTGTTGATTAGGCATCCAGTTTATGAGGTATTTCCTGGGCTAAACCCTTGAAGTATAACAAAAATGGCATCCTCGCGTTTTTGTTTTGAGGTAATCTCTTACAAAATCTGAATCCCATGAAGATCAGCCAATCCAAAGTTCTCCGGCAAGAGGACATTTCTGCCCTGAAATGGGACTTCAGCCCCGATGTCTTCTTCCTGTTTATCTCACCATCCTTTCCGGAGCCGGAACAGGCGGTACAAAATTTGAAAAAGGCCTTTCCGGAGGCCACGATGATCGGGTGTTCTACGGCGGGAGAGATCCTGGGCAACCAGGTACTGGATGGAAGTATGGCGCTGACCGCAGTTCAGTTCGAAACGACACGCATCCGGAGCATACTCGTGGATCTCGAAGCGCATGGCATGGACAGTTATCAGACCGGTGCCAATATCAGCGAGCAGCTGCAGGGCGAAGGACTCAGGCATATATTCGTACTCAGCGACGGCCTGGTGGTCAATGGTGCTGAGCTCGTAAAAGGATTGCAGACTCAGGTGGATAAAACCGTGAGTATAACCGGTGGACTGGCCGGAGACGGTTCGGATTTCGGGCAGACTTTCGTGGTCCACGACGGAATGATACAGTCCCGAAAAATCGTGGCCCTCGGTCTGTACGGAGAGGACCTCAAGATTGGTTTCGGCTCTAAGGGCGGATGGGACAGTTTCGGCATTGAACGCCTCGTTACTCGTTCTGAAGGAAATGTGTTGTTCGAGCTGGACGGTGAGCCGGCCCTGAAGCTGTATAAGGAGTTTCTCGGCGACAAGGCCAAGGACCTGCCCGGTTCGGGACTTCTCTTCCCGCTCAGCATGAGGGATCAGGATAATCAGGCTCCCGTGGTGCGAACCATACTGGCAATCGATGAGAAAGAACAGTCCCTGACTTTTGCGGGGAATATTCCGGAAGGGGCCTACGTTCGACTGATGAAAGCGAATATCGACCGCATCATAGACGGAGCTGAGCAATCGGCAAGGATCAGCCGGGAATTTGATCACCAAGCCCATCAGCTGGTTTTGCTGATCAGCTGCGTCGGCCGAAGGCTGGTGATGAAGCAACTGGTGGAGGAAGAAGTAGAGGCCGTGAATGATGTCTTCGATAACCAGATTTTTACCACTGGCTTCTATTCCTATGGGGAGATCGCCCCGTTCGACAAGTTTTCACCGTGCTCCCTGCACAATCAAACCATGACCATTACAACCCTCGCCGAAGAGACCCATGCATAGGTTACTCAAAAGACAACTCAAGAAGGCCTGCCTGGACGAGCAGACCCTTAACCGGATTCAACCCTTCCTTGATCAGGTCAATGATGCCTATTGCGCTTTCGATAACGACCTGTATCATGTAGAAACCATACTGGAGAAAAGTTCACAGGAACTGTTTCAGGCAAATCAACAACTGAAGTCCCATGTGGAGGATGTGACCTCCAAACTCACCCGTATAGCGGATAATATAAAGGGTGTCATCTTCGAGGTCGATATGGATTGCAACTGGACCTATCTGAACTCGGCCTGGGAAGAATTAACCGGCTATGCCATCGATGAATCTTTAGGAAAGCCCTTCTATTCTTTTTTCAGGGACCGCAATGGAAAACGGGTGCAGGAATTGAGCAATCTGAAGGAGCAGGACTTTGAATCCATCAATACCAAGTTTCAGATCCTTACGCGAGATAATCAGTTGAAATGGCTGGATTTTAATGTGAAGAGTATCATAGGTGAAGAGGGACAGACTGTGGGCTACATAGGTACGATAGTCGATATCACCCGACTCAAGGAGATCGAAGCGGACTTGATATCGGCCCGTCAGAAAGCCATGGATTCCAATCAGGCCAAGGATGAATTCCTCTCCACCATGTCGCATGAAATCCGCACCCCCTTGAATGCGGTTGTCGGGATCAGCCACTTGCTGCTAATGGAAAACCCCAATCCGGCTCAGATCGAAAATCTCAATGCCCTGAAATTCTCCGCAGAACACTTGCTGGAGCTGGTCAGTGACATACTCGATTTTAACAAGATATCCCTGGGATCCATAGAATTCGAAAATATCGATTTCGACCTGAAGACGCTGCTGGATGGACTCCAGAGTATATTCCGTAACAAATCCGAGGGCAAGAACATCGGTTTCCTAATCAAGAAGGACTCCCGGGTTCCCAGAATGGTAAAAGGAGACAGCACCCGGTTGAAACAGATTCTGGCCAATCTGATCAACAATGCGATCAAGTTTACCGACGAGGGCCGGGTGGTACTCGATGTGGAACTGGTGGCCCAAGGCCCGGAATCCTATACGATACAGTTTAAGGTGATGGATACCGGAATTGGTATACCCGAAGACAAACTGGATAAGATCTTTGAATCCTTTTCCCAGGCCAATAGCGATACGACCCGCCTGTATGGAGGAACCGGCCTGGGCCTGAGCATAAGCAAGAAGCTACTGGAAGGCATGCAAAGTGAATTGAATGTTGAGAGTGCTCCGGGAGTGGGGTCCACCTTCGGTTTTGCGCTTAGCCTGAGTAAGAGTGACCTGCAGGAAAACGAGGTGAACAGCCTCGGCAATTACTATGCCATCGAGGAGGCCCGTGACGATTTGCACGGTGTCCGGGTGCTGATTGCCGAGGACAATACGATGAATGTTCTGGTGATTAAGAAATTCATGACCAACTGGAATATCGAATTCGACCTGGCTTACGATGGGGAGATGGCACTGGAAAAGGCAGAACAAAACTGCTACGGCCTGATCCTCATGGACCTCCATATGCCAAAAATGGATGGGTTCGATGCATCCCTGGCCATCCGCCAGTCCAAAAATCCTCTGAACCGGGTAGTTCCGATCTACGCCCTGACGGCCTCGGCCGGAGTGGACATCTCGGACAAGATCAGGGAATGCGGGATGAACGGAATTATCAGTAAACCCTTCGACCCCAAGGAACTGCATGATAAGTTGGTGGAGATCGTTCGAAGGAATACCCTGTCCCCATCCCAACCGACCTGATTTTGGGTTTCAGTGTCTTTCCGGGTTAATCCTGCCGGAACTTCCCGCATCACCTTTTTTCCTTTCCACTACGTGCCCGGTATGGGATTCTTCTGCCTGAAATATCTTCCTTATCTTTTTTCCGCCAAAAAAGAACATTAAAACCTTATCCAATGAAAGTTCACATTTCACTCTCAGGAGTTTTACTGGCCCTGATATGGGTGGGTTCCTTCCATCCTGCCCAGGCCCAAATCCTGGAAAAGCTGGGGAAACGCGCCAAAAAATCTGCCGAACGGACCGTAGAGCGCCGGGTAGATCAGGAAGTTCAGAAGAAAACCGATCAGGCGCTGGATTCCATACTGGAGCCCGGGCAAAATGAGAAGAAAAGCCCGACCGATGGTCAGCAGCCCACGTCCACTGACCAACCGGCCGGAACCGAAACGGGTAACCCTACTGCAGGTCCCAAGACCCTCGAAGTCTATAGTAAATTCGATTTCGTCGCCGGCGATGAGACGCTGTTTTTCGACGATTTTGGAGAGGATTTCGTCGGAGATCTGCCCGCCAAATGGAATACCAATGGAGGCGGTGAAGTAGTGACCCTGAGCGATATACCCGGTCAGTGGTATGCCATAACCAACAAGAGCATAACGGTGCCCAATCTGGCCGATGGCCTTCCGGAGGACTACACCATAGAATTCGACGTAAAAGCCGTAAACCTGACCCGGCAGACCAGCTCGATTGCGAAGCTGGAGATCTACCTGTCCGAAACCCCCAACCTGAACCTCAGAGAGAACTTTGCAGCGACCAATCTGAATTTCTGCCAGTACATCGCCATAGGGGTCGAGGTGTACAACCGGTTCCAGGGCGATCCCGATCCCATTCGCAACAAGCTGGGCCGCGATCTCAGGCAGGTGTACCAGGATATCGTTCACGTCTCTATAGCCGTTAATAAGAATCGATATCGAATCTGGCTTAACGAATCCAAGATTGCGGATATACCTCAGTTTATCAAGGATCCGTCCGGGATCAATTACTTCAAGCTCGGCGTGAAAGGCTTCGATGCCGAAACCCGAAATGAGCAGCTGTTGATCAGCAACCTCAAAATAGCGAAGGGAGGAGTGGACCTCCGTAGAGAGCTCATTGCCAAAGGAAAGATATCGACTAACGGCATCCTGTTCGATTCGGGATCGGATAAGATCAGGCCCGAGTCCATGGGGGTGATCCGTCAGATTTATCAGGTATTGCAACGGGAAGGTGAAATGAGCCTAAAAATTGTGGGACACACCGACAGCGATGGCAGTGTGGAGTCGAATAACACACTGTCTCAGAAGCGCGCTGAAGCCGTGAAGAATGCCCTGGTGAGCGTGTACGGCATCGATGCCGGGAGACTCAGTACAGAAGGCAAGGGAGAATCCGAGCCGGTGGCGGATAACGGATCATCCGAAGGCAAGGCACAGAACCGGAGGGTAGAATTCATCAAGATGTAACGATAAGCGCCGCACCAGACTTAAAGACAGCCGGGGTTTCCGGCTGTTCTTATTTTTGCAATCCGCTGAAATAAAACGAAAACAGTTCGATCAGGTCTTCGGCTTTATCCGTCTTAATCCGCTGATTTTTCATGTGTTTTTTCATTTCCTTCCTCGACTGATCCGGAAAAAGTTCGAGCACTTCCTTTTTCCTGTCGGGGATCTCAATGATTCGCTCTCCCTTCGCGGTTCGAAAATAGAAGACAGGCTTTGCCTTTTCGAAACGGTTCGGCCGGGCTTCCGAATACGCCTGAGCCTTTTCGGCTTTTTTAAACTGCACCCTTTCCCTGAGGTAGAGTTCGAATTTCTCTTCAGCATAAAAGCATTCGAAGAACCCGAAATGCTGTTCTCCCTTATCCGACACATAGGTGTCCAGTATGTAGGTTTTTCGCGGTTCCTGTTGCAATTCGATCCGTTTTCTCCAGGGTCCGGTAAGGGCGATCACTTTCCCATCGGGTTTCCTGAGTTCGACCGTATGGTTGTATGCATTCAATCGGATCCACTGTAATTTTTCCGTGCCCTCAAGCCTGGCGGGGACAAAATTGTCCTGAAGGTAAGGGGAACCTTCAAAGTATGCATTCGCTAACCCCTGAGCCGGAAGAGAAAACCAGCGGTGACCCGTCACCGGATCTTCCAGGTATTGGCCCTGTGCCAGCATCAGGCTCGTGGTGAGCAGGAAACAACCAGAGATAAGTATATGCATAGTTTAGGATTTAAACCCAAAGAAGGCCGTTGGCTACACATCTACTGTGCAAAAAATATGCCCCGGTTCGGATCACCGGTTCAGAAAGTCCGATAATCGCTGGTTCACCTCTTTTCTCCGTTCTATACCGATCAAGTGACCCGATTCCATCACCTCGATTTCCACTTCAGGATATAGTCCCGCCAACGAGGTCGCCTTCTCCACCTCACCCACCAGGGGATCTCCAGTGGCAAGGAACAACAGTATGGGCATATCCATTCGGGACTTAGCCTCCGAGTCCAGGGCTTCGGGTCGGGCCACGGAGGGTGTGGTTCCCTGAACTATAAGTTTGAACCAGTCCCCGTAGGCCCCCAGCACATAGTCGTCATTTCCCAGGGCCCACTGAACGACCCGCTGGCGGATGCCTTCAACGGGATAAAGGCTGGCCACAGAAAGCATAAACAGGCTGTTATTACTCAGTTGGGTAAGGCCCATAGGGGCCATCAGGACCAGGGACTCTACCCTTTCGGGATATTTCAGCGCATAGGCCTGTGCGACGTAGCCGCCATTCGATGCGCCTAATACCGGAGATCGTTCGATCCCCAACTTTTCGGCGATATCGGCATAGAGATCAGCAACTTCCTCCGAATTCAGGGGAAATTCGAGGGCATTAGTCAATTCACTCAGGTTTCCCTCACCGGGATGATCCACGGCATAAATGCGATACCTGCCTTTGAGGGCGGGCAGGGTTTCCGACCAGGAATGTGCCCCCATCGATGCGGCATGAAGCAGCAGTATGGGGGGAAGTTCGGGCTCGCCGCAGGCGAGTACATGCACCTGGCCGTAGTCCGTATCCAGGTACAGCCGTTCCGTGTCCGACGGCCAATTCCCCAGTTGCCGCTCGTATTGGGCATGAATATTCCTTTTGAGTTCCTCAGACTTGTAGATACTCGTCTTCGGTTCGGGTTTGAAGGCCGTGATCTGCAGGATGAGCATGATAAATACAAAAACCACCCTACTGGGAGTCTTCCATCCCGATATCCCGCTGAAAAAAGGCCAGTAGAACAGAGAGGCTATCAGCAGCCCCAGGCTCAGGGTTTGCAGATAGGAGCCGGCGAACCATGTAGCCAGTGTAAATAGGAGAAAAAAGAGTCCCAGAAGTATTTTCAGGGCGAGTAACAGGTATTTCACGACTTGGAATTTGGCAGTGAATCTAAGGCGGGTGGCCCGGCCTTAGAGGTCGGCCGACCAGAGCGTAAAAATAAGAAAGACGTGCGATACTCACACCCCCCTTAGGATTCTGCTTCGTGTCCCTTTTTTTCCGGTGTATAATCCGTTGGGGAACTCTCCCTGATCCGAATTCCAGCGAACACAAACCAAACGATAAAGAGGGTCTCTCCGAAAGTGAGCAGTTCACCAATCCAGTGCAGCTGATCGAATTCCGGCAAAAGGATCCTGCCTAAGGATCCAACCAGGTATCCGAGTCCACCCAGATACACCAGTATGCCTATGAGTCTGGGGAAGTATCCGGAAATGTACACCAACCGTCCAAGGGGAAATAGCCATAGCCCCCAGAACAGATAGGAAATTAACAGGCCGCGTTTGGCGAGCTGTAGCAGTTGTTCCACCTGCGCAGGCTCGTCCAGTATTGAAAGCGCTGAGAGGCGGTATAGTTCGAGGTGCATGGTAATAGGCACGCTGACCAGAGCAAAGGCCAGCATCAGATAGCACAGAACCGGACTAACCCCGCGGAAAAGCCGGAACAGCCAGATGGGTATAACGATAAAGAAGACCTGAGTCAAGAGGCTCCCGACTACCGATAAGCGAAAGAGGAATTCGTGCTCCTGTATGTTGGCCACGGTAGCCTCCGGATCTGCTCCTTCAATAAACCGGGCGGGAATTACGATCAAACTCAGCACGGCGGTAATCACCCAAAGTGGATACATTATCCTCAGTTGGTTCGCAATCCTCTTAAGCGTTGTGTTATTCATGAGAATCCTTTATGTAAATGAGTTTCCCTGAAACTACACCAAATTGCTCAATTTAGTATAAATCTGGGTGAAGAAATCCCGGACCGGTTCCTTCGGTACGCTTAAGGATTTCTAAGAAAAACGCTTTACAAAACCCAGGAATGCCCTGAGGAAGGTATCGAGCTGACCCCGGTAGAAGTCCGTGAGCACCCGGCCGTTTTCATCGATGTTTTTAAGGACTTCGGAGGTAAGTAGCATCTGTGATATGGGAAATCCACCCACACCGAGCACGACTTGCTGCAATTGGTAGGCCGCCCGTATACCGCCCATCTTGCCGGTGGCCACGGTGGCCACCCCTATGGGTTTACCTCCGAGGTCTTCCCGACTGAAGGTATCGATGAAGTTCTTGAGCGATCCGGTGAAGCTTCCGTTGTATTCGGGTGTGACCAGGATCAGGGCGTTCGATGTCTTCAGCTGATCGGCCATATCCGAGAGGGCGCCCGATGCGTCGGGCAGCTGGCTTACCCGTTCCTGGAACTGATGTATGGGCCAGTCTTTGACATCGATGATCGGCGCCTCCAGCCCCTTTTCCTCCAATTCGGCCTTCAGTGCCAAACAGACCCTTTGGCTGTTCCTTCCAATTCTCGTACTCCCTAAAATGATGGTGATTTTCATACCCTGCAAAAATAGTCCTTATTCTCCCCACGGTAACGGGGACTAAGGTCGCAGGAGTCGGCCAGGGCTTACAACGATTAGTAGCTTATCGGTGACGCTCGCGGAACCACTTGACCATCGCCTCCACGGTTTCCTCGTTGCTACTCACTTTAAATTCGGGAAACCGTTTTCTAAATTTCTGATCGGACATGATATACGGATTCTTGAACTGATACATCATCTCGTCGATCTCTTGCACGGGCCCTATGAATGGCCTCAGCAAAGCGCGAAGTACCGGGTGCATCACCTTTAGGGGAAGGTCCGTATTCAGCGCCCGGTTAAAGAGCCCGTGGATCTCCTTCACCGTGGCCGGTTCACCCACCGGCAGGTGCCAGGTCTGACCGTAGCAATCTTCATTCTGGGCGAGTTCCACAAGGGCACGTCCGCAATCCCGAACATCGGTATAGGTATGGGACACGTCGGTGGGAAAAAGGGTCTGTGCGGGTTTTCCCTTGAGCATATTCTCGAGGAAGAGCATATAGAATACGCTGTTGCGAGCACCCGGGCCCATAAAATCCGCCGCGCGTCCAGTGAGCCCTTGTACGCGCTCTTCTGTCATGGCCGTTTCGAGCAGGTCGGACACCCGTTTTCGTATTCGCCCCTTCCTGGAGACCGGATTCCGGGCGGCAGATTCGTCGAACGGTACCGGAAGCGGCGGAGCATATATATATACATTATCCAGGAAAATAAGCCTACTGCCCGACTTCTCGCAAGCCTCGAGTACATTCCTCATTAGCGGTTCCCACTGGGCCTCCCATACTGCGGAAGAATAGGGCAGACCCACGCAGAGGTAAACATGAGTACTACCCTCTATACATCGCTCCGTATCGGCTGGATTCAACACATCGGCTTTCCACTGATTGGGGCGGTCTATGGCAGGATTTCTGTTGACCTCCCGGTACGGCAGGCTCCGATCCATAAGGCTCGCTACCACGGCCTGACCTACCGCACCCTTGGAGCCCAGTACTGTATGGAGTTGATCACTCATGACTGTTGTTTTGACTTTGCCCCCAGAAGTTACCATAATTCTGAAAGCTTGTCCCCACCGGGCCATTCAGATGCCCGGGGATGCCCTGTTTTTCTTAACTTGGACAGACCGATGTGACCGCAGCGAACCCACTTGAGTGCTATCCCCATCGGAAATATTAAAGATTCATAAACCAAAATTTGTAGTATGCCAATAATACGTTCCCTCTGGGTAGGGATTTTATCCCTGTTGTTCGCCCAACCGGCCGTGGGCCAGAATACCAATGATACACGACTGCTTCAGAACCCGGCGACCAGCCGCGATCGAATCGCTTTCGTTTACGCAGAAGACCTGTGGATCGCAGGTCGCGATGGGAGTAACCCCCGACGGCTTACCATAGATGAAGGCGTGGAGTCCAATCCTGTTTTTTCTCCCGACGGCGGCCATATCGCTTTTACTGCTCAGTACGATGGGAATATGGATGTATTCGTGGTATCCAGTAAAGGGGGGGTACCCAGACGACTTACCTGGCACCCTGGGACGGATCGGGTACTCGGATTTACTCCGGACGGAAGTGCGGTGCTTTTCATGTCTCAGCGTGCCACATTCACGAACCGGCACGCCAAGTTTTATACCGTTGACCTTCAGGGGGGGCGACCTGAAGAACTGCCCGTGCCCTCGGGCTTTACGGGCACACTATCGCCGGATGGCAAGTATATAGCATACAATCCACTCTACGAAGCATTTAACCAGTGGAAGAATTACCGGGGAGGAACCCAGAGCCGGATATGGATCATGGACCTGGAATCGCACGAAGTGACCGAGGTGCCCAAACCGGCCTCCGGCAGTAACGATGCCGATCCGGAATGGGTGGGAAGCCGGGTTTTCTTTCGCAGCGATCGCGACGGAGAGTTCAATCTGTATTCTTATGATACCTCCTCCGGACAGGTCGTGCGCCACACGGATTATGACGATTTTGGGGTGTTGAATCTGAATTCCCACGGAAACGAGCTGGTTTACGAGCAGGCCGGATATATCCACCGACTGGATGTGCGGACGGGGAGCAGTGAGCGCATAAAAGTGGGAATAGCAACCGATCTCCTCGAGCTTCGTCCGCGGTATGTATCCGGTCCGGCTTATATTCGGAGTGCATCGGTCTCTCCTTCGGCGGCCCGGGTGGTCCTGGATTTCAGGGGAGAAGTCGTCACCGTTCCCGGTAAACAGGGTGACGTGGTCAACCACAGCAATACGCCCGGGGTTCACGAAACCTATCCGACCTGGTCACCCGATGGGAACCATATCGCCTATTTCTCCGATGCTTCCGGGGAATATGAACTGCATATCCGGGAAATCACAAGTGGAAAGGTGAGGAAAATAGTGCCAAAGGGTGCCGGTTTCTATGCTTTTCCCCACTGGTCACCCGATAGCAGAAAAATAGCCTGGGTGGATAACAGTCGCAGCCTGTATGTGGCAGACCTGGCTTCGGCAAAGGTGAATACGGTCGCCTCAGATGTATCCTACGTGCCCGGTTCCTTTAGGGATCTCTTCGGTTCCTGGTCTGCCGATTCGAACTGGATCAGCTATACGACGGTAAAGGAGACGAATTTTGAGCAGGCTTTTGCATACAGCCTCAAGGAGAAAAAATCCTACCCGTTAAGCGACGGATTGTCCGATGTTTCCCAGCCGGTATTCGATCCCAGTGGCAAATACCTCTATATGCTGGCCTCGACGGATGCCGGTCCGGTAGTCAACTGGTTTGACCAGTCCAATCAGGATATGCAATCGACCTATTCGATCTATCTCGTGACCCTGCAAAAAGACACACCATCGCCACTGGCCAGGAAGAACGATCTCGAGGCAGGCGAGAAGATCCAGCCGGATGATGCAGACCAGAAAAGTAAAGGCAAGGCCAAAACTGAAGAAAAGAGCCCCATGCGAATCGATTGGGAAGGGATTACCAGCCGTATCATCGATCTGCCCATGAAGCCCGGCAACTATGGTAATCTGGCCAGCCCGGAGGAAGGGAAGCTCTACTACGTCGCCCGAAGCAGGGGTGCAGACTCCGGTGGCTCCTCCCTGATGGTTTTTGATCTCAAGGAACAGGAAGGTAAAGAAATCATGAAGGCCGACGAATTTCAGATCGCGGCCCAGGGAGAAAAGCTACTGTATCGAAAGGGCAGGGCCTGGGGAATCGCTCCCGTGGGTAAGAAACCCGACGGTGATATGCTCGACCTGAATACCATTGAAGTGAGGATAGAGCCACGGAAGGAATGGGAGAATATTTTCGATGAGGCCTGGAGGGTTAACCGGGATTATTTCTACGATCCGGGCATGCACGGGGCCGATTGGGCAGCCATGAGAGAAAAGTACCGGGTATTTCTGGGAGATGTCTCCTGTCGTAGTGATCTGTACCGTGTTATGCAGTGGATGTTCAGCGAGCTGGCCGTCGGGCACCATCGATTTACTGGCAGGGGAGACCGCCTGAATGACCCTGTGAGCGTAGGGGGCGGATTACTTGGAGCGGATTATGAGGTGTCTGAAAATCGGTACCGCTTCAGGAAGATCTACGGGGGACTGAACTGGAACCCCGGCCTGCGCTCACCACTGACTGAACCCGGGATAGAAGTCAACGAGGGGGATTACCTTATCGCCGTTAATGGCCGACAGTTGACCGCCGACCAGAACCTGTATTCCTTCTTCGAGAACACGGCCGGGAAGCTGGTCGAGCTGACCGTGAGTGCTTCCGCCTCGGGTTCCGCCCCACGCAAGGTTCAGGTGGTTCCCGTCGGCAGCGAAAACAGCCTGAGAAACCGGGACTGGATCGAAAGCAATATCCGTAAGGTATCGGATGCCACGGATGGCCGGGTAGGATACGTCTATGTGCCCAATACGGCCACGGCTGGTCACGAGTACTTCAAGAGGTATTTCTTCCCCCAGGCGGATAAGGAAGCCCTGATAGTCGATGAACGTTTCAACGGCGGCGGACAGCTGGCGGATTATTACATCGATCATCTCAGGAAGCCTTATCAGGCCTCATGGGCTTTTCGTTACGGGGAGGATCAGAAGGCACCCAATGCCTCAGTCCAGGGTCCCAAGGTCCTGCTGATCGATGAAACGGCTGGATCCGGAGGGGATTACTTTCCCTACCTCTTCCGAAAGTTTGGTTTGGGCAAGCTGATCGGAAAGCGCACCTGGGGTGGCCTGGTTGGCATATTGGGATATCCTGAGTTTATTGACGGGGGAGGAGTTACGGCTCCGAATGTGGCCTTCTACGACGAAGAAGGCTTTGGAATCGAGAACGTAGGGGTGCCGCCGGACATCGAAGTAGAGCAATGGCCGGCTCAGGTGAATCAGGGGAAGGACCCCCAATTGGAAAAGGCGATCGAGGTCATACTCGGGGAACTCAGAACCCAAAAAGCGATTTATCCCGATCGGCCGGAGTATCCAAAACGGACCCGAAACGATTGATTAACCACAGGGGGCTCAGCCCCCTTTTTTTATTTCGGCTGCTGCCTATGGCTAAATATTCATTGCCGTTGTAACAAACGCCCCAGGAATTCTTCTACTTAGTACATCAATCAATAAAATGGAGTCATGAAACGATTAGTCATTCTCTTTGCCATGCTGTTTACCGCAGCCGCCAGTCTACTCCTGCATTTCCAGGGCTGACAATAAATCAAGTACACCGGAGTGATAGCTTATGGTTGAGGGGAACTCCGGTTCGGACCCATGCCGACCGGCATGGGTTTTATTGTTCTATCCCCGTGGAATAACTTCTGCCGCGATTCGTGAAGCCATTCCGTTCTATTTGAATTTCGAAGTAGTGGGGTGGAGGGAAAGTAGAACTCAGGATTCAGAAGTTACTCCAATGGGGATTCTCCTTTAAGACCTCCTGATAAATAGGGCAATCCGGGGTATGCGCTCCCTTGAGATAGCCCGTACTCATGAGAAACTCCCCGGTGATCTCACCACCGGTGAACCTGAAGTACTTTCGGAAAAGGCCTATCCACCCCGGTTTGTCCAGGTTTCCCTGTATATCGAGCCAGGCTTTGAAGCTTCCGAACTCTCTCTGAATTTCCCGAATTACCCCTGCATTGTGCAAGGCGGCATCCACTTTAAGGCGGTTGCGGACAATTCCGGGATCACTCAGGAGTCGTTTGCGGTCCGAATCCCCGTAACGGGCGACGGAATCAATATTGAAGTTGGAATATGCCCTTCGAAAATTGTCCTTTTTGTTGAGAATCGTGGTCCAGGACAATCCTGCCTGATTGATCTCCAGGATGAGCCTTCCGAACAATTCATCGTCGGAGTGCAAAGGGAAACCGTACTCCGTATCGTGGTAGGCCTTGTGGGGCGATTCCCTGGGCATGTTTTTTACGGCCTCGCAATAGTGTATGGACTGTTCCATGAAAAATTCCCTTGGGGCTTCTGCTGAGTGCACCACAAAGGTAGTACAGTCCTGTGCAGATTACCTGCATACGGACCCAGGACTCTGGAGTTGCTGAGGAAGAACGGTGGGAAAGTCCGGATTAAAAGATCAGGAGCACTATAAGATAAACGAGTGCGAAGATTAGGCTGCGTATCATCGTATTCGATTTTAGGTAAAAGTACTTCGACTCCGGTTGTAAACCCCTCTCTTCCCCGATAAACTGCACAAATATCCTACGAACGCAATCGGAAGGCATGAATCGTGTTATTCAGGAAGCGGGCGACCTGCACAGGGTCTACACCTTTGGTCGGTAAAATACCCCCCTGGAACCCATTCGATACCCAGTAGGCCGGGCTGTCCAGGGCATCGAAGCCCGAGGGGTCCACCTGCTTGGAACCCTCATACGCACTGATGTAGAAGTAATACCCGTCGACCAGGCTGTCGGGTATGGCCAGTCCCATGCCCAGGGCCCTGCCGTCGCCTGCGGCATCGGAGATGAAGATTCCCGTATCGAAGTGGTGGGGCCATACCCTAACCCCGACCTGCCATCCGTAGGCCCCGCTGATAATTTCCAGTGCCATCTGTGCAAGTATACGCTGCTGCACATGGAGTTCGAGTTCGCCTCTATCCGCGCCACCGAATTGGTATCCCCGCTTGGGGGGTTCATAGGGAAGCTCGTAATGCAGATCGAGGTGGTACGGTCGTTCCAGGCCGACGCCTTTGCATAATGCTTCGAGCTCCTGGAGTACCTCAGGGTGTTTCTTGCCTTTCAGATCAATCTCCGCACCCCTTTCGGACCAGTACAGCTTCTTACCGGTAACCTCGTAAACCAAAGAGCCTGCCCCGGGTATGGGGTGGGTCAGGTAGGCCGCGCGGGCGAAGTCGAATCCCAGGCTGGTATGACTGTCGTCTGACCGGTACTCGAGATAGGTCTTTGCGGCTCCCACCAGATACTGGCTGGCCCAGTGTATTTCGGAAAGTACACTCATGTACTGTGCTTTTTTTGGTATTCAATTATGCGGCTAACTATGGTTTCTGCGTGTATCCTTGAATTCTCGATAAACCATTTGTGGGTCTCCATGCCCCCGCAGATTACTCCCGCCAGGAACAGGCCGGGAACGTTGGTTTCCATCGTCCGCGGATCGTAGGTGGGTTTAGAAAGGCCATCTGTCGATAGGGCTATCCCCAGGGATTCGAGGAACCGGAAATTGGGTCGGTATCCGGTCAGTGCCAGAACGAAGTCGTTCTCGATCTCAAAGGTGCCATCGGGGCCCTGCAGTACGAGGTGATCGGGATGGATTTCCCGGACCTCGGTTCGGTAATATGCCCGGATGCTACCCTCTTCGATCCGGTTGATGATATCGGGGCGAACCCAGTACTTCACCCGCTGACCGACTTCTTCTCCGCGTATAATCAGGGTCACTTCGGCTCCTTTCCGCCAGCACTCCAGGGCGGCATCGATGGCGGAATTACTGGCACCGATAACAGCCAGCCTGCGGGTCGAATAGTAGTGGGGTTCCGAGTAGTAATGGGATACTTTCGGCAGGTCTTCACCCGGTACGTTGAGAAGATTGGGTATGTCGTAGAAACCGGTGGCTACTACCAGGTTTTGGCCGTGGTACTCGCCCCTGGGCGTACGTACCCTGAAATCACCAGGGGATCTCAGGACTTCCGTAACCTCTTCGAACAAGCGTATATTCAGCGCGAAGGAGGTGACGATTCTTCGGTAATATTCCAGAGCCTCGTCCCTTTTGGGCTTGGCCTCCTTACTGATAAAGGGTATCCCATCGATTTCCAGTTTCTCCGAAGAGGAGAAGAACTGCATGGTACGGGGGTAGTTGTACAGGCTGTTTACGATGACGCCTTTCTCCAGTATCAGGTGCGAAAGCCCATTTTTTCTGGCCTGCAGGGCGCAAGCGATGCCTATGGGTCCTCCGCCGATAATGACGAGGTCGTAGCTCATGTTTTCGTGCTTTACACCTTCATTTGTCGTTTGAAGTCGGCCGCACTTGCACGAAGGTCGGAAACGGAGAAAAGGGCACTTCCCGCGACCAGGGTATCTGCCCCGGCTCTGATCAGGTCCCCGGCATTATAGAGGTTAACCCCGCCATCGATTTCGATTCTGGACTGGGAGCCGCTGCGTTCGATAAGTGACTTCAGTTGGGCGATCTTCTCGAAGGTGTAGGGGATAAAGCTCTGTCCCCCGAACCCAGGATTCACCGACATGAGTAAAACGAGATCTATGTCCTGTATGATGGGTTCCAACAAGGAAACCGGGGTGTGGGGATTCAGGGCGACGCCGGCCCGGACACCCAAATCATGGATACGCTGCACGGTCCGGTGGAGGTGGGTGACTGCCTCAAGGTGAACCGTAATCACCTCGGCGCCCAGCCGGGCAAAATCTCCCAGGTATCGATCGGGATCCACTATCATCAGATGAACATCCAGCGGTTTGGTGCCTGCTCTTCGTATCGCCTTCATTACAGGCATGCCGTAGGAGATGTTGGGTACGAAAAGGCCATCCATGATATCCAGATGGTACCAGTCGGCCTCGGAATGTTCGAGTTTGGCGATTTGTTCCCCGAGGCGGGTAAAATCGGCGGCCAGCAGGGACGGAGCCAGTATGGGAGTATGTAACATAGTAGTACGAAGGTACTCAATCCGGTGGTGGCCTGTGGTTTTAGCTGGGTAAGGGGCAAAAAAAAAACTCCGGTAATCAGCCGGAGTTTATTCATCAATCAAAAAACGAACAGTCATGATAAACTGTGAATCGATGCAAGATATAAATTTTCAGGACTTAAAAAAATGAAATTCTCAAATTTTAGCCCTATCCGAGGTAAGTCTTTAAAATCTTGCTTCTTGACGTATGCTTCAGTCTGCGGATGGCCTTCTCCTTGATTTGTCGAACCCGCTCGCGGGTCAGGTCGAAGGTCTCGCCGATTTCCTCCAGGGTCATGGAATGCTGTCCGCCCAATCCAAAGTACAGGCGGATCACATCGGCCTCTCGAACCGTCAGGGTCTCGAGAGCGCGTTCGATTTCGGTGCGCAGCGACTCATGCAGCAGAT
Source organism: uncultured Flavobacteriaceae bacterium (assembly GCA_964550895.1). Lineage (GTDB taxonomy): Bacteria > Bacteroidota > Bacteroidia > Flavobacteriales > Flavobacteriaceae > CAZKAP01. The sequence continues at coordinate 17,035 of CAZKAP010000007.1, forward strand.
CCTTATCCGGATTGGGGGATTCCCCGCTTCGCAGCACGTCGTACAGGTTGGAATCCTCTCCATCAATCAAGGGAGCATCCATGGATACATGCCTTCCCGAGTTCTTGAGGGATTGCTTGACATCTTCTACGGTCATGTCGAGTTCCTTGGCGATCTCTTCGGCCGATGGCACCCGCTCGTGGGCTTGCTCCAGGAATGCGAAGGTCTTGTTGATCTTATTGATGGAGCCGATTTTGTTCAGCGGCAGACGGACAATCCGGGACTGTTCGGCCAATGCCTGAAGTATGGACTGGCGGATCCACCACACGGCATAGGATATGAACTTGAATCCACGGGTCTCGTCGAATCGCTGTGCGGCCTTAATCAGCCCGAGGTTCCCCTCGTTAATCAGGTCGGGTAGTGTCAGTCCCTGGTTTTGGTATTGTTTGGCTACGGATACGACGAATCTAAGGTTGGCCTTGGTCAGTTTTTCGAGGGCCCTCTGGTCACCCGCCTTGATGCGCTGCGCCAGTTCGACTTCCTCTTCTGCTGTAATCAGGTCTACCTTACCGATCTCCTGCAAATACTTGTCCAGTGATGCGGTCTCCCGGTTCGTTACCTGTTTCGTGATCTTTAGCTGTCTCATGTAAAAATTTCCCCTGTTTTAAATTGCTTTGAGCAAAGCGCTCATGTACTTATACGTAGAAAAACTCAAAAGGTTACAATATCATAAACCTTTTCTCAAAAAAAAATCGTAAACAACGGTAGACGCTCTTTACGATTTTTCTTTAGAATCTGATAAAGAGACGGTTATCCCTCTCTTCTTCAGAACGTACTTTCCCTTCCTTTATTACTTAGTCGTGGGATAAATACTTGAATTACAATATGTTCGGCCGAAATTTCGATTTCGGCCGAAGTCCTAGCGCTGATTTCGGCGATTATTGTCGCGGCGAGGTGGCCGTCGGTCACCGGAACGTTCTCTTGGTGGCCGTTCCGTGTAGCCTTCCGGCTTGGGCAGTAACGCCTTACGGGAAACTTTTTCCTTGCGGGTTCGGGGATCGATACCGAAATACTTCACATCGAATACGTCTCCCATATTCACGGCATCCGTTACGTTCTCGGTGCGTTCCCAAGCGAGCTCCGACACGTGCAGCAGTACCTCGTTGCCCGGGGCCTCGGTATACTCCACTACGGCACCGAAATCCAGGATCTTGATCACCTGTACTTCGTAAACCTCCCCAACTTCCGGCTTGAACATCAGGGCCTCTATAGTGGCCAGCACACGATCGATTCCGGCCTGATCCGTACCCAGGATCTCAACGATACCTTCTTCTGTGGCTTCATCCTCGTTTACTACTATGGTGGTCTTGGTGTCCTTTTGCAGTTCCTGTATGTGCTTTCCTCCTGTGCCGATCAGGCCACCGATAAACTCGGCCGGAATTCGGCGTGTAATGATCTTGGGGGAATGGGGCTTTACCTCCTCGCGGGGTTCTGCTATGGTCTCGATGAGTTTCTCCAGTATGTGCATGCGGCCATCCCGTGCCTGCATCAGGGCCTTGGTTAGGATTTCGTAGGAAAGTCCTTTCACCTTAATGTCCATCTGGCAGGCGGTAATACCATCTCGGGTGCCCGTTACCTTGAAGTCCATATCGCCCAGGTGATCTTCATCACCAAGGATGTCCGAAAGCACTGCGTACTTTCCGGTCTCCGCATCGCTGATCAGTCCCATGGCTATGCCCGATACGGGTTTCTTGATCTTGATGCCGGCATCCATGAGCGCCATCGTTCCGGCGCATACGGTAGCCATGGAGGAGGAGCCATTGGACTCCAGTACTTCGGAAACCACCCGCACGGTGTAGGGACAGTCTTCGGGTATCATATTTTTCAGTGCCCGCTGGGCCAGGTTCCCGTGACCTACCTCACGGCGCGAAGTCCCCCGAATCGGACGGGCCTCACCCGTCGAGAAGGGAGGGAAGTTATAGTGTAGGTAGAACCTTTCTTCACCCTCTAGCGAAGGCATGTCAATAATATTGGCTTCCCTGGAAGTACCCAATGTGGCCGTAGCCAGCGCCTGAGTTTCTCCACGGGTGAAAATACTAGAGCCGTGGACAGAAGGAAGGTAGTCCACCTCGCACCAGATGGGGCGTATTTCGTCGGTCCGGCGTCCGTCCAGTCGCAGCCCCTCGTTCAGCGTCAGGTTGCGCACGGCTTCCTTCTCGGCCTTGTGGTAGTATTTCGAAATGAGATCGCCGATCTCCTCGAGCTCCTCTTCACTGTATTGCTCCTTTATGGACTCTTTGATCTCGGAAAAGGCATCGCTCCGCTCCTTCTTGGATGAACCCGTCTTGGCCACTTCATAAATCCTGTCGTAGGCATCCTGACGGATCTTCTGCTGCAGTTCTTCGTCTTCGGCCTCACCTTCGTATTCACGGGTTTCCTTGATGCCTGCCTGTTCGGCCAGTCTCCGCTGGGCCTGGCACTGCTTGCGGATGGCCTCGTGTGCGAATTGTATAGCCTCGACCATTTCCTCTTCGGATATCTCCATCATCTCGCCTTCGACCATCATCACTGAATCCTCCGATGCACCGATGATCATATCGAGATCCGATACCTCGAGCTGGGCCCGGGTCGGATTGATGACCAGCTGTCCGTCCACCCGGCCCACACGTACCTCGGAGATGGGGCACTCAAACGGAAGATCGGAAAGCTGAATAGCCGTGGACGCTGCCAGGCCGGCGAGGGCGTCCGGGATCACCTGATCGTCGTGCGACATCAGCTGGATCATCACCTGGGTTTCGCAGTGGTAGTCCTTGGGGAACAACGGTCGCAACACCCGGTCGACTATCCTCATGGTGAGCACTTCTCCATCGCTGGGTCGGGCCTCTCTTTTGAAGAACCCCCCGGGATACCGTCCTGCGGCTGCAAACTTTTCCCGGTAATCAACGGTAAGCGGGAGGAAGTCCACATCCGATGCCTGATAATTGGATACAACTGTACACAACAGCATACAGTTACCCATTTGAACAACTACGGCTCCATGAGCCTGTTTGGCAAGTTTGCCCGTTTCGATGGTGATTTCCCTACCATCTTCGAGGAGAATGGTCTCCTTAAATACATTTGGAATCATAAATTACAACTGATGTCGTCCGGGCGTATGCCGGACGAAGACTTATACTTACTCTGTCTTTATTTGAACGTCCTTTGGGTGTGTGAGCGTGGCGGACCTGAGACAGGAGAGCAAGCAGGAAAGAAAAGAAAACGGGGCACATACCTGGTAGTGCCCCGCTGATTTATTTACGGATGCCCAAATCTTTGATGAGCTCTCGATACTTGAGGATGTCCTTGTTCTTCAGGTAGTCCAAAAGTGCCCTTCGCTTACCCACAAGGCGAACCAGTGACCTCTCGGTATTGTAGTCCTTGTGATTCTTCTTCAGATGTTGGGTCAGGTGATTGATCCGATGGGTGAACAGTGCGATCTGTCCCTCAGTAGAGCCCGTGTTTTTCTCCGAGCCTCCGTACTTCTTAAATATTCCTTCTTTTACGTCTTTATCTAAATACATGCCAATATTGGTTCAATAATTATTATGTACTTCTGCCTAAGCAGGGCGCAAAGTTACAACAAATACCCGGATTATTGACTTTCTTCCTTACGAACGGGCTTATTTTCAATCAGGTCGATATACAGATTGATTTTCTTTTTGAGCTCACTGCGGTGCGTGATGAAGTCGAGGAAGCCGTGTTCAAGCACGAATTCAGCCCGTTGGAATCCATCTGGCAGGTCCTTACCCGTTGCCTCTCGAACAACACGGGGTCCGGCGAATCCGATCAGCGCCCCGGGTTCGGATATATTGATATCCCCCAGCATGGCATAAGAGGCCGTGGTACCTCCGGTGGTGGGATCGGTACACAGCGAGATATAGGGAATTTTCGCTTCGGCAAGCTGGGCGAGTTTGGCAGAAGTTTTGGCCAGCTGCATTAGCGATAGTGCAGCTTCCATCATCCGTGCTCCCCCGGACTTGGAGATCATCAGGAAGGGGATTTTTCTCCTTTTGGCTACTTCGATGGCCCGGGCTATTTTTTCTCCCACCACGCTGCCCATGGAACCGCCAATGAAGCTGAAATCCATGCAGGCGACAACCAGGTCTTTACCCATGGACTTGCCTACGGCGGTCCGAACGGCGTCTTTGAGGCCCGTTTTCTTCCTGGCTTTGGCCAGCCGGTCGGTGTATTTGGTGCTATCCTTAAACTTCAGGGGATCCAGGGACTCCAGATCCGCATCCAGCTCCCTGAATTTGTTATCGTCAAAGATAATTTCGAAATACTCTTTGCTCCCGATCCTCACGTGATAGTCATCTTCCGGACTTACGTAATAGTTCTTGGCCAGTTCATCAGCCTCCACAATTTTTCCGGTCGGTGATTTGTACCACAGGCCCTTGGGAGTGTCTTTCTTCTCCTCGGTAGCGGTCTGTATCCCTTTCTCCTTTCGCTTAAACCACATCGACATAAGGCTACAGTTTTATAGGGTGTTCACATTATTGAGGTCCTGGAAGGCCTGCTCGAGACGCTTGCGGAACGACTGCTCTCCATGACGCAGCCATACCCTGGGGTCGTAGAACTTCTTGTTGGGTTGATCCGCCCCGTCTGGATTGCCGATCTGAGCCTGCAGGTAGCCTTCCTTCTCCTTCATGTAATCCCGTATGCCTTCCATAAAGGCGTATTGCAGGTCGGTATCTATGTTCATTTTCACTACTCCGTAGCCTATGGCCTCCCGAATTTCTTCCACAGTTGAACCCGATCCGCCGTGGAACACAAAATCTACGGGATTATGCCCCAGATTGTGCTTTTTGCTGATGTAATCCTGAGAATTTTTGAGGATCACAGGAGTGAGTTTTACGTTTCCAGGCTTGTACACCCCATGAACGTTTCCGAAGGCTGCTGCCACGGTAAAGCGCGGACTTACTTTAGAGAGTTCTTCATAGGCATAGGAAACTTCTTCGGGCTGGGTGTAGAGGCGGGAACTGTCGATATCGGTGTTGTCCACTCCGTCCTCTTCTCCTCCGGTAACACCCAGTTCAATTTCCAGGGTCATGTCCATCTTTGACATGCGTTCGAGGTAGCGCTTACAAATTTCGATGTTTTCTTCCAGGGGCTCCTCCGACAGATCGATCATATGCGAACTGTAAAGGGGAAAGCCGTGCTGGGCGTGATGCTTTTCACTGGCGTAGAGCAGGCCGTCTATCCATGGGAGGAGTTTCTTGGCGCAGTGATCCGTATGCAGGATCACGGTTGCCCCATAGGCCTCGGCGAGTTGATGCACGTGCTGGGCTCCCGCCGTTCCTCCCAGTATAGCCGAACGCTGGCCCTCATTGCTGAGCCCTTTACCGGCATTGAACTGGGCTCCACCGTTGGAAAATTGCACGATTACAGGAGCTTTCAGGGCTGCGGCGGTTTCCAGCACTGCATTCACCGAGCTGGACCCGATAACATTGACCGCTGGCAGGGCAAAACCTTTCTCCTTGGCCCATTTGAAGATTTCCTGAACCTGATCGCCGGTGGCCACCCCCGGCTTTATATTATGAGACATAACGACTGGTTATAATTGGCGATAAAGGTACTAATTTATAAAAGCGACACGAACAATATGCCAGGCTCATTACTGCAGACTCTTGCCCTTCCCGGTGGTTTAGAACGGATAGTTGATACCCACATTGAATACGGCCCGATCGGGGCGGAAGTCCGTGAACCAGCGCTGATTGTAGTCCCGGGCGGGATTATAAGTCTTGAAGCCTGCATCGAGGCGGAATACGAAGTAGGAGAAATCGACCCGGAGGCCCAGTCCGGTTCCCAGCGCGATGTCGCCCAGGGATTGCCAGCCACTGAAGACGGCATCCGGATTGGTCTCGCTATCGAATACGTTCCAGATGTTTCCGGCATCCGCAAAGAGCGCCCCGTAAACGTTTCCCACGATCGGGAAGCGGTATTCGGCACTCAGCCCGAGTTTAAAATTGGCTTCATTGAAGTCGTTCCGGTTCTGCGTCCTGCCCGGTCCCAGGGAATACGCGTTCCAGGCGCGGTTGTCGTTGGATCCCCCGGCGAAATAACTGCGAACGAAGGGTACGTTATCGGAATTGCCATAGGGTATGGCCAGGCCCATAAAGCTCCGGATGGCGAACACGTCTCTTCCCGCAAGGTCCCAGTGACGGATAAAGTCGAACTCCGTTTTGATGTACTGGGTGTAGGGTACCCCAAAGACCAGCCCCCTGCCGGCATCATCCTCGTTGAACGGCAGCACTCCTTCGACCAGGGCCAGAATGTTCCCGGCGCTTTCCAGGGTCACCCGCCACTGCCGGTAGTCGTCGCTGCTATTGGGGTTACGGGTCTTGGACAGGGTGTAGTTGGTGGTGACGATCAGGTTGTTCTCTGTCAGACGCTGGCGACGTTCTTCTATGCTCCTAACGGTATTGATATCTTCCTGCCCCAGGACGATGCTACCGTCGAGCACACGGCTCGCAAATCCCTCAGCTCCGGAGGGTATCTGGAGACGAAAGGGGTCTTCCTCGTTTCCCGAGGCGATGTATAGCTCGTCGAAGAGATCCTGACCGAGGATACCGGGGTCCTGAACCTGGTCAGCTACATCGTCCAGGGAATTATAGGTGTTCTGATAGACGAAAAAGAAGTTGTCCGGATTCACATTGCGGACGAATTCGATGCCAAGCAATTCCAGGCGGTTCCTGACCTGGGGCCTCGGCGTCCAATTGTATGACATGCTGGTATTGAAGGTCTGCCGGTCGAGCCCGATGTTCTGCTGGAAGTTGGTACCCACATTGAGCCGCGTCTGAGGTGACATATAGGGTTTGATGATCCCCTTGGTGTTCAGGGGAAACCAGATTCGGGGGAACGTCAGGTTGACGTCGCCCCCGATTTCCGAAGTAATGTTCTGGTCGCTCAGTCCCGCGTCGCTTAGCAGACCCACCGAACCCCGTACTGAAAACCCCAGGGTCTCTGCTCCGCCGAAGATGTTTCTTGAGAATACGGATGCGCTGAATGCACTGCCTACCTGCTGTATGTTGGAATGAGTGACATCCAGGTTCAGGTTTAGGGAATATTTGGGCCGGGCCACTAGGTAGATGTTGGTGTTCAGCAGGCCCCTGGGAGTATCTGCGTCGAATTCGATGTTGGGGTAAACGAAAACGTTGAGATTGTTGATCTGCCGGTTCGTTCGAATCCGGTCGACGTCCCGGTAAACGGAATCCCTGCTGAAGAAAATCGCATCGGCCAGGGCCTGGGGTTTGTAGCGGAGTTTGTTGCGATAGTAGATATTCAGGTCCTCGTACCGGACCATGGAAAGCGTATCGGAATTCCCGCTCAGGGAATAGTCGGTGTATACATTGATCCTGTCGTAACGGTGGACCCGGTAAGGCCGAATGGTTATGCTGTCGCCTCCCGTGCGGCGGTTGCGTATGTTCATCACCACATCCAGGGTCGGGTTATCCTCAAGCCTGGTGGTGTCACCGACGAGGTCGAAATTGATGGAACTCTCCTGGAAGTTAAAGACCCCCGAGTTACGGAACAGACGGGTCAGGCGTTGCTGTTCTGCACTGAAGTCGCTCAGCTGAAGGGGTTCACCTCTGATGAGCCGGGATTCGTCCCGGTGAAGGGCAAAGAGCGAGTCCAGCTGAGGCGAGAGGATGCGGTATGCAATGCTGTCTATGGTATATCTGGGCCCCAGCCCGATGCGGTAGGTGACGTCCGCCTTTTGCTTTTGTGGCCGCAATTCGGTTTCGAAATCCACTCCGTTGTTGAAGTATCCCTGACTCCGGAAATAACGCTTCATGCGATTCACCGACTCCTCGATGGAGGCGCTATCCAGGACAGCGGGTGGCTCTCCCAGGTTTTTCAGCACCCGGCTGTAACCGCTGACCAGAAAAGACTCCTGGAGCCGCTCAAACTGCTTGTCAGACAGAAAGTTGCGCAGTCGTTCCTCCCTTTTTTCGCGTTTCTGTACCCACTGCTCGAAGGAGGCTTCGGGGTCGGGCTTGGCGAGGTTGTACAGATTGAGCCTTAGCGGGTATCCCAGGATGCGGCTGTTGGGTTGCTGGACCAGTAGTTCGTTGAGTTTGCGGTCAAAGGATTCCTCCTCATCCTTCATTTCGATGGTATTGGACATGAGCAGGTACTGCTCGTCCGTGAGCCGGCGGACCGACTGACAGGAAACGACCAGAAAAAGTACTAGTAATACTTGTATCTTCGCCCTACCGCGCGCTATACTCCTGGGAAGAATCATGCGAGTCAAAATTATATCATCTGAATTGAATGGTTAGCAAAAATCGCCGCAAGTGGGTGAGCCGCCTCCATCAAAAGAAGTATCGCGATCAGGAAGGCCTGTTTTTAGCGGAGGGGGAGAAGATCACCGAGGAACTGCTAGCGGGAGGCTGTGAGCTCCGTGAATGCTGGATCTCCACTCATCAGGACGAGGACAATGCGGCCCGGCTCATGGCAGAGAAGGGCCTCGATTTCCTCAAAGTTCATGCGGACCGGTGCCTGACGGTAAGCCAGGGGGATATGAAGACCGTCAGCCAGATGACCCAACCTCCGGGCCTGCTGGCCGTCTTCGCTATGCCCAGGCCCGGAACCATACCGGAGGACCAGTGGATGGTTGCCGTCGACCGCCTGCAGGATCCCGGCAACTTCGGTACCCTGATACGCAGTTGCGACTGGTTCGGAATCCGGCACATACTGGCTTCAGAAGGTACGGTTGATACCTACAATGCGAAAGTGGTGCAGTCATCTATGGGTGCACTGGCCCGTGTCTCGGTGCATCGGGTGGACCTGAAGGCTCAGCTCGAAGCATCCCGCTTGCCCGTATGGGGAACCTTTGTGGAGGGTGAACCCCTGTACACCGCAGATATACCCAGGGCAGGAATACTGCTGCTGGGGAACGAGTCCCAGGGCATACACCCGGACTATTCCGGGTTGATTCACGGGAGCCTGAGCATACCCGCATTTTGCCGGCCCTGCGTGGAAAGCCTCAATGTAGGGGTAGCTGCGGCCGTTATTCTCGCAGAGATTCGCCGCCGGTTCCCTGGACCGTAATCCTATTCGAAGGTCAGGTTTACGAAGATCCCGCGTGTGCTCATAGAAGCTATAGTGCCGGTATACAGGCTGTTTGGATCGCTATCGCGCACCAGCTCGTCCGTCATGGTAAAAATCCCTCGTATGGAGGGGGCGAATTTGAAGTAAGGGGTATAGAAATCGATGCCGAAGCCCAGCTCGTAGCTGTAGACCTGGCTTCGCATGCGGAAATCGCCGCCGGCTATGTCCGTGGGGCTCTGCTCATTGCTTCCCAGGTTCAGGGAGGTGGACACTCCCCCGATCAGGAAAGGCTTGAAATTGCCTTTTCTCAGGGCACTAACCTTGAGCAGCAGGGGAAAGTGAATGTAGGTGGATCGGGCTTCCCGAATTCGCGCTGCCGCACCTAGAGGCTCAGGACCTGATCCCAGGGGGAATAACATTCTGCGCTGCGAATAGAACAGGCCGGGCTCGAAGCGCAGGTCCAGGAATTTATTGATGCGCATTTCACCGATCAGCCCGACGTTGAAGCCCAGGTTTTTCTCCACCAGGACCTCACGCTGATTGCTCGGCAGACTTCCGAAAATGGCGAAATGATCCTCGTCGTAATCCCATTTGAAGTCGTACTGATTAAAACCCAGATAGTAGCCCCAGTTCAGGAACTTCTTGTCCTCGGATTGCAGGTTGAGTACGGGATCGCGTCTGAATTGCGAATAGCCTGACTCACAAGCCATCAGGCAAGTAAGGAGGAGGAGTACTTTTTTCATTTTATGCTTTTGTTGCCACATATATGGTGGCTACCCCTAGCGTTTGGGGACGGTTCTCTACGGTTATAAACCCGGTTTTACGCAAAATATTGTTGAAGGCCTCACCAAATGGAAAGGCGGCAGCCGAATCCGATAAATACCGGTACGCATGGCGATCGCGGGAGAGTAAACGCCCCATGGCAGGCATGATCCATCCGGTGTATACGCCATATCCCCAGCGAACAGCAGGATTGACGGGTACTGAGGTTTCCAGGATCACCAGCTTGCCTTTTGATTCCAGTACGCGGTAGAGTTCAGCCAGCCCCTTTTCCAGGTTTTCGAAGTTGCGAACCCCGAAGGCCACCGTAGCGGCCTGATAGGAACCGGCCTCAGTCGGTATGCTTTCAGCATCCCCCTGCAGCATGCGGACGCGATCTGCGAGATCGGATTTAGCTACTTTTTTCCGTCCCACGGTCAACATGCCTTCGGATATATCGAGCCCGTCCACTTCGGGTATGCCCGCCTGCGCCAGGCTAATGGCCAGGTCACCCGTTCCGGTGGCCATATCGAGGACGCGCTGCGGCTGGCCCGATGCGACCTCACGTACGACTTTCCGACGCCAGGACTGATCGATCCCGAGGCTGATCAGGCGGTTTAATGGGTCGTACTCCCCGGCTATGCCGTCGAACATCTGCCTAACCTGCTTCTTTTTACCCTCACGGGATTCCTTGTAGGGAACAACCTTCTTGCTCATATCTTCCGAAACCGCAAAGATAGCCCAAGATGGATAACCCGACTGATTCTAAAAAAGGAGTAATTTTGACCTTTATGGGGGAATCCCCCGGTCATTTTTGGTGACGAAACTATGAAGATAATCATAGCAGGTGCCGGAGAGGTAGGTTTCCACCTGGCAAAACTGCTTTCTTATGAGGCACAGGACATTACGCTGATCGATGTCGATAAGGAGCGACTGTCCCATGCCGACAATCACCTGGATATTAAAGTGCTCCGGGGAGACGCGACCTCTCTGGAAATCCTCAGGGAAGCCCAGGTGGAATCCAGCGACCTGACGATAGGGGTGACGGCCTCTCAAACCACAAATATTACCCTCTGCCTGCTGGCCAAGCAACTCGGTTCCGGGAAGACGATCGCCCGGGTCAATAATCCCGAGTTCATAGACGAGAAGGAGCAGCTGAGGTTTCACGAGTTGGGTATAGACGAACTCATCTCCCCGGAGGAACTCGCGGCCACGGAGATACAGCAACTCCTCAATCAGTCTGCGTTCAACGAGACCTACGAGTTCGAGGGCGGCCTGCTGATGATGATCGGAGTTTTCCTTCCAGCTACGGCCTCGTTCTGCGGCAAGACCGTGCAGGAATCCGCGGAGGAATTCCCCGAGATCCACTTCATGCCGGTAGCCCTGCGGCGAAGGGGAACCCAGTACACCATTGTTCCCAGGGGCGATACGGTATTTAAGGAAGGCGATCACGTGTTTTTTGTCACCTCGGCAGAAGGGGTGGAGGAGCTCTACAAGCTAACCGGGGTACAGAAAAGGGAGATCCGCAATGTGATGATACTGGGCGGCGGCAATGTGGGATTCAAAGCAGCACGCGACCTCTGTCAGCTCCGATTTAACGTCAAGATGATCGAAAAAGACAGGGACAAGGCCCGGGACATCGCCGACCGGCTTCCTAACTTACTGGTGGTTAACGGGGACGGGCGCGATGTGGAACTCCTGGACGAGGAGAGCCTGGAGGCGATGGATGCCTTCGTCGCGGTAACCGGGAATTCAGAGACCAATATCATGTCCTGCCTGGTCGCCAAATCCAGGAAGATCAACAAGACCATCGCCCTGGTAGAGAACATGGATTACTTCCAGCTTTCGCAGTCCATCGGCATCGATACCCTGATTAATAAGAAACTGCTTGCGGCCAATACCATCTTCCGCTACATTAGAAAGGGGCCGGTCCTTGCCCTGACGCGCCTGACCAATCTCGACGCCGAAATGCTCGAGTTTGAAGTTACTCGCAAGTCCAAGGTTCGGGGCCAGGTCATTCGGGAGATGAACTTTCCCAGGGACGCCATCATAGGGGGGGTTATCCGTGATGGCGAGGGCCAGATTGCCCTGGGGGATTACAAAATCCAGGAAGGGGATAAGGTTGTGGTTTGCGCCCTGCCCAAAGCCATTAAGAAAATCGAAGAGCTCTTCTGATGCTATGGGGTTGAATCTGAGGATCGTTGTACATGTGATGGGGGTACTGCTGCTGTGCAATGGAGTCTTTATGCTCTTCGCCTCCGGGGTAAGTGCCCTGTACCGGGAGCCTCAGTCGGTCGGAATCGGACTTGCCGCCACTACCACCATCATCCTGGGGATGGCCTCCATGTACTTCACCCGGGTTCACCGGATCGAAGTCAAGAAAAGGGACGGCTATCTGATCGTCACCGGAGGATGGATCTTCCTTACGCTAACCGGGCTGCTGCCCTATATGTTTACCGGGGCCACCGCTTCCCTAACCGATGCGTTTTTCGAGACGATTTCCGGATATACCACTACCGGAGCCACCATATTCGATTCCATTGAGAGCCTGCCCCGGGGGATACTGTTCTGGCGGAGCCTTACCCATTGGATCGGAGGCATGGGGATAATCGTCCTGGCCATTGCGATACTGCCGTTGCTGGGCATCGGGGGCATGCAGCTCTTCGCGGCCGAGGCGCCAGGACTGGGAGGCGATAAACTTCATCCCCGGATTACCGATACGGCCAAGCGCCTCTGGCTGATTTACGTAGTCTATACCATAGCGGAGACCCTCTTGCTGATGGCCGCCGGGATGTCGCCCTTCGACGCCGTCAACCACGCATTTTCCACCATGTCCACGGGAGGCTTTTCGACCCGGGACAGCAGTGTGGCCTTCTGGAACGATCAACCCCTGGTGCAGTACATCATCATGGTGTTCATGTTCCTGGCGGGTACCAACTTCGTCGTGAGTTACTACGTGTTTACCCGTCAGTACGATCGTGCCCGTAGGGACCAGGAATTCAGGGCGTATGTGAGCTTCATAGTTGCGTTTACCCTGCTCGTATGTATCGCGCTGTTCTCCGCCCAGTCTTTGGATTGGACGGCTCCCCAGACCTGGGGCATACGCGAAAGCCAATTCCGGCACGCCCTATTCCAGGTCTTGTCGGTAATTACCACCACGGGTTTTGTCACTGTCGATTTCACCAGCTGGGGGTCCTTCCTTATGGTTTTCTTTTTTGGCCTGATGTTCATAGGAGGGAGCTCCGGTTCGACCAGCGGAGGGGTCAAGGTCATCCGGCACCTGTTGATTATCAAAAACGGTATGTTGGAGTTTAAGCGAAGTCTGCATCCGAGAGCAGTTATACCGGTTCGATACAACAAGCGTTCGGTCAGTGAACAGATCAGCTACAACGTCACGGGTTTTTTTGTATTGTATATGCTCATTTTCCTGATTGGTTCGCTAGGCCTGGGACTGATGGGAATGGATTTCATCTCTGCCATAGGGGGTGCCGCCTCTTCGCTTGGAAATGTGGGTCCCGCCCTGGGTGTGCTGAACCCGGTCAGTACCTATAGCGTTCTCGGCGATACAGCCAAATGGTGGTGTGGAGGCCTTATGCTCCTCGGCCGCCTCGAACTCTTCACCGTACTGATCCTGTTCAGTCCCGACTTCTGGAAGCGGTATTAAGGGGATTGCAGGCACGACAACTATGGGGAGACAGACCATCACCGCCAAGCCTTTTCAGGCCAATGGGAATCACGGCTCATACGCAACTCAAAGAGGTGTAAACTTCCGTCGTAGTCGTACTCCAGACTTAAACTGCACAAGGAAGCTATCTTCTTGCAGATGGCGAGTCCAAGGCCGAGACCCTGGGGATTTGACGACGACTTGGAAAAACGGGAGAAGAGCTTCTCCCGGGGCAATTCGAGCTGAGGCCCCGAATTGTATATGGCCCAAATCTCCGGTTGCAGAGATATTCGGATTAGCCCTTCCACTGAGTTGTGCTGAATGGCGTTTTTGATCAGATTGGTCAGCAATATGCGGAAGAGTTCCCGGTCTCCCTGAACAACGACCTCCTCGAGCTCTTTTTCGACCCGTAACTTTCGAAATTGTATCATTTCCTTGAGATCCTCCAATATGGACAGGGTTAATTCGCGAATATCGATAGAATCTGTCCGTCGGAATTCCTGATTTTGGATACGAGAAATCAAGGTGAGCGATTTCCCGATGCGGGAGAGCCGGTTGGTTTCCGAATAGATTACTTCGATCTGTTTGCGATCCTCCTCACCTATATGGGCACTATCCATCAAATACACGGCCTTATTTTGAATGACGGCCAGAGGGGTCTGAACTTCGTGTGCAATATTTTCGTTGAGTTCCTTGAGGTTTTCGTAATCTTCTTCGACCCGATTCATCAAAACATTCACTGTTTGATAGAGTTCCTGAAACTCATCAATATCAGAAGGTTCCCAATGCACTTTTTTCTTATCCCTGAGGTCGTAATTCTTGATTTCATTCAGATTGGAGAAAAACGGTCTGAATGCCCAGCGGTAAATTCTTTGATTGATAAAGAAGATGCCGAGCGCAAGTAAAAACATAATCAGGGCCGTATAAGCGAATAACCAAACGATGAGGGCCTGTGGCTCAAGCAGTATATGCCTGAGAACTACGCGGGTCTGGCCTGTTTCCTGAGGAATGCTGAATTCATAGAGGCGGTAGGGGACCATCTGGTCCCTCATGGCATCGTAAATCAAAGTGTCCCTATACTTTGAAGGATGAGTCTCCCGTGTACTTGTCAGTTGCTCTACACTAAATACATAATCCGAGGACTGACTCGGTTCCTGAGAACCCATGTGGTATTCGATGCGCTGCCTCTCGTGCGTCAGCAGTTCGTTCACTTCCCGATTAACCAGGTAAACAATAAGAAAATAATCGGCCAGGATCATTAAAGGGAAGATGAGCGAAACCAAAATCAGGTACGCTCGGTTGGTCTTGTTCAGCAATTTCATTCCAGGTCGGTGAATTTGTAACCTACGCTGTAGATGGACTTAATATAATCTTTCCCTTTTAATTTGGTGATTTTTTTTCTCAGGTTGGCGATATGGGTGTAGATAAAGTCGAAAGAATCCATATTCTCTATGTGATCACCCCATAGATGTTCGGCCAGAGCTTCCTTGGTCAGCAGGCGATCAGGGTTAACCATAAAGAAATGCATGATGTCGAATTCCTTTCTCGTGAGCTTTAGGGGCTTACCGTGAACACGCAATTCGTATTGCTCGGGCCTTATGGTAAGCTCATTAAAGTGCACATCCTTGTTGCCCTTCTGGGCTTTTCTCCGGAATAATGCCTTTACGCGGGCATTGAGTTCGGTCAGGAAGAAGGGTTTCGTCAGATAGTCATCGGCTCCGATTTCAAGGGCTCTGATGCGCTCCTGGAGTTCATCCCTTGCAGAGATAACGATGATACCGGCATCCAAACTCTCCTTCTTTACCAACTGGATGATATCCAGTCCGTCACCGAAGGGCAATACCAAATCTACAATCAGGATGTCGTAGGGATAGGTAATGATCTTTTCGGTGGCCTCCCTGTAGTTGGAAGCCACCTCACATACATTACCGTCCGCGGCTAAAAAGGTCTTAATGTCCTTTTGCAGCTCAGTATTATCTTCGATGATAAGAATCTTCACACCGGTCCTTTCTCAGTATTATCTTTTTCCGTTCAAGTTAGGTCAATTCATAAGGGCCTTCTACATTTCGGGCAAGCGAGTCATCGTAAATATCATGACAAAAAGAGCTACGGTTTCAACAATGCCAATGGTCATGATGTACTTGGCGGTGTCATTAGCTCCCGCGGCAACAGCATCGCAGGCCCGTGCACCGGTTTTGCCCTGATAAATGGCTGAACCGGCTATAGCTGCGCCCGCGACCAATCCAATTACAATTTGCCAGGGATAGGAATCTGGTGGGAGGTTGGCATCCACTATGGCTTTGCTCAGCAGCATGCCGTAAATTACCTGGGAAAGAGGAGCGCCAACGAAGATGAGCAGGGCAGCGGCAGACTTTTTTCCGCTGCTGATCATTTTTTTCCATGCTCCTATTGCGGCCATACCGGCTATCCCGGTTCCAATGGCCGACCCTATTGAGGCTAAACTCAGGGACATTCCCATATCTCCCAGGCCTCCAACGCTTGTCAGTAAAAGGGTTAAATCTGTAATTCCGAAGTTCACGTTTTTTCTTTTTTAGTTAACGATTTTGATGTATTTCTGCTCAATACCTGCATGACCCTTTCGGGGTACTTTAGGCGGAATGGACGGTATGCGATTCCAGAGAACTGCACCCCGAGTTGTCCCGAAAATTCGAGCATATTGAGGCGGATACCATGAACCATTACTGCCATTAGCGCCAGGGCAATATTCAAGCTGTGGCCCAGGCACAAAGCGATAATCAATACGACGTGTATCCAGATGCTGGATTCCTCAGTAATTCCCGGCAGTATCATATCGTTGAAACTGGCGGCTACCCAGGCTGTGGCCATGCCCACGGCGAACAGACGCACGTAGGAGACGATATCAGAAAAACTGTTAATCAAGTCGAAAGGCAGGTTGGTCAATGCTGCGCCCAGGGATCCCCCCAATCGGCCCTTTTCGATTGAACCCAGCAGAACCCCTGCAGCCCCCCCTATGAGCAGGCCCGTACCCCAGGATGGCAGCTCCATCCCGAGAACGAGTTGCTGAGTGAGCATAAACAGGCCCCAAATGAGCGCAATCCAACCCAGCTCCCTCAGAAAACGTATGGAATACAGGGACTGTACCATGCGAACAAGACGGGCGAGGGAAAGGTGTATCGCACCGATAATAAAGGTTAGGTGCATGAGTTCAGCCGAATTATCCTGACCAAAACTGGCGAGGCTATCTACTCTCAGCTGCCTCAATATTGGGATTTCAGCTAAATCCGGTGAACCGAAATAGGTTCCGCTTAGTACCCCCCATACAATAGTTCCCACACTTAAGACAACCCCAAGGGAATGTCCCTGTGGGCCTATCTTCCTTTTCAGTAATAGCGTAGCCAGTAGAAATAATACCCCGTAACCGGCATCGCCCACCAGCATGGCAAAGAACAGAATAAAGGCGAAGAGGAAGAATACGGATACATCCATTTCCTTATAACCGGGAATGATGTCTATGAATTTCATCAAGGGCTCTATGGTCCGGACCCAACGGGGATTTCGGATGTAGACAGGGACCCTTTCCGGATTTTCAGGAACTTTATAGGAATAGCCCCAGCGGTTTTCGCCTGCTGTGCGTTCGAATGCATGAATGCAGTCCGAAGGAATAAAACCGTGGACATAGCAGATTCTTCGGGATACCTCACCGGTTCCATTTAACGTCAATTGGGTTTGCCGCAGTTCTTCCAGAAACTCCCGATATTCCTTAAACCTGTCCAGTTCCTTGGTTTGCTCGTTGAGAAAGGCCCGAAACACTTTTTTTTGTCGGTTCCGCCTTGAAACCCGTTCTCGCCATTGTGAAGGCCCAATATCGGGGAGCTCCACCTCGGGCGCATCCAATTGTTCAGATTCCTCTCTGGCGATGAGCACTACGGGGTATTTACCCTTCTTTTTCCTTAAGCGGATAATGGCCCGCTCCTGGGATGAAGGTAGACGGCACGGCCGGTTCAAGAGATACAGGCGGACAAACAACCCCCGGGATGCCAAATAGTCCATATCCTTTTTTTCGGGGTAGTCTCCCCAAAAACTCAGGGTTTCCTGCATCCGTCCCAGCTCCTCCAGTTCACCGTTAACTTTTTCGAGCCCTACGCTGGCCTGAAGCACCCGGCAGATATCGATTGAAACCTCAGAGTTACCCGTCGGGTTAACGGGTTTGTGGCGGTTTTTGTTTTTTCCGTCCTTACGAAAGAAATCCAGGAGCTGTATAACCTTTTCCGTTCGGTCTATCTCGTCCTTCCAGGGATCCGCTGCATTGCCGTTTGTCCGGGTGCTACTCAGATCGACAACCCCCAATTCACCCAGTTGACGGACCAGCTTCTCGCGATCTCCGGCTCGGGTAAATACATAAAGTTCCTTCATCGAAGCGATCACAGCGGCTGATTTTGACGGTCCTTAATTTTTTTCATGAGTTTGGCACTGGCTATAGCCAGCCGTTCGACATCCCCCAGATAGGCCTCTATCTTACGTATGTGCTCCACAGCCTGCGGAATAAAGATCTCCTTCAAAGCGTTCTCCATCCGTCTCGCCTCTGCCAATTCCGCAGTTAAACTTTCGATATTGCGTTTCTCCATTCGGATTTCTGCCATGCGAGCTGTCTGTTTCCTGAGGTGGGTCGTGACCGCATCGGTCCAAAGGGGAGTATCCTCGGAATTATCCTCGCAATCGGCATATACGACCTCACTCAGGTGCATTAGAGTCACCCCTGCAACTTCTTCTTTCTCACTTTCCACCCGGATGATATCGAGTCCCGGTAATCCACCTTCAGGCAGGTCTGCCATAACGGCTACCCATTTCTTAGCCTCTTCCCGGTGCCTTTGGAATTCTTCGCGTATAAGTCTGATTTTCCTTTCTGCGCGTCCGACCTCTTTTTTTAACTGTTGCACTTTCATTTCAAATACCGGAAGCGCGGCGTGATAATCCCTGAGATCGGCCTTAAGGCTGGTCAGTGTATTTTTATTCAGCGGAAGTTTGTCACTCATACCTCAGGTTGATTAACGAATTCCAAATAGTTTCGAAATCCCCTGCGGGCCTGAAATGACCAAAGCCTGTTGAGCAACAGGAGTCGAAACCTATATATCAGAAGGGCTCCGAAGCCGGAATGCTGTCCGTGTGCCATATCCTCCAGTCTGTTCCATTGAAATCGGAGCAAGCGGATCTCGTTTTCGAGCGGATTACCGTCGAGGTCGGGCAGGTGAACGGGTTCCGTTCCCTTCAAAGGGGGATTCTTAAGCGATCTTCGGTACGTAAGGATAGCATTTCTCATTTCGTACCTGAAATTGGCGAAATCGGACAGGATTTTTAAAGGCGATATTCGGAAACGTTCCTCATGCAGATTTTCCAATTCCAGCTCGGTAAATAGTTTTGACTTGTGATCAGGGAGAAATTTCGCAGCTTCCAGATTCAGGGACTGCACAGCCCGGGAGTCACCTGCCAGGATACCGGAATAACTCGAAAGCAGGGACTCCACAGCTTTTCTGTTATGGCCCTCCAGGTCAAAGCTGAGCTCGGGGAGGCTGCACATCAGGTATTCCAGGTCTCCAGTGTTCATTTCGATCCGGTTTTTCCTCCCAGATAGTCATTCCATTCCGGTCCCAGGCGGTCCTGAAGCAGCTGGGCTACTACCCGGGGAGAAATTTCGTAACTCCAGCCCTTGTCGACCTTTTTTATATGGATGCTTGCCTGACCTCCCTCTTGCGCTGACAGTATGCTAACCTGGTCGTTCTGCTGAAGCTTTCCGATAAGCAGGTCGGTGAGCTTCTGGGCGGTGTCGTGTGATATACTGAGTAGGGTGTTACTTCCGAGATTTTCAACGACATGCATTATAATCTGTTCCCAAAGGCCCTGGTCAAGCTTGTGCTCCACCTCCTTTTCCAGCAAGGACGAAAGGAGTTCGATCATATTGTTTTTAGTCGATATCAATAGATCCCGGGAAGCCAGGCGTAAGGACTCTTCCTTGCTCGCATGATACGCGTCTGCTTCCGATTGGGCGCTGCTCAAGATTGATTCCGCCTTTGCTCCGGCCTCAGACTCAATCTGGCGAGCTCGCTCCTGAGCTTGCTCGGTGATTTTCTGAGCAGCCTGATCGGCTTCTTGCAGTGCCTCTTTCTTGAGGATATCGATGAGTTCTTTTAAATCGGTCTTACTCATTATTTGATAAGCTTAATACCTTGAATTCACCCTGGACGGGCCAGTAGGTTTCGATGAGTTTGGATGGCATACCCACCTCTTCTTTCTTGAAGTGGTGTGCGAGTATGTCCCAGCACAGATCCAGGGCATCTTCCAACTTAAGATTTCGAAAGGGATCCATGAGTTCGCGCTGGAACGTTAGACGATAATCGAGCAGTCTGAGGGAATAATCATCCTTAACCGATCCGAATTTCTGGGCTTTTACCCGTTCTTCGGCCTCGGATAGAAGACGTGCCATGGCATTCATGATGTTTCTGTGATCGGGACGGGTTCGGTCATTGACCTGCTGCTTCAGCCTGCTCAACGAGCCGAAGAGTTCGAGGTAGCCATCCTTCATAAAGAACTGACCTTCTGTGATATATCCCGTGTTGTCAGGCACAGGGTGGGTGACGTCGTCCATGGTTGTTACCCCGAGTATCGTCAGACTACCCGAGCCCTCGATGTCTGCTGCCTTCTCATAGCGACTTGCCAATTGCGAGTACAGATCACCCGGGTATCCCTGATTGGAAGGAATTTGATCCTGTGCATTGGCCAGTTGTCTCAAATAATCCGACCATTGGGTCATATCCGAGAGCAGTACGAAAACGTTTTTATCGTTTAAGGCAAAACGTTCCGCTACAGCCAGCGCCAGGTCAGGGATCATAATGCCTTCCACGATAGGATCCCTGTGGGTATGAATGAACATCAGGGTTTTACCCTTACTTCCACTCTGTTCTATACGCTCCCGGAAATAGTGGTATTCGTCATACTTAAGTCCAACTCCTCCAATGACTATAACATCGGCATCGGTCTGGGTGGCTATATTGGCCAGGAGTCGGTTATAGGGTTCCCCCGCCCGGGCGAAAATGGGAATCTTCTGTGAACGGACCAGGGTGTTGAAGACATCGATCATCGGCACACCGGTACGTATCATATCCTTTGGAATAACTCGCTTGACCGGGTTGATGGATGGGCCGGCTATTCGAATAGTATGAGAGGTGAGCTCAGGTCCTCCGTCTATGGGCTGGCCGCTGCCCGAGTAAATACGACCCAGCATGTCTTCGGTGAATCCCACTTCTAATGGTTTCCCCAGAAAACGTACCTTACAGTCCGTAGAGACACCGAAGCCCCCACCGAATAGTTGCAATGTGGCGAATTCTCCGTCCAGGGCAATAACCTGGGCAAATACCTTACGTCCATCGGGATAAATGACCTCTGCAAGCTCCTTGTTATGCACTCCCTCGGCCTTAATCCGCATTACGGCCCGGCCGATACTGTCTATATGGCTATAGGTCTTCTGTAGCATACATCTGCTGTTTCACGATTTCACGGATCCTTTCTAACTGGACATCGAAATCCGGATGATCCACAGGAGTGTAATTCCAGTCCAGAAAGGCTTGTCGAATGTAATTGAAGTGAGACCGGATCTGCTCTTTGTCCTTGAGCGAGACCGGGTGTTCCAGTACCTCCTGCAGTACATCGAACATGAGGTGCAAACGTTCTGGATTCGTTACCCCATCTACCTCATGGAAACTGTTTTGCTGAAGGAATACCGAATCGGCAAGTTCTCCCTTCTGGTACAGTACAAAGGCTTCATGGGTAATTCCTTTTTCGCCCATTAGAATAAGATTGGAGGCGATTTTCTTTCTTTCGTTCATCAGACTCAGCAAATCCAGTACTCGCTCATGATTTAATTCAGATGGATACCGGGAGTTGCTTTCCTCCGGGTCGATAGCGGGGTATTTCCTGGCATCGGAACGGGCCCGGGACAGGGCCCAGAACGCCCCTGTACTCATTAAGGTTGCCTGAGTAACGGGTTCGTCAAAATTCCCTCCAGCCGGTGAAACGGTGCCGATGATGCTCAGCGAGCCCTTGCTGCCGTCTTCCAGTTCTTCCACGCCAGCCCTGTCGTAAAGTGCGGATATCAGCGTACTGATGTACATAGGGAACGCCTCCGGGCCCGGGATTTCTTCTTTCCTTCCTGAGATTTCGCGCATGGCCTGTGCCCAGCGTGAGGTGGAATCGGCCAGCATGAGTACATGTAATCCCTGCTTGCGATAGTATTCCCCTACGGTAGCGGATATATATACCGATGCTTCTCTTGCCGCAACCGGCATGGACGAGGTATTCCCTACGATATACGTTCGGTCCATCAGAGAACTGCCGGACTTGGGATCCACCAGTTCAGGAAAGTCGCGAAATACTTCGACTGCCTCTCCTGCCCGCTCACCACATGCCGCTATGATGATGACATCCGCTTGGGTATGCTTGGCGAGACTGTGCTGCAGCACCGTTTTTCCTGCCCCGAAGGGTCCCGGATTACAAGCGGTTCCTCCATAGGCTATAGGAAAGAGGGCATCGATGATTCGTATTCCGGTATGCATGGGTTTATCCGGAACGGTTCTCCGATGGAAGTCCATGGGGACCTTTACCGGCCATTCGAACTGCATACTGAATTCCTGTTTTTCACCCTTCGAATCCCGGGCAATGGCAACCACGGTGTCCACGGTGTATTCTCCGTCCTCACGCACGAACTCGACAACGAGATTTTCTCGTATATTAAATGGAACAAAGATTTTATGAGGAAACAAATTTTCCTTGACCACGCCTAAGACGGAGCCACCGGTAATGGTATCACCCGACTGAACCCATGGACGGAAATTCCACAGTCTTTCAGTATCGAGTGAAGGTACCACGAGACCTCGTTCCAGAAACCATTCTTTTTCTGCCAGTTTGTAGAGCGGGTTTTGAAGCCCGTCAGTGACCGATCCCAAAATACCTGGGCCTAGAGTAACCGAAAGGGGTTTGCCAGTGAATTCGACCAAATCGCCCACCTTGGTCCAAAGGGTATCCTCAAAAACCTGAAGAAAGGCAATATCTCCGGGTTTTACATCGATTACTTCGGATTTCAGTCGTATTCCTTCCTCTGTGGTAATAAAGGCTACCTCTCCGTTCATTACAGCTCCATCCGGAACATGAGCACCGACCAGAGACCCGCTGACGCTGACTACTTTCCCATTCACTTTTTTCATTAATCCACATCAGGTTTACGGCGTATTTCAGCCTCAATTTTTGCATAGTAGAGATGGTCCATGATCTCCTGGGCCCGGGCCCGGTGAGCCTGGGCTTTGTCGGGTTGATTTGTCAGGTCGTATATCCTGGCAAGCGCCCTGTAGGACGGCACGTGCATGGCGTTGATATTGATGATGGATTCCAGTGCGCTTACGGCTTCTTCATACAGCCCATCATTGATCAGCTGGACAGCGGTTTCATAGAGTTTTTCTATATCCTCTATATCCTGGCTGATCTGAGGGGATATCACATCCTGGGATTTGAGTGTCAGAAATGAACAGGGAACCTCGCGAATCACTTTTTCGGTTACCCTTCCCATGAGTAGCCGATTAATACCGGTACGGCCCGAAGCACCCATGATCAGAAGATCAACCCCCTCTGTTCTCAGATTTGCCAGGATTTCATCTACCGCATTTCCCCGAGGATTTTTTTGAATGGTATGAATATCTTTCATATTAAATTCCGAAAGGAATTCCCTGAAGGACGCCTGGTGTTCGGAACAGGGATGATCGCTGTCCTCCAGGGCGTGAAACTCCAGATTAAATCCCTGGCTTCGCGTGGACTCACACACACTGAGAATGATCAGTTCTGCCTTAAAGCGCCTGGCCATGACCAGGGCATTGCTCAGTGCCCGTTTAGAAGCCCCGGAAAAGTCGACCGGGCACAGAATTCTTTTTACGTTTAGCTCGGCTCCTTCCTTGATGACCAAAACGGGCTTATCGCTCCTTTGAATCACGCGCTCAGTGGTCGTTCCCAGTTTGAAGTTCCGCTTGTTGGCCCCTTCACCCGATCCCATCATGACCATGTTGGCATTGATTTCGCCAGCAACGCGAACGATCACGTCGTAGTTGTTGCCAAAACGAACCAGAGGGTCTTCGATGCGAATTCCTTCATGTTCCCAGTGGCTTACTACTTCTTTAAACTTGGACTGCACGGCATCCGGGAGCAAACCGCGCGCCTTTTTGTCCTTGATGTTGTCGGGAAGGACGTGGATGGGAATAATCGTGGAATCAAAAATTCTGGCGAAATCCAAAGCATTTCGAAACAGGTTTTCGGAAGATTCACCAAAATCATAGGCGAGTAATATTTTGTCGAGTATTTTCATGTTTTTAAAGGACTAACTATACGTTTGAATGCAGAATTCGGTCTGACTCCGAGCTGGGTTCCTCGGCCCAACATCTTCAAAACAATTACAAGCTAGCGATCAATTCTTTAGAGAAACTGAAGATGTTTTCCAGTATTTCTTCGGGAATACCTCAGGGAGCGGTTTATCGATAACAGGCCTCCAGGCCTGCAGTTTATAGGTGTTACCTATTGATTATCTATCCTTTGCCTCAGCAGAGCAACAACGATTTACTACAGTTTTTCTAAAGAATTGATAATTAGATTTGGAAGGATGCCGGATAGAAAACTTCCGCACCCATGAGTTTGTTATTATACGACCATTGGTTATTCATCAAAGCAACTGTACCATGATTAAAATCCTCGTTCCCGTAGATTTTTCAGACACATCGATCAACGCATTGATGTATGCGGCTCGACTTTTTGAAAAGGAGCCACTGGAAATCACCTTGCTTCACGTGTATGGAACCCGTTCGCCGACACTGATTATGAAGAACTTTGACCACGTTATTGAGAAGGGCGCACGGCGGAAGATGGAGAAGATCAGACAAGAGGTGCTTTCCACGCATCCAGGGGCAAGTGTGAATCTCGAAATTCGGAAAGAAGATACCATAACCCGTATAGTCAATATGGCGGATCAGGCAGGATGTGATTATCTGGTTATGGGCACCAAGGGTGCGTCGGGACTCAAAGAGGTTTTTCTGGGAAGTGTAGCCGGTGGGGTAGTCACGCGAAGCTCGATTCCGGTGTTAGTGGTACCGGACGCCTATACATTAAGTTCACTTGACCAGGTCGTGCTGGCTGTGGGGAAGGACCCTTTATCTAAGGAGGTCATAGAACCCCTGAAATACATATTGGCGAAGCACCAATGCGATCTGGAACTCCTTCATTTCACTGAAGGTAAAGAGGACGACCTGGAGAACACCCGGTCACTTCTTGAGGAATTCAAGCCCAGGGTCGTTCAGGAAAAGGTGACGGTTAGTGTAAATGAAGATATGATTCGATTCTTGCGCACATCACCGCCCTCTTTGCTTTGTCTGGTCCGGTCGAAGAAAGGTTTCTTCGCCCGCCTGATTGGCGAAAGTGTTACGCGGAAACAAACCTTTAGTAGTCCGGTTCCCATACTCGTGCTTCGGGAAGCATAAAACCTGTTTCCAGGCAAATGCCGGAAACAGAAAACCGTATTTCTTCAAATAACGATCAAGCCTTGACCGTGGATTTTCCTGACCCTAAAATACCTGAGGGCCCCCTGGAGCACAAGTGGAGGAACTACCAGTCACATTCCCGGCTTATCAACCCCGCGAACAAAAAGAACCTTAGTGTTATTGTAGTGGGTTCTGGCCTGGCGGGTGCGGGAGCAGCCGCCACCCTGGCGGAGCTCGGTTACCGTGTAGATTGTTTCTGTTACCAGGACTCGGCACGCCGGGCGCATTCCGTAGCTGCCCAGGGTGGAATTAATGCGGCAAAAAATTATCAGAACGACAACGACTCGGTTTTCCGGCTTTTTCACGATACCATTAAAGGAGGAGATTACCGGTCGCGCGAAGCCAATGTTTACAGGCTGGCCGAAGTTTCT
>CAZKAP010000007.1:42510-76874 GCA_964550895.1 uncultured Flavobacteriaceae bacterium
GATAGCATATGGCGAATGTTTTACGATGCTCTTAAGGGTGGGGATTTCCGGTCGCGAGAGGCCAACGTTTATCGCCTGGCGGAGTTATCGGCCCCGATGATTGATCATTTCGTTCAACAGGGAGTGCCCTTTGCGCGAGAGTATGGAGGTGTCCTGGTGAATCGCAGTTTTGGTGGTGTTCAGGTGCAGCGAACGTTTTATGCCAGGGGCCAGACCGGACAGCAGTTGCTCCTGGCCGCGTATTCGCAATTGTATAAAATGAAGAGGGCCGGAAAGGTGATCATGTTTCCACGTCATGAAATGATGGAATTGGTGCTCATTGATGGCAAGGCTAAGGGAATCATTGCCCGTGATCTGGTTACTGGAGAGCTCAAGCGGTTTGCAGCCGATGCAGTAGTTCTTGCAACAGGGGGTTATTCCCGCGTTTACCGACTCTCGACCCTGGCCATTGGCTGTAACGGCAGTGCTATCTGGAAGGCCCATAAAAAGGGGGCACTGTTTGCAGCACCGAGTTTCACCCAGGTGCATCCAACAGCTCTTCCCCAATCCAGTGATGCCCAGTCCAAGCTGACACTCATGTCCGAATCTCTGAGAAACGACGGACGTATATGGGTTCCCAAAAGGGCGGGCGACCAGAGACCTCCAAATGAGATCCCTGAGGAAGAGAGGGATTACTATCTCGAACGCAGGTATCCCTCATACGGCAATCTTGCGCCGAGGGATATTTCGTCCCGCGCGGCAAAAGCAAGGATTGATGCGGGTCATGGAGTGGGGGCGTTGGGTAATGCCGTTTATCTCGATTTCAGGGATGCCATGGCGTTGCACGGCAGGCAGGTCATCGAGGAACGCTACGGTAACCTGTTTACCATGTACCGAAAAATAACGGGTATAGACGCCTACCAGCAACCCATGCTAATCTCTCCGGCGGCTCACTTTTCTATGGGGGGACTCTGGGTGGATTATGAGCTGATGACAACTATCCCGGGTTTATATGCTATTGGTGAGTGCAATTTTTCGGATCACGGCGCTAACCGACTAGGGGCGAATTCTCTGCTTCAGGCGAGCATAGACGGGTATTTTATTCTGCCCAATACGATCAATAACTATCTGGCTCAGGAGATGAGCAACGATGTCCCGGATATCATGCGACCTGAATTCGAAAAGGCTGAGGCTGAAGTTAGGGAACGCATTCGGAGTATACTCGACATACAGGGAGGTCGAACCTCGGATGATTTTCATCGGAAGCTTGGGAACATCATGTGGAGGGAATGTGCGGTAAGCCGCAGCAAGAGTGGCCTGGAGAATGCCATTCGGGAGATTATCGAATTGCGCGAGTCCTTTTGGAATGAAGTTATGGTTCCCGGAGGTCACCTTGAGTTCAATATTGAATTGGAAAAGGCGCTGCGCCTGGCAGATTTTTTGGAGCTGGGTGAGCTCATGTGTCGGGATGCCCATCAGAGGGAGGAATCCTGTGGAGCTCATTTCCGGGAAGAGTACCAGACCGATGAAGGTGAGGCTGTACGCAATGATGAGGAATACAGTTATGTGTCGGCCTGGTCCTATGAGAATGGTACCTATAGCCTTTTCAGGGAACCCTTGCATTTCGAATTCGTAAAGCCCACGGTTCGCAGTTATCAATAAAGTTTAATCGGAATATATGCACATTAGACTCGAAATCTGGAGGCAGGACAGTCCAACGAGCCGGGGCAGGTTTGTCCCATATGAGCTTGATGATCTCAGTCCGGAAATGTCTCTGCTAGAAGTACTGGACCATCTGAACGAGATTTTGGTTAGACGGAAAGAACGCACCATATCCTATGAATACGACTGTCGTGAGGGCATTTGCGGCCAGTGTGGCTTGTTTATCAACGGACGTGCTCACGGACCGCACGACAACATCACTACCTGTCAGTTACATATGAGGAGTTTTTCTGATGGAGACACTCTTGTTCTAGAGCCGTGGAGGGCAAGGGCCTTTCCCATTATCAGGGATCTGGTTGTGGACCGTTCTTCATTCGACCGAATTATCGAGCAGGGCGGGTACATAACTGCGAAGACGGGAACCGCCCCAGAGGCCAATTCCATTCTGATCGGAAAGGAAGTGGCGGATGAATCCATGGACTCAGCTGCCTGTATAGGGTGTGGTGCCTGCGTAGCATCTTGTAAGAATGCATCTGCCACCCTTTTTGTTGCGGCCAAAATCAATCACCTCAACAGCCTTCCCCAGGGGCATCACGAGTCGGATAGAAGGGTACTTGAGATGACCAGGCAAATGGAACGGGAGGGTTTTGGAAGTTGTTCGCTCACCGGAGCCTGCGAGGTAGAATGCCCTGAGGGTATATCCATAACAAACATCGTGAAACTCAATAGGCGATGGTTGAAGTCCCGCTGGCTCTGAATGAGATGACCAAAAAATACAAGGATAAAACCTCCGATTAGTCGCCCGAAAGCACCCGGCCGATACGACCTATGGCCTCACGGAGTTCAGATTCCGAAGCGGCATAAGAGATTCTAATGCAATCCGGACTGCCGAATGCTTCACCCGTTACCGTGGCGACTTGTGCCTCTTCCAGCAGCATCAGGGAAAAGTCCGAAGCGTTGCCGATATGATGCCCCCTGATGGTTCTCCCGAAGAAGTCCGAAATATCGGGGAAGACATAAAAGGCACCCTGGGGTTTATTGAGCTGAAAACCGGGAATATCCCCGAGCAGATCCAGTATCATGTCCCTGCGACTCCGGAATTCGTCCACCATATACTGTATAGCCGAGACCGGCGCATTCAGGGCAGTGATCACCGCTCGTTGGGCGATGACATTAGCTCCACTGGTGACCTGTCCCTGGAGTTTGGTGCAGGATTTGGCGATCCACTCCGGAGCCCCGATATAACCAATCCTCCAGCCGGTCATGGCGAAGGCCTTGGACACCCCGTTAACGGTTACGGTTCGCTCGTACATACCCTCCCGCGCAGCCATGCTGGCATGACTCCCGAAAAAATTGATGTGTTCGTAAATCTCGTCGGATACCACCACAATCTCCGGATGCTTCCGCAGGACGGCGGCCAGCGCCTCCAGTTCCTCTGGGCTGTAAAAAGAGCCGCTGGGATTGCAGGGAGAACTGAACCAGAGCATGCGGGTATGGGCCGTGATCGCATTCTCCAGCTGTCCCGGGGTCATTTTAAAATCCGAATCGATTCCGGTCGCCACCTCAACCGGAACGCCTTCGGCCAGCTTCACGATGTCGCGGTAACTCACCCAATAGGGAGCCGGCAGGATAACCTCATCTCCGGGGTTCAGCACCGCCATGGCCACATTGAACAGGGATTGTTTGGCCCCAGTCGAAACTACGATCTGCCCGGGCCCGTAGGTCAGGCCATTATCCCGCAGGAATTTATTCGAAATCGCCTCCTTGAGTTCCGCATAACCGTCGACGGGGGGATAGCTGCTATAGTCCTGGTCGATGGCTTCCTTGGCGGCTTCCTTGATGAATTCCGGAACATTGAAATCGGGTTCACCCAGACTAAGACCGATTATATCTTTTCCTTCCGATCGCAATTCCCTTGCTTTGGCGGCCATGGCCAGGGTTGCGGATGTCTCCATGTTCTGAACGCGCAGGGAGGGTGTAGTGCTCATAAATTTCGTTTCGACGGGTTAAGGGGCGCTATACCCGGTACATCAGGACCTGTACTCAGGCCATAGAAGGGTTTTTGCCCAGCTCCCGGAGGTGTTTGAAGTGCGAAATTATGGCATTTCTGAATGTCCTGTATTCGTGATACGGCAAATTGAACTCCCTGGCCGTTTCCTTAACGATACGGGAGATTTTCGTATAGTGAATGTGACTGATGTGTGGGAAGATGTGGTGCTCAACCTGATGGTTGAGTCCACCGGTAAACCAGTTCAGTATTTGGTTCCGCGTGCCGAAGTTTACGGTGGTGAACAACTGGTGGATCGCCCAGGTGTTCTTCATGGTACCGTTCTCGTCGGGCAGGGGGGTCTCCGCATCTTCTGTGATATGCGCCAACTGGAACACGATGCTCAGGATCAGTCCTGCCGTGTAGTGCATAACGAAGAAGCCTATGAATACATGCCACCAAGGAATACCGAAGAACAATATGGGAAGTACAATCCAGATGGAGAAATAAAGCGCCTTGGTTATGGCTAATCGCGTCCAGTTGAGTACCGGGTTGGGAAACTTACCGTAAGCAAGCCGCTGTCGTGTGTAGCGGTACATCTGTGTAAAATCCGTCGTAATTGCCCAGTTGAAGGTGAGCAAGCCGTACAGAAATATGGAATACCAGTGCTGGAAGCGATGGTGTTTCTTCCAGTCTGCGTGTCGGGAAAACCGCAGTACACGCCCGGCTTCCAAATCTTCATCGTGATCTTGAATATTGGTATAGGTGTGGTGGAGTACATTGTGCTGGACCTGCCAGTTGTAAACGTTGCCCGCGAGCAGGTACATACTGCTTCCCATCAGCTTATTTACCCAGCGTTTGCTGGAATAGGAACCGTGGTTGGCATCGTGCATGACATTCATCCCAACGCCTGCCATGCCCACACCCATCACTATGGTGAGCAGGAACTGCACCCAGGTGGGGAGGGAAAGGGAGAGCATCAGGAAGTAGGGGGACAGGAACAGGCTGAACATGATCAGCGTTTTGAGGTGCAGTTTCCAGTTACCCGTCTTCTTGATGTTGTTTTCTTCGAAATACTTGTTGACCCGGCTGTTCAGGGTCCTGAAAAAATTAGCGCGGTCCTTACGAGGGAAGCGCACTATGGAGGGTTTACTCATTATGAAATTTTCTTATTCATGTCGGACAGTTATATGTCCATTGGCTAAAATACAAAAGTCCGCAAATACTACTTTTGGATGAAAATTCGGAAAAAGGGATGAGGGACGAAATCATTTACCACTATTTCCCCGGCCTGCAAGCCGTGCAGGTCGATCAGTTCAAAAAGCTTGCCACATTGTATTCCGACTGGAATCAGAAGATCAATGTCGTGTCCAGAAAGGACGTCGACCTGCTCTATGAGCGGCATGTGCTTCATTCTCTGGGAATCGCAAAGGTACAGCAATTTATTCCGGGAACCAGGGTCCTGGATGTGGGCACGGGAGGAGGGTTCCCCGGGATTCCACTGGCCATACTATTCCCGCACTGCCAGTTTACCCTGATCGATGCTATTGGCAAGAAAATCCGGGTAGTCAACGAGGTAGTCTCCGGACTGGGGCTGAACAACGTGACAGCCCTGCACGGCAGGGTAGAGGATTGGGACGGGTCCTGCGAATTCATCGTGAGCCGGGCTGTCGCGGCCATGGACACCTTCGCTCACTGGACCCAGGGTAAAATCCGGATCGAGAGCCGGCACGAGCGGGCCAATGGCATATTGTACCTCAAAGGGGGCGACCTGACCGAGGAACTGAAGGGCTTTCCTCAAGCCCAACGCTTCCCATTGTCGGCCTTTTTTTCGGAACCCTTTTTCGAAAGCAAGGAGGTGGTGTACCTGCCCGGTCCTAAATAAATTGGGCACCCGAAGGCGCCCAAAAGGATAAATGGTTCCAATGATACGGTCCTAACCCATAAACGGATAGCGGTAATCTACAGGGCTCACGAAGGTCTCCTTGATCAGGCGGGGTGAAACCCAGCGCAGCAGATTCTGTGCCGAGCCCGCCTTATCATTGGTCCCGGAGGCCCGGGCGCCGCCAAAAGGTTGCTGCCCTACCACAGCCCCTGTGGGCTTGTCATTGATGTAGAAGTTGCCCGCACTGTGCCTGAGGCGGTTTACGGCGGTTTCCAGGGCGTACCGGTCCTGGGAGAACACTGCACCGGTCAGGGCATAAGGCGAAGTGGAATCCAGGAGTTCCAGGGTCTCTTCCCATTGTTTATCCGGATACACGTAAATGGTGACCACGGGTCCGAATAATTCAGTTTCCATGGTTTCATAACGCGGGTTGGTGGTGACAATCACCGTAGGTTCGATAAAGTAACCCTCGCTCTTGTCGCACTTGCCCCCGGCCCATACCTCAGCCTCGCTGCTCTCCTGAGCACGCTGGATATAAGAGGCCAGTTTGTCGAAAGAGCCTTCGTGTATGACTGCGGTAACAAAGTTTTTCATATCCGCAGGGCTGCCCGGAGGCTGCATGGAATCCAGGTCCTTCTTCACCTCCTCCATCACGGAGTCGGCCAGGGATTGGGGCAGATAGACCCGGGAAGCGGCGCTGCACTTTTGTCCCTGAAATTCAAATGCGCCCCGGATAATGGCCGTGGCCACCTGGCGTGGATGGGAGCTGGGGTGGGCGATTATGAAGTCCTTGCCCCCGGTCTCTCCGACGATGCGGGGGTACGTCCGATAGTTATGGATGCGGCTTCCGATCTCGGTCCACAGGTTCTTGAACACCTGGGTTGAACCCGTGAAGTGCAGGCCCGAGAAATCAGGGCTGTTCAAAATGGTTTCGGTGATCATGACCGGGTCCCCCATGACCATATTGATGACTCCGGGGGGCAGTCCGGCCTCTTCGAGCACCTCCATGATTACCATGGCTGAGTACACCTGGCTGTCACTGGGCTTCCATACCACGGTATTTCCCATCATGGACATACAGGTAGGCAAATTGCCGGCGATGGCGGTGAAGTTGAAGGGAGTAATGGCATAGGTGAAGCCTTCCAGCGGACGATATTCCACCCGGTTCCAGATGCCTTCGGAGGATTCGGGCTGTTCGCTGTATATACCGGTAGCATAATACACGTTAAACCGGAGGAAATCGATCAGTTCACAGGCGGCGTCGATCTCGGCCTGATGGATGGTCTTGGACTGGCACAGCATGGTGGCCGCATTGATCCGGGCTCTGTAAGGACCTGCCAGGAGATCCGCCGCTTTTAAGAAAATGGATGCCCGATTCTCCCAGGACATCCCTTCCCATGCGCTTTTCGCCTCCAGGCAGGAATCTATGGCGGCCTGTATGTGTTGCTTGCCGGCTTTGTGATAGGTGCCCAGGGAATGCTGGTGCTCATGCGGTGGAGACATTCCGGCCACGTCTCCCGTGCTGATATTTTCGCCGTGGATCTTTAGGGGAACTTCCACGGTGATGTTGTACATCTGATCGTAGGTTCTAAGGACCTCTTCCCTTTCGGGGCTATGGGGTTCGTAAGACTTGACAGGCTCGTTTATGGGATAGGGAACCTGGAAGAAACCGGTGCTCATTCTCTTAGTATTTTGTTGTGCAAAGGTACACAAACCCGGAGGGAATGGCAGTAAGGGCAATCGTCACAACCGGAGAAACCCGGCTGTGAAATCAGTTATTCACAAAGGGTGCCGACAAGTGGAAAATGGGCACTTCCACATCGAAACTCTCTTCTTTGCTGGAATTCCACATAGTGTAATAACCGCGCATGGAGCCCATGGGAGAGGCGAGCAGACAACCCGAACTGTAGGTATGCACACCCCCGGGCTGGATGATGGGCTGTTTGCCGATCACCCCTTTACCTTCGATAGTCTCCGGATCCCGGAGTGCATCGTAGATATCCCAGTGGCGATCGGTGAGTTGCACCGTATCCCGGGAGGTATTTTCAATGGTGATGGTGTAGCCAAAGGCGAAATGCATCTTGTAATTCTTGAAGAAGGTGCCCTCAAAGGTCGTTCTTACTGTGACTTTGATGCCCTGGGTTACCAGTGTTTTCATACTTCAGTTAGTAGGTTATAATACTTCCTAAGAACAGCAGCAGGGAAAACAGCAGGGCAAGAGTGCCGAAAACCGTATTGAGAAACGAATACTTCAGTAGGGTCTTAAAGCGGTTCTGGCCGTAGAACTTCCGCATTGCCTTGTACAGGTAAATTCCGAAGATCATCAGGGCCAGGCCCGTTGTCGACCAGCCCAAAACCTGGTCCACTGCTACGCTTAGGATGAGCAATATAAACAACAGGGACTGGTTGTGGAAGCTAAAGATCAGATGTTCGGTGTAGGTGTAATTTTTACGGATGTATACCGCATAAACGAATACGGTAAAGAACGGAATGAATATAAAAATCACAAAAGGCAGCTTGGACAGCAATTCGGCGGCAAAAATGCTCGGTTGGGCGAAGGCCCTTTGCACACCCACGGCTGAGCGGAAAGTGAATTGATTTTCCTCCGAGTCTCGAATGTTGTATTTGGCCACCGCATCCGAATAGTCGTCGATATAGTCTTCGTCCAGGGTCTTCCAGAAGAAGTACGTCTTTCTGGCTACCCGGCTAGCACGGTCCGTGTCGGTTTCCGTATCCAGGATATACTTTCGGGGATTATTGAGTATAAGACTATCCCGTATTTGCGTTTCGCTCCTCCCGGTGTCCTCGCGCTCTCCATTGCCAAAATTCAATACTATGGGACCGGAGGATATCGAATTGTCAGCGGGGCCGATACGTTTGTCAATGCCCTTACTGATGGAG
Source organism: uncultured Flavobacteriaceae bacterium (assembly GCA_964550895.1). Classification (GTDB taxonomy): domain Bacteria; phylum Bacteroidota; class Bacteroidia; order Flavobacteriales; family Flavobacteriaceae; genus CAZKAP01. The sequence continues at coordinate 50,925 of CAZKAP010000007.1, forward strand.
TCGTCATTTCCAGTGTTTTCCTCCGCGATTTGCTGTACTTCTCTCTCGAATTCGGGCTTGGCACCGAGGGGGGTACTTCCGGTATTTGAGGACTCGCCAGCCACCGTTTCGGATTCAGCTCCGTTTCGGCGTATGCTATCCCTTACCCGGTCGAATTGACGCAGGTCGGTGGTAAATGCGATCAGCAGGAAATATACGATCGCGGTGCTCAGCATGAATTTAAAGGGATTGGTGTAGCGTACGCGCCTACCGTCTATGTAATCCCTTGAAATCTTACCCGGTTTTAACAACAGGGCCTGCAGGGTGCGGATCAGTCGGGAATCCCAATTAATCAGGCTGCTGAGCAGTTCGTCCAGGAAATCGCGCAGCGTGAGTTTTTTCGTGCTGTTAACCTGAGAACAGTTCGGGCAGTACCGATCGCTGTGATCCAGCATATGACCGCAATTCAGGCATTGTTCTCCCCGGTATTTGAGGGCAAAACGACCCTTGGGCAGATTCTCCCTGACGGTCGTCTTGCCGAAGGAAATCTTCGGTAGGTTCCGGAGATTAAACGGATTCCGTATAGCCATCCTGAAGGATCTTAGTTCGTCACGACCCTCGAGCTGGTAGTGCCCAGGCCGACCAGGCGATCGTAGAAATCGCCGAATTCCCTATAATATACAAAGATATGGTATTGGTTTTCAGCTACGTAAAAATTCCCGCCTATGTAATTCGGGTCGATGCTTCCATCCGGATTTTTTACCGCGTACTTATAGTTGTAGAAGCCCTGCTTCAGGACGAGGGTCTTCTCGAGTAATCCGGTGTCGGAATTCAGAATCAGTCGGTTGTCTTCCAGGAGCTGGTAGTTGTTGAACTTTCCATAAATGTATATGTCCTTGAGCTCCAGTTCCGGTTCGTATCGCAGTGCGAAGTGCACGCGGGTGTATTCCCCCTCCCGATCCGGGTCCCGGCCCTGTAGGGTTCGGATGACAAAGTCTCCGTTTACGTCCGGAAAATAGGTGTAACCCCTTTCCTTTCGGGGTTTATTGGGAAACAGGACGTGGTTGTACAGATCGTCCACGAAGATGTCTTCTATGGCTACCGTGGGCGCCCTAAGGTCCTTGGTGTCGAAATTGAGGAATTCGTTCCCACCGGGAAATCGGGTCTCCTCGTCGTAGCGGTAGACCAGTTCCCGGCCGATTGTGTACTGGGGAGGAACGCCGTAAATGGCAGAAGGCCAGTGATAATTCTGCACCAGGGCAATTTTGAACTGCTGGCGGGGGTTGACTACCCGAATGGGGTCCGTACGGACGCTGATTTGCAGTGTCTGTGCCTCGTCCAGGAGTTTAAAATCCCGGGCCCTGCGGACCTGGGCACTTACGGGCACCAGATCTTCGTACACCAGGAAACGCCGGCTGAACAATTTCGTGCCCCCCCTGTTGTAGATCTCCAGGACGTAATTACCGCTTACCTTGAACTGAACCTGGTTATTGGGCAGCGTCAGCCGGTAGTGTGAGTAGGGCTGAAGCGTGTTGTAGCTGTTGCGGTAATCGATAATCCGCTGGTTATCCATTCCGGTCAGGTACTGACTCTTCAGCAGCTGAGACGGGGTCCAGTCGTAATCGCAGTGAACGATCTTGTAGTAGTAGTCCTGTTCCCTGGCGGTGAGATCATCAAATTTTAGGGTCACGGGTTCCCCCAGCTTGACGATGGGAAACTGTTCACCGCTGGGACCCCTAAAATCGATGGATCGAATATGAGAAGGGGCGGCCACCTCTTCCTGTACCTGGGCGATAACAGGCAGGGCAAGGAGCAAGGGTAAGATTTGTCGAAGAAAAAACCTCAAAATACACGGTTATTTGAACTAAAAGTAAACAAAAATTATACCGCTGAAAGTAAGCTCGACAGACTACCAATTTTGTGGTTGTATTTCTATGATAAAAGTCCTTTTAGTACTATTTTTGGCACAATTTTCAACTAAATGGACGTGCTTTTATGGCCCGAAACATCCGAATTTCCAAGGGGTTAAATATCAACCTCGTGGGAGAGGCTAAGAAGACCACCGCCAAGGCCGCACCCAGCAATACCTATGCCATTCAACTGGAGGATTTCCACGGCTTTACGCCCAAGATGCTCCACAAGGAAGGTGCGGAAATCCAGGCAGGTGAGCCCTTGTTTTATAACAAAGAATGGGATCAGATGATGGTGGTTTCACCCGTAAGCGGAGAGTTGGTGGACATCCAGCGGGGAGCCCGAAGGCGCATACTCCAGGTCAGGATTCTGGCCGATAAGGATCAAAAGCAGCTCAGGCATGAGACTCCTGACCTGTCCCAGGCTACGGCTGAAGAGCTCCGTGCCTTTTTTCTGAAAACAGGCGTCTGGCCTTTTATCAAGCAGAGGCCTTACGATGTGATTGCCCGGCCCGATCGGACACCCAAGGCCGTATTTATCTCGGGCTTTAATACCTCACCGCTGGGTGCCGACATGGATGTCGTCCTGGAAGGAAAGGAGAAGGAGCTGGCTGCAGCCGTACACGCCCTGTCGCTGCTCACTCCCGGAAAGGTACACATTGGACTACCCGGCAAAGATAAAGGGGTGTGGTCCGAAGTGGAACACGCCGTCTTTCATCGGGTAAAAGGGCCCCACCCTGCGGGCCTGGTGGGCACTCAGATCAATAAAATCGACCCCATCAATAAGGGTGAGGTGGTCTGGACGGTAAGTGCTCCGGATCTCGTGATCATGGGAAATCTGCTCCTGAAAGGAGTGTACGACCCCGTGCGCAGGATAGCCCTGGGCGGATCCATGATTAACGATCCCCAATATTTCGAGACGCGCATAGGCGCTGAGATTTCTACCGTGCTTTATGCGGGAGGGGTAAAGGACCCCAATTTCAGGCTGATCAATGGGAACGTTCTGACCGGAACGAAGACCCATCCCGAAGGACATATCGGCTTTTACAACCACGAAATCAATGCCATTCCGGAGGGTGACGATTACACCTTTTTCGGCTGGAACAAGCCCGTGTTCGACAAGATATCTTCCACCAGGGCCTTCACGTTTTCCTGGCTGAACCCGGGTAAGAAATACGATCTGGATACCAATACCAACGGAGAGCACCGGGCCTTTGTGGTCACGGGCCTGTACGAACAGGTTTTCCCTCTGGATATCTATCCTCTCCAGCTCCTGAAAGCCTGTATGGTACAGGATTTGGACGAAATGGAGAACCTGGGTATGTACGAGGTTGCGCCCGAGGACTTCGCCCTCACGGAATTTATCTGCATATCCAAGCAGCCGCATCAGAAGATCATTCGGGACGGACTGGATTTATTGCAAAAAGAAATTGGTTAGTGCTATGAAAGAGGCTTTACATAATTTAAGAGAAAAGTACAGGGGCAAGAAAATGGCTCCGGCGTTTAACGCTATACACACCTTCCTGTTCACCCCGGACTTCACCACGGAAAGCGGGGGTCATGTCCGGGCGGTAGACGACCTGAAAAGGACCATGAATACCGTGATCCTATCGCTGGTTCCCTGCCTGCTGTTCGGCATGTTCAATGCGGGCTATCAGCATTATTCGGCCATTAATGGGTTTCCGCAAGATTTCTCCCTGATGGAACACTTCATTACCTGGGAAAACTTCCTGCTGGGAGCGCAGACCATACTGCCCCTGGTGTTGGTTTCTTACGGCGTGGGTCTGCTGATCGAATTTATTTTCGCCGTGATCAAGGGACACGAGGTGGAAGAAGGCTACCTGGTTACCGGCATGCTTGTGCCCCTCATCATCCCGGTGGACACCCCGCTCTGGATGTTGGCTGTGGCTGTGGCATTCGGCGTAATTATTGGAAAAGAGGTGTTTGGGGGGACGGGAATGAACATACTCAACCCGGCTCTTACCATACGTGCTTTCCTGTTCTTCGCTTACCCCACCTGGATGAGCGGGAGTAAGGTTTGGGTGCACGATGCCGTGAATCGAACCGGCGCTGACGCCATCTCGGGGGAGACCATACTGGGTTATCTGGCGGCCAATCAGGAATCGGAATACGGGTACACGGTCTCGGACATGTTTTTCGGATTTATACCCGGATCGATAGGGGAGACTTCGACTCTTTTAATTCTTCTTGGTGCAGCGGCACTTATTTTCAGTAAGATTGCCAGTTGGCGCATCATGCTCAGCGCGGTAGTCGGAGCGCTCTCCATGGGGCTGATCTTTAACGGTGTGGTCGATGCCGGCCTGATCCCGGAATACAGTAAGTTTTACGGACTGATGAAGTTCGATTTCTGGAAGCACCTGATTGTAGGAGGCCTGGCTTTTGGCATCGTATTCATGGCGACCGATCCCGTTACGGGTTCGCAGACCAACCGGGGCAAGTGGATTTACGGGTTCCTGATCGGTTTTATCTCCGTAATGATACGGGTGTTCAACCCGGCCTATCCCGAAGGGGTGTTCCTGGCTATACTGCTTATGAACGTCTTTGCCCCTACCATCGATCACTATGTCGTTCAGGGTAACGTCCGAAGGAGGCATAAGCGCATGAAGAAGGCCGTGGCCGCAGGGGAAGAAGCTCCACAATCCGAAATTCAACTGGAAACAGCATAAAACATGGCAATTAACACGGAGAATAACTCGTACACCGTACTCTTCGCCGGCATCATGGTCCTGGTTGTCGGAGCACTCCTGGCCTCTGTCGCCATGGGACTCAAGCCCGCGATCAAAGAAAACGAGCGTTTCGAAAAGCAGCAGAACATCCTTTACGCCATGGGAGTTCACCGGAATGACGGAGACGGTATAGCGTTTGTACCCACTACCGAAGTAGAAGAGGAGTTCCGCAAGTACATCACCAGGCAATATGTCATTACGGGTTCCGAGGCCCGGCCTGAAGAAGAGGCCTACCTGATTGATCTGAAGAAGCAAATGGATGCCCTGAAGTCGGATCAGCCTGCCCGGCTCCCTATTTTTGTAGGGGAAAAGGAAGGCAAGACTTACTATGTCATTCCCATGTACGGCAAGGGCCTCTGGGATGCCATTTGGGGATATATGTCCCTGGACGAAGACCTGGTCGTGCAGGGGGTTTTCTTCGACCACAAGGCGGAGACTCCCGGTTTAGGAGCCAACATCAAGGCGCGGTATTTCATGGACGACTTTGTGGGTGAATCCGTACTCGACGGCAATCAGTATGCCGGTATCGGCGTCGTAAAAGGCAACAACGACCCCAACAACAACGATAAACAGGACAACGAGGTGGATGCGCTGGCCGGTGCTACCATTACCGGCAATGGGGTTACCGCGATGATCAAGGAGAGCCTGAATCTGTACCGTCCTTTTTTAGAAACCGTAAGAGAGAATTAATATGGCATTATTATCCAAAAAAGACGCCAACCTTATACTGGATCCCTTGGCGGACAACAACCCGATTACCATACAGGTACTCGGCATCTGTTCCGCCTTGGCCATTACGGCCGAACTGCAGGCCAGTATAGTGATGTCCCTGTCCGTAATTTTTGTTATGGGTGTCGGAAATGTGGTGATTTCCCTGCTGAGGAATGTTATTCCGTCCAAGATTCGAATCATCGTGCAGCTTGTGGTTATCGCCGCCCTGGTCATTGTTGTGGATCAGGTGCTTAAGGCCTTTGCCTATCAACTGAGTAAGACCCTTTCGGTCTTCGTGGGTCTGATTATAACGAATTGCATCATTATGGGGCGATTCGAAGCATTCGCCCTGGGTAACAATGTCTGGAGGTCCTTCCTGGACGGTATAGGTAATGCGCTGGGTTACGGTGTCATACTGATCATAGTCGGCGTCTTCCGGGAGCTGCTGGGATCGGGTACCCTGCTGGGTATACCCGTACTGGGTGATCCTGTGAACAAGACCGGACTGTATGCCATAGGGTATGAGAACAACGGCTTTATGCTGCTATCGCCCATGGCCCTGATTGTAGTGGGGATTATCATTTGGGTGCAGCGCTACAAGAACCGCGCACTGATAGAAGAGAATTAACAATTAACTGCCGAGAAGATGTTAGAGCATACCGAGCTTTTTTTCAAATCGATCTTTATAGACAACATGGTATTCGCCACATTCCTCGGGATGTGCTCCTATCTGGCCGTGTCCAAAAAGGTATCGACCGCGGTGGGACTGGGTGCGGCCGTAATATTCGTGCTGGGCGTTACCGTCCCCCTGAACTGGCTGCTCGACCAATACCTGCTTCAGGAAGGGGCTCTTTCCTGGTTGGGCGCGGAATACGCGGATTACGACCTGAGTTTCCTCTCATTCATACTGTTTATCGCCACCATCGCCACCATGGTTCAGCTGGTTGAGATCGTAGTGGAACGCTTTTCCCCGGCCCTGTACAATTCCCTGGGAATATTCCTTCCCCTGATCGCCGTAAACTGCGCCATACTCGGAGGCTCGCTTTTCATGCAATCCCGTGAAATCGCATCGTTGGGGCTGGCCTTCAACTATGGGATCAGTTCCGGTATAGGTTGGTTTCTGGCCATCCTGGCCATAGCGGCCATACGGGAGAAGATTCGCTATTCGGCTGTACCTGCACCGCTCAGGGGACTGGGGATCACCTTCATCATCACCGGGCTCATGGGGATCGGATTCCAGAGTTTTGGTGGCATGCTGACCGGTGACAACGAAGCGCCGCAGCAGGAGACCGAGCTCAGTGATTTCCGCATCATAGAGGATGAGGAGACCATCGTCACCGACAAAGAAACTGAAGAAGAAAAAGAAGACGACGACAAGGATGTCGTCACCATCAATTAAGAAACGATCGCAATGTTTGTAATGGCAAGTCTGGGTGGTACCGTTATTATCACCGTTATATCCTTCCTGATCCTGATCCTGCTTCTGGTAGCCCTGCTGCTCTTTACCAAGGAGAAGCTGGCACCTTCCGGCCCCGTCACGATCACGATCAATGGGGAGCGAACCATAGAAGTCCCATCGGGAAATACCCTGCTGACGACCCTGGGGAACCAGAAAATATTCCTGCCTTCGGCCTGCGGTGGCGGGGGTACCTGCATACAGTGCGAGTGCCACATCAACTCTGGTGGAGGAGAGGCACTCCCAACAGAGACCCCTCACTTTTCCAAAAAGGAGTTGCAGGAGGGTGCGCGTCTGGCCTGCCAGGTTAAGGTGAAGCAGGATATGGATATCAGCATACCCGAGGAGGTATTTGGTATCAAGAAGTGGACGGCCAGGGTGGTTCGGAATTACAACGTGGCCTCATTCATCAAGGAGTTTGTGGTTGAGATACCCGAAGACATGAACTACAAGGCCGGGGGATACATACAGATCGAGATTCCTCCCTGCGAGGTTCGTTATGAAGACATGGATATCACGGCACATCCGGAAGAACATCCCGGCGACCCGATGAAGTTCAAGACCGAGTGGGACAAGTTTGGTTTATGGCCCCTGGTTATGAAGAACCCAGAGACCGTGGAGAGGGCCTACTCTATGGCTTCCTTCCCGGCAGAAGGTCGGGAGATTATGCTCAATGTTCGTATAGCTACCCCACCCTGGGATCGTTCCAGGAATAAGTGGATGGATGTTAATCCCGGAATCGCTTCCTCCTATATCTTCTCCCTGAAGGAAGGCGACGAGGTTACCATATCTGGGCCCTTCGGAGAATTCTTTATCAATGAGTCGGAGTCCGAAATGCTCTATGTCGGTGGGGGAGCCGGAATGGCCCCGATGCGATCACACCTCTATCACCTCTTCAAAACCATGAAGACCAATCGCAAGGTGACTTTCTGGTACGGAGGGCGCTCCAAGCGGGAGTTGTTCTACATCGAACACTTCAAGGAATTGGAACGGGAGTTCCCCAACTTCAAATTCTACATGGCCCTGTCCGAACCCCTGGAAGAGGACAACTGGAAGGTGAAGGAGAACATAGACGCTGAAGGAGACGGCTTTGTAGGCTTTATCCACAACAGCGTCATTGAACATTATCTTAATCAGCACGATGCTCCGGAGGATATCGAACTGTATTTTTGCGGTCCGCCACTTATGAATCAGGCCGTTCAGAAAATGGGTGAGGACTTCGGTATACCCGACGAGCATATCCGCTTCGACGACTTTGGAGGATAAACAGGAATTAACGACTCAGGAGATGCATCGCCTGGCGATGAATATCGTGGGGAAGCACTTGGAGGGGGAAGGTTTTGAATTTCTGGCGGTAAACAGCGAGCTGGAGAAGAATCCCCAGTTTGTTTGCCTTAAGGATAAGGAGATGCACTTTGTCGTCGTACGACCCATGGCGTTGGGGTCCGATCCCGCTGATTACGACCGGGTGTTGATGAAAAAGGTGAAGGATCACGCGGACACATTCGAGGCGCGAACGCACATCGCCGGAGTCGGGTTGGAGAACCGCAACAATCCCAATCGCCCCCTACGAAAGGATGAACCGTATCTGATGCACTTTACAGGACTGATAGAATGGAAACCCTGAAGAATCGGACGGCCAGTTCTATGGTATTACTCCTTGCCGTGTTTGTACTGGCCTGCGAAGGGTCGGACACTCAGGAGGCCCAGCGCATACAGGGAAGGGCACTCGGGACGACCTATTCCCTGATCGCCTTTACCGAGGCCACGGGATTGGAGGCTCGCCTGGATTCCGTTATAGAGGCCGTGAATGCCTCCATGTCCACCTATATTCCCGGCTCGTTGATTTCCCGGTTTAACGCCGGGGAACGCGTGCAACCCGATGCCATGTTCCTCGAGGTTCTGGATATATCCCGTGAGGTCCACCGGAAGAGCAGCGGGGCCTTCGATCCAACAGTGGGAGTGCTGGTCAATGCCTGGGGATTTGGACCCGGAGAAGCCCGGACACCGGACAGCAGTCAGGTGGATTCCCTGATGCGTTATGTCGGTCTGGATAAGATGGGACTCGACCCCGAAGGCTACCTGACCCGGTCGGAGCCCGGAATCCAACTGGACTTCAATGCGATCGCCAAGGGCTATGCACTCGATCGCGTGGGACGTGTGCTAGACGAGCTCGGCTGCCGAAACTATATGTTCGAACTCGGGGGAGAAGTAGTAGTCCGGGGGAAGAATCTGGAAAAGGATAAGGCCTGGACCATTGGCATAGAAGACCCTTTGGAGAGTGAACTCGGTGCACGGGTCACCCGCCGGCTGGTTCGCCTGGAGGAAGGTGCCATGGCTTCTTCTGGGAACTACCGGAAGTTCCGGTTCGATTCGATTACCGGTCAGAAGTATGTGCACACCATAGACCCCAAGACCGGGTATACCCGAAATTCCAATATACTCGCCAGCAGCGTGCTGGCCCCGGATTGTGCCCGGGCGGATGCCTATGCTACTGCACTTATGGCTATGGAGCTTCAGGCAGGCATCGACATGCTCGAGAACCTGGCCGATGTGGACGGTTACATCATCTATGCAGACGGGGACAATGTCCTTAGCGAATACTACACCGGAGGGTTCCGGGAGCGTTTCTATTCCCCGGGTGTCAGCGCACCTTAGGGGTAATTTCAGGCTTTCGTACCAGGGGGATGTATTCCTTTCCTGAAAGGGCAAAGCGTTTGCGATCCTCAACGGAGAATTCGTCGGTATACAGCACCGCCTCTACTCCGAATCCCGCTCCGGCCAGGATGTCGAAATAATCCATACCGTAGGTCCTCACGTGGTCGTATTGTCCAAAGAGGGACGCCCGTTGCCTGGGGTCGGTAATGCTGTCGTCCTGAAAGGTTTTTTCCCTACCCGTGTCCTGGGGCACCTGGAAAATCCCCCAGCCCCCGGGCCTCATGACCCGATAGAGTTCGGACAGTGCCTTACGGTCGTCAGGAATGTGTTCCAGGACGTGGTTGCACAGGATCACATCGAAGCTATCGTCTTCGAAAGGCAGGTCGCAGATGTCTGCCTTAATGTCTGCCAGGGGAGAGTGGAGGTCGCAGGTGGTGTAGTTCAGGTTCTTCATCTTGTGAAACCGGCTGTAAAAGGCCTGTTCGGGGGCGATATGAAGCACTTTGTGCATGCCGCTGAAAAAATTCGTCCGCCTCTTCAAAAACAGCCAAAGCAATCGGTGCCGCTCCAGGGAAAGGGTGGAGGGGGAGAGCACGTTTTCACGGGTTTTCTCATACCCGTACGGAAGAAACTTGCGAAAGCTCCGCCCGTCTATGGGGTCGGTGTAGCGATCGCCTCGGTAATACCAGCGTATCAAAGGCCTGGCGAGATAGCTGAAGCGAATCAGCCAGGGCCTGGGAACGGTTCTTAGTATGGGCTTGAGTAGGGATTCCATTAGGGGATTACCAGCCGGCAGGGTTGAATTCGTCTTCTTCGTCCGACTCGATGCCAAGAGCCTCAAATATATGGCGATAGGTCGAGAGCAATTGGGGCTTCCCATCCACCAGGGCAACATTATGCTCGAAATGCGCACTGGGCTTCCCGTCGGCAGTGAGTATGGTCCAGCCGTCCTTGAGCTGACGTATGCGACGGGTCCCCATATTGATCATGGGTTCGATGGCCACTACCATACCGTCCTGGAATTTCTTCCCGCGCCCCCTTTTGCCGTAGTTGGGCATCTCCGGGGATTCGTGAAGTTTCCGACCCAAGCCGTGGCCAACCAGCTCGCGCACCACCCCGTAGCCTTCCTTCTCGCAGTAATGCTGTATGGCGTATCCCACATCCCCGACCCGTTTACCGAGGCGGAACTCCCGGATGCCTTCATAGAGGGATTCCCGCGTGACGCGCAAGAGCTTCAGGGTTGCCTCTTCTACTTCGCCTACCGCAAAAGTGTAGGCATGGTCCCCGTAAAAGCCGTTCATCAGGGCCCCGCAGTCCACGGATACAATATCGCCTTCCTTGAGCAGGGTGTCGCCCGGTATGCCGTGGACTACCTGCGAATTGGGACTCCAGTTCAGGGTGTTGGGAAAGTCGTACATGCCCAGAAAACCGGGCTCTGCCCCTTGGGAGCGGATGTAATCTTCCGCCATTTTATCCAGTTTGAGCGGATGGGCACCGGGCTTGATTTCGGCTGCGAGCATGCCGAGGGTACGGGATACCACCCGGGCGCTCTCCCTCATGAGTTCGATTTCCTCTCTCGACTTGAGTTCTATCATATGTTGTATTCAGGGACGAGCAGGTGGCATGCCGGCCACCCTTCTTACTGTCCTATAATCGCTTCAGTTTCCTGATTTCTCCGGGATCCTCGATCTTTTCCAGCGAAATGGCATAGCCTCCTCCCGGGGCACAGGCCTGTCTGAGTCTTGAGCGGCTGTTTACCCGGTAGGTCTCGATACGGTAGCTCTTCGGATTCTCCAGGTAGTGGGCATCGTCCCCATCGCTGTAAACGGTGGCCTTATACCAGGCGCCCTTATCCAGGAAGTCAAATCGAATCTGGGAAGTTCGGGCCTCTTCGTCATTGGTCCTGCCGACAAACCAACGTTCTCCTCCCTTTTCCTTTCGGGCGTAGGTAATATAATCGCCGGGCTCGGCCTCGAGTACCAGGCTCTTCTGCCAATCGATCGCCACATCCTTGATAAACTGGAAGGCATCCATGTGCTTTTCGTAGTTCTGGGGCAGGTCAGCGGCCATTTGCAGGGGACTGTACATAGTGACATACAGGGCCAGCTGCCGGGCCAGGGTAGTATTAGCCCAGGACGAGTGGTCCGGCCTCATATCGTTCTCGAATATGCCCGGCGTGTAGTCCATAGGCCCGCCCTTGAGTCTAAGGAAGGGCAGGAGGGTGGTGTGGTCCGGGTTGTTTCGATCCCCGCCGAAGGCCTCGAATTCTGTACCCCTCGCCGATTCATTGGCTATGAGGTTGGGGTAGGTCCTTCCCAGGCCGGTAGGCCGGACCGCTTCGTGCGCATTGACCATTACTTTGTACTCCGCGGCCTTTTTAACCGCAAACATGTAGTGATTCACTGCATACTGGCTGTAGTGATGAGACCTGGGCAGCAGATTTCCTACATATCCGCTCTTCACAGCCGGATAGTTGTGGTCGGACATAAACTGATATGCCCGGTCCAGATGCCGTTCGTAATTCCGTACCGCGCTACCCGTTTCGTGGTGCATGATCATCTGCACCCCTCTCTCCCGGGCATAGGCCTCAATACCTTCCAGGTCGAAGTCGGGGTAGGGGGTCAGGTAATCAAAATTGTACTCGATCGGGCGGCAGCAAAAGTTTTCCCAGCCGATGTTCCATCCTTCCACCAAAACACCATCGAACCCGTGCTGTGAGGCGAAATCGATATAGCGTTTCACATTTTCGGTATTCGCAGAATGGGTTCCGTTGGGCTTCGCATTTTCGTAGTCGAAGGTGGCAATATCTACCCCATTCGCTTCATCGGTGTAGGCCCAGCTTCCCTGTCCGGATATCATCTCCCACCATACCCCCACGTATTTCATGGGTCTGATCCAGGAGGTATCCTCCAGGGCAACCGGTTCGTTCAGGTTATATATCAGTTGGGAAAGTAAGATGCCGGAGGCTGTATCCGAGACCATGACCGTTCTCCACGGGGTGGAGAATGGGGTATGCAGATAGCCCTTAGTGCCGTCTGTGGAGGGAACCAGATGGGCGTTTAGCTTAAAATTAACTTCGTCCAGTTCGAGCAGCAGTGCAGGATAATCCAGAAGAGCGGCCTCGAACAGCTGTATGTACAACCCATCATCCGTTTTCAGGAGCACGGGGGTCTGGATTCCTGTCTTGGAGAACAGGAAGTTACTCGCCTTGCCCTGATTTACGCGGTCTATGGTATTGCGGATTTCCGACAGTCGGGTGGTCGAGTAATTCTGTTCCTGGGTGTCATAGTCCCCCGGATGCCAATAGGCCAAGTGGTCGCCGGTCAGGGCAAACTGTGTGCGTTCCTCCTTCAGGGTCAGATAACCCAGTTTGGGCTGAACGGGGAATTCGTAGCGAAAGCCCAGTCCATCGTCGTAGACCCGGAAGCGTATGTGAAGCAGGCGCCCGGTTTCCTTCTGTCTGAGACGAACCAGCATCTCCTTGTAGTGGTTGCGCACTTCGGCCTGCTCTCCCCAGATCGGGTTCCAGGTTTCGTCGAACTCCGCGTACTCCACTCCGATGTTCTCGAAACCATCGGTCAGGGGCCGGACGTTATCGTTTTCGAAATCGGCGGCGGCAAGTTCGAATCCCAGATTGCCGGGGCGCAAAACCGTCCTGTCTTCGAATTCCAGTGAATAGGTAGGTGTCCCATCGAAGTCCAGGCTAAATCTCAAGGTCAGATTCCCGTCGGGAGACGATATATCCTGCGCGAGGAGTGCCAGGCCTGAACTCAGAATAAACAGCAGGAACAGCGTGTGGAGTCGTGTATTCATGATATGGGAGTTTAGGTGTGTATCAGGTTCTTTCCGGTCATGGCAGCAGGCGGTTTGATACCCATTAGGAAGAGTACGCTTGGAGCCAGGTCGCCGAGTACGCCTTCGTCCACGGCGGTGGCATCGGTATCGACCAGGATAAGTGGAACGGGGTTAGTCGTATGGGCCGTGTTCGGGCTTCCATCCGGGTTCCGCATGGTATCGCAGTTTCCGTGGTCCGCGATGATCAGGAAGGAGTAGCCGTTTTCGGTTCCGGCATTCACGATGTCGCGGACACAGGTATCTACGGTCTCGCATGCCCTGACAGCCGCCTCCATCACTCCCGTGTGCCCCACCATATCGGGATTGGCGAAATTCAGGCAAACGAATGAGGGCTTGCCTGCCCGGAGCTCCGGAATGATGGCATCCCTTAGTTCATAGGCACTCATTTCGGGTTTGAGGTCGTAGGTCGCCACCTTGGGCGATGGTATCAGAATCCGATCCTCCCCTTCGAAAGGCTCCTCGCGCCCCCCATTGAAAAAGAAGGTGACATGGGGATACTTCTCGGTTTCCGCTATGCGGAGTTGGGGGATTCCGTGGGAAGCGAGCACTTCGCCCAGGGTGTCCTTAATATTTTCCTTATCGTAGACGACCTCCACCCCCTTAAAGGTGTCGTCGTAGCGGGTCATGGTCACATAGGTCAGGTCCAGCATTCGCATATCCTGTTCGGGAAAATCCTGCTGGGAGAGGGCCATGGTCAGTTCCCGTCCCCGGTCGGTCCTGAAGTTGAAGAACACCACTACATCGCCATCGGAAATGGTTGCCACGGGTTGCCCGTCTTCTCCGGCCTGAATCAGGGGTTTGATAAACTCGTCCGTGATATCCTGCTGGTAGCTCTCCTGTATGCCTTCGGCCAGATCGGCGACCCTGCGGCCAAGACCGTGTACAAGCGCGTCGTAAGCCACTTTAACCCGCTCCCATCGCTTATCCCGGTCCATGGCGTAATACCGCCCGGTAACCGAGGCGAGTTGTGCTCCGGTTTCCTTACAGACCGACTGTATCTGACGGACAAAGCCGAGTCCGCTTCTGGGGTCTACGTCACGACCGTCGGTGAAGGCATGGACAATGGTCTGGACACCCTCGTACTGCCCGGACACCCTCAGCAATTCCTCGAGATGGCTGATGTGGCTGTGTACGCCCCCGTCGCTCAGCAGCCCGAGGAAGTGCACTTTTCGATTTTCGTCCCGGGCCTTTTCGAGCGCATCAACCAGTGCCGGCTGCTGCCCCAGGCTGTTCTCCTTCACTGCCAAATTGATCTTCGCCAGGTCCTGATAAACGACCCTGCCGGCCCCGAGATTCATATGACCCACCTCACTGTTTCCCATTTGTCCATCCGGCAGCCCGACATTCATGCCGTAAGTGCGCAATTCCGAATGGGGGTAGCGGTGATAGAGCCCGTCTGTAAAGGGCGTATGGGCCTGCTCAATGGCCGATACGGAAGGATCGGGTGAAATTCCCCACCCATCCAGTATCATGAGAACGACTTTTTTATTCATGTACATGGGTTATAGAATTCAAAAATAGGATGAAAATAAAGCCTTCCCCAACGAACCTTATATAAATGTTAAGGCATCGGTCGTAATGCCGCTCTCCTGTTAAACTATTGTTAGATCATTCCCAAGGCCGTAACACTACCCTGTCTGAGTAGTCTAATTTTATGTAACTGATAAATTTTCACGTCAAAAAACAACAATTATGAAAAGAACAGTCTTTTTTATGGCAGCAGGTGCCCTGCTGCTGAGCGCGCAGGTTCAGGCCTCCGAAACTACCGAAACTGCCACAATTGCAGAAACGGTTCAGGCCCCCCGGGTATCACCCCTGTGTATGGCCGTGGTAAAAGGAGATCTGGAAGCCGTTAAAAAGATGATCGAGGAAGGCGTCGATGTCAACCAGAAATCCAATGGTATGACCGCCCTGCACTATGCGGCCCGATATAACCGGGCTGAAATCCTGGAGTACCTCCTGGAAAATGGGGCCAGCATCAATGTTCGCAGCAGCAGCGGACTGAATGCCTACGATTTTGCCAAGGCTTCAGGTGCCAAGGATGCCCTGTCCGTGCTCGAAAGAAGCTAACTTCTTCAATCAAAAAATGGAAAAGGCCACCTCAATCGGGTGGCCTTTTTGTTTTATCCAATGGCCAGGGCCTGTTCGACGCACCGCATCAAATGGGAAATCCCGTGCTCATTCTGTACACGATGGCGTAAATCGCCATAATGATCATCAGCGCACAGAATACGGAATACGCCTGAAGCAGCAGTACGAGATACTTCGGTCTGCACCCCTCAAAAGCCGCCAGATACCTTTCTTTGATTACATAGATCATAACGGTGCGGTTTTAAAATGAGTTCATCTCATTTACTCCTGTTAAAAGTACGCCGAAGTACTTCCGGACCGGAAAATTCTCGTCTATGGGGTGCCCTTTATCGATTTGAGTATTTATCGATGGCTTCCCGGATGCGTTCGATCCGGTTTTCGGGGTCGGGATGCGTGCTCTGAAACTCAGGTACCCGGTTCGGTCCGGCTGCCTCTTTCAGGATTCTCATCACCTCAATCATCGCATTGGGATCGTACCCGGACTGTATCATAAACAGTACACCCAGTTCGTCGCTTTCCAGTTCGTCCTCCCGTCCGTTGGTGAGCAGGGTCTGTTGGCCGATTCCCCCAACTACATTCCCAAGTCCGCCACCTACTTCGGCTCCTGACATCAGGGTCTGCCAGAAATCGGATTCGGCTATGCGTTCGGCGGAATGCCTGCCCACCACGTGCCCGATCTCATGACCGAGGACTCCGGCCAGCTGCGCCTCGTCGAGTTGGCGGAACAGGGCATAGGTGATAAAACACTGTCCTCCGGGAAGGGCAAAGGCGTTGATGGTGCGGTCGTCGGCCAACAGATGAAATTCGTATTCGTAGGGAGTCTCCCGGGCGAGGCTGTTCTGGACCAGCCGCTTTCCAACGGCATCCACCAGGGTCTGATAGCGCTCATCGGGGTAGAGTCCTCCATATTGTCGGGTGATCTCCGGGGCGCTCTGAAGCCCGATGGCGATTTCCTGTGACGGACTCATATTGATGGTCTGTACGCGCTGGGTGTACGGGTTGGTCTGCTGATTGCTGCATCGCTGTACAAAGGCGAATGCGACGATAACCAAACCAATGAGGATCCGAATCCTCCAACTTCCTCGATTCATTGCGGACGAATTTAGCTACCGAAAAGTACGAAATACGGGTTAAAGCAGGGAGGGGTTGATGTCCAGAATATGGTCGTGAATATACTCCTTGAGAAATCCGACGGTGAGTTCTGATGCCCCTTCGAAATCTGCGGCCCTCAGGCTCCGGAGTATGTTCTTTTTGCGAAACTGCTTGAGCATGGGCACGGAAAGGGCTGCATAGCTGTAGTGCCAGGGCTCGTACTTAAACCCCCTTCTTCGCGGATTGTTCGTGTATACCAGATAAAAACCAAAGGATTCGGCATGTTCGTCCAGCCACTGTTTGAAAGGTGCATAGGGCCCTTCTCCTTCGAATTTGGAAGGTACGAGCACGTCTCCCTCGGCCCGGGGATAACCGTCGATGATATCGACCTCGGTTCCCCAATGATGCCTGCTGGTTCCCGGTATCGTCGAATATTCCACAATCTTCCTTGCGGCCTCGGGACCGCTCATCTCCTGGTCCACGGTATACCGGAAATACTTTCGCTCCCAAATGGTTTTCTGGCGTTCATAACTCCGGTAGGCCGAAACCACCTTAAGGTCGAATCCGTCCCGGTACGCAGCCGACTTCATTCGCTCCAGTGCTTCAAAGGCGGCCTTCCTAAGACGGAAATCCTTACCCTCCAGGGGAATATCTGCTATACCCATTAGTTCGTCCAGGGTGTAATAGGGGTCTCTGTACAAGTCGGCGGGCAGAGCTGTCGTGGGTATGGCGGCTAATCCGGCCGCGGCCAGCCTGTTGAAAGTCCTACGTTTCACGGTTCAGGTATTTGTCCATATAGTAGTGCGGTCCTATGCCTTCAATCTCAAAAAGGGTGCCCTTTTTCTCATACCCATGCCTCTGATAGAAGCTCACCGCATGCTCGCGTGCGTTCATCCACACTAAAACAACATCCATTTGCTTGAGATATTGCTCGGCGGAATTGAGCAGGGCCGCACCTGTACCCAGGCCGCGGTGTTCCGGGGAAACCGCCATTCCTCTGAGTTGGTAGCTCAGTCCGGGATCGGTTGCGTTCGGGCTGGGTCGTTGCATCAACGAACAAATACCGATAATCTCTCCATCCAGCAAAGCTCCAAGGTGGAAGCTGCTGGGCTCATTATCTCCTTCGAATACACAATCGGCCAGGGGACGGCCACTGCGAAGTACCCGTGATCGAAGTGGGTGGGTAGCTTCGGGCGAAATCGGTCCGACGTTAAGTGACAGGCGAGAAAAAGACATACCCAAAATTAGGGCTAATCGTCGAGTACAAAGAAGCCCTGAAACCTCAGGCCGTCGTCCAGGAGTTCCACGATGTAGTAATAAACGCCGTCGGGCAGACGGGAACCGCTCCCGAATAAGGTCGAACCCGAATTGGCGAAGCCCGTGAACTGATTGGTGTAGTTGGTGTACTCGAACACCTTCTGTCCGGCGCGGTTAAAGATGTGGATTTGGTTGTTTTTTCCTTCCAGCTCCAGGTGTTCCAGGACCAGAGCATCGTTGATTCCATCCCCATTCGGACTCACGAAATAATCTCCGGCAACGGCATTCCCATCCTCGAAGAGGGCGCTGACCGTTGCCAGGGCGAAGGCTTCGTAGACGCCCGGATTAAAAAGCTCGGTGGTCAGGGACCCCTGACTTACCTGTCCGGACCGGTTGGCAACCTCAATGGGCTCCCAGATGGATCGGTTCCTGTTCCACCCCACCAGTATGATCTCTCTTAGCTCCTCCGCAATGGCCGACAGATTATCGGCCGGGAACCAGGCCAGGCTGATGCTGGCGATACCGCTGGCCCGGAAAAACCAAAAGCCTTCCACCGAGATGTCCCCGATGCGAAAGTCCTTGAGTCCGATATTGAAACTGAACGGCAGGCTGACCGGCGTGGTGGGGTTTTCGTCTACGTAGGCTGCGCTGGCTACGGCCAATGGTTCATTGGATTGAAAGGTTAGCGGATGATAGGAATCCCTGCCTCCCAATGGGAAGGTGAACTGATCGCGGTCCAGGGCACGAGACCAGCCCCGGATCTTGGAGAGTTGGCCGGCCCCCAGGGGAATGGCACCGGGTCCGAACTCGATTACATGGGCCTCAAGGGCCGGATCGGTGATGAAGTCTCCTGAGACGAAGAGGCATACTTCCGAAATAATGATCGAATTCTGCAACTCCACATTTCCCTGGTCCTTGGCGATTTCCAGATAGGTGGCCTCGATGGGGATGTTGCCCTGTACCCGGGTTTCCTCCGTTCCGTAGAAGCCGAAGGTGCTGGCTTCCGATACCCAGCTCCCGGTATTGATCAGGTCCCCGTGTATGCCCACCGAAGCCCCACTGCCGATATAGAGCTGGCCGGCATTGTTTATGCCCTGGGCGCGTATAGCAAGGGTTCCCGGTAGCGTTAGGGCCAGCAGAAAAAACAGGGCGGTATTTCGGATCGACGCGGGCATCCGGGACTTAGTTGATTTGGTGCCATACCAGACCATCGCTTTGGAGCCAGACTGTTTCCGGGCTGCCAATAATACTTATTGAACCCCCGCCAGAATCATTATAGGAAAGGGAGGTCGTAATCGGCGCCCCTGCGATATTCTTTATGATGATAATTCTCCCATCACTCAACGAGGGGTCGGGCATGGTAACAAAGGTTGTTGCCGGATCGTTAAGTATCACCGTATAATCCAAATCCCCGATCACGACTGTCGCCGCATTATCGGTCCGTATTTCTTTTCGGGTTAGGCCATTGGACAGTTCTCCGAGGGCGCCTTCCACATTGTCCGAAACAAAGGTGGCGGTACCGGACAGTAAGACTTCATCGGCCGTCTGGATTTCATTTATGGGGTCGGTATCCAGGTCGTTGTTGATGTGGTCTGTGATCAGGATATTATTATCGGATATGCCGTTGGCATTATCCGTAATTCCAGTAGCATTAACTCCTATTTCGGTCACGTTCAAATCGATTCTTCCTGAATTGATGTTGATGTTGTTGGTGTTATTGATAACATCGGTCTCGGTCAGTGTCAGTGAATTGTCCAGGGTGACCAGCTGATCTGCATTAATCTGCGCCTTTAAGAACAACTCTTCGAGTGCACCCTGAACATTCTCGGATGTGAAGTTATTATCGACATCCGTTATGGGTACATCAATCGCATCCTGCAGCTCATTGGTTGGGTTCGTATCGCCATCGGCCGCATTGGCATCGGCCAGTTCTTCCAGAGCACCTTCCACGGTGTCGGAAACAAAATTACCATTGCCGTCGGCTACGCCCACATCGGCAGCGGTAAGGGCATTAAGATCGTCCTGTAATTGGTCAATATCCGCCTGATTCTGGTTGGCCAGGACACTCTGGTTCAGGCTCGAGAGGTTCACGGTCTGGCCCGTGCCATTTTCTATACCGACTTCGAGATCCTGGGTACCGGGTGTGTAGTTCAGGGTTACGTTTTGATCGTCGGACCCCAATTCGTCCAGGGAAACGCTTAGTTCACCTCCGGCATCCCGTAGCACAAGTTCCGGTCCCTCCACGGCAAACTCGAGATTGACCTCATTAAGGGGGTCAGCATCAATATCGACCGATCCCCCTCCGGAACTCAGGGAAAGCTGATTCCCGTCCAGTCCCAGCGTCTGAATTTCGTTGGTCTCCGAAATGTCCATGTCTTCGTCCAGGTGATCGCCTATATCCTGCATATTGGTGGCAACATCGGGTATCAGTGTGGTGAGGTCCACTTCGACTGCACTGATCCGGCTGCGCAGATTACTGTCGTCATAGAAGGCCCCTGGATTGGGGGCCGGGTTAAAGATCAAAGCATTGTTAGGTGCCGAACTCACCACGCTGGCATCCGTAATAAAGCCGACGTCGTTCGTAAAGTCCTGAAGGGTGACCACGGTATAGTCGATTTCTTCATCTCCAACCGCATCGGTGGCGATTTCGGGACTGTCCACCGAGTTGTTAGCCAGCTCCTCGGCCGTAATGGAGGCAGCTTGTATGTCCGTAAATCCGTTAATGGTGTTATCCGCGATCTGCTCCCCAGTAATTTCCAGGACTTCCAGGTTCAGTGTTCCACCATTCGGGGTAATCACCATGGTCGGCCTTTCGTTCACTATGGCATCGGATGTTAGATCCAGCAGGGTATTCAGGTCTATGGTGGCCTGCACGGTTCCCCCTTCGGAATCTGTTAATATCAGTTCTGATCCGACATATTCCAGCGAGACATTGGTGACGGGGCTGCTGGACACGCTGTAGGTTTGCCCATCCGTATCGGTAAGGGTCAGGGTTCCGTCTCCGTTGTCTTCGACCGTGAGCCTGTTGTCTTCGCAGAGGCTCTGCCAGCTGCCACCGTCGAACGCAAAGAGGCAGGACTCATTGATGTTATAGACCACCGCGCCGCGCAGGGGCTGCAGGGCATTCATCTGCTGCGTGGTCATCCGGTTCAGGACGAACACCCGGTCGGTACTTTCCAGTTCGAGCAATGAAAGCGGACTCAGCAACTGTGGGTTATCTCCTATCTTGACCTGGGCATGCAGTCCACCGGTCAGAAACAGAACGGCCCCGATCAGGGCATGTAAAGGCCATTTCATGTGGGTAATAATCGGTTTGGTTCAAAGATAGCGATCTTGACATTCCAAGCTTCAGGATTACGGTGAACTGTCTAAATTCTTGATATGTAGTGGTATTCTTACTTACTGGCCTCCCATTCTGAGTTTTTTGTCCTTAACAGAACTTTAAGAAAGCATTTTCATTTTTCTTTGTTCCTTACTAAAAATTACCTGCATGAATAAGAAATACGGGGCCGCTCTGGTCCTTCTACTCATTACCGTTGTGATGACCTACGGTCAGCAACGGGAAATTATCCGGGGCCAGGTACTGTATCGGGGTAATTTTGTAGTTAACGAGAACGTGATCAACGTGGTTACCGAAGAGGTGACCATCACCGACGAGGGCGGTCGCTTTGCTATATCCGTCATGGAAGGGGAGCGACTCGTTTTTTCCGCAGTGAATTATCAGCTCAAGGTCGTGGAGATCACCCCTGAGATCCTTCAGAACCGGAGATTGATCGTGGAAGTCAAAGAGAAAGTTCAGGAGCTCGACGAGGTGGTGGTTACCCCGGAGAACCAGGAAAAATTTCTCGAGGTCAGGAATGAGGAATTCAAGGGATTCGAATATGAGGTAGACCGACAGACGCGTGTTGAGAATGTTGCTTTGGACGAATCGGTTCGGGGAATGCAAGATGGACTCAACTTCGTCAACATTTTCAAGGCCTTGTTTAAATCGCGTCAGAAAGATGGCGATATCGAGAAGGAACCGATCAAGCTCAGCGATGTGTTGCGGCAGGTGTACGAGGATCGCTTCTTCGTCGAAGATCTGGAGATACCCAAAGAGCAGATCGGAGCTTTCCTGGCCTACTGCGATGCCAAAATTCCGCCCAGGGAATTGATTCGCAAGGAAAACGAATTCCAGCTCATCGACTTCCTGGTCGTCCAGAGTGCCGAATTCAGAAAGGGATACCAGGAAGAGGAGTAATTCGGTCGTGAATATCCGTCGTTCCCGGGTTAATCCGGGCATGTCCTTGTCGAAATCTGAGCGGATGCTTAGCTTAGCTAGTGCTATATGGCTGTTGAGATGAAATGGATGTTGTGGATAGTCCCGTTGCTGGTCCCGGTGGTATTTCCCAAAGGGGACAAGCTCCCGGAAGCCCGATGGGAGGCCTTAAATTCCCACAAGTTTTACCTGAGTGTGACCCAGGTCTATTACAAGGAATCCCAGAATGCCCTTCAGATCACCATGCGAATTTTTACCGACGACTTCGATGCGCAATTGGAACAGGCTTATGGGCATCAGTGCCGTCTGGATACCGATAAGGAGTCGGATCGGGCGGGCGACTATATTGAGTCCTATACCACCGAACGATTCGTGATTTACCTGGATGGGGAGCGCCAAAAACTCAGTTTCCTGGGGTGGAAGTACGACATGGATCAAACTGTGGTGTACCTGGAACTTCCCCAATCGGGCTTCAAAAAGGCCCGTAGCATCGGTGTGCAAAACAAATTACTGCTCGGGGCGTTTGAAGAACAGAAAAACATGACCCATCTTAAACTGGGAGAAATCACCAAAACCTGGGTATTCCATCAGGGCAGTACTAAAGAAGTGTTAAAAATCAACTAGTTCTCTCCCGGAAGCCCTGTATAACCCTATTTTTCAAGCTTAAATTTTTACGCAAATCATGAATACTATTAAACGCGTCCTCGTGTTGTGCCTCAGCCTGGTACTGCTGCCTCTGGTGGCCCAGGAGGAAGAGGAAACCCGCAAACCCGGGCATCAGAACATCAATCGTTTCCGTCAGCTGTACGACGAAATGGCCACTCCCAATGGCTTTCGCACGGCCTCGGGTAAACCCGGCCCCGACTACTACCAGCAACAGGCCGACTACGTTATGGATATCGAACTCGATGATCAAAATGCCAGGATCTATGGCGAGGAAACCATAACCTATCACAACAACGCCCCTGAGGCACTGGAATTTCTCTGGGTCCAACTCGATCAGAACGTTCGCGCCAAGGATTCCAAGGCAGACCTGAGAAACCCTTCAAATCTCAGCAGTGCATATCAGCCCGGTTCCTTCGCCAGAAGGGAACTCAAAGAGGCCTTCGATGGGGGTTTCAACATCGAATACGTCCGGGATGCCAATGGCAACGACCTGCCTCATATGATCAACTGGACGATGATGCGGGTGGACCTTCCCCAGCCCCTGGCCAGTGGTGAGCAGTTCAGCTTTAAGATCAAATGGTGGTACAACATACAGGACCGCATGCAGTACGGAGGCCGCTCTGGCCTGGAGTATTTTCCGGAAGACGGAAATAACCTTTATACCATTGCCCAGTTCTTTCCCCGCATGGCCGTATACAACGACGTGGAAGGATGGCAGAACCACCAGTTCTGGGGAAGTGGGGAGTTCGCCCTTCCCTTCGGTAATTACGAAGTGAATCTCACCGTTCCCGCCGATCATATCGTGGATGCAACCGGAGAGCTGCTCAACCGCAAGCAGGTATTCAGCCGTACTATGATGAAGCGGTACGAGCAGGCCAAAAAGTCTTACGATAAGCCCGTCCTTATCGTTACCCAGGAAGAGGCCGAAGCGGCCGAAAAGAGCCGTTCCGATAAGAAGAAAACCTGGAAATTCAGGGCGGAAAATGTGCGGGATTTCGCTTTCGCATCATCCCGCAAGTTTATTTGGGACATGCAGGCCGTTAAACTGGGGGGTATGGACGTGATGGCCGTGTCCCTGTATCCCAAGGAAGGCAATCCCCTGTGGGAGGAATACTCCACCAAGGCCGTAGTAGCGACCCTGGAAGCTTACTCGAAGTATACCTTCGACTATCCCTACCACAAAGCGATATCGGTGCACACGGCCAATATCGGCATGGAATATCCCATGATCTGCTTTAACTTCGGGAGACCCGACAAGGAGGGCAACTATTCCGACCGAACCAAATTCGGTATGATCAGTGTGATCATTCACGAGGTAGGTCACAACTTCTTTCCCATGATCGTCAATTCGGACGAACGCCAGTGGGGTTGGATGGACGAAGGCCTGAATACCTACACTCAGTATCTGACAGAGCAGTACTTCGGCGAGAAGCACCCCGAGGCCATTGCCCCCAATGAAAAATATCCTTCCCGAAGAGGGCCGGCAACCGGCATAGTCCGATATATGAGCGCGGACCAGGACTACCTGGCTCCGATTATGTCCAACCCCGAGAACGTTTACAGCCTGGGGCCGAATGCCTATGGCAAACCCGCGACGGCTCTGAACATACTGCGGGAAACGGTAGTCGGCAAAGAGCTCTTCGACGACGCTTTCCGCACCTATGCCCGCCGCTGGATGTTCAAGCACCCCACTCCCGAGGATTTCTTCCGTACCATAGAAGAAGTAACGGCCATCGACCTGGATTACTACTGGAGGGGATGGTTCTATTCGACGGAATACGTGGATATGGGTGTAAAGGAAGTGAAGAAATTCAGGCTCTCGGCGCAGCCCAGCGAGGAACTCAAGCAGCGTTTGGCCGAACGGAATATCACCAACTATCCCGACTATGTATACATGGTCGAGGATACCGTCAAGGTGGGCTCTAATAACCCCAGGGCCTCCGAGGCCGTTCCCGCACTCAAGGAATTCCTGGACGGATTGAGTGAGGAGGAAAGGGCTAAATACAAGGATCCTAAAAACCTGTACCAGATTACCTTTGAGAAGCCCGGGGGCATACCCATGCCGCTCATCGTGGAGTACACCTATGCCGATGGCACCGTCGAAAATGTGACCTATCCGGCCGAAATCTGGAGGAAAAATGATGCGGAGGTCAGCCGGGTAATCGCTACCGACAAGGAACTGGTTTCCGTGGTGGTGGATCCTAAACTGGAGACTGCGGATATCGACCTGAGTAATAACAAATGGCCCAGTGAAGAGGAGCAGAACGAATTCGATCAGTTCAAATCCGGCGTAAAGGGCTGATATCCTTAACGAACTATTAAAAAAGTCCGCAACCCCGTTGTTCTCAGGAGAAACAGCAGCGGCGAGTTGCGGACTTTCCTATATTTGTTCCATGCGGTTACTATTCATTAGTGGTGCGGAGATTTTCTTCATTCTGTTTATCGCGCTGATGATATTCGGAGCGGACAAACTGCCCGAAATTGTCAAAACCCTGGCCAAGGGCATGCGGCAACTCCGCGATGCTACGGATGATATCAAGAGGGAAATCCAGAAGAGCGCAGATGAGGTTGGAGTAAATAAGGAGATCAAGGAGATCGAGAAAGAAGTAGGGGAGGTAAAGCGCAGTGTTACCGAAGTACGAGACTCCGTTAAGAGGAATTCCTCCTAGCAGTCAGGATCAACCATGGTTTAATCATGAAAGCATTGCTTCAGTGGGATCGGGAGGCCCTCATCTACCTCAACAATCTGGGCTCCCAGGAATGGGATGCGCTTTGGCTGGGTATAACCACTATATGGTACTGGAGTCCTCTGCTGATACTCAGTCTTTTCCTCATTTATAGCAGCGGTGGGTGGAAACCCTTACTCAGAAGCTTTCTGTCGGCTCTTTTCCTGGGGCTTTTTGTGCTGTGGAGTACGGCCCGAATTAAGAAGTATGTGGGACGCCTTCGCCCCGTTAATGAGCCCGAGCTCGACGGATTGATAAGGGAGGTGGCTCAGGCTCCCGATTACAGCTTCTTCTCCGGTCATGCCTCCTTCTCCTTTGTGGTGGCTGCGGTATTCTTCTGGTACATGAAAAAGGAGTTCCCCTGGATGTCGGCCATATGGCTACTGGCAGCCGTACTGATATCCTACAGCCGGATCTATCTCGGGGTGCATTATCCCCTGGATGTGCTTGCGGGAGCAGCCTTTGGTTTTTTGTTGGGCACTTCCAGTTTCCTGAGGGCAAGAAAAAGACTGACTAAAGCTTATACGAGAGCGTCAGACCATCC
>CAZKAP010000008.1:0-75325 GCA_964550895.1 uncultured Flavobacteriaceae bacterium
ACCCCCAACCCTCAGAGCCGAAATCTGATATTCTATCCAGTTGAACTACGCGGCCTTTATGTATAACTCAAAATTTTCTTAACTATGGCGGATATGGTTTTTCCATCGGACTGACCGGCGAGTGCCTTATTCGCCACTCCCATGACCTTACCCATATCCTTCATACCCGATGCCCCGGTCTCGCTGATTATTTCCTTAATGCGTTCTTCCACCTCCGCTTCGGAAAGCTGTGTTGGAAGAAAACGAGAAATCACCTCGGCCTGAGCCAATTCGGGCGCTGCCAAATCAGCACGCCCTTGTTCCGCAAATATGGCAGCACTGTCTTTCCTCTGTTTCACCAGTTTCTGAAGCAGCCTGATCTCGTCTTCGCCCGAAAGCTCATCACCGGCACCGGATTCCGTCTTAGACAGAAGCAAGGCAGATTTTATCGCCCTCAGGGCTTCCAACGCAGCCGAATCCTTGGCCTTCATGGCCGCCTTGATTTCCTCCATTACCTTCTCCTGAAGACTCATTGATCTGCCATTTTTGGGACTGCGAAGTTAAACAATAAACCCGAAAGTAGACACCTCCGGGCTCATTATTAGTAGTCTCCGGGAACCCAACTTCCCCTCAGTCTACATTGTCGTGCAAGAATGAATTATTCGAACGGATCTGTACCTCATTATTGGTATCCTCGCTAATACTCGTGCGGGAAATATTCGGCTCAGAAGACGCTTCATCCAGGTCTATACCCTGCCTCTTGTAGGCGGGTTCATTCTCAATATCCTCGATGCTCGTCCTGTTGTTCCGGAAACGGTAATTGTACTCCTTCAGAGCACGGGCGTTTTTTTTGGTTCTTGAACTGGTGTCCGAAATGGACTTAAAGAACGGATCGTCTCCGTTGCCCTCGGGCGACCCCTGAACCGAAGCCCTGGGTTCCGAGAGGACCTCGGTGGAAGTCTTATTGATGATCGGATTCGCATCCTCTTTTTTCGTGGCCGGAGAGCTGGAAGTATCCTGGGCCTTGGCCGCCATCAGTCGTGCTTCCTCGGCGAGGTAATTCTCAGCTGCAGCGGCTTCTTCTTCGTCCCGGACTACGAGCCGTGGCTCCTCATCTTCTATTTCTTGATAGCTGACAGGCATTTCCTTAATGTTTTCACTCAGGTCGAATACCACGGTGTGCTCCCTATCTTCTTCCTCACGGGTCACATCGGAGAGGGGCCTATCGAATTCCAAGGTAGTCTGCAGCAGGGTTTCGCTGGCGTCCACGAATTCCGCATCCACAACTTCCATGTTTCGCAACAGGTCTGTGGATTCGATGATGACAAAATCATCCCCTTCCGTCTCCGCGTCAGTCGCCTCTATCACGGGCTCCACAGTCTCATATACCACGGGTAATTCGCGGAGTATGGAGAGAGCTGTAGGCTCTTCTTCAGTTGCCTGGACAGGCTGGACCTCTTCGGCCCTCACATCGATGGATTCGAGTGTTGAGCGTTCTGCAGACGGCTCTTGTTCGGCGGATCCCCGATCCTCCTCAAGGTGATAGACGGTCCTTTCAGTCGGTTCTTCAGAGGCAGGTTTAGCTACCTGAGTCTTGATCTCGCCCTTGTCATCCTTCATCAGCTCTTCAGCCCGTTTATAGGGATCGGCATCGGATGGATTAGGCGTGGTGGAATCCCCTCCGGCTTCATGAGCCGCCGAAGGGGATTCCTCTAAACCCTTCGAACCCTCCCCGGAATCCTGGGACAACTGATGAATGATCTTCTTCTCCTCGATATTGGCGATGCCGCTTTGCTGGTTAGCGTTAAATCCGGTGGCTATAATTGTTACGGATATCGCTTCGCCCAGGCTGTCGTCCTCACCGATACCCATGATGATGTTTGCGCCATACCCCGCCTCGATCTGAATGTGATCGTTGATCTCACCGATCTCATCTATGGTTATTTCCTGGGAACCGGACACGATGAGCAGCAGGACGTTTTTGGCTCCGGTGATCTTGTTATCATTCAACAGAGGCGAATCCAGCGCCTTAACTATGGCTTCCTTTGCACGTTCGGAACCGGTGGACTCCGCAGAACCCATGATCGCGGTTCCGCTGTTGGAGAGCACAGTTTTGGCATCACGCAGGTCAATATTCTGCATATAATGGTGGGTAATCACTTCGGCTATCCCCTTGGCTGCAATAGCCAAAACCTCATCCGCTTTCGCGAAGCCGGCCCGGAATCCCAGGTTTCCGTATATCTCACGGAGCTTGTTGTTGTTCACCACGATCAGTGAATCCACATTTTGTCGGAGCTTATCGATACCGATCTGTGCCTGTTTGCAGCGCATTACCCCTTCGAACTGGAAGGGCATGGTCACGATTCCCACGGTCAGTATCTCCATCTCCCGGGCCACCTTGGCAATTACCGGCGCGGCACCCGTACCGGTACCACCTCCCATTCCTGCCGTGATAAAGACCATCTTCGTACTCGGTTCCATCATGGCCTTGATTTCTTCCATGCTCTCCATGGCCGCCTGCTCCCCGACCTCAGGATTCGCACCTGCCCCGAGTCCTTCGGTCAGGCTAACACCCAATTGAATCTTATTGGGAACCGGGCTGTTCTGAAGGGCCTGAGAATCCGTATTGCAGATGGCGAAATCCACTCCGTTTATTCCCGCCTCGTACATGTGGTTGATAGCGTTTCCACCGCCACCTCCTACGCCGATCACCTTGATCACATTGCTGCGGTGCTTGGGCATATCAAAGTCGATGCCCCCTATGGGAGTTTCGATTCTGTTACTGTCCTGATTCCCTGTGTTCGGATTGTGTTCTGGGTTCTCTGCCATGGTGTGATTCTTTTACTCTCGATTGTTGTGGTTTGTGCGCCGTTCGGAACAGCGCTTTGCTTTACTTTTGAACGGTATTCGTAATGGACCTATTCCAGGCTGGT
Organism: uncultured Flavobacteriaceae bacterium; assembly: GCA_964550895.1. GTDB lineage: Bacteria > Bacteroidota > Bacteroidia > Flavobacteriales > Flavobacteriaceae > CAZKAP01. Next base: position 2,913 of record CAZKAP010000008.1, read on the forward strand.
GATGAAATCGCGAAATTTTCGCGTCCAGCTTTCGAATACGGTCTCTGCATTCTTTTCTTCGTTTTTACTCTCCTTCCCGGGCCGTTGGCTGTCGTCGCTTTCCGCCTCTTTGGACACGGGCAACTCCTCATTCAGGACTTTCTCTTCAAGCTCCTTCAGTTCGGTTCTGCGCTGAATCTCTGCGGATTCCATCAGTAAGCCTACCGCAGTGGCATATAAGGGGCTGGCGATTTCATCGTCGGAATTTCCCGCCAGGTGTTCATTGGGATAACCAATGCGGGTGTCCATACCGGTGATGTACTCCACCAGTTGCTTCAGGTGCCTCAACTGGCTTCCCCCTCCTGTCAGTACGATACCGGCGATAAGTTTCTTCTTAGGCTGATCGTAGCCATAGTTGCGGATTTCCATATACACCTGTTCCATGATTTCACGCACCCTGGCATGTATGATCTTGGAGAGGTTTTTCAGGGTTATCTCTTTGGGCTCCCTGCCCCGTAATCCCGGTATGGATACAATCTCGTTTTCCTTGTTTTCCCCAGGCCAGGCCGAGCCAAAGCGAACTTTGAGTTGTTCCGCATGGCGCTCGATTATGGAGCAGCCCTCCTTGATATCTTCGGTGATCACATTACCCCCGAAAGGGATGACGCAGGTATGACGAATGATCCCATCCTTGAAAATGGCCAGATCGGTGGTCCCGCCACCGATGTCCACCAGGGCTACACCGGCTTCCTTTTCCTCCTGGCTGAGTACTGCCCTGGCAGAAGCCAGGGGCTCCAGGGTAATCTCGGAGAGTCCGAGCCCGGCGGTCTTGATGCACCTGCCAATATTCTGTATGGAATTGATCTGTCCCACCACGAGGTGAAAATTCGCTTCCAGGCGACCACCGTACATGCCCACCGGTTGCTTGATCTCGGATTGGGCATCGACTTTGTACTCCTGAGGCAGCACGTGTATAATCTCTTCCCCCGGCAACATGGTCAGCTTGTGCACCTGCTGGCATAAGCGGTTAACATCGAACTCGTCTATCACCTCATTGGGTTGGTCCCGGCTGATGTAGTCGCTGTGCTGAAGGCTGCGGATGTGTTGCCCCGCGATACCCACCACCACATCGCTGATCTGAAGTCCGGAATTGCGTTCCGCCTCCTCCACGGCCTGACGGATCGACTCAGTGGTATGGGTGATATTACTCACCACACCCCGCCGGACGCCCCGGCTGCGGGCCCTGCCCATACCGAGAATTTCCATTTTACCGTATTCGTTGGTTCGGCCGATAATGGCCACGATCTTGGTGGTCCCTATGTCCAGCCCTACAGAATACTTAACTCCTTCCATTCGTTTGTTTTTTGGTACACACTACTTGATTGATGCACGATAAGTCTACTCGACTATACATATCCAGCAGGGACTCCTCTCGGGCCTTCTGGTAAAAAACTTTATAGTTTCTGATCCGTCGGTCCAGGTGATCCAGATTCTTCAGATGAATCACGTAGTCGACGGTTCGGGCATGCATGGAGAATCCTCCATCTTTCCCGACCTCGTAGCCAATGATGTGATTCTTGAGGAAGATGTCGTTCTGCACCACCCGAATCAGGGTACACATATCCTCCATCCGCTCCGCGCTGACATCCCCGGAAACCAGTGGTAGTGGCACCGCACGATAGTTGTCAAGCGGGAGCTGTACACCTTCCGCATCCACCAGGTACGATGGACTTGCGGCGATACGGGCAACGGGTTCACGGGTCCAAACCTGAACCACCAATTGACCGGTCAGAGCCCGGAAAGCCTCCACCCGATGCACGGAAGGAATAGCCCCGACTTCACGTTCTATCCATTTCAAAACTACCTTATCCCCTCCTGTCAGGAGTTGAGCCTTTTCGTTTTGTATTAACAATTTATTAACCACCGCTTCACGTAAAGTGGAACCTGTATCGTTCATCAATTCCACCCGCAAATCACTGCCCAAACGGCCTTCGCGGCGTAACTCAGAAAACCCGTAGAGAAGCGCCAGCAGCATGACGGATAGGGTAAATTGCAGTATGACCTTCATCGCACAGTTCCTATTTGGTTAAGTAATCTTCGTATTTCTTCCCCTATGTCGCCGGCGCCCATGGACGCAACCACGCCCGGACCCAGAGTATGATACCATTCGCTGAGCTCATTATTCGACAGGATTCCCTTATCCGGGTGGTCGATCTGGTCCAGCAGCCATTGGGAGTCTACCCCGGCAATCGGTTCCTCTCTGGCCGGATATACTTCCATCAACCGTACACTGTCGAACTGTTGCAGACTGCTGGCAAACTCCTTCCCGAAATCGCGGGTTCGACTGTATAGGTGTGGCTGAAACAGGGCATGCAGGCTGCTGCCGGGATACAATTCCCTCAGCGCCTGATACACGGCATCGATCTCGGTGGGATGATGTGCATAATCGTCGACTATTACCCGGTCTCCGGTGCGGTACAGTAAGTTGAAGCGTCGCCAGACGCCCTTAAATGTCGCCAGGGTTCGCGCCGCGGTTTCCGCCGGCGCACGCTGAAGGGCCAATGCCAGAGCGCCGAGTGCGTTCATAAGATTATGCCTGCCCGGCAGGGCCGTTTTTACCCCACTGACGACACCGCCCGGATGGACAAAATCGAACTCGTATACCCCATTGCTGACCCGTATGTCGCGGAAGGCGTACTCCCCCTCTTCATCCAGGCTCAGGCTCCGAGCTTCCAGTCCGAGCTGGGTCGGAGCAAATACGGCATTGGGATCCTGCACTTGAGAAAGAAACTGCAGATACGCCTCCCGGAGTTCCCCGGGGGTCCCGTAAATGTCGAGATGATCCGCATCCATCGAAGTAATGCAAACCGATGAGGGACGGAGGTGGAGAAACGAACGATCGTACTCATCGGCCTCCACGACAAACACCCGCTCGCTTTCGTTTGCAGTTTCCACATGAAGGAAATTCGATCCGAAGTCCTCGGATATGCCCCCGAGGAAAGCGGTAACCGCCTGCCCGGATTCCTTGAGGATGTGAGTGAGTATGCTCGCCGTGGTAGTTTTGCCGTGGGTTCCCGCTATGGCCATACAATTTCGGCCATTGACGATGTCGGCGAGTTCCCGTGCCCTCTTCCGGAGCGTATATCCCTTTTCCCGGAAGGCTTCCAGCAGCGAACTACCCTCCGTTATGGCTGCCGTGTAGACCACGCGGACCTCCGAGGTCCCCCTGAGCCTTCCTTCTTCCCATAATTCATCCATATCGGTGGTCACCGTGATGCCCTCCTTCTGCAATTGAAGGACAACGGGCCCCAGGCTGCGATCATACCCTAGCACCTCAGCTCCGGTATAGTGGTAATAGCGGGCAATGGCCGACATGCCCATACCTCCTATACCCAGGAAAACATATTGCGATATGTATGCGGGTCGGTTCATAAAGAATCTTCGATCTGATCCACAATAACGGAAGTGGCCTTCGGCTTGGCCATTTCCTTCATGCTCCGGCCGAGGTCGCTGCGGTAGGCGGTATCCCCGACCAATTTTTCCAGCTCCGGTACAAAGCGACGCTCCAATTCATCTTCGGTCACCAGGACCGCCGCACCCCGAGAAGAAAGGGCCCTTGCATTCTGAGTCTGATGGTCCTCGGCTACATTGGGCGAGGGAATAAACACGGTTGCCTTACCCTGCAACATGAGCTCCGATACCGTTCCTGCGCCGGATCGCGAAACGATGATATCCGCCGCGGCGAAGGCATCGGACATTTGGTCAATAAAAGCGGTCACCCGAACATCCGGACCCTGAAATTTACCGTACTGTCCAATATAGGCCGGACCGCATTGCCATAAGATTTGTAGCCCCATAGCTGTTATGCCTTCCCACGTCTTCTCCAGCAATTCGTTTATGCGACCGGCACCCAGACTGCCTCCGAGAACCAAAAGGGTGGTCTTTGCGCGATCGAGACCCAAACGCTCCCGAGCAGCCCCGGGATCGATCTGTATGTCGACCAGTTCGCTTCGTATGGGGTTCCCGGTTAGCACTATGCGATCGGCCGGGAAGAAACGCTCCAAACCCTCGTAAGCCACGAAGATCTTCCTCGCCCTTCGAGCCAGCAGTTTGTTGGTAATCCCTGGAAAGGAATTCTGCTCCTGCAGGAAGTAGGGTATCCCCAGCCAGGAGGCCGCCTGAAGCAAGGGTCCGCTGGCAAAGCCCCCGGTACCAATAGCAAGTTGTGGCCTGAATGCCAGCAGTATACCGACACACCTCATCAGGCTCAGCACGAGTTTTACCGGGAAGAGGAGGTTACCCAAACGCTTCCCGCGCTGCCATCCGCTGATCCAGAGCCCACGTATGGGAAATCCGGCTTCGGGAACCTTCTTCATCTCGATTTTATCGCGGGCACCCACGAAGAGGATAGCGGCCTCCGGATGCCGGTCGCGTATTTCGCGGGCAATCGAAAGGGCCGGGAAAACATGTCCCCCTGTACCTCCACCGGATATGACGATCCTCTTCATTTCGTTTATGATGCCGTTTTCAGTTTCTTCTCCAAATCCAGCAATTGCTTCTGGTATTCCTTGTTTGTAGCGCTCAGTACTATGCCCAGTGCCGCACAGGTAATCCAGATGGACGTACCACCGGAACTGATCAGAGGCAGGGGCTGGCCGGTTACAGGAAGCAGACCCACCACGACCCCCATATTGATCAGGGCCTGAGCGATAATCGGGAAACCCACGCACACGATGAGCAACTTGCTGTAAAACGCCTGGGCCGTCTGCGCGACCACCACCAGGCGTATCAGGATCATGACATAAGCGGCAAGGAGCAGCGCCGGACCCCAGATGCCGTATTCTCCCGCGATTATCGCAAAGATGAAGTCAGAATCACCCTGGGATATGATGTTCTTTACCGAACTCTTTCCAAAGCCCTTTCCGATCACTCCACCTTCATTAATGGCCAGCTTAGCCAGTGAACCCTGCCGGAGTGAATTTTTATCGGCCAATTCCGGGTTCCAGTAGGCTTCGATCCGGTTTTTCCAGGTACCCGCACGATCCGGCAGCAACTCCGGGGACTTGAACAGCAAAAACAGAAAAAGTGCCATAGCACCGGCGGCCGCGAAGCCGATGATCGCCAGGTTTTTGAACGGATAGCCTCCGATAAAGCATAGGAGATAGACCATAGCCCCCAGCATAAGGGCCGTGGAGAGGTTTTCCGAAAAGATGAGCCCGAGAACGACAATCACGGGCAACCAAAGGGGAACGAAACTCTCCTTCAGGCTAACCACGCGGTCACGGGTCTTATTCAGGTAGCGGGCGACCCACATGGTTAGCACCACACCGGCAAGAGTCGAAGTCTGTAGCGTGAGACCCAGCGGCTTAATGGAGATCCATCGTCGCGCACTGGCACCACTAACATGCTCCACAGCCAGGGTGTAGATCAACAGGCATATCACTATAGGCATGGCGATCACGGTAAGGCCCCTGAAGTAATGGGTGGGTATTCTGTGCACCAGATACATGATGTATATCCCGGTAAACAACAGGAATCCATGCTTGAACAGGTGACCGTAGGTCGTTCCCTGCCCTTCAAGGAAGACCGCATTGGCACTGGCGCTGTATACCGGCAGGAAGGACACCAGGGCCAAAAACCCGATGACCCCCCAGATGGTCAGGTCTCCCTTTATGCTTCGAAGGGTGTCCCCAATTAAAATACGCGCTAGATCCAACATGGTAGTCCTATCTCAGGGTTACATTATACTTGAATTGATCACCCCGGTCCTCGTAATTCTCGAAACGGTCGAAACTGGCACAGGCGGGAGACAGGAGTACCGTATCCCCACTCTGCGCATAGCGCTGGGCCACCTGAACGGCCTCGGCCATGCCATCCACCTCCACGATGGAATCGATCACAGAACCGAATACCTCCAGCAAGGGCTGGTTATCCATTCCCAGGCAGATCAGAGCCTTAACCTTTTCTCGCACAGCCGGCATGAGATCCCAATAGTCGTTGCCTTTATCCACACCGCCGGCTATCCAGATCACTGGAGCATTTACACTTTGAAGGGCGTAATAGGCCGCATTGACATTGGTCGCCTTGGAGTCATTTATATAAGTTACTCCTCCTCTCCTCAGCACCTTTTCCATACGATGAGGAGCACCCTGGAACGTGCGTATGCTCTCTCGCAGCGTCTCGTCCCCTATTCCGGACAACATCCCTACCAAGCCGGCAGCCATCGCATTCTGTACGTTATGCGTGCCGAGCAGAGGCAGTTGATCCCATTCCATTTCCACGGTTCTATCGCTTGTCTCCATAATGATCTTTTCTTTTTTTAAGTAGGCTCCGGGCTGTATGGGTTTCTCAGTTGAGAATCCCAGTGCGCGGTGTCGCCTGTTGTAATCCTTCATGCCCTGACCGATAACCGGGTCGTCGGCGTTGTATATGAAATAGTCCTCAGGTCCCTGGTTCTCGGTAAGCCGGAACTTAGAGGCCACATATCGCTCGAACACGCCCCCATATCGGTCGAGATGGTCGGGGGTAATCGAAGTGAGGACGGCGATATCCGGCCGAAAGTCCCGTATGCCGTCCAATTGGAAACTACTCACTTCCAACACATAATTCGCACACTTTTTATCGTGCACCTGTCGGGCGTAACTCTCGCCTATATTCCCTCCCAGGCAATACTCCTGCCCGTCCTGTGCCAGGAGGTGGTGTATCCACATGCTGGTTGTCGTTTTCCCATTGGTACCCGTGATCGCGATATGGCGGCCCATAGCATGGCGAAATCCCCACTCGATTTCCGATACAATTTCGATCCCAAGCCTCCTAACATCCTCAAGCCAACCGATGTGATCGGGGATTCCGGGACTCTTTATTACGATATCGGCCTTCGAAATCCGTTCCAGCGAATGGCCGTTTTCCTCGATGTCAATACCCAGTTCGACGAGCGGGTTTCTGAATACCCCGGGTATAATACCCGCGTCGGATACAACCACCTGATGGCCCAGGCTGTGCGCCAGCAGCGCGGCTCCGAAACCGCTTTCTCTTCCTCCCAGTACTTCGACCCTCATCACCTAGCGAACCTTTAGGGTTACTATACTTACCACGGCCAGTACGATGCCCACTATCCAGAATCGGGTTACGATCTTACTTTCGTGATAGCCCAGTTTCTGATAATGGTGGTGTAGCGGAGCCATTCGGAATATCCGGCGGCCCTCGCCGTATTTCCGGCGTGTATACTTGAAGTACCCCACCTGCATCATTACCGATACCGATTCCGCAAAGAAGATCCCGCACAAGATGGGAATAAGCAGCTCCTTGCGAACGATCACGGCGATCACGGCGATGATACCCCCTATGGTCAGACTCCCCGTATCCCCCATAAATACCTGGGCCGGAAAGGCATTGTACCAGAGGAAACCGACCAGTGAACCTGCGAAGGCCGCCGTAAATATGGCCAGTTCCCCTACCCTCGGAATAAAGAGGATATTGAGGTAATCGGAAAACAGTACGTTACCCGACACCCATATGAAAAGGGTGAGAACCAGTACGATTATAGTTGAAGAACCCGCGGCAAGACCATCGATTCCGTCCGTCAGGTTAGCCCCATTCGAGACAGCGGTTACGATGAGTATAACGATGGGGATAAAGATCAACCAGGCATAATCCGCGGCCTGCGGTCCCATCCAGGAGATCAGGTCGGTGTAGTCCAGTTCGTTCCCTTTGAAGAACGGAATGTTGGTGCTCATGGACTTGATCTCGGGGATTTCAGCGCTGCGCTCGATACCCTCCGGAGTCAGCCTCTTGATCCGGACATCGTCGTGCCAGTAGAGTATACTGCCCACTATGCCCCCCAGGACCACTTGTCCAAGGAGTTTGAACTTGGCTTGCAGCCCCTGTTTATCTTTCTTGAATATCTTGATGTAGTCGTCGATAAACCCGATGGCACCCATCCAAAGGGTGCTCACGATCAGTAAGACCACATAGATGTTCTGCAGATCGCCAAAGAGCAGCACCGGAATAAGCGTGGACATAATAATGATGATACCCCCCATGGTGGGCGTCCCCTGCTTCTGTTTCTGTCCCTCCAGGCCGAGATCGCGTATTTCCTCTCCGATCTGCTGTCTCTTTAGGAAGAGAATGATCCTTTTTCCGTAAACCGCCCCTATCATCAATGACAGAATAAGGGCCATGCCTGCGCGAAACGACAGAAACCGGAACAGGGAGGCTCCGGGGAAATTGTAGGCGGTTTCCAGATACTCGAAGAGGTCGTATAGCATGGTTAGGTGGGTTTCTCGGTTAGATTTGGTTAAATGCCCGTTGTAATTCCTTCATATCGTCGAAAGGGTGTCGCACTCCGTCGATCTCCTGATAGGTCTCGTGCCCCTTGCCAGCCACCAGCAAAATATCCCCGGATTCTGCCAGGCGAACCGCGGTGCGAATAGCTTGCCTGCGGTCCTCGATCACCAGAACCTTACCCTTGAGCTCCGGGCCTACACCCTCCTGCATCTCCTGCAGTATGGCCGAAGGCGATTCGGAGCGGGGATTATCGCTGGTAAATATGCTTTGGTCACTCATGCTTGCTGCGATATGACCCATAACCGGACGCTTCGAACGATCTCGGTCACCACCACACCCCACTACGGCGATGACCTTTTCATTTCCTGTTCTCAATGCACTGACAGTAGTCAGTACATTTTTTAGTGCATCCGGTGTATGGGCATAATCAACTATCGCATGTATTTTCTGTGGGGATTGTATATATTGAAATCTACCCTGTACGGGCTGTAATTCGCTCAGGAGACGCAACCGTTCCATCCGCTCCATGTCCAGCAGGTCGGCTATGGCATACACGCAGAGTACATTGTATGCATTGAATTCACCGATGAGCTGCGTCCATAGTTCCTGATCCTCAATCTTCAGGAGTTGCCCGGTAAACTGACTCTCGAGCAACTGCCCCCTGTAATCCGCGTAGCCCTTAAGCGCATAGGTGTATTTTCTCGCGGGGGTATTCTGGAGCATGTAAATGCCATTCTTATCGTCGGTATTCACCAGGGCGAAGGCTTTGCGACCCAGGCCATCGAAGAGCTTTTTCTTGGTATCCCGGTAGGCTGCGAAACTGCCGTGATAGTCCAGGTGATCGTGCGTCAGATTGGTGAATACGGCTCCGGTAAAATCCAATCCGGCTATTCGTTTCTGATGTATGCCATGGGAGGAGACCTCCATGAAACAATACTCCACCCCTTCGGCCACCATCTCATGGAGGTGATGGTTAATCTGTATGGGGTCAGGAGTCGTATGGGTGGCCGGGTACTCCTTACTGCCTATGCGCACCACATTGGTGGAGAGTAAGCCCGCCTGATATCCCGCCTGGGTGTATACCTCGTAACACAGGCTGGTCACGGTTGTTTTTCCGTTGGTCCCGGTAACCCCCACCAGCTTCAGTTGGGAGGAGGGACGATCATAGTAGTTAGATGCCATGACCGAGAGGGCTTCCTGACTGTCATTGACCTGCACATAGGTGATTTCCGGTACGAGCTCTTCAGGCATATGCTCACAAACCACGGCCACGGCACCGGCTTTCAGCGCACCGGGTATGTAATCATGTCCATCGGCGAGTGTCCCCTTAAAGGCCACGAACAACTCTCCTTTCCGAACCTTGCGCGAATCGAACTGCAGGCCGGGAACATCGACTCCGGTATCCCCGGATACGGCAATGATTCCAACACCAAACAATATGTCCTTTAGCTGCTTCACGAAAGAGTCAGGCTTATTTTTTTCACGTCTTTGACTGGCGTATCTGCCGGTATGGATTGTTCGATTACCTTTCCGCTTCCCCGGACTTCGGTTTCGATACCCTGTTCCTCCAGCCAGTGTATAGCCTCTATTCCCGGCAGACCCTTAAAATCAGGTATCCTCCTCCAGCTCCGGGCATTCTCCAGGGTGCGAATTGGCCCTGTAGTTTCCGGCTCAGGTTCATGGTAGAACACCGCCTCGGAAACGGGTGATTTATGGGACAGGTACTGCGCAATCCGGCGGAAAACCGGCAGGGCCACCTCGGCTCCATAAAAGCCCTTCTTCCTGTCCGGATTATGAATGACTACTATGGCCGTATATTTCGGATTTTCCACCGGAAAAAAACCGGCGAAGGACGAGGTATATTGAGTAGTGAATTCCTCTTCGACCTTTACCCGGGACTTCGTCGTCCCGGTCTTCCCGCCGAAGTCGGCAAAACCGTAGGAGGGGTCATAGGCCGTACCCTTGGGGTTCTGAACCACCTGTCGCATGAGGTCCCGTGCCATGGCCGCCGTTTCCCGGGAACATATGGAACGGTCGATTACCACCTTGCCGGTATACTGCCGGCGTCCGTATTCGTCCTGTAAGGCGGAAATAAACGAAGGCCGTACCATCTCCCCATTGTTGACCACTGAGTTGTAATAGGTCAATATCTGCAGCGGTGTCATCAGGATTTCGTATCCGAAGGCCATCCACGGAAGGGTATGGTCCGACCAGTAGTGGTCATTGGGATAGTGAAATACCGGTTCAGGTTCCCCTCTCAGTTCGATATCGAGTTTGCGGGTCAGGTTCATGGAACTGAGCTGATCCAGAAATTCCCTCTCGTCCTCCGCATAGCCCTGATCGATAAGCTTGGCAAAGGCGGTATTGGAAGAGCGGACGAAGGCCTCGCCGATGCTGATCTTTCCGTAGCCTCCCCAACGGGAGTCCTTAACGGTATCGCGCTTCACGAAGTACATACCCGGAGACGTATCGATAATGCGGCTGGTATCCGCCTTACCGGACTCGAGCGCAGCGACCAGCGACATGAGCTTAAATGTGGATCCGGGGGCATACCGCCGGCCAATCGCATAGTTAAAGATTTCGCGGTAGTCGTTCCTTGAGGTCCTGCCGAGATTCACGATACTCCTGATCTTGCCGGTAGCCACCTCCATCACCACGGCGCAGCCGTAGTCTCCATCGAAGGCCTCGATCCCTTCCCGGAGCACCCGGTGGGTGAAACTCTGCAGGTTGGATTCGATACTGCTCACCAGGTCACTTCCGTCCTGGGGACTCACGAGCACCCTGGTATCCACGGGTTTCCACTGGCCGTTCTGTATGCGCTGCATCCACCGCTGTCCGTCTTTGCCCTGCAGGCATACGGGGCCAAAGGACCCCTCTATGCCGTAACGCCTGTATACGGAATCCCGATCGTCGAATTGATCCCTTCCAATGGTCCGTACCAGAATCTCCCCCAGGGGAAACAACCGCTTCTCACTGGGTTCCTCCATGTATCCCCCGTTGCGCTGGCCCCATTCGAAGATGGGAAACGTCCTGAGCTCGCGAACCTCCCGGTGGTTTAGGTTCGTGGCCACCCTTACATATTTGATCGTATCCTCGCGGGCGGTCCTGAATTTCTGTTCAAAGTATTCGGGTGATTTGCCGAAGAATTCACCGAGCCTGCGGGACAGTTCGGGGAGCCGCTCATCGAAGTCGCTTTGATGGGCAACCGATGGGTCGAATGCGATATCGTAAAAATTGTTGCTGACCGCCAGAAGCTTGCCATCAGAGGAATAAATATTCCCCCGCCGTGAAGGCATCGGCATCACCTTCTCTGTCTCGGGTAAGGCTACGGGCAATTCTTCGCGCAGTTGAAGGGTAGAGGTGGTTTGAATCTTGTATATCTCTGCGAGGCAGGCCAGGCCGAAGAGGATAGACCCAACGGCCACGAAGGTCCACCGCACCATCAGTTTCTGTTCGTTGGCTGCCATAAGGGATGGTTTTTCACGATGAGTTTTCGAATGGCGGTATCGGGCCGCTTAAGCCCAACCTCCCCGAAGGTTTCCTCCAGGTAGGATTCCATGGTCAGTTGTTGAAGCTGCTGACGCGACATCACGAGTTCATTCTTAAGCCAGAGCACCTCTTCTTCCAACTCCTCCCGCCGGTGAACCTGCCAGTCAGCCACATGGCTGCTGGTGATATCCATTGCCCCCAGCAGGGCGAAAAAGATCAGCAGCCTCCAGTTCCTGGGAGCCTTTTCGCTCACCAGAAATTTAGCTCGTAACACATCAAGCAGTCGCTTGTACATACCTGAATCGTTTTCTGTATTGATTAGTCATTATCGTGTTCCGTCCGCTGTGCCACCCTAAGGATGGCACTTCGGGAACGTGGATTCGTTTTCATCTCCTTTTCTCCGGGCCGTACAGGGCCTCCGCATTTCCTGAAAGGCACATAGGAACGGCCGTACATATCTTTATCCGCCACTTTACCGTCGAACCGACCGTCCCGCATAAATCTTTTAACCAGCCGGTCCTCTAAGGAATGGTAGCTGATCACGACCAGCCTGCCCTCGACCTTCAGTATTTCAGCAGATTGCCGGAGGAATTCCTCCAGCGCTTCCAGTTCTTTGTTGACTTCGATCCTCAGCGCCTGAAAAATCCGGGCGGCTATCTTGTTCTCCTTGCCCCGGACCAAAAACCTCGACACCGCATCCAGCAACTCATCTGTTTGGCGAATCTCCCTGGCTTCCCTGCATCGAACAATGGCCGCGGCTATTCCCCGGGCCTGGCCCAATTCACCATACTCCCTCAATATCCGGCTCAAATCCCTCTCCGTATAGGTATTAACCACATCGGCAGCTCTCAGATCGGACTCCGCATTCATTCGCATGTCCAACGGACCTTTGAACCGAGTGGAAAACCCCCGTTCCCCAGTATCGAACTGATGGGATGAAACCCCCAGATCGGCCAGGATTCCATCGACCTTCCCCTTTCCGTGAAAGCGCACATACTGCCTGAGGAACCTGAAATTTGCCTGAACCCTTCTCAACCTCGAATCCTCTGTCGCAGATTCCCAGGCATCCGCATCCTGATCAAAGGCAATGAGCACACCCTGTTCACCCAGCCTGCTCAGTATCTCTTTGGAGTGACCTCCCCCACCATAGGTAGCGTCCACATAGACGCCACTTTCCTGCACCCTCAGCGCATCTATCGACTCCCGCAACAGGACGGCCCGGTGATACTCCTTATCCATCCCGGCGGTAGATCATATTCGCCAGGCCAGCCACTTTGGACTGGCTCTCCTCCAGGAATTCCTCGTATCGCTCCTTGTCCCAAATCTCAATTTTATTGAAGGCCGAATGCAGTACCACCTCCTTTTCAATACCGGACACAGTCTTCAGACTTTTGGGTATCTGAATCCTGCCGTTTGCCTCGATACGAAGCAGGGTAACCCCGGCATTCACGGTTCGGAAAAAGGTATCGTACTCCACCGTCATATCCCGCTTCACCCTCAGCTCCTCTAAGAACTTATCGAACTCCACCCTGGGGTACAGTTCCAGGCAATTCTGATAGACCGCCCGCTTCAGCACGAATTCCCCTTCGATCATCGGCAATAGCTGGCTCTTCAAAGCCGCAGGTATACTGATCCTGCCCTTCGCATCTGCCTTGCAATCGAATACGCCGATGAAATTGGCCACGCTAATCCCGTTATATCATGCTGAAACCAAAGTTATGGGAATTCTTACCACTTTTTCCCACTTTTTGACACTTTTTTTTAAAAATGAACTTTTAAGGTTCAATTTATGGGTTAGCCATGGTGAAAACTCCCCGTTTTACAGGGCCTGAAGGGATCATGTGCCCGTCCCCTGCTTCCGGTAAACAGGGGTTCGATGCCCTGCAGGACATACGCGCTTCTGGGGGGAAATAATTATATTTGGCCTGCTTTATAGTACAGCACGTACCCATGGAGGACCTCATTGTTAAGGAAGGAAAGTATCGCTACATAGAGACGGGAGAGGGCACTCCTATCATTATCCTTCATGGACTTATGGGAGGGTTGAGCAATTTCGAGGGCGTTACCCGCTATTTCCCGGAAAAGGGCTATAAAGTGCTCGTGCCGGAGCTCCCCATCTACGATATGCCCATGCTGAAGACCACGGTAAAGAATTTTGCCAAATTCCTGCACGGTTTTATTGAGTATAAGGGATTCGACCAGGTCATCCTCCTGGGGAATTCCCTGGGAGGGCATATCGGCCTCCTGCACACCAGAATGTACCCGGAGAAAGTAAAAGCTCTGGTGATCACGGGCAGTTCCGGCCTCTACGAAAGCGCCATGGGTGATGGCTATCCGAAGCGGGAGGATTACGAATTCGTCAAGAAAAAGGCCCAGGATGTTTTTTACGATCCCCAGGTCGCTACCAAGGAAATCGTAGACGACGTCTATGCCACCATCAACGACCGAAAGAAGCTGATCAAAACCCTGGCCATCGCCAAAAGTGCCATCCGGCACAATATGTCGGACGATTTGCCCAACATGAAAACGCCTACCTGCATTATCTGGGGAAAGAACGACAATGTCACCCCACCGAATGTGGCCGAAGAATTCCACGAATTGTTGCCGGATTCAGCGCTGTTCTGGATCGATAAATGCGGGCACGCTCCGATGATGGAGCATCCCGAGACCTTCAACAGTATACTGGATCAATGGCTCATCGAGCGAAATTTCACCTGATTGAAAATTCATTCGGCTGAGTTTGTGGTAAGCAATTCGCAGGCCAGCGCCTGCCCAGCTGACGGTCTGCCGGAATATGCGTTTATCGGGAGATCCAATGTGGGAAAATCTTCATTGATCAACATGCTGACCGGGCGTTCTTCCCTGGCCCGAACCTCGGGCACCCCCGGAAAGACACAACTGATCAACCACTATAGGATTAACGAGGACTGGTACCTGGTCGACCTCCCGGGCTACGGATACGCAAGGGTATCGAAAAAGGAGCGCGCAAAGTTCCGGGAACTCATCGAATCCTATTTCCGTACCCGGACCCACCTGTTTTCGGCTTTCGTACTGGTGGATATTCGTCACGAGCCCCAGAGCAGCGACCTGGAATTCATGAGGTGGCTTCACTCCGGGCAGGTGCCCTTCAGCATTGTTTTTACCAAGGCCGACAAGCTCACCGAAAAACAAGTACCCGTACAAGTAGACACCTATCTCGACCGTATGACCTCGGCAGAATGGGAACGGGCACCGGGGCATTTCGTTACCTCGTCCGAGAAGAAATGGGGTCGTGAAGAACTCCTTGCCTATATAGACGGCATTAACTCAGACTATCGGGCGTACCTTAAATCCCGGCCGCAGTAATGCGTTATTTCTTGATCTTGAGTCCGGACCGGTTCCCCAGCGCATCGTAAGCGGCATACTTGTACAGGCTGTGCAGCGTCGGATAATTGAAAACGGTGGACAGCAGATGATCGAGTTTCTTCTCTTCCCGTACCAATTCCATCCCGTAATGGATTAATTCGGTAGCGTTCTTGCCGATAATGTGGACACCGAGCACCGTGTCCGAAGGCCGATCCACAATCAGTTTCAGGAACCCCCCATCAGAAATTCCCATAATTTTTCCCCGGGCGGTATCCCTGTAGAAGCTTCGTCCGGTAAGCACGTCTATGCCGCCTTCCCGGGCCTCCTCCTCGGTGATACCCACCATACTTACCTCAGGCACGGTATAGATACCGTAAGGGAATAGTCGGGCGTGGGCGTGCAGATCGCCCGTGTCAAACATATGGGTAACCGCTACCCTGCCCTGTTCCATGCTCGTACTGGCCAGTGCGGGGAATCCAATGACGTCCCCCACGGCAAAAATATGGGGGATATTGGTCTGATATTTTTCGTTGACCAGGACGGTTTCCCGTTTGCCGGTTTTCAGTCCGATCTCCTCGCAGCCCAGGCCTTTGATCGAACCGCTCCTTCCCGCAGCAAACAGGAACATATCGGACTGCAGTACGCGGCCGTCCCGGAGCTCCATGCGCAGGGGAGTTTGGTCCGCCTCGGGCACTTCTACAGAAGTCACGGTAGTGTTGAATTCGATCCGGACCCCTTTGCGCTCCATCTGTGCCACCAGAGCCCCAGAGACCTCGTGATCCAGGAAGCCCAGTATCTGATCGCGGTCGTTGACCAGAGTGGTCTCTACCCCGGTGGCCGCGAATATGGTGGTATACTCGCATCCAATAACCCCGGCACCCAGTACGCAAATCGACTCCGGAAAGCGCTCCAGTCCGAGTATGGTATCCGAATCGTGCACCCGCCGCCCGTCAAATGGAATGTGAGCAGGGCGATAGGGATAGGAACCTGTGGCGATCAGAATATATCGGCCGTGGAGCAGGGTTTCGTCCTGCCCGGATCGCACCCGGATGTGATGGGCATCGCGAAAGCTCCCGAAACCGTGATAGATATCCACTCCGTGCAGCCTGAGATTCTCGGAAACGGCCGTATTCATTTCCCCGGTGACGAGATTCTTACGGTACAGGAAGTCCTGAATACCCACCTCCCGGCCCAGCGGACGGTCAATGCCAAAAACTCCCTTCTCGTATATGCCCGACAGGTACAGAGCGGTTTCCTTAAGTGTCTTAGAGGGTATGGTGCCGGTCTGCACTCCTGCTCCACCAAAGGTTGTATTTCGTTCCACCACCGCGACCCGGTATCCGAAATAGGCGGCCTTAACCGCTGCTTTTTCTCCGGCAGGACCCGTTCCCAGAACAATCAGGTCGTAACTGCGTTTATTCGCTTCTCCCATGGCTTAAAACATCAGATTAGGTCTTCCTGCCTCTTCCACTATACCCTCAAGCGCCCGGACATCCCCGTTGAGGAAACGCGCACAGCGTTCCTTGAGGTTGACAATCGCTAGATCCGAAGGATAACAGGCATACAGGGATTCGAATTGGGTGTAGGCTTCCTTAATGTCGCCACTGCGCAGGAAGGCAACCGCCTGTAGGTATTCCCGCTGGTATTTGCGCTTGGCCGCATCGGAAGGGGGGAGGAACTCGTAGACCGAAACCCACTTCTGCTTACCCTTCACGCGAAGACGGTCGATAAAACGGTAGGTGAACTCCCCGGCATCTCCCAGGCTCTGAAGGGTATCTCCCGTAATCAGTACCGGAGAACCGTATTTCTTGGTCAGGCTTTCGATTCGAGCAGCCGTATTCACTGCGTCAGAGATCACGGTGGTCTCCAGCCGGTTTTTATGGCCTATAGTTCCCAATATCAGTCCGCCGGTATGTAAACCGCATCCGATATGCAGCCTGGGATACCCCTGCTCAGTCCGATCCCGGTTGAATTCCGCCAGATAGTCAAGTATATCAAAACAAGCCCGAACGGCGGAGTCCGATCGGTCCGGAAAAAGAGCCATAACGGAATCTCCGATGAACTTATCAATGAACCCCCCGTTTTCCTGTATAATGGGAACGATACCACTCAGGTAGGTATTGATAAAATCAAAGTTTTCCTGAGGACTCATCGCCTCGGATATCCGGGTAAAGTCTCGGATATCGGCAAAAAGAACAGTCATGTCCCGAGCTACGTGATCACCCAGGTTAACGTCCTCTATGCTCGACTTGCCCAGGTGACGAAGAAATTCGTCGGGCACAAAACGGCTGTTGGCTTCACTAAGCCTCAGAAGGCGCTCATTGGCCGAGGCGAGTTCGGCCGTGCGCTCTTCAACCTTCTCCTGGAAATACTCCATGCGGTGGATTACCTCGTCCCGCAGGTGGGAAAAATTGCGCGTCAGCCGGCCTATTTCGTCCCTGCCATCCATACGGAGCTCCATATCCGCTTCCAGGGTGAACCGGCTGTCGACGAAACGACCGATATGATCCGTAAGTTCCTCCAGGGGACGGGTGATCCTTCGAGAAATCCGTGAACTGATCATCAGGCTCAGCACACCCATCAGCAGGGTGATCAGCGTAAAGAACAGGGTCATGACGATCAATTGATTGCGATACCACAAAGCTGCCCGTTCCACCAGCTGTTCAAACCCGGACTCCGCCAGATCGATCTGGCGGTCGAGACCCCGTTTCAGACCCGTGTTGTCTTTTATACCCAACAGCCGATCGAGCCGTTGCAAATCGTAAAATGCCGACTGATAGCGGTCGAGGCCTTCCCGGAGTTCTCTTTTTCGCGCGGGGTCCAGACCGTCCTGTCTCTCCAGCCAGGTCCCGATGGTTGCCACCTGCCGACCGAACGCATTGACATAGGCCGTGTCGTTGCGAATAATAAAGTCCTTTTCGTGCCTGCGCAACAGCAGTACATCGCTATGGGGAATATCGGGTACCTGTGCTTCCAGCCAGTGAGCCGCCTCCCTCATGCGGCCTACGAGCTGATCGTCTTTAAAGCCACGCTCGTGCACCAGATTCACCAGGTTCAAAAAAAGACTGTCCACCTGCCTCAGTTCGGTCTGCTGGGATCGAACGATAGCAGCCATTTCCCGGTCCCATATGCGCGTGGCCAGGTCGAGGCGGGAAATACAGGAATCCATATGACGGCGGTATTCCCGGAGGTAGTCCGAATCTTTATCCCTGAAGAACTCGGGGTCCCGGGTATCGTAACTGAAAAACTTGTACTTGGACTCAACAGCACTAAGCAGATATAACCGGGATTGCTCCGCATGGGTCAGCTGTTCGCGTATTTGAATCCAGCCATACAGGAAGCCTGCAGAAATAAAGGCCATCAGCAATCCGGCAAGGGAAAAGAAAACGAACCTTCTGAGAAGCTTTTGCCGAAAGGACCTGGATCTGAGCATGACGGTTAATTATCCCAGCCGACAAGGTACCCATTAGCACCCGGGGCCAGGTTAAGTGATTATTATGAATCGTCCCGGAAAGATAGGAATTCAGCAAGCTTCCGTGTACCTTTCCCTTATGAATTTCGGATGGCTGCTCATAGCGCACTGGCTCGGAGACTACCTTCTGCAAAACAGCAAGATGGCTACCCGAAAAGGGAGGGAACCCTTCTGGCTGTTCTATCACGTTGGGGTGTATACCCTGGTCATACTCGTCATTTCCTTTTGGTTCCTGGACCGGGAAGGGTGGATAACCTTTACCCTGGCCAATGGCCTGGCCCATCTGGTTACCGACGCGGTGAGCAGCCCTATGGGCCTCAGATTCCGCGAACGCCCCCGGATTTTCTTCCTGATTCTGGGAACGGATCAGCTCCTCCACCTGCTCTTTCTGTACTATTCATATGTGTACATTTCCGGACAGCAGGGGACGTTTCCGTTCTAATAACGCACCCCCTACTCCTGTTCACGATTCGGAAATGCGATCCCTGAAATACTCGCTGAAATCACGCATCCTGGCCGAGAGCTCGGTATCGTCGGTTGCCCTCTGATAGGTGTCTGCCATGCGGTGGAGGGTCTGGAAGAAGAACATCTTCATTTCGTCCACGGGCATATCCTTCGTCCAGAGGTCGATTCGCATGGTCTCCCTGACTTCAGGATCCCAAAGCGAGAGCATAATCGCCTTGGCGGCAGTACTGTCCACTCCCCCGTCCTCAGCCGACCAGCTAATGGATTCGGGTATTTTGTTTTCGTCTAAACCAATTCGGATCGAAATTTCGGCTTCTTTTTTAATTGCCATCGGGTCTTTTGGGTTTGTATTTCCTGAATAGGGTTTGGGCATCGAGCTCGGCCAGCTCCCGAAGGGTTGGCCGCTCTTTCTTCATATAGGCAGTGACTATTTTGTATCCGATATACCGCCCTATCCTGCCAGGAGACTCGTTGTCCAGCTCCAACCCGAACCGGCTAAAAGGGGCCCGGTCGAGAAACTTTCGATCCTGCTCTGGGTCGGTGGAAAAGAGCAGTTCCCTGTCTATGAAGTGGGACCAGATTTGCGCTTCATTGGCCTCGGCCCAATTCCACTGTTCCTCCGAATAGCGCAACAATTCCCGGGATTCGTATTCAGGCACCAGGGTACCTGCCACATACAGCTGCTTACCCTGGTACACCATCTTGTCGAGGAAGGTTCGGCCCTGCGGAGGAGGGAGTACGGTACGGGACCACTGTTCGCAGAGATCCAGAGGAATGTAACGGGCATCGAGTTCGGCCCTGAGGTATTTCGGAAAGGATTCGTAAAACCGGTGATCAGGTCCGAGATAATTGTCCAGGGCCACCAGCCAGAGCGAGTCCCCGATTGCAATCCGAAACGGATAGCGCACCTCGTTTACAAAAGTAACCAATTCGGGCAGGGCTTTATCGGGATAGTAGTAATTCAGGTGCTGAAGCAAGGCATGAATGCGCTCTTCTTCGGCTGCCATGTCCCCGAAGGCAAGCTCTACTTCCCGGAAGATCTCGTCCATCAGAGTGTCCTTCATCTTGGCCACATACACGCTGTCTGCCCTACTGAAAAGATAAGGAAAGTCCTTACGCAGCCTTGGCAGGTCCGATGCGGTCGAGGCGGCGAATATCCGATCGAATCGGGTTAGCTCCCAGCTGATCTGACGATGCCCGATTCTCTCTTCGAGTCGCTCCTGCCGCGATTTGCAACCGGAAAACAGGAGGACGGACAGCAGGGACAAAATGTTAATTATGTAAGATATTTTCCTCACCTTTGTAATTATTAGCTGTTGCAAACTACTGTTTTAGTTCAATCGTTCCATACAGAAATATTTAGCAAGTTAATGGATTTTAACCGGGAGCTGAACATAGACGTACCCGCCGTAATTGCTCACATTACGGACTGGCTTAAATCGTATTCCGAAAACGCGGGCAGCAGAGGCTTTGTAGTGGGAGTCTCGGGAGGCATAGACTCCGCCGTCACCTCCACTCTGGCTTCGAAGACAGGCATGCCCACGCTCGTCCTCGAGATGCCCATCCATCAGTGCGGCGATCAGGTGAGCCGGGCCCGTAAACACATCGAATGGCTGGAGTCCGAATACCCTAATGTGGAATCCCGAGAGGTGGACCTGACGGCGGTCTTTGAAACCTGGAAAGGCAAACTGGACGATCCCGGGGAGGATCTTCAACGGCAGATGTCTCTGGCCAATAGCCGGGCGCGATTGCGTATGACCACCTTGTATTATTTCGCGGCTGCCCGGGGTTTTCTTGTAGCTGGTACGGGAAATAAGGTAGAAGACTTCGGTGTTGGATTCTACACCAAGTACGGAGATGGGGGCGTGGACCTCAGCCCGATTGCAGACCTGCTGAAATCCGAGGTTTACGCCCTGGGAAGGGAACTGGGAGTCCACCGGGATATACTGGCGGCTGCTCCCACAGACGGGCTGTGGGGTGATGCCCGTACCGACGAGGATCAGTTAGGGGCATCTTATGACGAATTGGAATGGGCCATGGAACAGCAGGCTATGGGGAAGACCGCGGATGATTTTTCCGGCAGGGCCAGGGAAGTATTCCTCGTTTATCTGCACTTTAATACGGCGAATGCCCATAAGATGAAACCTATCCCGATCTGCACCATTCCTGAATACCTCAGAAAGGCAGTTCACCGCTGATTGTGTAAACTAAAACGATTAAACCTGGCATTATTAACCTTAAATTGTCAAAAAAACACATATTTGCCTAACGATTTTTTTCGTACCCCGATTGTAATAAAAGTATTTATAAAGGGATTCAGAACAAACACAAGTAAAAACTAGCGCCATGATTAGTGTATTAATTGCCAACAATCACCCCATTGTACGCATAGGACTGCGCACAGTCCTGGAAAAAGAAGGTGATATTAAGGTGATGGACGAAGCCGAAACCACTTCACAACTGTTTAAAATTCTCGACAAGAAGTCTCCTGACGTCATACTGCTCGAGATGGACATCCCCGAAGTAAACGGCATCGCCGCGCTCCGAAAGATCAAGAACGAATATCCCAATTGTAAGGTGTTGATGTTCAGTGCCCAGCCCGAAGATGTATATGCACTGAGCGCCATCCGTGCCGGAGCTTTCGGATACCTCTGCAAAACGGCGAGCCTCGACTACATCACCGATGCCGTTCGCAAGGTCAATGAGGGCAATATGTTTATCACCAACGAGCTGGCCCAGCGCCTGGCTTTCGACGAAGGTACTCAAAGGCCCCGCCGGTTTTTCCGTAAACTATCCAGCCGGGAGGTCGAAGTACTCAAACTTCTGGCCAGCGGAAAGCGAAACAAAGAAGTAGCCGAAGGGCTGAATCTCAATGAAAAGACGGTGAGTACATACAAGGCTCGCCTGATGAGAAAGCTAAACGTAGACAATCTGGTCGACCTGCTGCAGCAGGCCAAGGCGCTGGAATTGTATTAATATGGCCGATATCAGGAGCTCAAGACCCGATTGAGTCTCTGGTGTATCAGCTTATTCAGGTTCAGGTAGTCCGAGATCTCAAGCAGGGTCTCGGGCTGCGATCCGCCTTCTGCATTCAGCGATTCCTGCAACTCCCTTATTCTCCCCTTTAACAGGGTAATCCGCAAACTCAGCAGCGTTTCCGTGACCAATTGCGACACCCTTTTATCCCGGTCGCCGGGATAGATTTCCTTGCGCTCCCAGTCGTTCAGTTTGTAACGCTCTTCCTCCATCGCGATTGCGGCCAGCTCATTGGCCAGATGTACTTCCATACCCGCCTGCATCCGCGGCACATCCAGGCTTCCATACTGCTGAAACTGCCGCATAAGCCACTCGTACAGCTCCCGGAACAAAGGATTCGCAAAGGCAATTTCGTCCTCCTGTAAATCCAGGAACACCTTTAGGTACACCGGTTTCTTTACCCCTATCTGTTTGAGTTCCCACTCTCCTTCTGCATTCGGCGAGTGTACCCATTCCTCAAAATCCTCGACCCGCTCACCGTAGTTGACCAACAGCTCCAGTATCTTCCGCTCCAGGATTTCCTGTTTGTTTACAGCCGGGCGTTCCCGGGTCTCGTCAGTCACCGGACGAAGCGTCTGCGAAGCCTCTTTACGCCGGTTCTGTTGCTTCTCCCTGCGCAGCTTGTCGGTATCTATTTGCGTGAGTTCGGAGAACAACGCCTCCTCCGAAACTTCCAGCAAACGGGCAGTTTGACGCAAGTAGACCTCCCTCTTGATCATATCAGGTACCCGTGCGATACTCTTTACCAGTTCGCGGGCCGTTTCTGCACGTTTCATGGGATGGTGAGCGAATTCCTCGGAACCTTGTTTCGCCTTGAAAAAGATGAAGTCGTTACTGTGCTCCTCCAGAAAACCCCTCACCTTTTCCAGACTGTGCTTGCGGGCGAAGCTATCCGGGTCTTCGCCTTCGGGAAAAGTACATACAAAGGCGTTCATATTCTGTTCGAGGATCAGATCTACACCCCGCTCCGCAGCCCGAAGTCCAGCAGCATCGCCATCAAAGAGGAGGGTAACATTCTCCGTGAGGCGGCGGATCAGTCCCACCTGCTCCGAAGTGAGTGCCGTACCGCTCGAGGCCACCACATTGCGAATCCCCAGCTGGTGAAGCTGAATGACGTCGGTATAGCCTTCTACGAGATAGCAATTATCCAATCGGGCGATTTCCTGCTTGGCCTGGAACAGTCCGTAGAGGACATGACTTTTGTGATAGATTTCGCTCTCAGGCGAGTTGATGTATTTGGCCACCTTTTTCTGCTGAGAGAGTATCCGGCCACCGAATCCGAGAACCCGGCCACTCATGGAAAATATGGGAAATACAACCCGGCCCCTGAACCGGTCTATGAGGCGCGTGTTACCTCCCTCCGGGCCGGTCTCCATACTCAGCCCTGCCTTCACCAGATTCTCTGGGCTATAGCCCTTTTCAAGGGCATTGCCAGAGAAGGCATCGCGCTGCTCCGGGCTATACCCCAGCCTGAAGTCTCTGATGGTGCTGTCCTTAAAGCCGCGCTCCCTGAAGTAGGCCAGTCCGACTGCACGGCCCATTTCGTCCTTCCAGAGTACCTCCTCGAAGAAATCAGCCGCGTATTCCGAAACGACGTAGAGGTTTTCCTTTTCGCGCATCTTTTCCTTCTCCTCATCGCTGCGCTCGGTCTCTTCGATCTCGATCCCGTAACGCTTGGCCAGGTAGCGGATGGCTTCGGGATAGGAGAAGTGCTCGTGCTCCATCAGGAAAGCCACTACATTGCCCCCCTTTCCGCTGCTGAAGTCCTTCCAGATCTGTTTGGCCGGTGAAACGGAGAAACTCGGTGTCTTTTCGTCGGTGAACGGGCTCAATGCCTTAAAGCCCGAACCCGATTTCCTAAGCTGAACAAAATCCTCGATAACCTCCTCGACCCGGGCGGCTTCGAACACTTTATCTATGGTGGACTGACTAATCAAGGTATTTAAACTAGAGTAAGGTAAGTTACGTAAGCTTGCGGCAACCTGCCAGGGGTGGGGTCGGCACCGGGCGTTATTTCTCGCGTTCTACCACGTAATTGACCATCAATTCAAGGGAATCCCGGTAATCGCTATCCGGAAAAGTTTTCAACAGTTCCAGTGCCTTATCCTTGTAGACCATCATGCAGTCCCGGGCGTAGTCGAGCCCACCCTTATCCCTGACGTATTCGATCACCTGCCGAACGCGCTTCTTGTCTTTGTTGTGGTTCTTAACCGAATTGAGCAACCACCTCCGTTCAGTCGTGGAGGCCTGATTCAATGCGAAAATGAGAGGAAGGGTCATCTTCTGTTCCTTGATGTCGATGCCGGTAGGTTTGCCAATCTTCCTTTGGCCGTAGTCGAAGAGGTCGTCCTTGATCTGGAAGGCGATGCCCGCCCATTCCCCGAACTGCCGAAAAGTCTCGATCTCCGGCGCGCCGGGGCGAATAGAAGCCGCGCCCATGGCACAGCAGGCGGCAATGAGGCTGGCCGTTTTCTGGCGTATGATATCGAAGTACACTTCTTCCGTGATGTCCAGCAGCCTCGATTTCTCGATCTGAAGCAATTCGCCCTGACTCATTTCCCGTATGGCCACCGAAATGATCTTCAACAGGTCAAAATCATCATTCTCCACAGGAAGCAGCATGCCCCGGGCGAGGAGGAAGTCCCCGACCAGCACGGCGATCTTATTCTTCCAAAGCGCATTTACAGAAAAAAACCCCCGGCGGCGGTCACTCTCGTCTACTACATCGTCGTGCACCAGGGTAGCCGTATGGATCAATTCGATCATGGCTGCTCCTCTGTAGGCCCGATCCGTCAGGGCATCATCCTTCGAAAGCATTTTGGCCACCAGGAAGATAAACATGGGGCGCATCTGCTTGCCTTTGCGATTGACGATGTAGTAGGTAATTCGGTTAAGGAGTGCTACCTGAGAGACCATGGATTCCCGGAACTTCTGCTCGAAGATTTCCATCTCCGGCTCTATAGGCTTTCGTATTTGGGATACAATTTTCAATAGGTTCCGGATAATTTCCCTTCCAAAAGTAGCTATTCTATGGATTTATTTGCCAACTGACCGCAGGCCGCGTCGATATCACTCCCCCGCGATTTCCTCACCGTTACGGTGATCCCGGCTTGACGCAGTTCCCTGGCGTAGCGATCGACCCATTCAGAACCGGCCTGGACAAACTCCTCGTCCCCGATGGGGTTGTACTGAATCAGGTTTACCTTGGAAGGCACCCTTCTGCAATACCCGATCAGTGCATGGACCGACTTGGGATTGTCATTGATGCCTTTCCACACTACGTATTCGAAGGTGATTCGGCTTTGCGTTGTGCGATACCAGTACACGAGCGCATCCATGAGTTCCGACAAGGGAAACTGCTCGTTAAAGGGCATAATGCCCGTCCGCACCTCATCTATGGCGGAATGCAGCGAAACGGCGAGCTGGAATCCCGTCCAGTCATCGGCCAGGCGACGAACCATTTTCGGCACTCCCGAAGTCGAAACGGTGATTCGTTTTGCCGACATCCCCAGGCCTTTCGGGTCGGTGATACGCTCGATGGCCTTGATCAGGTTGGGGTAGTTCATCAGGGGTTCGCCCATACCCATGAAAACGATGTTGGAAAGTGGCCTTCCGTAAAAGGTCCGACTCTGCTGGTCGATGGTAACGACCTGATCGTAGATTTCTCCCGGACTCAGGTTCCGCATCCGCTTGATCCTTGCAGTGGCGCAAAACCGGCAATTCAGGCTGCAACCCACCTGACTGGAGACACAGGCCGTTGACCTCGTGTCGGTCGGGATCAGTACCGATTCAACCGTATTCCCATCGTGCAGGCGAACGGCGTTCTTAATGGTCCCATCCTCGCTTCGCTGCATGCGGTCCACGGCAATGGGGAGGATTTCAAAAGTCTGAGAAAGGAGATCCCTCAGCTCCCGCGAGAGGCTGGTCATCTGCTGAAAATCGTGAACCGACTTGCCCCACAACCATTCGTAGACCTGGTTCCCACGGTACGCAGGAGCCCCCGACTCCATGAAAAAGTCCCGGAGTTGTTGCAGGCTTAGCGACCGTATATCCTTCAAAGCATCCGTCTTAGAGGATCAGCATGGCATCTCCGTAGGAGTAGAAACGATACTGTTCGAGTATCGCCTGCTTATAGGCCTTGTTCATCAGGTCGTGGCCCATAAAGGCAGAGACCATCATCAGGAGGGTAGACTTGGGCAGGTGGAAGTTCGTGATCATGCAGTCCGCTATACTGAATTCGTAGGGCGGGAAGATGAACTTATTGGTCCAGCCCTCGTAGGTATTCAGCGTCCGTTCCGAGGAAACCGCTGTTTCCAGGGATCGCATAACCGTGGTACCCACGGCACACACTTTCTTCCTGCCCGCTTTGGCCTGATTCACGATGCGAACCGCCTTTTCGTCAATAATGAGTTCCTCGCTGTCCATTTTATGCTTGGACAGGTCTTCGACTTCGACCGGGTTAAACGTACCCAGTCCCACGTGGAGGGTCACCTCAGCGAAATGAATCCCCTTAATCTCCAGTCGCTTGAGCAGGTGCTTGGAAAAATGCAGTCCGGCTGTAGGAGCAGCCACGGCTCCCTCGTGCTTGGCGTAAATCGTCTGATAGCGTTCCTCATCGGAGGCCTCTACCTCCCTTTTGATGTATTTCGGAAGCGGGGTTTCCCCGAGTTCGCGGAGCTTCCTTCGGAAATCGGCGTAGGAACCATCGTATAGGAACCTCAGGGTACGTCCCCGCGATGTGGTATTGTCAATGACTTCGGCCACCAGGCTTTCGTCATCGCCGAAATAGAGTTTATTGCCGATCCGGATTTTTCGGGCGGGATCCACCAGCACGTCCCACAGACGCTGATCCTGGTTCAGTTCCCTGAGCAAAAACACCTCTATCCTGGCCCCGGTTTTCTCCTTGTTCCCAAACAGTCGTGCAGGGAAGACCTTGGTATTGTTGAGTACCATGACATCTCCTTCTTCGAAATAGTCAATCAAATCCTTGAACATGCGGTGCTCTATGGTGCCCTCGGCGCGATTGATCACCATAAGCCTGGACTCATCCCGGTGATCCGCGGGATATTCAGCCAGCAATTCCTTGGGTAATTGAAAATTGAAGTTGGATAATTTCATGTAGGTGCAATTTTTTTTGTGCCTATTGCCGTGTTCTGCTTGACTTTTTCAGTAAAATGTGCGCAAAGATACGATGCCTGTATAGGCCTTGTCAAGTATCCTTGCAACTTCCTGGATATGGGGGCGACCGCCACCTACCCGTCTATCGCTTGTATCCGGAATCCCAGTGATGTATAATCGCGCCAGAAACCCGGGTAGGATTTGCTTACTACTTCTGGATCACGTATGCCCAGGGGCACCAAAAACGCCAAAGGCGCAAATGCCATCGCCATGCGGTGATCGTCATAGGTATCGATCCATACCTCAGCCTTCAGCTGGCCCGCGAAGGGCTCCAGAATCAGGGATTCGCTGTCGGTGCGGACGATGCCCCCCAACTTCCCGATTTCCGTTTTCAGTGCCAGGAGACGGTCGGTTTCCTTGATGGGCAGGGTGTGCAGGCCCTTGAGGTGACAAGGGCGACCCAGCCCGAGGCAACTTACGGCTATGGTCTGTGCGATATCCGGCGCGTCTGAAAGGTCAAGTTCCAGTGGTTCCCGGGACGCTTCCTTCGTTTTTCGAAGGCTCAGCGTGTGTTCCGAAAAATCACTCTCCACTCCGAAATCCCTGAAAATCCGGATCAGTCGGCTGTCTCCCTGCAGTGAATCCGGATGGAAGGATGCCAAATCCAGCCGACTCCCAGTTGGCGCCAGGGCCAGAAGACTGTAGTAGTAACTGGCTGCGCTCCAGTCGGATTCCACCCGCAGGGTTCGCCTGCCTGCCTGCTCCAAAGGCGCCACCCGGATCCGGTTCCCCTCGAATGAGACCGAAACTCCCACCCGGCGCAGCAGGGCCAGTGTCATCTCTACATAGGGAACCGAGGTGAGACGGCCTTGCAGACTGAGGGTCAGACCCCCGGGCCATTTCGGCGCTGATAAGAGCAGGGCACTGATATACTGGCTGCTGACATCGGCCCGGATCTCCACTTCGTTTCGAACCGGAGTCCGTCCGCTGATTTGCAAGGGAGGGTATCCCGGCTCACCCAAATATTCGATACGGCTACCGAGCTGTCGCAATGCTTCGACCAGTATGCCAATGGGCCGCTGAGTCATGCGCCTGGAACCCGTGAGTACCACCTCCCGTCCTTCGGTAGTGGCAAAATAGGCCGTCAGAAACCGCATGGCGGTACCGGCGTGATGGATGTCGACCGTGCCCCCGGTTTCCTTCATGCCGCCGAGCATATATCGGGTATCGTCGGAGTCCGAAAGGTTTTCTATGACCAGTTCGGGAAAATGCCCCTGCAGCAGCAACATCCGGTTGCTCTCGCTCTTTGACCCCGGCAGCTGTACACGTCCCGACAGCAGCCCTTCCCTGTCGGGATAAACCAAACGGATGGCCTTCGATCGGTCGTTCATCAGGGGTTCAGTTTGGGGTTCGATCGGTGCCGGTCCTTATCCCGTTGCGACTTCTTCGCCATTTTTCGGTCGAAGGCCTCCTGCAGGTCGATACCGGTCTGATTGGCCAGGCAGAGCACCACGAAAACCACATCGGCTAACTCCTCGCCCAGATCCTTTTCCCTGTCCGATTCCTTTTCGCTCTGCTCGCCGTACCTCCTTGCGATGATCCGGGCCACTTCCCCCACCTCTTCCGTAAGCTGGGCCATATTCGTCAGTTCATTAAAATAGCGCACTCCAAACTCCTGGATCCAATCGTCCACGGCCTTCTGCGAATGTCGTAAGTCCATTTATTCCTTGTTTTTACTGTCGATCATAATGGTAACCGGCCCGTCATTGATCAGGCTGACCTGCATATCGGCTCCGAATACTCCGGCCGGGATCTCGCGGTTCATGAGCTTCCGCAACTCCGCACGGAAGCGATCATATAGTGGCTCGGCCTGCCTACCTTCGGCAGAACGGCTGTAGGATGGCCGGTTGCCTTTTCGAGTAGAGGCGTGAAGGGTAAACTGGCTGATCAACAACACCTCTCCTCCCATTTCGATCACCGACCGGTTCATTACCCCGTTATCATCGGGGAAAACACGGAGGTTTAGCAGCTTTTTGACCAGCCATGGAATGTCCTCGTCCCCATCTGCATTCTCTATGCCCAGGAAAACCAGTAGCCCGGGTCCTATGTGGCCTGTGGCGACCCCGTCGGAAACCACAGAGGCTTCTCGAACTCGCTGAAGCAAAACCCTCATTCGCCCAAACCTTTATACGGATCTATGCGGTAGGTATCTTCCTCGTTCTGAACAATCTGCAGGTAACTGTAATAGCGGGTCTCCGATATTTCACCATCCTCGACGGCCTGCTTGATGGCGCATTGGGGTTCATCCATATGCAGGCAATTGTTAAACTTGCAGTCCTCTTTCCTCTTCAGGATTTCGGGAAAGTAATCCCCTACTTCGTCCGGCTCCATATCCACGACCCCGAAACCCCGTATGCCCGGGGTATCGATAATCTTGGCCCCAAAGCTCAGGTCGTGCATTTCGGCAAAGGTGGTCACATGCTGGCCCTGACGATGATAATCGGAAATATCCCCGGTACGCAGGGACAGGCCGGGTTCCAGGGCATTGATCAGAGTCGATTTTCCAACACCCGAGTGGCCGGCGAACATATTGACCTTGCCCTTCATCATATCCTTTAGAAGTCCTACTCCCCGTCCATCCTCAACGGATGTGGCCAGTACCGGGTATCCAACGCGTTCGTATATGGCCTCCCACCCTTTGAGCTGTTCCAGTTCGTCTTTGCTGTACATGTCGGTTTTGGTGAAAAGCAGTACGGCGGGAACTTCATAAGCCTCTGCAGTGGCCAGGAAACGGTCCACGAAAATCGGATAGGTCACGGGATTGCTTAGGGTGACCGCCACGAATACCTGGTCGATATTGGCCGCGATAATGTGCAGTTGGGCGGAAAGCTTCACGGACTTGCGGACGATGTAGTTTTTACGGTCTTCAATATCGGTGATAATGCCGATTTCCTCGTCCCCCTTCTTCTCCAGTTCGATATTTACCCAGTCGCCCACGGCCACCGGATTGGTGCTTCGGAGTCCCTGTATTCTGAATTTCCCCTTGATGCGCGAGGCATGGGTCCGACCATCTTCGGTCCTGACCTCGTACCAGCTTCCTGTAGATCTGTATACTAATCCCCGCATGGGACGTTATGGTTTAATAGATCGTAAAGATATAATGCCCTTATCAATAATCTGGCCGAAAGCTAGTACCTTAGTTCGCAGTCATTAATTCTTAAACCATTACTATTAGCATGAAAACCCTAAAAATCGCATTTTGCCTGGCTCTGGCCGCTATTGGATTTAGCTCGGCTCAGGAGTACAAAGTAGTCACCAGTGTGGAATCCATCGTTCCGAACGGACTTGGACGATCCCGCATCGTCATGGCCAATGAAGCAAAGGACTACAAGGAGTACACCTCGACCCAGACCGAGGATGACAACACCCGGAATAAGTCCAAGCGCAGTGAAATCCGCGTGAAAGACTTCGATGAGACCAAGCTCCTGAACTTTTACAACATTGCCGGCATACGCTTTCAGAACATCGCGGCCAATGATGCCCTGATTTCCTCTATGCTTACCGATATGACTGCCCAGGGATGGGAACTGGCTTTCGTGACCAGTGCGGTCGAAGCCGAGGCCGGAAAAGGAGACGGTCAGGGGATATTCATCACCCGATATATTTTCAGAAAATAGGACAACTTCCTTTTGCTGATTGAGCCGGCCCGGTATTTCAACCATCGGGCCGGCTTTTTTTTACCGGTTTGTCCCCCTGCCGGGAAGTTCTATTCGTGTCCCTGGATAATGCGCTCCTGGTGGTTAATGGATTCCTGGTGAATGGCCTTGAACATGCGCAGCACGAATTCCTCGCTGAGGCCACGCTGCTCCCCTTCCAGGATCATGTTTCCGAGTATGCTGTTCCAGCGGTTGGTCTGCAGGACGGCAACGTTGTGATCCTTCTTGAGCTGACCGATCCCATCCGACACTCTCATCCGCTTACCCAGCAAGTCGATCAGCTGGGTGTCGACCACGTCAATTTCGGCCCTCAGGCGGTTCAGCTGCTTTTGATATTCCTCCTGTGGATCGTTCTCCTTCCGGATCCTAAGGTCCTGCATGATCTGTACCAGTCGCACAGGTGTCACCTGCTGGGCTGCGTCACTCCAGGCGTTATCCGGATCCCTGTGTGTCTCGATCATCAGGCCATCGAAATTCAGGTCCAGGGCCGTTTGAGACACGTCAAAAACCAAATCCCGCCTGCCGGTTATATGGCTAGGATCGTTGATGATCGGAAGGTCCGGGAACCGGCCCTGCAACTCAATGGGCAACTGCCATTCGGGCATGTTCCGGTATTTGGTCTTCTGGTAGGTGGAGAAGCCCCGGTGTATTACGCCCAGCTTTTTGATGTCGGCCTTATGCAAGCGCTCGACGGCTCCCAGCCAGAGCGGAAGGTCGGGATTAACCGGGTTCTTGACCAGCACCACCTTGTCCGTGCCCCGGAGTGCATCGGCTATATCCTGAACGATAAACGGGCTCACGGTCGATCGGGCGCCGATCCAAAGCAAGTCGATATCGTGTTCCAGTGCCATGTCCACATGGGTCTTGTTGGCTACTTCAGTGGCCGTGAGCAAGCCCGTTTCCTCCTTCACGCGCTTCAACCAGTTCAGGCCCAGTGCTCCGACCCCTTCAAAGTTTCCCGGACGGGTACGGGGCTTCCAAATACCCGCGCGGTAGTAGGTCACATCGGTATCCTTCAGGGCATGGGCTATATCCATGACCTGTTCTTCGGTCTCGGCACTGCAGGGACCTGCAATGACCAGGGGGTGCGGCAGGTTCAGGTCGTCCAGCCACTTGCGCATTTGCTCGTTGTTTTCCATTTACTCTGATGTTTTGGTCAGGGGAATCCCCTCCAGTATCCGTTTGATTTGGTTAATATGCTTCATGCTGGCGTGTATGGAATCGAAGTCATCGGCTTCCATACGCCTCCTGAATTCCTCGAGGTTAGCGATATAACGGTCGAGGGTCTTGAGCACGAACTTTTTGTTCTGTCGAAAGATCGGTGCCCACATATCGGGCGAACTCTTGGCCAGGCGAACCGTACTTTCGAATCCGCTGCCCGCCATGTCAAAAATATCGCGTTCGTTTTCCTCTTCCTCCATCACCGTCTTTCCCAACATGAAGGAACTGATGTGGGAAAGATGAGAAACGAAGGCAATGTGCTTATCGTGCGCTGCGGGATTCATATACCGTATGCGCATCCCGATCTGCCTAAACAGCTCCAGCCCTCGCTCCTGCAGGGCAAAGGCGGTTTTCTCGACCTCACAGATGATCTGTGTTTTCCCCTCGTACAAATTGTCGATGGCCGCATGCGGGCCCGAATACTCGGTTCCCGCAATGGGATGGCAACTGAGATAATTCCGCCTCCTGGGATGCCCGGCCACGGCCTCGCAAAGAGCCAGTTTGGTAGATCCGGCGTCCATGACCAGACATTCGTCCCTTACACTATCCAGCACCCTGGGCAGCAGCGTCAGCAAGGCGTCCACCGGCACACAGAGCAGCAGGGCATCCATGCGTTCCAGATCGGAAAAATCGAAGGTGTCCTCCACCAGCCCGAGCTCCAGCGCCTGTTCCAGGTTACCGGCATCCTGGTCCATGCCATAGAAGTGAAACGAATCCGATACCCTGCGCAGAGATCGGGCATACGAACCGCCGATCAGCCCTACGCCAATAATTCCTATATGCTTGATCACCCCGGTCATGAAATCTTGATTTGCGAGCGCTCTATGCGTGCTATGGCCTCCTCCATTCTCTCACGGGGCACACATAAAGAGAACCGGATATATCCCTCTCCCAGGGAACCGAAAACGGTACCCGGAGCCGCAAAAAGATGATGATCGTGTAGTAGGTGGTCAGAGAACTCCTCGGATCCCGGCGCCCCTTGCGGCAATCGGGCCCACACGAACATGCCCGCGGTATCGGTCTCGTAGTCCAGTCCGAGCAGGTCACAGAGCTGTAGCGTGCGCTCTTTTCGGGCCCGGTATTCCGTATTGAGTGCTTCGTACCAGTCCACGTTGGAGTTCAGCGCCCGGATTGCGCCGGCCTGCAAGGCACGGAACATGCCCGAATCCATGTTGCTTTTCACCTTTAATGCGGCCTGAATCACACCGGGTGCGCCCACCAGCATCCCCATACGCCAACCGGCGAGGTTGAAGGTTTTGCTCAGGCTATTTAGTTCCACGGCGCCCTCGGACGCACCCGGAACCGATAACAGACTAACCGGTTGATCATTGAGTACAAACGCATAAGGATTATCGTTGACCAGCAGTATATCGTAGCGGCGGCAGAACTCCCAGAGCCGTGACAACTGCTCTGCACTGGCCACGGCTCCCGTGGGCATGTGGGGATAATTCACCCACATGATCTTCACCCCTGCGGGATTCCTGCTCTCCAGGTTCTGGAGGTCCGGGAAGTATCCGTTTTCCGCAAGCAGGGGGTATTCTTCCACTTCGGCCTGCATCAATTGTGCAACCGAACGATAAGTCGGATATCCGGGATTAGGAATCCACACCCTGTCACCGGGGTCGAGATAAGCCATGCTGAGGTGCATAATCCCCTCCTTGGAACCCATCAGGGGCAATACCTGAGTGTCCCGGTCCAGCGAAACTCCGAACCGGTCGCCATAGAAACCGGATATGGCCTCCCGGAACTCCGGTATGCCGGTATAGGGTTGATATTGATGTACCCCGCTCTCAGAGAGAGCAAGCCTCATCGCATCGACAATACCGGGATCGGGTAACAGGTCCGGACTTCCGATCCCGAGGTTAATAACGGGTTTCCCCTCGGCCAGCAGCTTTCGCACTTCCCTCAACTTATGAGAAAAGTAGTATTCCTTAACGGTCTCGAGTCTCTTGGCAGTTTTCATACGCCCAGGGCATTTTTGTAGAGTCCAAGGACACGGAAGTCTTCGGACATGATTCGCAAAAGGGACTCCGCCTTGTGGAAGAAGTCCGGATCGTCAAAAGTTACATCGACAAAGAAAGCGTACTTCCAGGGGGTCTCGATGATCGGAAGGGACTGTATTTTCGTCAGGTTCAGATTGCAATCGCTCATGACATTCAGAACGGTGGCCAGGCTTCCCCGCTTGTGTTCCGTCACAAAACGCAGGGAGGCCTTATCGATGCCCAGCGTGTCGGTTGCCGCGGTGGCCTCGCGGGAAAGCATGATAAAACGAGTGGCGTTGTTCTTAATGGTCTGTATGTCCTCGCAAAGGATTTGCAGTCCGTAGAGTTCGGCAGCCATACGGGGAGCAATCGCGGCTATGCCCCTAAGTCCCTTCTCGCGTATCAGGCGGGCGGTTTCGGCGGTATCCACATCCTCCACTAATCGTATACCACTCAGACCCTTCAGGTAATGCATACACTGCAGCAGAGCCATGGGATGCGAACGTACCTCGGTGAGGTCGGTTACATCCTGACCCTCCAATGCCATGAGATGATGGCGTATGCCCAGATAGTATTCCCCAACGACATGCAGATCGTTTTTATAGATCAGTGCATAGTTGGGAATGATGGATCCGGCAATGGAGTTTTCGATAGCCATCACCCCCTGTTCCGCACCTCCGGATACCAACTGATCCACCACCTCTTCGAACGACAGGCATTCAACCAGTTCCACATTTTGAGAAAAGTACGAGCAGGCCACTTCGTGATGGTTGGAACCCCTGATACCCTGTATGGCTACTTTCATCCTAAAAAAAAGTCCCGCTCATGGCGGGACTTCAGTGTGTTTTATTTAGTGCGCACTAGAACGTCCCCCCCGAATCGGGAGTATAGTAAAAAAAGAATACGTTCCAGAACTGCTTCATTTTTGTCATAGTCGAAATTCAAAATTACACTTTTCGATGAAACCGCCTAATAAAACCAGCCATTTATGGTTTCTAAGCCCAACCGTGCCATAGCACCTCCCCCGGATGGAAACTCGGGGCAGTCCTTGGGTGTAAATGGGAGTTCCTCTAACTTGCGGAAAAATACCCGCATGTCCATACAAGTCGAAAAACTGACCAAAACTTATGGCTCTCAGCGTGCCCTGAACGAGGTGAGCTTCGACATGAAGAGTGGGGAGATTGTCGGATTCCTGGGCCCAAACGGTGCCGGTAAATCCACACTGATGAAAATCCTGACCACCGGACTGCGGGCCGACAGCGGGACGGCCCGGGTCGCGGGCTTTGATGTGCAAAAAGACCTCATGGAAGTCCGAGCACGCGTCGGATACCTGCCCGAGAATAATCCCCTGTATCCGCACATGTACGTGCGGGAATATCTCGCCTTTCAGGCCGATCTTTACGGCTGCCCCAGAGCCGGGGTGGAAGCTGTCATCGAGAAGACGGGCCTGGGGCCGGAGGCCCATAAAAAAATTGGTGCCCTGTCCAAGGGATACAAACAGCGGGTAGGACTTTCGGCAGCCATACTCCCGGAACCTGAGGTACTCATACTGGACGAACCCGGCACGGGTCTGGATCCAAATCAACGGCAGGGTTTTCGCGACCTGATCCGTTCCCTGGGTGGAGAAAGGACGATACTACTGTCTACCCACCTACTGGACGAAGTGGAATCCGTATGTCAGCGTGTGTTGATTATCCACAAGGGCGAATTGGTAGCCGATCGCCGTCTGGACGAACTCGACGAGGGGGAAGGCCAGGTGCTCGAGGTGGAATTCGATTACCGCATCGAGGAAGTACTGCTCCGGAATCTCCCCGACTTGACATCCGCGAGGAACCTCTATGGGTTCTGTTATGAACTCCATTTTTCTACCGGAAGCGACCGCCGGGCGGCCGTATTCGATTTCGCCCACGACAACGGGCTCAAGACGCTTAAACTCCAGCGTCGCCATCAGGGGCTTCCCGAACTCTTCAACGAGCTGACAGCACCGCATTGATGGCGCGGTCCAGTTCGGGCTGTACTCTGGGATCTGAGGAATTGATTAGTATGCTGAACACGGTATGGTCTTCCGGGTACACGTAAAAGTTCGTGTAAGCCCCCACACTGTTGCCCACATGCCCGATAAAGGCGCGGTTATGCTCGTCGTTGCTCACCTGCCAGCCCAACCCGTAGAAGGTGCTTTTGCCCAGAACCAGCTGGGGCCGAAAGACCTGGTGATAGGTGTCCTCACTGAGTAGCTTGCCCTGCAAAACCGCCTGCCCCAGCCGGGCTATGTCTTCGCTGGTCGAGAGGTACCCGCCCCCGGCCATCTTGTAGTGGTTATTGACCGGCAGGGCCTTTCGAAAACCCGATCGGGACGGGCTGTGCCAGGAGGCCACCCGCCCTTTAAAGGGCTTCCATTCGAATTTGCGCCTGGGCTCGGGAAAAGTATTGAGCATGCCCAGGGGCAGCAGTACTTCCTGAAGTACGTACTGGCTGAAAGGCATTCCACTGGCCTTCTCCATAGCCAGCGAGAGCAAGACAAAATCGAAACTGTTATACAGAAAATCGGATCCCGGTATGTACTGCAGGGGATCCCCGCTGAACATACCCGTACCCTCCTGTATGCTGAGCGGACGGTTGGAGACCAGCTCGCGACCGCGGTAGGTGCGGATTCCTGCGGTGTGGGTGGCCAGCATCCTCAGCGTGAAGTCGAACTGTTTTTTGGGATAATCGGGTACGTGCTTATAAAAGGAGTCGTCCAGTTGCAGTATCCCCTGTTCCTGCATTCTGCCGAGGGCCATACCGGTAATGCACTTCGATATACTCGCTATACGGAACAGGGTGTCGCCCGGTTTCACTTTCTGGCCCGAAGCACCGGATACCCGTCCATATCCCTTATTCAAAACGGATTCTCCATCCCGAAGGATGGTAACGGCCATGGAAGGAACCCGATGGTTGGCGTACAAATTGTGTAACAATGCCCCGGCCAGCTGGTCGCCTTTTAAATTCGCCGTCTCGACTGAAGATTCGGAAGCCTTCCCGAAGAGGGAATGGAGAAGTGGACTCAGCGACATCCTGCTTGGGGTTCTCGGGATTAGGTATTCGTTTAGGATTGCAAACCTCGGGCAAAATTAGTCCTTTCGCAACGATCTAATCCTGTAAAAACCGCAGTCGTCCGTTAAAGGTTTCCTCAACTTCCACCTGCGGCGGCCGGGTAGCGGAAATGACATCACCGTAGCCACTGATTCGCCCACTGATCTCGAGTTGCGGATTGACCAGTACATCCTGGGATCCCCGGTGAAGGACCTCTACTGAATCCGCCGAAAGGCTCAGGGATTCGATACGCGAATTCCCAGCCGCCACGTTGATATACAAGAACCCGCTGCGACCCTCCAACTGAAAATATGAGCCCCCGTTTACCACTATCCGGGTTCGGTCGTTATCGAGGCTGAGATCGAAGGAACCGTCTGTGGTTTCCGAATCCGTGACAACAAAAGACTCGGAAATCAGATTCAGCCGGTCCCAGTCCAGCGTACCCTGGGAGGAAATCGTCCAGCCCGTGAAGCTTCTAACCTCGGTTATATTCGGGGAGGTAACGGTAAAGACCACCAAACCGTAATCCCGGAAAAAGTTGCAGTTGTTCTCATTGCGCAGGATCAGCCGGCCCTCATCCACTACGGCCGAGATATCGTTCAGCAGGTTATCCGGGGCACTCAGTTCGACCCGCTGGGTGCTTCCGGAGCGCAGTACCAGACGAACATTCTCGAATACGGTGATCTTGTCGAAGTTCACCAGCGAAATCTCCCGGTTTACCTGTGGCCCGGCACCCTGAAGACAATCCGGTGCCCCTTCCCAGCGGCATCCGCTTAACAGCAGCAACAACAACAAGCCGGTGGAGACCGGAGTAGTTCTGATGATTCCTATGTTCGTTTTACCTTTCATTAGTGGTTTTAGGTCTTTGATTACCAGCGAAAGCCCAAGCCCCATTCCACAGCCTCGGCTGCGGCCGCATGAGACTTGAGTGTAACGGCTGCGAACCAGTTATCCCTGATGTAATACCTGAGCCCGGTGCGGTTGTAAAACCGGGTCTCGAAGGCCACGGGGTAGTAGGCATAATACCCCAGTTGGGTAATCAGGCTCAACCGGTTGACGTGGAGTTCGTGGCCCAGATACAGGCCTGCCCTCCTCCAGTCCGTGCCCGGGGCAATACCGCGCTCCGGAAATGAAGCCGCCTGAAACCGTATGTATTCCTTGAGAAAGGGGGTCAGGAAGACTTCTGCACCCGCCTGCAGGGTGCTGAGCTTGCTCACCCGCCGATCCACCATAATGGAGGGAACCACGAATCCGAACCTACCGGAACCCAGTACATCGCCCTCATTGACCCCTGCGCGGAGAACCACACTCCAGTTCAGGCCTCCCCAGTCCCTGGCCACTGCAGGTTCCGCAGGTCGGATAAACGCTTTAGGCACGGGAGCGTCCAGACGGTAGAGGGCTCCCATGTTCCAGACAATGCTATTGGTCGAAGCATTGGGAGCTCGAACATTGGCATTCGAGTAATGGATCAGCGACAGGCCCATTTGCAAGCCCAGGGACTTCCAGATGTTCTCAATCCGATAATTTGCCATGATCAGCGTACTGCTCAGTATATGGGAGCCGTAAGCCACATTCCTGAAATTGGTTTCACGATCGTAGGGCAGGGTATTATACGCGAGACCCTGACCGATTCTGAGCTGAAAACGCCTGTTGAAGAAATAAAAGTTGTAATGGGCATACAGGCCGTAGTTATCCCCCAGAACCGGATTGGCCATATCCTGATAAACGAAAGTGAACCCGGTATCCGGATACCCGAACCAGGCTTCCCAATCGTGTTCTCCGAATCGCTTGCGGTTCCAGCCCAGTATCAGGCCGCTGGGATGACCCCGAATCAGGTGGGTCATATCCGGATTGTGGCGTGCTATGGTTCCGTGGAAGAGTGAGGCATCCCACTCGTAAACGGGTCTTTCTCCGGTGAACTGAGCGGTGCACCATGCCGATAGGAAGGCGAAGAGAATGAAGTATATCCTTCGGGTCACGCTCAAAACTAACACTAAAATACCGCTTCGGCTATCCTCCGTATGTTGTCGGACTTCCCCATAGAGTAATAGTGAACCACAGGCACGCCCCATGCAATAAGCTCCCGGGTCTGATGTATCGCCCATTCGATACCTACCTCCCGGATGGCCCGGTTGTCCTTGCAGGATTCCACGGCCTCAACCAGTTCGTGTGGCAATTCGGTCCGAAAGACCTGCGGTAGCAGGTTCAGGTGACGGCTCACGGCTATGGGCTTGATCCCGGGTATTATCGGAACCTCTATACCCATGGCTCGTGCCGCCCCCACGAATTCAAAATACTTGTTATTGTCGAAAAACATCTGGGTAACGATGTAATCCGCGCCCAGCGCCACCTTCTCCTTGAGTCGCCTGAGGTCGGACTCCAGGGATGGAGCCTCCATATGCTTCTCGGGATACCCGGCTACCCCTATGCAAAAATCCGTACTGTTGCCGGTTTCTATAGCCTCATGCAGGTAGATCCCCCGGTTGAGATTCCGAATCTGCTCCACCAGATCGCTGGCGTAGCGGTTCCCGCCGGGAGTGGGCTCGAAGTACTTCTCTTCCCGCATGGGATCTCCCCTGAGGGCCATCACATTCTGTATGCCCAAATAATGACAGTCCACCAGTAGGTATTCCGTTTCTTCCTTGGTAAAGCCCCCGCAGAGGACATGGGGTACGGTATCCACATCGTACTTGTGCCTAATGGCCGCGCAAATACCGAGGGTACCGGGCCTCATCCGGGTGAGTTTCTTATCCAGCAGGCCTCCGCGATCGATGTATATGTATTCTTCCCGGGAAGTGGTCACATCGATAAAACAGGGACCGAACTCCATAAGGGGATCGATATTCCTGTACAGTTCATCGATGCTGTGCCCCTTGACCGGGGGGATCACCTCGAAGGTGAAAAGCGCCTTTCCCCCGGCCGCCGCTATATGTTCGGTTACCTTCATGCTGTTTTCGTATTCGCCAGATTGGGTGCCAGCCAACGGGTCGCGGTTTCCAGATCCCGACCCGTTCGCCGTGCATAGTCTTCGAGCTGGTCCCGTGCAATCTTTCCAAGACCGAAATACCGGGCCTCGGGATGGGCAAAATAGTACCCGCTCACACTGGCCGCCGGCCACATGGCCAGTGACTCCGTCAGCCGTACTCCAATGCGCTCTTCTATCCCGAGCACATCCCATATGGCTAATTTTTCCAGGTGGTCCGGACAAGCCGGATACCCGGGAGCAGGGCGTATCCCCCTGTACTTTTCTTCGATCATTTCCGCTCCGCTTAGCGATTCCTGCGGAGCATACCCCCAGTACCGCCTTCGGATTTTCTCATGCAGGAATTCGGCAAAGGCTTCGGCAAGCCGGTCGGCCAGAGCCTTTACCATAATGGCGTTGTAATCGTCATGGGCCGACTCGTGGGCGGCAGCCAGTTCGTCACTGCCAAAACCCGCACTGACGCAGAAACAGCCCACATAATCCTGCCTGCCCGATGCAAGAGGGGCCACAAAATCGGAAAGCGCCAGATGAGGTACACCTTCCTTGCGACGGGTCTGCTGTCGCAAGGTATGGAAGGTAACCCCATTGGTACTCCCTTCAGGGTCGCTCAGGATGATGTCGTCGTCCGGGGTGGAATTAGCAGGAAAAATACCCCAAACGGCCCGGGCCTGCAGCAGCCCTTTATCCACTATTTCCCCAAGTACCTGCAGGGCGTCGGAGTGCAGCTCCCGGGCCTGGGATCCCACTACCTGATCGGTTAATATATCGGGGTATCTTCCATGGAGGTCCCAGCTTCGGAAAAACGGGGTCCAGTCGATATAGGGCAGCAGCTCCGCGAGATTCTGGGATTCTATGGTACGCACGCCCATTTCCCTGGGTTTTGCTATGTCTGCATGCTTCCAGTCCAGGGAGAGGCGATTTGAGCGTGCTTCCTCAAGGCTGGCATATTCCCTGACCTCCTGACGACCCAGGAATTTCGACCGGAATCCCTCGTATTCCCTTCGGAGCGTGTCTTTGTAGTTTTTGGAAGCCTCTTCCTGCAGCAGCTGCCCCACTACGGTTACGGCCCTGGAGGCATCCGTTACGTGGATCACGCCGTTCGAATACCGGGGTGCAATCTTGACGGCAGTATGTGCTTTGGAGGTGGTGGCACCCCCGATGAGTAGCGGGATATCGAGTCCTTCCCGCTCCATTTCGCCGGCCACGAACTCCATTTCGTCCAGGGACGGGGTAATCAGTCCACTCAGGCCAATCATATCCACCTGCTCTTCACGGGCCCGGGACAATATGCGATCGGCAGGAACCATTACTCCCAGGTCTATGATGTCATAG
The DNA here is from genome assembly GCA_964550895.1 of uncultured Flavobacteriaceae bacterium. GTDB lineage: Bacteria > Bacteroidota > Bacteroidia > Flavobacteriales > Flavobacteriaceae > CAZKAP01. Next base: position 44,409 of record CAZKAP010000008.1, read on the forward strand.
TTATTACAGGCCAGCACTACTCCCACTATGTTCTTTCCGATATCGTGTACGTCCCCTTTGACCGTAGCCAGCAGGATCTTTCCAGCGCTCTTTGTCCTCCCGGATTGGGAGGCCTCGATGAACGGCGTGAGGTAAGCCACGGCCTTCTTCATCACCCTGGCCGACTTGACCACCTGCGGCAGGAACATCTTACCACTGCCGAAGAGGTCGCCAACCAGGTTCATACCGGTCATAAGATGACCCTCTATGACTTCCAGGGGTTTTGCGGCAACCCGTCGGGCCTCTTCCATGTCCTGCTCAATGTAAGTGTCTATCCCGCGAACCAGAGAACGGTTGATCCGTTCCTGAAGAGGATCATTCCTCCAATCTGCTTCCTGCGCTTTTTCCACCACCTTACTTCCCCTGAGGCCCTCGGCGAAGTCCAGCAAGCGCTCCGTGGCATCTTCCCTTCGATTGAGCAGCACATCCTCCACCCGTTCGAGCAAATCCCCGGGAATATCGTCGTAAACTTCGAGCAGGGTGGGATTTACGATGCCCATATTCATTCCTGCCCCTATGGCATGGTACAGGAAAGCAGAATGCATGGCCTCCCGGACGACCTGATTACCGCGAAAGGAAAAGGAAATGTTGCTCACGCCGCCGCTTACCTGGCAATGGGGAAGATGGGTGCGGACCCAGCGGGTCGCCTCTATGAAATCGAGGGCGTAGGTCTTGTGCGCATCCATTCCGGTGGCAACGGGAAAAATGTTCAGGTCAAATATGAGATCTTCCGGAAGGAGCGTGTCCGTTTCCACTAACAGCTGGTAGGATCGTTTGGCTACGGCGATCCTTCGCTCCAGGGTGTCTGCCTGCCCGTTCTCGTCGAAGGCCATGATCACCGCAGCGGCCCCGTATCTGCGGATTTTTCGCGCCTGTTCCAGGAATACCGATTCGCCTTCCTTGAGGCTGATGGAGTTCACTACGCATTTGCCCTGTACCACGCGGAGACCAGCCTCAATGATCTCCCACTTGGAAGAATCTATCATGACCGGTACCCGCGCTATATCCGGCTCAGCCATGAGCAGATTTAAAAAGGTAACCATCGCCTCCTTTCCGTCGATCAGGCCGTCGTCCATGTTCACATCGATAATCTGGGCACCACCCTCCACCTGCTCCCGGGCGATCTCCACAGCCTGTTCGAACCGGCCTTCCTTAATCAGGCGGAGAAATCTCCTGGAACCCGAGACGTTAGTGCGTTCTCCAATGTTGACGAAGTTCGTGTGGGGCCCGATAACCAAGGCCTCCAGACCACTGAGCTTCAGATGGCGTACCTCACTCATTCCTCAACAATTTTAGCCTGTACGAAGGGACGGGGTTTGACCCCCCGCACCCGTTCGGCTAGTATCCGTATGTGTTCCGGGGTGGTACCGCAGCACCCCCCCAGTATGTTTACCAGCCCGAGTTCCAGGTATTCCTCCAGTTCTGCGAGCATCTGTTCCGGGGTCTGGTCGTAGCTGCCGAAGGCATTGGGTAAGCCCGCATTGGGATGCGCGGAGACCGCGGTTGAACTCTTCGCGGCGAGTTCCTGCAAGTAAGGTGTCAGCTGAGCCGCACCCAGGGCACAATTGAATCCAACAGACAGCAGTGGCAGATGGGACAGGGAGATCAGGAAGGCCTCGGGGGTCTGTCCCGACAGGGTACGACCAGAGGCATCCGTTATGGTTCCGCTGATCATTACCGGGATGCTCCGTCCCCGGATATCGAATACTTCCTGAGCCGCGTACAGCGCCGCCTTAGCGTTGAGGGTATCGAAAACGGTCTCAATCAGCAGGGTGTCGCAGCCACCGTCCATCAGTCCTTCCACCTGCTGCCTGTAGGCTTCCCCAAGCTCTTCGAAAGTAATGGCACGGTAACCCGGTCGGTTCACGTCCGGTGACATGCTCGCTGTTTTGTTGGTCGGCCCTATACTGCCCGCGACAAAACGGGGTCGACCGGGGTCCCGCCGGGTAAATTCATCGGCAACCTCCCTGGCAATGGCAGCGGATCTGCGATTCAGCTCATAGGCCCATTCCTGGAGTCCGTAATCGGCCTGCGCAATGGAAGTGCCCGAAAATGTATTGGTCTCTATGATATCGGCACCGGCTTCCAGGTAGGCCCTATGGACTTTTGTAATCGCCTTGGGCTGGGTAATCGAAAGCAGGTCGTTGTTCCCCTTCAGGGACCGGTCCCAGTCTCGAAATTCCTCTCCCCGGAAGTCCTCCTCCGTGAACCTGTAAGCCTGTAACATGGTGCCCATCGCTCCATCCAGCACCAGTATTCGTTTCCCCAATTCTTCTTCAATGGGTGTCATCCTCCTGTATTTGAGTCGTAAGCGGCTAAGGGAAAAGCGGGGGCTGAAAACCTGTGAGGGTTCCAGTTATCCTTCCTCCTTGGGTAGAATGTAGCACCTTCTCCCGGAGGAGGGTTGCTAAGGCTTCGCAGGGTCCATTCCCTCCACCTTTCTCGATAACCGTCTCAGAATGTTACGCGAATAACGGACTGCCGTTTTTCACTTTGAGCATACAAAAGAAATACACCGACAGGTCAAAAACAAATGCCTGGTGAAATATCCGTTTGAGACCTGTAGGGGGATGCCTTAAGGCCACAATCTCAGGTATGCAGGCCGCATTCGCGCTGAGCCTCCACCTTGGTCGGATCGAAATAGTGAAATTCGTTGGGTAGTTCGTACAAATCCATATAGGCCTGCAATTGAGAATCGCTGTAGTGATAGAAGGGCGACACCTTGAGTATTCCGTCCCGGCCTAGCGAGAGCACATCGAGGCGGTCGCGCAGGGCGGTCTGACCCTTCCTCAGGTTGGTAAACCAGGTATCGGGCACGAATTGCTGCATGGCCCTTCGGAAAGGCTCGAGTTTGACTTCCTCGGTAAACTGGGTGTGAAGCGGATCGTCGAGCATGGGTATGCCCCCGTAAACCGCATTCTGATGAGCCACCGTCCTCAGCGGAGTAAAACTGTGAATCTTCAGGCCGAGGCGTCGGATGAGTTCTTCAGCATGCAGGTAGGTTTCGGCCGTGTTGTATCCGGTATCGCACCAGATTACAGGTATTTCGGGATAAACGCGGCTTACCAGATGAAGAATAGCAGCCTCATACGGCCTGAAATTTGTGGTCAGAACGGGACGCTCGCTCCAGCTCAATACCCTGCTGACAATCTCCTCGGGATTGTACTCCTGGAACCGATCGTTCCATTCTCTGAGGAATTCCTGAGTGTGCTTCATAGTATAACTTTATTTACCCCACGTTATAAGGTTCCAGATTCGCTCGTGAAAAAAATACAGCAACATCTTGGTAAACCATTCGATGGCGCCGATAGACAATGCTAAGGTGACCTGACCCGTAATCAGCCAGGAGATCACAATCGTATCGAGAGTACCGATAACGCGCCAGCTCACTGACTTCACTACCGAGCGCAGTGGCCTGTCGGTCCTTCTGTCCCGATCAAAGTCACGCTTGGTGCTTCCCTCCAGCAAAATCCGATCCGTTAGCATATAATTCCCATGGTTTAAGTAGGATTTACAAATCTAGAAAAAAGTCTGGCTCCGCAAAATCTATTTTTTGTCATTCCCCGCTTCGATCGATAGGTCGGGTAAGATCGTCCAGGGTATAACTCCCGTACACCTCCAGGGTGCGGTCTCTTACCTGGAGCATGAGCAGGTGTACCGCACAGCTATCCTCGTCCGGACAATCCGTACAGGGCTCATAGAAATTCAGGCTTACACAGGGTACCATGGCTATGGGGCCTTCCAGAACCCGCATCACCTCGGCCATGGTGATCTCATGGGCCGGGCGAATCATGTAATAACCGCCACCTTTACCTTTCCGGGAGCCCAGGAATCCGTTCTTCCTCAGGGTGAGCAATATATTTTCCAGGAACTTCTGCGAGATGTTCTCCGCTTTGGCGATCTCCGCTATCTGAATGGGCACGCCGGGTTCGGCCCTCGCGAGGAAGGCCAGGGCCTTAACTCCGTATTTCGTCTTCTTGGATAGCATGGACATCACGAAATTAGTGCGAAAAAATAATTGACCGTGTCACACCGGTTACCCGGCAAACGCATGCGGGATCTACTTAAATCCCGAAAGCCTTCTTTACATCGTCGACCCGATCCAGCTTCTCCCAGGTGAAGAGTTCCACCTCCCGCTCCACCACGCCGTTGTATGGAGATTCGAACCTCTTGACCTGTTTCCTGGGCTCACGGCCCATATGGCCATAGGCCGCCGTCTCGGAATAAATGGGATTGCGCAGCTTCAGGCGCTTCTCTATGGCATGGGGCCGCATATCGAAGAGGGTTTCCGCTATTCGGGCGATTTCGCCATCGGTCAAATCGACCCGGGCCGTACCGTAGGTGTCGACGAAAAGCGAGGTAGGCGCCACTACTCCGATGGCATAGCTGACCTGCACCAGCATCTCGTCGGCTACCCCGGCGGCTACCATATTCTTGGCAATATGCCGGGTGGCATAAGCCGCACTGCGATCCACTTTACTGGGATCCTTTCCACTGAAGGCACCGCCCCCGTGAGCGCCCCATCCCCCGTAGGTATCGACTATGATCTTCCGGCCCGTCAGGCCGGTATCCCCGTGAGGACCCCCGATTACGAATTTTCCGGTAGGATTGATGTGATAGGTTATATCGTCCGTAAACAGTGCCGCGATAGGTGCTTCCAGCTGTTTCTTCACCCGGGGAATGAGCACATGTATCATATCGTTTTTGATCCGGGTCAACATGCCCTGTTCCGTATCGAATTCGTCGTGCTGGGTGGAAATGACTATGGAATCAATCCTGAGAGGATGATTGTCATCGCTGTATTCGACGGTCACCTGAGCCTTGGCATCGGGCCTCAGGTAAGGCACCTCGTCCCCTTCCCTTCTCAGTACCGCCAGCTCCCTGAGCAGGCGATGCGAGAGTTCCAGGCCAAGGGGCATATAGTTCTCGGTTTCCCGTGTGGCGTAACCAAACATCATTCCCTGGTCACCTGCGCCCTGCTCCTCCGGATTCTCCCGGTCGATCCCCTGGTTAATATCCGGGGACTGCTCGTGAATCAGAGATATGACCCCACAGGAATCGCCGCTGAACTGGTAGGCTCCCTTGGTATAGCCTATGCGGTTTATGGTGTCCCGGGCAATTTGCTGCACGTCCAGGTAGGTCTTGCTGCGCACTTCTCCGGCGAGCACAACCTGTCCGGTCGTCACCAGGGTCTCGCAGGCCACTTTACTCTGGGGGTCGAAGGCCAGAAAATTGTCGAGTAATTCGTCGCTAATCTGATCGGCAATTTTATCGGGATGTCCCTCACTCACCGATTCTGAGGTAAAGAAATATGGCATATTGCTGAATTGCGGAAGACTTGACATATGCCGGCGAAACGATCGCGACCCGGGGTCGCAACTGCTTTAGCATTTTTATGGGCCCACAGGGGTCCAGAGGTTGCAATCAGTCAAATCTTTCCTCCTGTTTGGATGCCAAAATTAAGACATTAACGGATTACCCCAAAAATAAACCCCGCCTGTCAGCAATCCTGAACGTTGCGAAAAGGCGGGGTTTCCATGGGGTGAAAACCTAGTTACTGAAATTGCGGAGCTTGGCTGCCATTCGGTCTACCCTGGCCTTGAGCCGTTCCTTGAGTTGCTCGCGATCCCGGGAAAGGCCGCTAACCGAAATTTTCATAAGGGGCACGGTAAGCTCCACACCATTCGCGTTGGTCGCGGTGTACTCCTTAAGGGTAACCCCGACCCGCATGGAATCCAAAGGCTTATTTCTTCTGAAGACAACAAAAAGGTCATCCCAGTCCATATCCTCGAGTTCATCCAGGTTATCCACAGTGAAATCCACTGTATGAACCACCGTGTTGCTCGTTGTGGAATCGCGTTTGTCGGACTGTGCAAAGGTCATGGTTGCGGTCGCGGCGAATATCGCCCAGAATAATACATTTTTCATATCGTATTGTTTTTGGTTTCAGGGCAAATATCCCGGAGCAACTCAAACCGAATGGTTAACCCGTGTTAACGTGTGTTAACGACCCGGGACATACTCCGTGAATCCTGTGTACTTTAGGGTCATGGAAAAAATCCACGGGAACTGGGTATTTTGGGCTGCGGCCGTAACCGTCGTATTGACCCTGGCTTCCCAGTATTATTGGAATGCTTCAAATTACGCCGCCAACAGAGAGCGAATCCTAAAGGACGTCCGCTTCGAGTTCGAGTCTGCGGTAGACGAATACTTCGCCCGAACCAGTGGGGCTAATTCCTATACCATCATCGATACCCGATCTCCGGAGGACCCGGAATACCAGGCCTTCAATTTCCTGGACAGCCTGGAGCTGGACTCACTGCCCTCTTATTTCGACAACGGCACTACCCTGGAACAGTCCAGGAATAACCGGGATATCAAAGAGGGTATAGTGGTATGGGAAAACATTACTCTGGTACGCGGGAAGACCGTACTGGAAGAGCATCCCGAGCTCCTGGAATACCCTAACCGAATGACGTTTGATATTCGACCCGACAGCATTCCCCTGGACATCCTGGAGGAGGAATTCGCCCGTCGAATCGACAAGAGGGAGCTGACATTCCCCTTTCGACTCAACTATTTCGAATCGGACAGCATGAGGGCCATGCGACAGACCGGGGAATACCTCTGGGAGGGTGAGATCCGATCGGCCAGTGAATTCCTTCCTGCGAAAGTGTCCATCAGCCTGCAGTACCGGCTCCCCGCCAGTTCCACCTTCCGAAGGGGCCTGTTCGGGCTCTTACTTTCCCTGATCCTTTCGGGAGCGGTGCTGTTCTCGCTGTACTACCTGATCAAAACGATTGAGCGGCAGAAGCGACTCTCCGAAATGAAAGACGACTTCATCGGAAATATCACTCATGAATTCAAGACCCCCATAGCGACGGCCTCGGCCGCGCTGCAGGCACTCGACAAGGCAGAAGAAACCGGAAAAATCCCGGCGATCCGCCGATACAGCGATATCGCTCAGGGACAACTGGACAAACTCCACACCATGGTCGAGAAACTGCTCGAAACCGCAACCCTGCACACCGATCAGGTGAGCCTCAGCAGGGAACGCACCGACCTCAGCAAGCATACCAGGGAAGTAATCGGTCGATTTCAGCAGCGACATCCGCAACTGGAAATGGTCCTGAACGTCCCACAGGGATCGATCTGGAGACAGGTAGACTCCTTCCACTGGGAAAACAGTCTGCTTAATCTGCTGGAGAATGCCATTAAGTACGGACAACCACCCGTGGTAGTGTCTCTACGGGAAGACGAGCAGGGTATCGTGCTCAGCGTAACGGATCATGGGGGAAACCTCAGTCCGGATGAGGCCGGGCGCATATTCGAAAAATTCTACCGAATCCCAAGGGGAAAAACCCACGACGTCAAGGGGCATGGCATCGGCCTGTATTATGCCCGGACCATAATCGAAAAGCACGGGGGCAACCTGACTTGCCAACCCGATACCGAATCCACTACCTTCGAAATCGCATTGCCGTGAGTGAAGTGCATACCATACTACTGGCCGAAGACGAACCGACTCTCGGTGAACTGGTCGCCGAACACCTCAGGGGCGAAGGTTTTCATGTACTACAAGCCGGCGATGGGGAGCAGGCCCTCGAAGTTTACCTGAGCCAAAGGCCGGACCTGCTTGTACTGGATATCATGATGCCACGACTCGATGGTATGGAACTGGCCCGAAAAATACGAATGGAAAACCCCGGTGTCCCTATCATCTTCCTGACCGCCCGAAATCAGTCCAAAGACGTAGTGGAAGGTTTTCGGGCGGGTGCGAACGATTACATCCGAAAGCCTTTTAGTATGGAGGAACTGACCGTGAGGATACAGGCCCTGCTGGGCCGAACTGAGGAGAAGAGTACCGAAGACATCCTGACCATCGGCAGGTTTCGTTTCAACCACATCAAACAGGAACTCCTTCTGGAGGACACACCGATTTCTCTAACCCACCGAGAGGCCGAATTGCTGTACTACCTGGTTCAGAATCGCAACCAGCTGCTGGACCGCTCAGTGATATTGAAAAAACTCTGGAGAGACGACGATTTCTTCTCCGCCCGCAGCATGGACGTATTTATCAGTAAGCTCCGAAAGAAGCTGAAAGCCGACCCGGAAGTACAGATCATCAACATCCGGGGCCAGGGCTACAAGCTGGTCTGCTAAAGTTCGTACTTGAGCTGAAAATAGATAAAACGGGGCTGCACCCGATACTGCTCAGTAATGAAAAAGAAGTCATTAAAGCTGTCCTGGTTCAAATCCGTGTTGTTTGTAAGATTCGTCCCGTTCAGGCTGAATTCCCAGTGACTGTCTTCCTTCTGATACGACAGGCTCGCATTGAGGAACCCGAACCGGTTCTGAATGGTTCCCGCCCGGTCCCGATAGCTGTAATATTCATAATCGGCAAGGAAAATAAAGCCCTTCAGGAAAGCCGCGTCGAAGCGGGCAAAAGGCCGGTCGGTGAAGAAGGTCGATTCGATATTCCCATTCTCGTAATTATTCACTGTATAGCGGTATCCCAGCTCGAGGTTCGGAGCCCTGCGGAAGGTCGAACCGAGGGAGGCGGTATAATTCTGGGTCAGGGAACGCGAATTCTGTGGCAGGTCGTTCACGATATTGAAAGTACTGGACCAGGATAGTGAAGCCGTGGTATTTACTTTGATACGACCGAAGGTTCGCTGATAGCTGCCAGATCCGCTCAGGGTTTCATCCTCGAAATTATTATTGATCGTAGTATTGATCTGGTTAATCCCGCTGATCGAGGTGTTGCTCTTAAAGGCATCGATTCGTCTGCTGTACGTGGCGTTGGCAAAGATGTTCTGCTGATTAAACATACTGAAACTCCGGAAGTTCAGGGAGAAATTATGGTACAGCGCACTCTCAAGATCCCGGTTGCCCTGATAGAGGGCGTTGTAGTTATTGAACACCAACCCACTGGCATACTGGTTTATATCGGAGAATGCCCGGGTAACCCGGTAGTTCAGTCGGATGCTTTCCCGGGTCTTCCACACCCAGTTGATGAACAGGTCGGGAACCACATTGGTGAGTTCGTCGGTAACCGATGTCCCCAGCTGCCGGTTGGTGGCCCGATAGTTATGGACGAAAATGCCGGGGTTGAAGGTGAACTGACCGGTGCGCAAACGGACATGCAGCCCGGCAAAAACATCGGAGAAATTAAAACGGACCTCGTTCCCGAGACGGGCCTCATCAAACGACAGTGTTCCGCCGGAATCCAGAACCTGAAAAATACGGGAATCGAAATTCTGGCTACTCTGGGTTGTTCCCAGGGTGACGTTAACGTGAGAGCGCGGCCCGGTTACCCAGAAATAATCCAGCTTGGTATCGATCCGGTGCGTCTGAACGCGCTGCTGCTGATTGATGTTGAAACCCTCCTGTGCAGTATCGAAAGGAATGGTGCCGGTAAAGGGTTGCTGCTCACGGATGGCCTTGTAGAACGGGTCTTCGTCTCCGTACTCAGACTGGATCTCCAAAGCGAAAATGTTCTTCTCGTCCAGGGTATAATACAGGTTGCTGTTCTGTGTAACCTGCACGGGTCTCTGGGAACGAACCTCGGCTATCTCGTCGGTAATGTCCGACACCGATAGCGTATGGGTCTGTTCCTGCTCATCACTCAAGCGCAACAGCAGGTCGTATTCCCACTGGAAACTGGCCGATGGTTGGAAACTCGAATTCAGCTTGACCAGCCCCAGGTGAGAACGCTGATCCGTTCCGGTAGTGGTCTGTTCGTTTTGTCCCGTACTGATAAACGAACGCGAGGCCACGGTCTGCAACAACGTATTGTTATAGGAGTAAATCCCGAATCCGCTCAGGCTGTACCTATCCGAAGGATTAAAACTGAAATTAAGCGCACCGAACTTGGCCAGGATTTCCTCGGCACGGTTATTCTGTAGAAGAGCCAGCCCCAGTCCTCCCCCACCTGTATTGAAGGAGGTACCCGTGTTCTGTTGGGTCGCACCCCTGAAGCCCCCGCTGAAATTCCAGTAGTCCCGGGTGGTAAAAGGCAGTTCACCTATGTTGTTCAGATCGCTGAGGACACTTACGCTATACTTCGGACTGTAATAGAACAGGCGGGGATGCACCACGTAGCGCTCGTCCAGTCCGGCCCCGGCGGTCAATTCGCCAAACCAGAACCTCTTCTTCCCCTCCTTGAGCTTGATATTCATGGCGACGTTGTCCTGATTATTCGTTACTCCACTGAGTTGGGAGACTTCCGTGTAATTCCTCAGTACCTCCACCTTGTCCACGGCGTTTGCCGGGATGTTCTGAGAGGCGATCTTGGAGTCTCCGTCGAAAAAATCCTTGCCCTCCACCATGACTTTGGACACCTTCTTTCCCTCCACTTCGATCTCGCCATCGGCATTGACTTCCACTCCGGGTAAATTTTCCAGTACGTCAGCGAGCTTCTTCTCGGTACCCGTAACGAAGGAATCGGTATCGTAGACGATGGTGTCCCCTTTTATGGTGATGGGTATATCGGAGACCACTTCCACCCCTTCGAGCTCCTGGGTCAACTCCTTCATGACCACATTGAGTTCCACATCCTGCTCCCGGGTTTCCAAGGGAATTTCCCGGGTCTTATACCCCAGGTAACTGATGCGAATGAGGTAGGAAGAGTTGGCCCTAAGATTCATGCGGAACTCCCCGTCGGGATTGGTGATCCCAAAACCCTCGAGCGCCTGATCGACCCTGTTGATGGCTACCACATTGGCCACATCCAATGGATTATTAAGACTGTCCCTGACCGTTCCCCTGAGGGAGATGCTCTGTGCCTGGACGAGGGTGACCATAAGCCCGAAAATGATCGCGCTCATCCACCGATGGGTGTGTATTTTCATCATGACCTATCCTCCGATACGTATCCTGATGCCGTCACCCCCACGTCGTTTTCCGCCTTCCCAGTTCGCCCTCATTTCCTCGAGTTTATCGGCGCGAATTTCGTTGTACTCCTGCTGGCTGACCACTTTGCCACGGCCCGGAGCCTCTATGGGCTTGGTATCGGCCGTATTCAACACGATCTGCGTACAGAGGATCGCGGTTCTTCCGTCGTTGACCTCCAGTATCAGTCCCGGTAGGCCCCAGTACGGGCCCGGACCCTGGCTTATGGGTATATCCGGGGTAAACCACGCGGTAATGGTGTCTTCTTCGGGCAACTTGTCCAATCGGGACAACAGCGAATTCGAAGGAATGCTGTCACTGTGGATGCTATCCTTAGCCGCCTCAGCTTTTTCCTTTTCCTCCAGACGTCGGAATCGGTTGATCAGGGTAGTATCGCGCATGCGGGTAGCCGTAGCCTTGTAACACAGATAATCCCCGATCTTCTTGGATTCCGTTCCAAGTTTCCATTCCCAGGTCTTCAGATCGTCTGTAATCAGGAAGAGCTTACCGAACAGGTCGGTCTGATTGAGGAATCGCTTGTCGGCGACGTTCTTGTAATACACTCCCCCACCTGTAAAACTAAAACGCATACCACCTCCTCCCCCACCTGGAGCTTCCAGCTTTTCCTGCTCCCGGTACAACGAGGCCGTCCGGTCAAATTCCAGCTCAAAGGTCTTCTCGGAAAACTGCTTCATCCGCGCCATCATCTGCTTTTTCTGGGCTTCGGACATCTGCATTCCTTCGATCTTAATATCCATCTTGCTTTTCGACATATAAATGGCCTTACCCTGAAATTCCTGAGCATTCAGGATGAAAGGAAGGAAAAGTGGCAATAGGAACCGCAGCGTTCTGATCATGGTTTTTGATTTTAAGATCGAAATGTAATAACTAATTTTTTAGTTGACTCTTAAAGATATCCCAATTAGTCCCGGACCGCAGGCGATATGCACCTTTAATCTTGGACGCGTCAAAATCAGCGGGGTTTAATGCCACAGCCGCGAAATGTGGAATTCAATATTTTCCCTTCATGTCCAGAACTCGTATCTTCGGGAGCCGTGGGAAAACACCTCGAATTCCCGCCACTCAAAAACCATCAGCATGCATATCGCGGTAGCCGGGAATATTGGAGCCGGCAAGACTACCTTGACGGCACTCTTGTCCAAACACTACAATTGGGAAGCCCATTTTGAGGACGTGGTGGACAACCCCTACCTCGACGACTTTTACGACAAGATGGAGCGCTGGAGTTTTAATCTTCAGATCTACTTCCTGAACACCCGTTATCGGCAAATCCTGAAAATCCGGGAGAGCGGTGAAGATGTCATTCAGGATCGGACGATTTACGAGGACGCCCACATCTTCGCCCCCAACCTGCACACTATGGGACTGATGTCCAACCGGGACTTTCAGAATTACATCGAGCTCTTCGAGCTGATGGAAAAGCTTGTCGAACCGCCCGATCTGCTGATCTACCTGCGGAGCACGGTGCCTAACCTGGTCAAGCAAATACACAACAGAGGGCGGGAATACGAGAATTCCATATCTATTGAATACCTCAGCAAACTCAACAATCGCTATGAGGAGTGGATCAAAGGGTACGACCGGGGCAAACTCCTGATCTTCGATGTGGACAAGCTGAACTTCGTCGACGAACCGGAGGACCTGGGAAACGTGATTAATCGCATCGACGCCGAAATACACGGCCTCTTCTGAGCCTGTCGGAAGCGCATAAAAAAACCGGTTTTCTATGGGATTCGGCTCAGATCCTACAGCCTCTGCTTATAATCCTGCACCTTTTGAGAAACTTCGTCCCGGGACTTACCCGTAAACACTTTACTTTCCTGTAACTCGTCTCCGCTCTGGCTGAGGTAATAGGTAGTGACATCGGCCTGGTAGTCGCCCTCCGCAGTCTGGCTGATGTATACGCGGATATTGCGATCGCCGCTCACATCCGCAGTATAGGCCTGCTCGGTCGGAGCTACCATACCGGATGCGTTCTCCACGGCGACGCCATCGTTATCACTCATGGCCACCAGGCTGGGAGCAATAACCAAAGCCACTACGGACATCAACTTCAGCAGTATGTTGAGCGAGGGCCCTGAAGTGTCCTTAAAGGGATCCCCGACGGTATCGCCGACAACCGCCGCCTTGTGCGCATCGCTACCCTTGCGTCCTTGGGCTTCGATGGTTTTCTTGGCATTGTCCCAGGCTCCTCCCGCATTGGATTGGAAGATCGCCATGAGCACACCGGCTGTAGTTACTCCCGCCAGCAAGCCACCGAGCATCTCGGCCCCGCCTATGAAGCCTACGGCTACGGGAACAGCTATGGCGAGCAGACCGGGCAGAACCATCTCTCGTATGGAAGCCTCGGTGGAAATGGCCACACATTTTTCGTATTCGGCCTTTCCAGACGCTGCATCGAATATCTTACGGTCTTCATCGCTTGCTTTGGACATGTCCATGTCGTACTTCCGCATCACATTCAGGGCGGCCTCCAGTTCAGGTATGGTGTGAAACTGTCGTCGTACCTCTTCGATCATCGACATGGCGGCTCGTCCCACGGCCTTCATGGAAAGAGCAGAAAAGACAAATGGCAGCATTCCACCGATAAGCAGACCCGCCATAATATCAGGCTGAGATACGTCGATAGTCTTGACATTTGCAGTCTTCATAAAGGCCGCAAAGAGGGCAAGAGCTGTCAGGGCGGCCGATGCAATCGCGAAGCCTTTACCTATAGCAGCAGTCGTATTTCCAACAGCGTCCAATTTGTCGGTACGTTCCCGTACTTCGCTGGGAAGCTCGGCCATTTCGGCTATACCCCCGGCATTGTCTGAAATAGGGCCATAAGCGTCAACCGCGAGCTGTATTCCTGTATTGGCGAGCATACCTACCGCTGCAATCGCTATACCGTACAATCCGGCAAAATGATGGGATACCAGTATGGCAGTAGCAATAAGCAGGATCGGAATGGCTGTGGACATCATGCCCACGCCGAGGCCAGCTATAATATTGGTAGCGGATCCGGTCTCGGACTGCCGAACAATCGAATTCACCGGAACCTTGTCGGTACCTGTGTAGTATTCGGTTACCTTACCCACGAGCAGGCCGGCAATAAGTCCGGAAATGGTGGCATAAAATACGCCCATACTGCTGAACTCCTTACCTCCTTCTGTCCAGGTCTCAGGAAGCAGGGCGTTGATCAGGAAAAAACTAGCCACCAGCATAAAGCCTGAGGAGCCAAATTCACCGATATCGAGCGCCCTCTGTGGATCGCCTCCCTCCTTTACACGGACGAAAAACGTCCCGATTATAGACATAATAATGCCGGCGGCAGCAAGGGCCAGAGGCAGATAAACCGCTCCAAGACCCCCAAACTGATCCCTGAATTCGGGCAGGGCCACGAAAGTGGCACCCAGTACCATGGTACCGATAATGGAGCCCACATAGGATTCAAAAAGGTCGGCACCCATACCGGCTACATCACCCACATTATCACCTACGTTATCCGCAATGGTGGCGGGGTTCAGGGGGTGATCCTCAGGTATACCGGCCTCTACCTTACCCACCAGGTCGGCACCCACATCGGCTGCTTTGGTATAGATACCACCACCCACACGGGCAAACAGAGCTATGGAAGATGCTCCAAGGGAAAATCCAGACAATACGTTCAGGACTTCTTTGATGTCCCAATCCATACCGTTATAGATAAAGAACAGCAGGCTCAGTCCCAGAACTCCGAGTCCAACTACACCCATACCCATCACGGAACCCCCGGCGAACGCCACCTCCAGGGCCTTGCCCAATGAGGTTCGGGCGGCCTGAGTGGTGCGGACGTTGGCCTTGGTTGCGACCTTCATACCGATGAATCCGGCCAGTGCAGAGAATACGGCTCCCACGATAAAAGATACGGCCACCGTGCCGTTGGAATTTGCCTCGTTCTCTCCCTTAATGGCGAGCAGGATAGCAACAGCCATGACGAATATGGCCAATATCCGATATTCCGACTTCAGGAAAGACATGGCCCCGTCGGCGATGTTCTTCGCGATTCCTGCCATATTTTCGTCGCCCACATCCTGCTTGGATACCCAGGCGTTCTTGACGAACACATAGATCAGCCCAACGATTCCAAATACCCACAGATACGGTAAAATAGACTCCATACTACTTATTTAAAGGAAATTTTAGGTTTTTTTTAATGACCGCAAAAGTAGTAAAAGTTGCTATGACCGAAGTCAGAAACCTGTACTAATCGGAAAATTAACACCCCCGGTTCCCTCCGAACACTAACGGTTCCGACAACTCCGGGGATGTACCCGGAGAAACACCTCTAGAATGAGAACCCAAAACTACCGGTTAGTGAGAATCTGCGGGCATTGGGGTTATCGAGGTAATTCCCCCGGAAATGGGCGTCGAGCCGGAGCACTTTTAAGATGTTACCCACGCCCACCGAATATTCGTAGTACAGGCGGTCGGTAGGGGCCAGCAAGGGAATACCGGATGGTGCCGATAGCGCCCGGTTGGCATCGGACAGACTGCCCCATGCTACCCTGAAGCCCAGATTTTCCCTCAGATTGAGTTTCCTGAGCAGGGGCACCCGCGCGAAAATGCGGCCATTGAAGGTATGCTCGAAATGTCCGGTGGCATAGGTATCCGTGACAAATTCGTAAAAGTCCAGGTTGGGAAACGTATTGTAAATGGTGAACAAGGTCTGGTTTCCCGGGATCACACTCAGAAGGGCCAGCGGCACCTCACCATAGGTCTTGCCGGCCTCTACAGTAGTCAGCAGACGGCCCAACCCTCCCAACTGCCAGGGTTGCGTATAGCTAAACTGTATCCGCTGATAGTCGAAATCACTGCCGAAAAGTCCGCTCACTCCGTTGCTGTACAGAACGAATATCCGTCTGAAATTATCGGAAATCTGCCTGGGTTCCACGCCATAACCTATGGTCCGGCGCCCCGGAGTATAGGTGAGGGAAGTCGTTAAATCCAATTGCTGCACGGAACTGCTGATACCCGTGGGGCTACCCGGATCGAGGTAGTCCAGGCTGAAGGCTTCGGGCAGGGCCGATCGCAAGGACCTCCGCGTGGCACCAACGGACAACTGAAGATTATGTACCGGCTCTATCTGCAGATAAGCCCTGCTCAGCGTAATATTGGTCAGCCGATCGTTATTCCCCACCGTAAGTACCGCGGACGACGCGCTGCTCCTGCCGAGCACATCGGTAGTAGGAGTGAGCGTAATGCCCAGCTGCTCCACGTCTGTTCTCGTGCCCAACCCCATGATCAGCCGCAATTGGCGATCGAGCAGAAACTTGGCGGAAAGCCCGTGTTTAAAACGCTCGTCGCGGAAGCCATAGGCCACATAACCCTGAAGGCGCCAGGTGTCGTTCTGCCCAAAATACGTCCGGGCCCCGGCCCTTATTCTAAAGCCTTCGGCCTGATTGTTCCCGAAGGTGCTGTACACGTCCCCTATATCCAGATTCCATTTGTCGATCTCGACATAGCCCGAGGCCAATATGCTGATCACGTTGTAAATGGTATTGAACTTGGGCACGGTTTTCAGCGTATCCAGCATCTTGAAAATGCCACTCTCGTCTTCGCTGAGTTCCTCCAGCCGGGCGTTCCTCCAGAAAACACTGTCCCTGTTGAGTACCTGGGGAGCATAGGGATCGGTCTTTACCTGGTAAAATGCATCCGATCTCTTGCGGTCGAAGACATAGTTGTCGTACACCGTGGTCCGATGGCCGTAGATACCCCGGGAATCCTCTTTTTTTCGGAGGCTAAAATCCGTCATCATGTAGTCCCGGTCAATCAGGAAAACCGAATCGTTCACCAGTCGGTACTCCTGCTCGATGTACACGTCCTTAAGCCAGTTGATATTGGCACTGCGCGTAACCGACATCCCGATCTTCTTCACGGCAAAGGTGGTATCCGCTACCCAGAAGTCCCCCCGGAAGGTCAACTCGTTCTTGCGCCTGGGGTAGAACACGATGTTGTAGCACCATTTGTTGTCTATAAAGGTACTGTCTGTGAGCACGTAATTGTAGGTAGCGATGCCCGTCCGGGATAGCGGACTGGTAAAACTCTTGTCGAAAAACTTCAGGTAATTATCGTAGATGTCGTAGTCGTTGTACAGATCTTCGACAAATGCGGTTATGGCCTGGTTTCCCCGGAAACCCGCATTGCGATCCCCCAGTCGGTCCACCCGCACTTCCTCGGTCTGATTGTTTCCATAGACACGCTCGAAGGTTTCGTTAAGAAAAAAAGGCAGGTAGGTCTTACCCGTAATCCGGGAGGTGTCCATATCGTCAAAGACGAATTCCATTCCCCGGAATACGCGGGACTTCATCATACTGCTGTCGATATTGTTCAGATCGAACTCGACCTTCTCGTACTTATCGTATTCGTATTGCTCAAAGCCCGCCAGGCCATTGGTGCGCTTACGTGCCCAGATTTTTCGCAGTATATCCACCGCCGGATTGTTCTTCTTGGACTGCTTTCCGGTGTAGACCACCACTTCCTCGAGCGCCTGGGCAGATTCCCTGAGCACCACGTTTAGGCCAAGGCTGATCCGGGAAGTCAGCTCAAGGGTCTGCGGCTCGTATCCGATAAAGGAAACGTTGAGTTTTCTAAAGACCTGATCGGATTCG
Source organism: uncultured Flavobacteriaceae bacterium (assembly GCA_964550895.1). GTDB lineage: Bacteria > Bacteroidota > Bacteroidia > Flavobacteriales > Flavobacteriaceae > CAZKAP01. The sequence goes on from CAZKAP010000008.1 coordinate 61,991, forward strand.
AGGTAGAAGGCCCCATTCTCGTCCGATGTGGTTCCCGTGGTGGAACCCGGGAATATAATATTGGCAAAGGCAATGGGTTCACCGTATTCATCCCTGATCGTGCCCCCTACTTTAGTCTGCGCCCATGAGGAAAAGGCAGTGAACGCGCATACCAGCACCAAGAGTGCCCTTGCGGCAGAAAGCGATATGCAGTGCGTTGCGTTCATATAAGCCGGGGCTAAAAAAAGCCCTGTCGTTAGTCCGACAGGGCCAAAATACCTTACTTATTCAACCGGCCTAGAGGTACAGTACTTTTTTAACAGCCTTGATGACATCCTCGTGATTGGGAAGCCATTCCTTGAGGAGTACCGGAGAATAGGGCGCCGGAGTGTCTGCCGTATTTAATTTAACAACGGGTGCATCCAGATAATCGAACAAATGGGTCTGAACCTGATAGGTAATCTCAGTAGCCACGTTTCCAAAAGGCCACGCCTCTTCCAATACCACCAGACGGTTTGTTTTGCGGACCGACTTGAATATGGTCTCGTGGTCCATGGGGCGAACGGTCCTCAGGTCAATAATTTCGCATTCTACCCCCTCCTCGGAGAGCTGTTCGGCCGCCTTGTAGGCTTCCTTGATGATCTTCCCGAACGAAACGATAGTGACGTCATTTCCATCCCGTTTTACATCTGCTACTCCTAACGGAATCAGGTATTCCCCTTCCGGAACCTCGCCTTTATCACCGTACATCTGCTCGGACTCCATGAAGATGACAGGATCGTCGTCCCGTATGGAAGTCTTCAGCAACCCCTTGGCATCGGCCGGATTCGACGGAACCACCACCTTGAGGCCGGGCGTATTGGCAAACCAGCTCTCAAAGGCCTGGGAATGCGTTGCCGCCAGCTGACCCGCCGATGCAGTGGGCCCCCTGAACACTATGGGAATGTTGATCTGTCCCCCCGACATCTGCCTGATTTTAGCCGCATTGTTGATGATCTGGTCAATGCCCACCAGGGAGAAATTAAAGGTCATAAACTCGATGATAGGCCGGTTTCCAATCATGGCAGAGCCCACGCCGATTCCGGCAAACCCGAGTTCCGAAATGGGGGTATCGATCACCCGATCCGGGCCGAATTCGTCCAGCATACCCTTGGATGCCTTGTAGGCTCCGTTATACTCGGCGACCTCCTCGCCCATCAGGTAAATGCTGGAATCGCGGCGCATCTCCTCTGACATGGCCTCCGCTATGGCTTCTCGGAACTGTATGGTTCTCATCCTGCTAAAACTATCAAGAATATTAACGGGTGCAAAAGTACAGAAATATGGAGGATACTCGAGGTGACAGCCTACATTTCAAGCTAAATTTTATTATGCATGCATAGTTTTTTTGGGATTTCTTGTTATCTTTGGCCGCAAATAAATTCGACCCAGGAATGAAGATTTTAGTGTGTATCAGCAATGTACCGGATACCACATCCAAGATTAACTTCACGGATGGAAACACCAAGTTCGACAAAAACGGAGTGCAGTTCGTTATCAATCCCAACGATGAATTCGGCCTCACCCGGGCCATGTGGTTCAAGGAAAAAAACCAGGCGGTGGTTCACGTGGTTACCGTAGGTGGCCCTGAAGTGGAGCCGACCCTGCGTAAGGCCCTGGCCATCGGCGCAGACGAGGGCATACGCGTCAACGCCGAGCCTGTGGACGGAGCCTTTGTCGCCCGTCAGCTCGCCGAAGTCGTCAAGAATGGCGAATACGACCTGATTATTGCCGGCAGGGAGTCCATCGATTACAATGGAGGCATGGTACCCGGCCTGATGGCCTCCATGCTCACCATGAACTTCGTCAATACCTGCGTAGGCCTGGAAATTGAGGGTAATGAGGCCACTGCCATCCGCGAGATTGACGGAGGAAATGAGACCTTGAAGACCCACCTGCCGCTCATCATTGGCGGACAGAAGGGCCTGGTGGAAGAAAGCGACCTCAAAATCCCGAACATGCGGGGGATCATGATGGCTAGGAAAAAAAACCTGCACGTAATCGAACCTGTGGAAGCTCCCATCCGTACGCGCGATGTTTCCTTCGAGAAGCCAGCCGAAAAAGGGCCGGTTAAGTTAGTGTCGGCCGACAATCTGGACGAATTAATTAACCTGCTTCACAACGAAGCCAAAGTACTGTAAACGATGAGCATAGTCATATACGCCGAAAACGAGAAAGGAACCCTCAAAAAGCAGGCATGGGAACTCGCATCCTATGGTCGGGCGATGGCAGAAAAAACCGGTGACAGGGTTGTCGCCATCACAGTGAATGCGAGCGACGTATCCGGGCTTTATCGGTACGGGGTGGAAGAAGTCCTCCAGATTCAGGATGAAAAACTCGATACCTTCAACGCCCAGGCCTACGCTACTGCAATCAGCCAGGCGGCTTCCGAAGCAGGCGCCCGAACTGTATTGGTTAGTACGACGGCCAACGCCCGCTACCTGGCGCCCCTGTTAGCGGCACGACTGGGGGCTGCCTATGTACCCAATGTGGTAGAACTCCCATCGAACACCAGCCCGTTCACCGTTAAGCGCATGGCCTTCTCCAACAAGGGGTTTGCCCACACCGAAGTTTCGGGAGACCTGGCCGTGCTGGGCATCAGCAGCAATTCCTTTGGAGCGAAGGAAAACCCGGTAAACGGCACGGCGCGCACCGTAACCGTAGGCCTCAGCGATTCCGACTTCAAGACCCGGTCTACTCAGGTGGACAAGGTGACCGGCAAGGCGACCATAGCCGATGCCGACATCGTGGTATCCGCAGGCAGGGGGCTCAAAGGACCCGAAAACTGGGGGATGATAGAAGAGCTGGCAGAAGTACTGGGTGCAGCTACGGCCTGCTCCAAGCCCGTATCGGATATGGGATGGAGGCCACACGGAGAGCACGTAGGTCAGACGGGGAAACCGGTGGCCACTAACCTGTATTTCGCTATAGGCATTTCCGGAGCCATACAGCATCTTGCCGGTGTTAGCGCCTCTAAGGTGAAGGTCGTTATCAACACGGATCCCGAAGCACCTTTCTTTAAAGCCGCTGACTACGGCGTGGTCGGAGATGCCTTCGAAGTCGTTCCCGAACTCACTCAAAAATTGCGTGTTTTTAAGGAAAACAATAGCTAATTTTTGTTATTTTGTCCAATGGAGTAGCTGCGGCCGAAACCCCCTCAACCAGGTTTCCAGGGCTTTGCTGCGAGATCATCGGATATGAGTTTAGTTCGTCTTAAGATAAAAGGCATTTCCTATAGTCAGACGCAAAATGGAGCGTACGCCCTGATCCTCAATGAGGAAAACGGCGAACGTAAGCTACCCATCGTCATTGGTGCGTTCGAGGCCCAGTCCATTGCCATTGCGCTCGAAAAGGAGATTCGTCCTCCCAGGCCCCTGACCCACGACCTGTTCAAGAATTTTGCGGACCGCTTCGATATCGTGGTCAAACAAGTGATCATCCACAAGCTGGTAGATGGGGTGTTCTATTCCAGTATAATCTGTGAGCGCGAACAGGTGGAGGAGATCATCGATGCCCGGACGTCGGATGCGATCGCTCTGGCCCTCCGATTCGATGCTCCCATTTTCACATACCGGGCCATACTGGATAAGGCCGGCATCTTCCTGAAATTTTCCACCAAGGAAAAGGAGGAGAAGTCCGACGACAGCATACTGGTCGATGAAATCCTTCAGGAGGAGGGAGCGGAAGTGAGTTCGGGCAGCGGAAGCGAGGCTTACAAAGAGCTGAGCATGGACGAGTTACACCGGGAGCTCCAGAAAGCCGTGGCGGGCGAAGACTACGAGAAGGCCGCGAAACTGAGAGACGAGATTTCCAAACGGGACCAACCCCGACATTGATTCCCCCTGCCCGGTGATCGCATTCATACTGTCCGCAATTGTCCCACACCAGGGCATGAGCCCCGAGGGAGTGCTGAGAGGACTTATAGGGATACTCTTCGTTTTGGCCGTTGCTTTTCTGGCCAGTACCCACCGCAAAAAAATAAACTGGAAGACCGTGGGGCTGGGCTTGCTCATTCAGACCCTGCTCGCCTTAGGAATCCTAAAGGTGCCCTGGATACAGGCCTTCTTTGACTTCCTGGGTAAGGTATTTACCAAAATACTGGAGTTCTCGGAACAGGGGAGTTTGTTTTTGTTTGGCTGGTTAGTGGGAGAGACGGATTCCTTCGGGTATATTTTTGCCTTCCAGATACTTCCCACTATTGTTTTCTTTGCCGCACTCACATCCATTGGATATTATTTTGGGATTATACAGCGGATCGTTGGGTTCCTGGGTACCCTGTTAACGCGTACCCTGGGGATATCCGGGGCCGAGAGTCTCTCGGTTGCGGGAAACATTTTCCTCGGACAAACCGAGGCTCCCTTGCTGATCAAACGGTACCTCCCCGGGATGAACCGATCGGAAATCCTGTTGGTCATGGTAGGTGGGATGTCCACCGTGGCCGGAGGCGTCCTGGCCTCATACATCCTGCTTCTGGGTGGTGGTGACCCCGTAGTACAGAAGGAGTTCGCACGCCACTTCATTGCCGCATCGGTCATGGCCGCTCCGGCAGCCATAGTCGTGTCTAAAATGCTCCTTCCTGCCACGGAATCCGCCGATTCCCAATTGGAAATGGACAGGCTCAGTGCGGGCGACAATCTGCTGGACGCTATCGCAAATGGGACCTCAGAGGGTGTCAAACTAGCCGTTAATGTGGGAGCCATGCTCATGGTATTTATCGCCTTGATTGCCCTGCTCAACGGCTTGCTGGGATGGGTGGGCTCCGGTACCGGAATCAATACCTGGATTTCTTCCCACACCGGCTATTCCCAGCTCAGTCTCGAGTTTTTGCTGGGAAATCTTTTTGCTCCGGTAATGTGGATGATTGGCGTTCCGGGCAAAGACCTCTCCTTTATGGGTCAATTACTCGGCATTAAGCTCGTAGCCAGCGAGTTTATCGCCTATGGACAGCTGGACACCCTGAAGGATCTAGGTCAGGCGCCCTCCCTGGTCTATCGCAAATCGGTGATCATGGCGACTTATATGCTCTGTGGGTTCGCCAATTTCGCCTCCATCGGCATACAGATCGGAGGTATCAGTGTGCTGGCACCCGGGAAACGGGTGGAACTCTCCCAACTCGGGCTCAGGGCGGTCCTCGGAGGCACTTTGGCTTCACTGTTATCGGCCGTACTGGCTGGCACGATCCTTGGTTAAGCATACCAGTGCGGGCCGTTTCGTGAAAACCTGTGAATATCTTAGCCGCTAACCGGACCGAATCACCTCCTTTAATCCCATACTTTTGAAGGCACGTATATAAACCGGGCTTTACCATGAAACCATACCACGACCTGCTGCAGTACATCCTGGATCACGGCAATGAAAAAACCGACCGCACGGGTACCGGCACCATCAGCGTATTCGGATACCAATCCCGATACGACCTGAGTGAAGGTTTTCCGCTGGTCACCACGAAAAAAGTTCATTTCAAATCGGTAGTGCATGAACTGCTGTGGTTCCTGAAAGGCGACACGAACATCGCCTACCTGAAGGAAAACGGCGTCCGGATTTGGGACGAATGGGCCGACTCCAACGGCGACCTGGGCCCGTTATACGGATACCAATGGCGAAACTGGAATGGGGAGGACATCGATCAGCTCAGTGAATGCATCCGACAAATCCGAACCAACCCGGATTCCCGGAGGATACTGGTATCAGCCTGGAACCCTTCTGTATTGCCGGATACCCGTAAGAGCTATGCGGAAAACGTGGCCGAAGGTAAGGCCGCATTACCCGCCTGCCATACGTTCTTTCAATTCTATGTAGCCAACGGGCGTCTGTCCTGCCAGATGTATCAGAGGAGTGCCGATGTTTTTCTGGGTGTACCCTTTAATATTGCTTCGTATTCCCTGCTTACCCATATGATGGCCCAGGTATGTGACCTGGAGGTGGGGGAATTCATCATTACCTTCGGGGATGTACACATCTATTCGAACCACCTGGAACAGGTCCGCCTGCAACTCGGCAGAGAACCGAGGGAACTTCCCCAAATTCAGCTGAATCCGGAGGTGCGCGATCTGTTCGCTTTCACCTACGAAGATATCCAACTGCTCAACTACAATCCGCACCCTCCTATACGGGCCGCCGTCGCGTTCTGAAACCCTCCTAAGGCAGGACTCTAGACAGCCGCAGTATGCCTCTTGCGCTGATCCCGGGTTGTGTTTGGCCGCATATTTGGCTAAGTTTATGGAGAATTTGATCTATGGACCGCACAGCGGCGCTGACAGCGCTATTCCAGGATACACGAAAGGAATCCGAACGTATTTGCGAACCCCTGAGCACAGAAGACTACGTCGTTCAACCCATAGTTGACGTGAGCCCGCCCAAGTGGCACCTGGGCCATACCACCTGGTTCTTCGAGGAATTCATCCTCAAAAGGTTCCGCGGTAGTTACCGGCCCTATCATCCGGAGTACGCCTTTGTATTCAATAGCTATTACGAAACGGTCGGAGCCCGGGTAATCCGCTCGGATCGGGGCAATTTATCGCGCCCGGGTGTCAGGGAGGTTTACCGTTACCGTGATGAAATCACCGGGGCCGTGCTGGAATGCATTGAACAGACCGGGGAAGAACAAAGGGAGGAGCTCCTGGACCTACTGGAAATCGGTATCCATCACGAAAAACAACACCAGGAATTGCTGTTGACGGACATTAAGTACATTCTGGGCAACAATCCACTGCAGCCCGCCTATACGCCGGATTTCAGCGAAGGCGGCGTTCAAATGCAGGAGGAAAAATGGATACCCATAAGCGAGGGAATGTACTCCATTGGGCATGCCCGAGAAGGCTTTTGTTACGATAACGAAAAGCAGGCACACCGGGTATTTCTCAACGCTTTCGAAATCAGCAACCGACTGGTGCGAAACGACGAATTCCTGGAGTTCATGGGTGAAGGCGGCTACCGCAACCACAACTACTGGCACTCCGAAGCCTGGGCTTGGCTGGAGGAAACCGGTACGGAAGCGCCCCTGTACTGGCATCGGATCGATGGACGATGGAAGCGTTACGGCCTCTCCGGCTTGAGCGATATCGAGCCGGGCGAAGCCGTTACGCATATTTCCTACTACGAAGCATTTGCCTATGCCCAGTGGAAAGGAATGAGGCTCCCCACGGAATTCGAATGGGAGGCCAGCCAGGACAAGTTTTCCTGGGGAAGTCGCTGGGAATGGACCGAGAGCGCCTATCTGCCCTATCCCGGATACACACGGGAGGAAGGAGCCCTCGGTGAATACAACGGTAAGTTTATGGTGAACCAGAAGGTGCTCCGGGGCGCATCGGTGGCCACCCCCACGCAGCACAGCCGCCCCACCTACCGCAATTTCTTCCACCCTCAACTCCGTTGGCAGTTTACGGGCTTCCGACTGGCAAAAAACCCATAACTCAAATCTGAATGCCTTGAATGCCCCTAACTGAGGCACGATTCTCAATAAAAACCCACTACCCATCCGATTATGGAATTCACATCCGATTTCGAGCGTGAAGTCTTCGAAGGACTCAATACGTATCCGAAAAGCCTGCCCTCGAAGTATATCTATGATCCTGCAGGAGACCGGCTGTTCCAGCAGATCACTGAACTCCCGGAGTACTACCTGACCCGCTGTGAATGGGAGTTATTTCACAGGCACAAGCAGCATATCGCCTCTTACCTGAATCGCGAAAGCGAATGGGATATCGTTGAACTCGGCGCTGGAGACGGCAAAAAAACCCGCATACTCCTGGAAGCCTTCCTGCAGGAAGGTATTCGAATCGCATACCGGCCGATCGACATCAGCTCAAATGCCCTCGAACTGGTGAGTCGGAAAATGAAGGAGGCGCTGCCCGACCTCCCCGTTATTCCACTAAACGGAACCTATTTCGAAACCCTGGAGGATATCGGACGGCTTAAGGACCGAAGGAAACTCGTGCTGTTCCTGGGATCCAATATTGGCAACCTGCTCCATCCCCAGGCCGTCGAATTCCTCACGGAATTGGGTGGAAAACTCAATCCCGGGGACCTCCTCCTGATAGGTTTTGATTTAAAGAAAGACCCGAAGACCATTCGCCTGGCCTATTCGGATCCGACGGGTGTTACCGAGGCCTTCAATAAGAACCTGCTGCTTCGGATCAATCGTGAACTGGGCGGTGATTTCGATCCGGATCACTTTATGCACTGGGAAAGCTACGACCCTGAGACCGGCACCTGCCGAAGCTTCCTGATATCGACCCGGTCTCAGTCCGTTCGGATCGACAAGCTGGGGACCGAATTCCGCTTCGATCCCTGGGAGACTATACATACAGAGATTTCCCAGAAATACGACCACGAGGTGATCCACTGGCTCTCGGATAAGGCCGGCCTGCAAATCATCGACTCCTTTCGGGATGGGAAACAATGGTATGCCAATTACCTTTTCGGACTGCCCGAATACCATGCCGGGCAAACGAAAAACCGGGAAGAGTACTAAACCCTTCCCGGTTTCCCGCAGACCGTTTTCTCCTGGCCTGCATCATCGCTCTGGAGCTTTTCTTAACGCTGCATGCGGTGTTTCCTGACGGCCTCCTTCTGAATCAGATTCATCTTGATCTGGCGGGCCAGCACCATCACGCGATTCCCGATTTCCCTGTTGAGCATGGCGTAATCGATTTCATCCCCGTTCATGCACTTCTCAGAGGGTCCAAGCTCGAAGCGAAGCAGATTCGTGGTCTTCAGGTCGCTTCCCAGATACTTGGCTGCACAAGGCTTATCGACCAAAAGAACGATGCCATTCACCTCGTCCGGGGTGATGTTCTTCGCAAAGAGGTTAAAGCGAAGTCCGTTGTTATCCACTCGAAACACGGTTTCGGGATGCATTCGATCCCTTTCCACTTTAATGCCCCATTGGTCAAAGGTGCTCAGGGCATCCATATCCACCCTGCCTATGTCTATGCCCGAACTCCGCACCCGCATACCGGTTATGTTGTATTGCAGAAGCGCAGTCTTAAACCAGACCTCGGCCATTTGGGAAATCACGGAGTTGTCGTAATCGATAAGCAGCACGTCCAGGCCCTTGTCCCGATCGTATTCGTCCGTAATCGCGAAGGCAACGCGATTTAATGTACCCATTTCACCTGGAGGCAGCAGCTGCTGCGACTCCGTTGCGAACTGGGCAATTTGATCATTCGACCAGCTGGCCTTTTGGCCAAAGGTCATCGACAATGGAAGTATCATCAGTGTCAATAGCATTACTTGAGTCTTCATAACAGCTCGTATTTAGTTGAACAATTCTAAGGACGGCACCCTGCCGTCGCTTACGCTTCGGAATCCTGGCAGATCATCCTAAGCGCAGGGCATCACTCAACCCGGATTAACTCTTAGTAACTGAAAGTATAGGAGTAGTCTCGATGGATTCTCTTCCATCCCAACCGGCCGTGTTGGCCTCCGCCTGACCGGGCAGTGATATTGAGATGTCCCCCCGCAACTTTAGCGGAAAGATCAAGCTCATTTAATATTAATTTAATGTTACTACAAAGTTACGTAAATATTATCTATTTCTAAACCTTTAGATAACATTTATTTAATATTAAAAATATAAAGCCTTGATAATCAGTGATAACAATAATACAGAAAACAGAAACTGGGAGTCACCTATTGGCGAGCCCCCAGTTTCCTCTACTGACTAAATCCTGCTTCATTCGTATGCCTGCTATTCGATATCCTCAGCACTTAATCCTTTCGAATAACAGGATGCGTTTCCGCTACATATACAGTCAGTTTGTTGTTCTCGTTAATAATCTTTATTAGGCGATATCGCGAATTCAGCTTCTACAGATTAGAATATGACACAAATGCAGCCGCTCTGCGCCCTCTCATCGGGTTTTTCGCACCCCTTCCAAGCAGGATCCCTGCGGTTCCCGGATGCTGATCTGAGGCGTTTCGCGTACCCCGGCGTGACTACGATGCAGAACCGGCGATGCCTGTACCGGGTGGGGTGTACTGAAAACACTAAACTACTTGCCGAACTACACCCCGTAAATAGTTCCCTGTAGCTCTTCTGCTGCGCCTCTTAAAGTTACGAAGAAAATCAGGGGTGGGAAAGCCTTTTTAGCGTCGAATCCGGTCTTCGCAGAGCGACCCTAATCCCTGAATACGGGGCACGTACAGCATTGAAACAAGGTAAATACTTCAGGCCAATAAAGCCCCCGACAAAACGGCAAACGAGTCAGGTAAGCAACACGGAGTTTTCGGTCTGGGCAAACTCATTCCATTGAAAGGTGTCCGCCTCAGGCTCATTGACGAACTGTTCGTCGATGAGGTATCGAAACTCGTACTCGTTGTGCCTTGGAAATTCGAAGGTCCCCCTAAAGCATCCCTCCGGGCTCCGGCTAAGCCTGCTGCCTTCTGGCCTCCAGTGGTTAAAATCTCCCACCACGGAAACCGCCCGTGCCTGTTCCGCGCACACCTCGAAAGTAACCCTGCACACCGGTCTTTTTCTCAAATACTTCTTCCGTATCGCCATGTCCCTGCTGAAATCCACTACAAAAAAATCAAAGAAATTCCAGTCTGGAAACCCGAACGCCCAATTTTGGGAATAATTCAAGAGTCCGGGGGCCCGGCCGACAAATCGACAGTTTTCAGCAGTATCTTTTCAAGGCTCCTCAGGAGGCTTGCTATCGCTGAATAGTGGTTTTGAGCCGATCGAACAGCCCCTCGACATCCTCATTGGAATTGTAGAAATGCCAGCTGATCCGAATGCCCTGATCCCTCCAGGAACACGCCATGCCCGAAGCCTGAAGCTCGGTGAATCCGGCCTGTCCGACCGGCAACCAATAGATGGAACCCTGTCGCCCCGATTCCTGCAACAGCCGCTGACCAGGCAAGAGCTCCTCGAGGCATTCACGCGTTCTTTGCTGAAGTCCCCTGAGATGATCGTCTATAGCATCCAATCCCATATCCATGAGATACTCCATGGAAAAGGAAAGGCTGCCAAAACTCAGGGGATCGAGATGACCCGGCTCCAGCAATCGATTCACTGCAATGGCTTCGCGTTCGCCCGACTTCTGTGCCGTGGAGTTGTTGCCCACTACCGGTGGGGCCAGGCGGCTGAGGGCACGTTCACTAAAGGCAAAAAAGCCGTTGCCGTATCCGCCCAGGAGCCATTTATAGCCGCTGCATCCCAGGACGTCGATTCCGGAGGCATCGAAATCGAATGCCGCTGTACCCAGAAACTGGGTAGCATCGGCTACAATCAACAAATCCGGGAAGACGTGCCTGAGTTCCCGGTACAGATCGGTGTCCAGCTGCCTGCCGTTAATCCACTGCACCATGGATACACAGAGTACATCGATTTGGCGGTCCTTAACGGTCTCCATGATCCGGCCCTCCATGTCGTCTGTCCAACCGAGTCGCACCACTTCCCCGGCCTGATCTTCGGCGGGCCAGTTCAGGGAGGGATAGTCCTTGTCCAGGACGAGCAAGCGGTATGATGGCGTGGGGATTCCTGCGGCAATGGCATTCATTCCCCAGCTGAAATTGGGAATCAGGGAGATTCGACTGGGGTCGGTGCCCAAAAATGAGGCCACCACCTGTCGGGTATTTTCCAGAGATTCTCCTACATCGGCCAGGCCTATACCCCGACCATCCAGCATAGCCCTGTCGGTGTCCCTGCGCCACTGTAAAAGAGGCCGGGAGAGTAGGCCACTACTGGCAGTATTCGCGTATATGCCACTGTCGAGTAGCGGAAAGTCGGATCTTCTCAAACTCATCCCCGCAGGTGAATTTCGTATCTTTAGTATCTGGTATGAAGTGGAAATTTACGAAAACAAAAAGCGGCGACACCCGTACATCGGAGGAGCGTAAAATCGAGCGCCTGGCGCGGAAGCGGGTTCGGCAGAAGAAATGGCTTTACCAGCACGCCCTGGTTTTTCTGCCCGGCTCCCTGCTGTTCTTCGCCCTGAACATGCTGGCAGGGGTAGGCGGCCCCATGCACTGGTACCCGTCCGCCATCGCCATGTGGGCATTCCTGTTGTCCCTTCACGCCCTGCAGGTATTCGTATTCTCAGGGTTTATGGGCCAAGATTGGGAAAAGCGACAACGGGAAGCGCTGATCGAGAAGCAGAAGAAACGAATCGCTGAGATTCAGAAGGAAATCGAAACCGAATTTCCCCTTTCCAAAGTCAACAAATCCGAAGCACGCTGAAGAAACTGGTTATTATAGCAGCCGCTACAGAAAACAACGTACTGGGGGCGGCCCAGGATTTGCCATGGCACCTGCCGGATGACTTCCGGCGGTTCAAGGCCCTCACTACCCACCATAAGATTATAATGGGTCGAAAAACACTGGAGACTTTTCCATCCGCACTACCCAAAAGAGAGCATATTGTCATTACTGGGAACAGGAACTACGAACCACCGTTTCCGGTAACCCTAACCGGAAGCCTGGAAGAGGCCGTTTCCCGGGTCGGTGAGGGCGAACTCGCCTTTATTATCGGAGGCGGCACGATCTACCATCAGGCGATGGAGCTCGCCACCCATATCGAGCTCACCCGGATTCACGCCGAAATCGATGGAGACACCTATTTCCCTGCCATCGAAAGCAATCATTGGCAGCTCTTGTGGAATCAGTATCACCCAGCCGATGAACGACATGCGTACTCCTTTACGTTTGAGCACTACATCAGAAAGGATTTACGGGAACACCCAGAAAGTCAAGTGCCCTGGTTATCGTCCGGGTAGGCCCGCTGCTGAGGAAGACCCCGTTCATCGACCTGGCATCCGCCGGAACCAACGCCTCCAATTCGTTTTCCTTGAACCACTGCGGGTTTTCCAGACTGCTATCCGAACCCCTGAGACCGGGAATCCAGGGCCCCTCATCCTCTCCCCGGTATAAGAGCTCTGCCCTCAGCAATTCGCCAGTACGCCGGGCGACAGCATCCGAAGAATCCAATATTACGATATCGTAGGGAAAAAGCTTCCGTATGGCGCGTTCCAAAAACGGATAGTGCGTACACCCCAGCACGAGTATGTCGATCCCGGCCTCTCGAAATGGCTCCATATACCGGTTCAGGAGGCTCAGTAAACCCGGGTTATCCCAGGGCTCACGCTCCATGTGCTCTACAAGACCGGCTCCTACCACGGTAACTACCTCCACATCGGAGGCAAACCGCCGTGCCGTTTCCTGATACAAGGGACTGCTCAGGGTACCTGCCGTGGCGAGGACACCGATCTTGCCGCTGCGACTCTGCCTGGCGGCGGGCTTTATGGCCGGCTCTACTCCGACAAAAGGAAGGTCGAAGCGGCCTCTCAGACGATCTATTGCATTGGTGGTCGCCG
>CAZKAP010000009.1:0-71038 GCA_964550895.1 uncultured Flavobacteriaceae bacterium
TCTTCCCATTCCTTTCCCAGGAAAGGAGCCCTTCCGAATATTTGTATGCCCTTGAGAAGCAAACCCAGCCCCCAGAACAGGGCTACCCATAGTACCCAGGGGTTCCTGAATCCGTCCAGGTAATAGTTCAGAGCTGCCAGGCCGCTCAGGACGAGCAGATAGGAAAACAAGCTGTAGTAGAAGGTACGGATACGCTGCACCTTGTCCTTGGCCAATTGGTATTTGGGATCTTCGTGTTTCATATGATATTTAAAGGTTGTCTTTGTCCATGAGTTCCCGGATCTTTCGCTCCTCCCATTGCTTACCGAAAAACGGCAGCAGGTTATAGACGCGTACTCCGTGCGATAAAAGGCCCAGGCCCCAGCCAGCAAGGGGAAAGATCACCCAGGGGAATTCGGTGGTGATGTAGTTCACATAGGCCATAGCAGACATGGCTATCGCGTAGACCAGTACATGTACATAGAATCCCCGGATTTCCGCGACTCGTTCCTTGGCCCTCATGTACCTGAGTTGTTCTTTCTCGTTCATTTCTTTTTGATTATTGAACAAAATTGCCGTCTTAGGCTCGCAAATCGAAAACTTTTGAACCGAAGTGTGGAAAGCGGGAGATGAACCGTTCAGAAGTCGTCCTTTTCCATCAATTCCCGAATCTTGCGCTCCTGCCACTCCTTACCCCAGAGTATATTGACTTCGAATACCCTCATCGCATGTCGGGTCAGTCCAAACCCCCAGCCCAGGGTGGGAAATATCGCCCAGAGGAAATCGGGTTGCGACCCGTAATTAAGCACCCAGAGAATGGGGATCACGAGCAGAAAGGAAGCCAGATGGCTGTAGAACCCCCGTAATTCCTCTACCTTTTCCCTGGCCTTCTCGTACCGCTTCTTACTGAGGTATTCTTTTGAATTGGGCACATTCTCGATCTCCACTTCCTCGCCAAGCAGGGGAAGGGTTACACTGAATATGCCTTTTTCCTTAGTGATCTCCACCGGTTCCGGTGTCAACAGCTGGTACCTCTGCCTGATGTTTTTCAGGCCCACACCACTCCCCCGGCTAACCGTCTGCTTTTCCTGTAAATTGTTGCGCACAACCAGGCGGTTATCCTCTTCCAACACCTCTATGGTCAGTGGCTTCTGGCCCGAAACCTCGTTGTGCTTTACGGCGTTTTCCAAAAGTAGCTGTAGGGACAGAGGCACCATTTTGGCCTTGGGAGACCTGACCTTGTCGGGCAATCGAAATTCGAGGCTATCTTCGAATCGCATGGTGAGCAATCGAGCATAGGTACGCGCAAAGGACAACTCGTCCTCCAGGGTAACCAAGTCCTTGTTTTTCTGTTCGAGTACGTAGCGGTAAACTTTCGACAGGGAGGTAGTAAACTTCTGGGCCTGTCTGGAATCCTCCTCAATCAGACTGCTGAGTACGTTAAGGCTGTTGAACAGGAAATGGGGGTCGAGCTGATTCTTCAGGGCCTCAAACCTGGCGGAGGCCGTGCCTGCCATCTGTTTGTGAACCCGTACTTTTTTGTCCTGCCACTCTTTGTAGAAGTACATCACGTGAAAAAACAGGGTGACCACCAGGGTAATCAATATCCCAATCACATAATTGACCAGGCGTTGCCGGGCAAGGAAAACCGGCCAGTCCATTCCCTTTAAGCCTACCAGGTAAATCGCGCGAGCCAGAAAAATACCCAGTACGGTTAAGGCAATGCTGGCCAGCAGGCTCCCCAAAATCTTCAGGGCACTGGGTTTGCGGAATACATCCCGCTCGTGCAGGAAATTGAACAGGGTGCCGTTCAACGCTGTGAGTATAATGGCGTGCAGCATGTGATTGATGAAATCTTCCAGCAATTCCCCATTCCACTGAATACCACCATCAGCAAGCGCTTCCAGACCTATGAATATGGCCGAGAGTACCAATCCGACCATCCCACCTATGTAAAGGTATTTCCACAACCATTTGAGTATGCGCTCCATGGGATAGTTCTTTCTCCTTTGATTACAGGCACCTGGCCGTCCCGTTACACGGAATCTAAGCTACGAAATTACGTTATCCGCTCCGCAGCCCCTATCGGATTGACCGAATTGCGAAAACAGAGGGATGAATCGCACAATTCCCGGAGTCAGTCCAATGGGCCTGTAACAAAATAATCATCAGGCTTACGTATAGAGCAGTTGTATTTTACATCCTGAGCTTGTGGCTGCGCCATAGCATTACGGGACCCTATACGTATATACTGTAACTTTATTCCGAACACCTAAAAACACTAATCATGGTAAACAACAAAGGCTGGATGGGCTTTCTCGCCCTAGGCCCCTTTCTGGCGGGGATAGGTATCGCAATTACCTATTTCTTTTTCATCTTCACGCTCATAGGCGATGCAGAGCAACTGGACAATATGCCCGAGGAGGAAACGGTGCAATATGTTTTTGGAAGTCTGGCACCCCTTTTTATTCTCATAGTCGTTACGGTAGCCCTTTCGTTCCTTGCGCTGATTTTTTATATCATTCACGCCGTACGCAACCCCAGGCTGCAGGGCAATTCGGCTCAGATTGCCTGGATTATTGCATTTATCTTCACCAGTCACCTGGGCATACTGGTGTACTGGATCGTGGAGATCATTGGACGTAAGAACGAATCCCTTCAGAACGACAGGCCTACAATTGAGTCCTGAAAGTTAACCGTTCGGTAATCGCATTTGGGAATGAAATGATTTCATTCGGAGTTTTACGGCGTTAACATCTAAATTCAACAACATGAAAACGATCATTCTCTCAGCCATCGCCGCACTATTCACCCTGACCTGCTGGGCTCAGGCCGAAGGCGCATCCATTAAAGTAGTTATCGACAACGTTCCCAGCGACGAAGGAAAAGTCCTGATTTCACTGCACAAGAAGGAAACCTTTATGCGGGGATCGGGAATCGAAAGTCTGGAAAGTACCATTGAGGACGGTAAGGTGGAGTTCACCTTCACTAACGTAGCCCCAGGAACCTATGCCATAGTTGCCATGCACGACAAGAACGGGAACCAGCAGATGGATATGGACGACAACGGTATGCCCCTGGAAAGCTGGGGATTATCCGGTAACGATATGTCCTTCGGTCCGCCGGAGTTTGACCTGGCCAAATTCGAAGTCCGGCAAGAAGACCTGGAATTCAACATCCGATTTTAAGAAAAGAGGCCCGTAGGATAAGCCCGGACACGTGAAGGTGTCCGGGCTATTTGTTTATACGCTCTCCGAGAGCCAGGCCTTCATCATCCAAACGGTTTTTTCCTGCTGACCAATCGTGTCCGTAATCAGGGTCAGCGTCCCCTCGTCTCCCATATCTTCGGCCAGAGGAAGCAGAGAACGTTCGATCAGGAGCAGTTCCCTGAGGGAATCGAGTATCAGCTGAACCGCGTCTTCGTCCCGGCTTACTCCCTTACCTACAGGCACCTTTACATTATTCAGGTAGTCCGCATAGGTATGCAGCGGCTCACCTCCCAGTGTAAGTATGCGTTCGGCCAGATCGTCTACCTTGGTATTCGCATCGGTGTACAACTCCTCGAACTTAGCGTGGAGTTGAAAAAAAGACCTTCCCCTGACGTTCCAGTGTATTCCTCGCAAATTCTGATAGTAAATCTGAAAATTGGAGAGCAGGTGATTCAGTTGATCAGCAAGTTGAGTCGATTTTTCGGCGTTGAGGCCAATACTATTGAGCTTCATATAGTTATAGTTTTACACAATGACATTCATTAAATATAATAGTTTTTTTCGATATTTGACTAATGAATTTGTCGCCTTAATCCAAATTCCTTACAGCAACCCGTTTCCCATGACGATCACCCAATTGCAGTACGTAATCGCCGTCGCAGAACAGCGCAACTTCACCCTGGCCGCGCAGGCCTGCTTCGTAACCCAGCCCACACTCAGCATGCAGGTTCAGAAGCTGGAGGAAGAACTGGAGGTAAAAATCTTCGACAGAACCAGAAAGCCTATAGGGGTCACTGAAATTGGATCAAAGATTGTCGACCAGGCTCGTCTCGTGGTGGCCGAGGCCTATCGCATAGCCGACATAGTCGACCAGGATCACGGTTTTGTGGGCGGGGATTTTAAGCTGGGTATTATTCCGACAGTCATGCCGACCCTGCTTCCCTTGTTCTTGAAGGACTTTATCCGGAAATACCCGGAGGTAAAGCTTTCCATACGCGAGCTTCCTACCCGGGAACTGATCGGACTGTTGGAAGAGTCCCAGCTCGACGCCGCCGTAGTGGCTACACCGCTGGGCCTGGACCAGATACGGGAACGTCCCCTCTATTACGAACCCTTCGTGGGTTATATACCGGAGGGAAACGCACTCGCACTAAAGGAGGAGCTCCATCCGGAAGACTTGCAGGATACCCCGGTTCTGGTCCTTAAGGATGGCCACTGCTTCCGGGAGAACGTACTCCATATTTGCAAGACCCAAAGCCATACCGCACGAGAAGACTCCTTCAGCCTGGAAAGCGGCAGCTTCGAGACCCTGATGAAACTGGCCGACGACGGCCTCGGCATCACGGTGCTTCCGTACCTGCAGGGGCAAAACCTGCCCAGGGAGAAAAAGAAACACCTCCGGCCGTTCAGGTCACCACAACCTGCACGGGAAATCAGCCTCATCTATCACCGCAATGAGTTGAAGATGCAGATTGTGCGGGCTCTGCACGAAACCATCGGCCAGGCAGTAAAACGGGAGATCGCCTTTCAGGATGTGGATATCATCAGCCCAAAATAAAGGATCACTGCCGCTCAGGCACCGTCCGGGGTTTTGAGGTAAAGCAGCGAGGGCTGCAATTCCGGCTTGTCGATAACGAAATAGGTCAGCCAGATTTTAAGTTCGTAAATTTCATTGGGTAAGAGGCGTTCCAGCGCCTTCCTTAACTCCTTAATAAACAATTGTGCGTCAAAGCTCACTTTTTCCAGTAAGTTGTAGGTATACTCCAACATTGCTCGTGCCATGAAGTCAAAGATTTGTGATTGAAAGACTCCTGAAGATAGTCCAAAATGCCATTTGCCTTCTCTTAGAAAAAACCAAAAAATTCTTAATGAATGTTAATTTCAAAGGCAACGGGGGGTCCATGGGGCCGGGTTTAGCGCGGACGCTGCTGGGGCTGCTCGTGCTCGGTCTGGGGGCCGGTTGCTCGAATGCCCTGTATCGCGTTCCCAGGCCTGCGCGTGACCTCCTGGCCACTCCACAGGGATTTACCGGGATACACGTGGTCGAACTCGGCACACAGAAAGAACGGGTCAGTTACCATGCGGACCGGCTTTTCGTCCCTGCCAGTACGGTTAAACTCCTTACCTGGCACCGGGTCAGGTCCTCTTTGGGTGAGCAGGCTCCTGCCCTGGCCTATCGCATTCGAGGAAATTCCATAATCCTGCGTCCGCTGGGATACCCCTATCTGGCCTATCCCGCTAAGGAGGATTCGACCTTACGTGTATTCCTTCAGGCTTTCGACACTCTGTTCCTCGACAACCGGGAAGAACCGGCGCGGTGGGCTCCGGGCTGGTCCTGGGACGACTACCCGTACTCTTACTCCGCCGACCGAGCCCTGCTACCCCTCTATGGCAACCGATTATGGGTATGGCATACCGCTGAGGCTTCCGGACGCAACAGTCCGGGAGATACCCTCAGGGCGCATACCCCAAGCCTGTCTGTCCTTCCTGATAGATTTACCGATAGTGTACAGTGGGTGGCCCACGAACCTGACGAACCCAGGAGATTACGGTTCCGGAACCGTTTTTACCTGCAGGTACCCGCAAAAGAGGACACCCTGTCCGTCCCGCTGATTACCAGCCATAAACTGGAAGCCCTGTTGCTCTCGGATTATACCGGTCGGACGGTGATTCCAGATACACCGGAACACGGCCCCGGAGAATTTAAGATCTATTATGGGGTTCCCCTGGACAGTATAATCAAACCTATGCTGAGGCGCAGCGATAATTACCTGGCCGAGCAGCTCATGCTTATGCATCGATCCGTACAGGCCGGGCTCGTCCGGGATAGCCTTGATGGGGATGTACACACATACGAAGAAGGGGTGATGAGATGGGTGGATGCCTCCGGGCTTTCCCGATACAACCTGCTTACGCCTTCACGGCTCACTCAGACCCTTCTGGAAATAGGCAGCAGCGATTCCCTATATCCCTGGCGTGACCTCCTCTCAGCAGATACATTGGAGCTAGGCCCGGCGGACTTCGAACTCATGCATGTGAAATCGGGATCCATGGGTGGAGTCTATAACCTGGCAGGCTTTATGCGTACCCGCAAAGGGCGCCTGGTGGCTTTTGCCATCATGAACAACCATTTCACGGCTTCACGCGCAGCACTCAAGGCCCGTACACACGCCCTGCTCAGGGAAATCCATGAGGCCTACTGATTCATAAGCCCACTGAGGGCGGCATGCTGCAACAGCATGATGGTCTTAGCGTCCCGAATACTCCCATTGGCCACAGCGGCCATAGCCTCTTCAAAACTCCATTCGAGAACCTCCAGGTCCTCGGTTTCTTCGGCCACGCCTCCTCCCTGATGAACCCGGTCTGTTTCCCGGTAGCGGGCCGTAAAAAAATGGAGGATTTCTGTTACCGAACCCGGCGACATATACGACTCGAACACTTTAGTAACGCTGGGAACCCGGTAGCCGGTCTCTTCCTCGATTTCCTTGAGTATGGTCGCCTCGGCACCGTCCTCGTCCAAGACGCCTGCACATACCTCGATCATTTGGCCGTCGGGATTGGCGTTTAAAAAGGTAGGCATTCGGAATTGTCGGGTTAGCAGAACGCGCCCCGTATCGGGATTGTACAGCAATACCGCAGCCCCGTTACCTCGGTGATAGACCTCCCGGACCTGTTCCTCCCAGGTTCCGTCCAGCTTTCGGTATTCGTAGGTGACCCGCTGCAGCCAGTACCAATTGTCCGAAAGGAGTTCCCTCCGGATATGCCGCACCCGGTTGGTTTGTTGGTCCATTTCAGAAGCCCTGGTCACCGCCTATCACATCGCCCAGACCCCCCAGTATGGAGCCCTCACCTTTGTTTTTGCCACCTCCACGGGGCGCCGCAGCCCAGACCCGGGCCGCCAGGCGGCTGAAAGGCAGGGATTGGATGTATACTATTCCGGGGCCTCTCAGGGTGGCGTAGAACAGGCCTTCTCCCCCGAACAGGGTATTCTTGATTCCCCCAATGAATTGAATGTCGTAATCCACATCCTTGGTGAAGCCGATGATACAACCGGTATCGACCTTCAAAACCTCGCCAGGGGCCAGTTCCTTTCGGGCGGTAGTACCCCCTGCATGGACGAAAGCCATTCCGTCCCCTTCGAGTTTCTGCATAATGAAACCCTCTCCTCCGAAGAATCCGCGACCCAGTTTTCGGGAAAATTCGATACCCACGGAAACTCCCTTGGCCGCACAAAGGAAGGCGTCCTTCTGGCAGATAAATCTTCCGCCTTTCTCATGCAGGTCGATGGGTATGATTTTGCCGGGATACGGAGAGGCAAAACAGACGTGTTTCTTTCCCTGCCCTTCGTTTAAAAATGCCGTCATAAAGAGCTTCTCTCCGGTGAGCAGCCGCTTTCCAGCCGAGAAAAGGGACCCCAATACACCGGAATTCTGATTGGATCCGTCTCCGAAAATGGTTTCCATCTTGATCTCCTGGTCCATCATCATAAAGCTTCCGGGTTCGGCTATGGCCGCCTCCTGAGGGTCGAGTTCAATCTCGACATACTGCATTTCCTCACCGTGAATGTGGTAGTCGATTTCGTGATTTTGCGTATTCATGAATATTGGTTTTATTCGGTAAGTCTCCGTCTTTAGAGCTTCGTTACGAGTCGGGTCTCTTTTTACTCCTGACCGACCATTCGAATTCAAAGGTTGCGACCACATCGCCCTGTTCGTCCCGACCGACGGACTTCATCCAGAAGGTCTGCCCCTCGCCGCTTTCCAGGGCTCTCGAAATGGCCGAACGGCTTAGCGCTCCATCCTCACAAGTGAACCGGATCCGACCCCTGGCTTTCTTGCTGAACGTAGCCCGGTTACTGACCACCAACATGGACACGGGCGATCCAGTAGAACGGATGTCCCGGAGTACCATGGCTCCTGCACTGAGTTCAGCCGCCATCCCCTGCACGGCCCAGAACATCGAACGGAACGGATTCTGATTGATCCATTGGTAACGCACCCGGGTTTCGGCCTTTTCTTCGCCCAGTTCGGATAGACGCACCCCGCAGATCCAGGCAGAGGGCAGTATGAGCAAGAGGTTACGGTTAAATGTTGACGCGTTCATGCGCTGGTTTTACACAAATGTACCATAAATGAGGGCTCGGTTAAATCTTAATAATCAGTTAAAGTAAAGTACTTTGTATTGCATAGTACTATTTTAACAATATATATTTGTAACAAAAGCTACCTTGAGTAGTCTATTCCATAAAACCTGACTGCAATGATCCATCAACGAGAGAAGAATATTTCGTCGCTGATACACGTGTCGACCTTCTCGAAGTATTTCATTCCTTTTGGCAATTTTATTCTACCCCTGCTGCTGTGGTCCGGCAGCCGGAAGGAGTCGGCTTTCGTGGATCACCACGGAAAGCAGGCGCTGAATTTTCAGCTGAGCCTGCTCATGTACGCTATAATTGCCGGTATAGTGAGCATACCGTTTTTCGTAGGGGCGTTTCCCAATCTGTTCGAACACGGTCTCCCCGATTTGGGAAGATTACACAAGCTGAACAACTTCAATGTTCACCTGAGAGACTCGGACATCTTATGGGGGCGCATCCTCTGGCCGGCCGGCATAACGGGACTGATCCAATTGGGCCTGTTTGCGATTAATGTAGTGTACAGTATACTCGCCGTAGTGCGAAGCAGCGAAGGGCAGTGGTTTACATACCCCATTAGCCTGAAGTTTATCAAGTAATCGCATCCGATGAACAGCGGAGTTTATTCATATCAATCAACATCACCCCGTCGGGCAGTATATCCCGGCCAATCCTTATCTGAAGCGGGTCCGGTTCCCTATGAAACCGGCCTGCGACAGACAGGTTTAACCCTCATGGCAAGAAGATGAAGATCGAAAACACCAAGGCCCAGATGCGTAAAGGCGTCCTGGAGTACTGCATACTATCGGTACTGCAGGTCAAAGACCTATACGCTTCGGAGATCCTCGGCACCCTCAAGGAGGCTCGAATGCTGGTGGTGGAAGGAACCATCTATCCGCTGCTGACCCGTCTGAAGAATGCGGGGCTCCTCGAGTACCGCTGGGAGGAATCCAACTCTGGGCCGCCGCGAAAGTACTATTCACTAACCGGGAAAGGACGTGACTTCCTCAAGGAGCTCAACACCACCTGGATGGAGCTTCAGGAAGCCGTTCATCTTGTAACCACGAACCATAAGCCCAATTCCGATGAATAAAACCGTAACCATTAATCTCGCCAACACCGTCTTTCACATAGACGAGGGTGCCTATGAGGTTCTTCGCGCCTATCTGGAATCCATACGCACCTCCTTCGAACGCACCGAAGGCAGGGACGAAATACTGGCTGACATCGAAGCGAGGATCGCCGAGCTCTTCAGCGATCGCATGGTCACCGAAAGGCAGGTGATTACCCAGAAGGATGTAGACGACATTATTGTCATCATGGGACAGCCCGAGGACTACCACGTGGACGAGGACGTATTCGAAGACGAAGACTCCGGGAAGGGCAAGAGCGAGGGGGAAACCGCGGAAAAGCGTAAGAACCGAAAGCTCTACCGGGACATGGATAACAACTATATCGGCGGAGTATGCCAGGGACTGTCGTATTATCTGGGTATGGATACCATCTGGGTGCGACTCCTGTTTGTACTGTTGACCGTATTCGGCAATGGTTTTGGAATACTGGTATACCTGGTTCTCTGGATTCTGGTTCCGGAAGCCCAGACGACTGCGGAAAAACTGGACATGAAGGGCGAGCCCGTTAATATCAGCAATATTGAGAAGAAAGTAAAGGAGGGGTTTGATTCGGTAGCCGACTCGGTCAAGAATGTGGACTATCAGAAGATGGGCGACTCGGTAAAAGGAGGTTCCCAGCGCTTCTTCGGTGGACTCGCTGAGGTACTTACCTTTCTCTTTCAGCTCGTCGCCAAACTGGTCGGACTGGTATTGGTCCTTACCGGTGGCGCCACACTGATCGCCCTGTTTTTGAGCCTGTTCTCTCTGGGCATGCTGGAATGGGTAGACTTTCCAGGCATTGAATGGTGGGAGCTTTTCGAATCCACCGATCTGCCCATGTGGATGCTGGCTACCTTATCGTTCCTGGCATTGGGAATACCCTTCTACCTCATGATGTATCTGGGGCTGCGCTTGCTGATCAGCACGCTGAAGTCTATGGGGTGGGCCGCCAAGATTATACTGATCGTTGTCTGGCTGGCCGCTACCTCAGCCCTTGTGGTTATCGGTGCCCAACAGAGTGCGGAATACGCCATACGGGAACGGGTGGTCACCCGCGATAATCTGGGACTGCTGCAAGAAAACGACACCCTGTATATCGATTTCAGTTCTATGGACGAGCTGAAATGGGACCGGAGCATCTCCCTGGGAGGCTTCCGAGTCGTTGAAGACGAGGAAGACCACACCTTCTTCCTGTCCGATGATGTTCGCATGGATATACTGGCCAGCCCCTCAGACAGCCTGGACATTCAGGTCGATAGAAGGGCCCGTGGAGCAAGGCGGTCAGACGCACGAAGGAGGGCCGAAGGTATCGAATTTGACTACCGTCTCCAGGACGGAGTGTTGTCTATGGATGGCTACTTCATCACCGACAGTGAGCATAAGCTCAGGGATCAGTCCCTGGGACTCAAGCTGTACGTGCCCCGGGGTACCGTACTGGTTCTCAAAGGGAATATTTACAAGCATCTGGGCTGGCAGACCGATATGACTCCGAGCAAGACGCGCTTCCACTTCGGGCAGCACATCTGGCAGATGGGCCCTGAGGGGGTTTTGAATTGCCAGGACTGCGAGGAAGAAGAACCTGAGGGGTCTGAAATCGACACCATACAGGAAGATGAGGTTCCTCTGGTCGAGGAGGTCAGTGCCTATAACATATTGGACAAGTATTACGAATGCCTCTGGTGCTAGCAGAAAAAGAATTATCAATAAACAATAACTATCATGAAAACAAAATGGATTTTTGGAGTGGCCTTAATCGGATTACTGGCCACCTCTTGTATTAACTTCAACACTGGCGTACAGGGCAATGGCGAAGTCATCAGCCAGGAGCGCAGCGTGAATGAGCCCTTTACCGAGATCTCGGCCTCGGAAGGACTGGATGTATTTATCACCCAGGGAGAAACCTCCACCATTAAGGTGGAAGCCGACAGCAATGTGATCGACCTGATCGCGACCGATATCAAGGAAGGGAAACTACGGCTCCACACCATCGAAGGTATAGGCAGAGCCACCAAGTCGGTCTATGTTACCTTACCTGAAATTACGGCTATACAGGCAACCAGCGGATCCGATGTCGTAACGGAGAATACGCTCCGGGGAACGGAGATCCATCTTTCGGTAAGCAGTGGAGCGGACCTGACCGCGACGGTGGTCGCAGAATCCCTGGAAGCCGAAACCAGCAGTGGAGGAAGCATGCGGATAACCGGCGAGACCGATGCCCTCAAAGCAGGTGCTAGCAGCGGATCCGACCTCAAAGCAGGAGAACTGATGGCTAAAAACGTAACGGCCTCCGCCAGCAGCGGCGCCTTTGTGAAGGTTCACGCCAGCGAAAACCTGGTGGCCGATGCCAGCAGCGGCGCAGATATCCGCTATTCAGGCGGAGCCCAGGTCAATCGGACCAAGAGTGCAGGAGGCAACGTTTCTTCGGACAACTAAGCCGATTGCGGAACTGAGACAGAACGTCGGGTCCTTTAGATCCGGCGTTTTTTATTTCGGCAGGGTATGGGTTTCAGGGCTATAAAAAAGGACTGCTGTTACCGAAACCCCAAAAATGAATATACTTTGATTCTCGTATACTCTGGCAACAGTCAGTCCCCATTCTGTCTCGAAAAGATAGTGAATATATCTACACCTCAGCTTCCTCGCCAGAAGAAACCATGGCCAGGTAGCGCTCCGCGTCCAGTGCGGCCATACAGCCCGTTCCGGCGGCCGTGACTGCCTGACGGTATTCCTTATCCTGTGCATCCCCGCAGGCAAAGACACCCGGTTTATTGGTGCGGGTGGTCCGGGGATTTGTGACGATATAGCCCGTTTCGTCCATATCGATCTGACCCTTGAAAATTTGGGTATTGGGGGTATGGCCGATGGCGATGAAAAGGCCCTTAACCGCTATTTCCTCCTTCTCTCCATTCTGGTTATTAAAGATGCGGAGGCCTTCGACTGTCTGGTCTCCCAGTACTTCGTCGATCTCAGTAAAATAGCGAATGTCTATATTATCTATGCTGTTCACCCGATGCTGCAGCGCCTTGGACGCCCGCATCTCGCCCTTTCGGACCAGCATGGTCACTGAATTACAGATCTTGGCCAGGTAAGATGCCTCTTCGGCTGCCGTATCTCCGCCACCTACGATGGCCACATCTTCGCCTTTATAAAAGAATCCATCGCATACCGCACAGGCCGAAACGCCTCCTCCCCGGAGTCGCTGCTCGGAGGGCAGTCCCAGGTATTTGGCCGAGGCCCCGGTCGCGATAATGACAGTCTCTGCCTCAATGAAGGTTTGGTTGTCGATCACTACTCTGTGAATACCCCCGGGCGTATCGCTCAGGGTGACCTCGGTGGCCATTCCAATGCGGACCTCCGTACC
The DNA here is from genome assembly GCA_964550895.1 of uncultured Flavobacteriaceae bacterium. GTDB lineage: Bacteria > Bacteroidota > Bacteroidia > Flavobacteriales > Flavobacteriaceae > CAZKAP01. The sequence goes on from CAZKAP010000009.1 coordinate 12,796, forward strand.
AAACCTCTCGGCCTGCTGCTGCAGTTCGACCATCATCGTGGGTCCATCCACGCCCTTGGGGTAGCCGGGAAAATTGTCGACTTCGGTGGTTGTGGTCAGCTGACCTCCAGGTTCCATACCCGTGTAAACCACGGGTTTCAGGTCTGCCCGTGCCGCGTAGATGGCCGCGGTGTATCCTGCCGGGCCCGATCCGATGATTAACGTTTTGATACGCTCAATATCTGTGCTCATGTCTCTGTATTGCTGAGATGTTTTTGCAAAAGTAGTAGTTTCGAACCGTTCCTTACATCGGCCTCAGGGTCCGCTATATTTATGTTAAAGTTGAAATCGAATCGATTTTTTCCCGCATTTTTGCCGGTGGACTATAAACGAAGCGATTATGACAATTTCAGCCTGTCTTGCCGAATGCAATAAACCGGAAAAGGATCGCTCAGCGTTCAAAATCTGCCGGTTCTAAGGTATTGACTCCCGTTATCCCCTGACCCATCTTTCGTTTCACATTAAACAGACCGCCGTGGAAAGTTCTGCCAATATGTACCTGATGAAGGCCATCGATGCCTACCCCTACTCCCTGGAAGAAGCCCTGGAGTCCCTTCAGTATGCGCTCTCCTACGAACCCGATAATGCCCGGGCCCTCAGCCTGATGGGTAAGATTCAAAGCGAACACATGCAGGATTACGATACCGCCCAGCACTACTTCAGGAAGGCTCTGGAAAGCGATATCGACCTGCCCATTATCTATCCCGACTACATCCATACTCTGATTTTAGCCGAGGAATACGCACATGCAGAGGAACTGCTCCATTTTGCCTTCGGAATCAAGGCCACCGACAAGGCCCGACTGTACGAACTGAACGGTCAGTTGCTGGAAAGGCAGCGCCGTTTTCGGGAAGCCATGGGCCACTACAGGATCGCTTTCGAACTCAGCATCTCCTCGGAAACCTGCGAGATCATGGAGGATCATATGCGAAGACTAAAGAAAAAACTGCCTAAGAAAAAGAAGCCGAAGGCGAAGAAAACCGGCAGCAGCAAGGAATCTTCTAACTGAATTCGGGACCGCCGTATTCCCGGGTTACCAGGGCGATGCGTATCCGGTAGGACCGGTACCATGCCTCTTTTCCCTTCTGCTGTGCCTCTTGATGCTCCAAATCCTGCTTCCATGCCCGGATGGATTCCAAATCCTTCCAGTACGACACTGTGATTCCCAGCCCGTCACGGGCGTGTTCCACACCTAAAAAGCCCGGTTGCAGCCGGGCTTTTTCCATCATTTTTTCCGCCATCCGGTCATAAGCCGGGGTATCCTCACGACGGACCGAAGTGAACACGACCGCATAATACGGGGGCTCGGTAGTATGTAAGACGGGCATAGCCAATTTTATTTGGCTTCTTCCATGCGCCGTATCATATCCCTGAGGTGCATACGGTGCGCCTGAGTCGACTGATTACCGCTATTGGAACGAGCTATGGCCTTAATCCGGTTGATCTGATACAGTACACCCGATTTGGTATTGGCCATGGCGCCGTCGTTCTCCAGATAAGCAATCAGACGCTGCAGATAGGATAGCTGCAGATTCTGGCGAATGCTATGAACCGAGCCCCCTTTATCGGCATCGAAAACCGCATCGGTAAGATCGTTCAGATACTCAGAAAGGCCGTACTCATTGCCGTACTGCTCAGTATCCCTAATGCGATTCAGCAGGTTCTCGTGCAGCAACTGCCCCAGGAGACTGTTCTGAACCCCCAGTATACTGCTGTGCAGTTTGGGGTCTTCGCCTTCATATGGCTGATTGAAACCCCTTCGCTGTAACTGAAGGTGACGCACCAGTTCGTCGTCCACCTTCCAGGCATCAGGGGCAAAAGCGTATTGGGCCAAAGCCTCCATCGCTGCCTGCTGTTTGTCTTCGGGCATAGGCGTATATGGGTCTTGTCCCTTTGGATCCGTACCCTCCACGGCCCGATTCACGTATACCCCACCTATGTGCTTGCTGATTACCCGCAACTGTATGCCTTTGTGTCCGAGCAGGCGCAGATAGGTGTCGCGCAGTTTGGCGAAAGACTTCCCGTCTTCGGTGTATTTCTCGAGTAGCCGGGGCATAAGCCGCTGTTCGACCAGTTCGATTTGTTCGGTAGCGAACCGCACAGGATCGTCGGTCAGGTCGTAGATGTTCACCATGGGATCTATACCTTTTCCATTGGAACGCATGTCGTCTCCATCGTTACCAAAAGCGAGTCGGGGATCGGCGCTTCGGCTCAGGATATTCTCGAGTCGGGCGTCCTCGGCCGCTGGGTTCTCAAGGGCTTCTGAATAACCGTATTCAATAGCCCACATATCGTAATGCCCGGGCTTGTAGTCGTAAAAGACCGACTTGTAATCCCCTGTAGACGGGTAATTGACCGCCGGGTATTCCATAACGGAATTGCAGAGCCCCTCCTCGACCATCTTGGCCATGTTCCTGGCGTCTTCAACCGATTGCAGCGTACTGGCTTTCATATTGTGATTGAGTCCCAGGGTATGACCAATCTCGTGTAAAATCAGCCGTTTTACAGATTCCTCCAGGAATCGTTGTTTTTCTTCGGGGCTATCAGTGAGGTCAAACGCTGCCCTGGCAAAGGCCATCTGTTCAGCCATGAGGTTCCCTGCCGAGCAATGGGTGTATTTACGGGTATTGTCCTGCAGTTCGTCCCAGATGGCTTCCTCCTCCTGTTGTTGCTCGAATCCGGCAAGTTCAAAGAACTCCGATCGACGCAGCCTTCCCAGTACCGCTCCGTATTCCAGCATAATATCGGCTCCGAGTATCTGACCCGTTCGCGGGTTGACAAAGCTGGGGCCATAACCCGTGAATGGGGGGCGGGGCGAAGAAGTCCACCGCAAAACATTATACCGTATATCACCGGCATCCCAATCGGCATCGTCGGGCTGCACCTTAACCACCAGGGCGTTGCGGTAGCCGGCGGCTTCAAAGGCGATATTCCAGGCCTCTGCACCTTCCCTGATGATATCGCGCAGTTCCTGGGGAGTCGTGTTCTCGATCCACCAGGTTATGGGTTCCACCACATCCGAAACCGGTGCCCCAGGGTTGACCTTCTCCAGGTGCCAGCGATGAATCATGTCCCGATAAGGCGTCGCATCCGACACGGTCAGATCCGTCACATTTCTGGAAAAATACCCTATGCGCTCGTCGTCCTTCCTGGGCACAAAGTTATTCTCGGGTACCGCGATCAGGCTGTGCTGATAGGTTACACTCACGAATCTGCCGTCAGTAACCTCAGAGGGTCCGAAAGTACTCCGGCCGGATCCCTCGAATACCAGTTCCACTCGAACATCGGTATTCTCAGGGTAGTTATTCAGGGTCAGCAGCCGGCTCTTGGATTTACTCATTTTACCCAGCTGAAAGCCCCGGTAAGAGGAAGGATAAACCCGCTTAAGCCGGGTAAAGGTCTCCCCCATAAACAACGAACTGCTCTCGATCAGGTAGGCATCGTTTTCCGTATCCTGCGCCTCGATCTTGCCATCGAAGAATACAGGCTTGTTGATGTTGGCATCCCGGGCCTTGCTGATGGCGTTCTCGGGATCAAAGTAGTATTCCGTGTTTTCGAGCTGAAAATTCAGCTTGTCGTATGCTTTGTTAATGGTGAAGATGCGGGAACCCCTGTAGGATCCGCGGTTGGTTCCGGCGGCCGCTACCCCATTTTCCACATATCCGAAATGGATGTACTCCTTGCCTAATTGGTCTCCGCCTACCTCCAGGTAAGTCTTACCCGTCACCGTATCCAGATACACAGTGAACAAGCCCTCCTGTTTTTTGAATTTTTTGGTGTATTCCGCTATGCTTTTCAGACTTTTTTCCTTCTTGGAGTCGGCCGCAGCCGCGATCTGAGCCTTGTTCTTCTTTTTCTTACGCTGTGCGTATGCAGGATGGCCCATGGAGACCATCATCATGCCTGCCAGCAATAGGGATAGGTAATACCGCATCTTTTAAATTTTTAAGGTGAAAAGATACATAAATTGCCCCCTGTAGGGAACACGAACTGCCGGATGACTTTAGTTTACCCCCGAATGGCGGTCTAGGGAAGAAAGGGGTAGATCGCGGAAGGAACGTATCCCACCTCGGTAGAGCGGAGCAGTTGTCCTTGTAAGTCACGGGCTTCCAGAGTCCCCGGGGAGGCAAAATCGCCAGCATCCACTCCGTATAAGGTTCCCTGAGATACGTACATTCCATAATACTGGATTCCACTGAACACAAGCTGGGGCACCGATTCCGTGCCATCAGCAGGAAGCCTGTACACGCCTCCTTCCATCAAAAAGAACAGGTGATTACCATCACGCTGGAGCTGACCCGGGTGCTGGTTAGCGGCAAATACCAATACGCGCTCAACGCCCAGGTCGGTCAGGTCGATGCGATAGAGGCTCCCGCCCGTTTCGTTCCCTGTAAAGGAGGGGTTACCCCCGCATAGCACCCAAAGATTTCCTCTACCATCGAACTGCATAGAGTTGGGAACATCTCCGACGGTGAGCGTTTCGACCTTGGAATCCGAACCCATAACACTCAGGAGATTGTTCTGGGAAAATCCTCCCTGATGAGCGATATAGAGTCGGTTACCGTCGCTGAGAATCCGCTCGGGTCCTTCCTCCACAGGGATTTTTTCCGCAACCTCATGGGAAGCAAGATCGACTACTGCAACGAAATCATCAGAAGGGTCCGTTCCCTCGCCCCAGTTGGTCACGTAGCCCTTGCCGTCCAAAAATGCCATATAACGCGGGTTGAACAAATCGCCATCAGCTCTGCCGTCTATCGTGGCCCTAACCTCCATGGTCGATGACTCCACCACTTCGACCTTCTGGGAATTGTTAACCACTATATAGCTCGTTTCGCCATAAAATGCCATACTCTGTGCTACATCGCCCAGCGGTTGTGCGTTCACGGTTTTAAAAATCCCATCGGCCTGTATGCTGAAGTCTTCGGATACCAGGGATAGGCTGGCATTCCCTCCGAGGAACTGTCCTTCGTGCAGGATCAGCAGACCACCCTCATATGGGCTCAGCGGCATCGTGTTCAGTCCTTGTGTTTCGCTTTCGACTGTGCAGGAATGCAGCGTTAGCAAAGCCATTATCCCTGCGATCAAATACCTGGATGTCTTCATATCAAAAATTTAAAGTAAGTTGACTGGTGAGGTTCCGGCCGGGCATGGGCCTGAATGCCACCCATTCATAGTACTGGTTGTAAAGGTTACGCAGCTGTAGCCCCAGCGTATATCGAACCGTTCCTTGAATATCCGGATTCCAGTAGAGGCCCGCATCGAAACGGATCCAGGGTTCGAGCGGAGTCGCCCCGTTCGTGCGTACCGATCCGGTATACACCTGCCTCAGGAATAGCCTGAGACTCCGGTACCTCCAATCCAGCCTGAACCTGGCCTGATGTCTGGGCGTATAGGCCATTTGCTCTCCGGTCGAGCGGTCTATGGATCGGATAAGGCCGTAGCGCGCGGTAGCTGACAACCCATTTTTGTCCCGATGAATCAGACGACCGGTCAGCGAGGTCTCCCACCCCTGTATCCAAACCCGGTCGGTATTGACGGGTGACCAGATCTCCGGATCTGCTCCGGGCAGCCAGCGGATCAGATCCCTGCTCCGAATCCAGTACAACTGGGATTCCCAGGTGACACGTTTCGAGGACCCGAGCAGGCCGGCCTCCCACTGCACGGAACGCTCCGGTCTGAGATTTGGGTTTCCTCCCGGAACCCAGTAGAGGTCATTCAGCGAGGGAATACGAAAGTTTCGGGAAAAATTTCCCTTGAGGCTCCAGCCCGGTGCAATCCTTTGCTGTCCCTGAACCGCAAAAAGAAGCGGTCCGTTGAATTCGCTGGTCCAGTCCTTTCTCAGGCTAGCGCTCAGTCTGGTGCCCCTTCGTTCAAACCGGAGCAGGGAACTCAGTGCCACGTCCAGGCGTCCCCTGCCTGCAATATTCAGGCCCCGGGCGCTGAGTTGCTGCCCTTGCAAAAAATGCTGCCAGGTCCAGCCTTTGCCCCACTCCAGTGTGCCTTCATACCGTCCGAGAAGGGTGTGCACCCGACCGTCACCGGTTGAGACTCCCGAATCCGACATCCAAAAGGTGTATTCTTCGTACAGGTGGGCGAGCCTGAGTACCGTTTCATAGCGATCGCCCCCGGAATCCAAACTGAGCTGGGTGCGCGAGAAGGCGTCCTTGTACCGGCTATTGCTGGGCGCGAGTAAGGTTCCGCTCAGTTGCCGGTCGCCGATATTTCCCATGTGATAGACGTTCAGGGTGGTAGTTCGGCTGAGCTGATGTCCGGCATTCAGGTTCCAGGTAAATGACTTGTAGCCTCCGTTTTCATTCCTGAGATCCGTATGGACTATGGGGTAGTCGTTATCGGAATCCTGAGCGGTAATTCCCCAGCGAAGTTTCCACTTGCTTCCTCCCCCGTTCTGGCGAAAAGCGATCAGGCGCGTATCGTAGCTCCCGTAGGAAATATCGAACCGCTGCTCCCATGGGGTATCAAATGCAGGGCTGTTCTCAAGGTGCAGGCTTCCTCCGATGGCACCACTTCCGAACAGGACGCTACCTCCTCCCATTCGCAAAACCCAGCGATCTCCGGGCTGCCACAACCAATTGTTCAGGTCGACCTGCCCGGTAAGGGGAGAATTGACGTTGATCCCGTTCCAGATGATCGAAGTTTGGCCGGCGGTAGTACCCCTCAGACTTGGCGAGGCAACCATACCCCTGCCATTCTCTCGAACGAACGCCAGGGTCTCATCGGAAAGGGTTGCAGCCAGTACAGGCCGCAATGGCTGAAGGGTGTCGGAAAGAATCCGCATGCGATAACCATCCGAAAAACGAGAGAGTCTTCGGTCCGTCAGTACGACTTCCTCCAAAGGAATCGTACCCTGAGCACAGAGTAAGAGGGGAACCAACCATAGGATGGCTCCTGCAATAGTTTGCCTTAACATGATCACCTACTTTTATCCCGAAAGCAACAGGGTTTTTAAAACAGGCAGGTCTCCTGGCTTACCTCATTCACAGGCACCTTCCCATCCGAGTTCGAAGCTCAGGACAGTGGTAACTCAGCAAGTGAACTTCCCATTGAAGGCGGCAGGCCTCGCGCTAGGATAAGGCTTACAGTTGCGGGAACAGCTCCGGTCTTACACCGGATTCCCTTTTCATTCCCCTGACCACCTGGCTGCATAGCGGGCGACAAGGGAAACCTGTTTCACGAGTAAAGGTAACGCATAATCCCGGGGTTGCGGGGAGTTTGGGGAATTCATTTCGGCATCAGTTAGCCAATCGACAGGGGTGTTGCCCACCTGCTAAAATGCCCGGACGATCCGTAGAAATTCATCGAAATATTCACCCGATATAACGCGACTTTTCATAGCTTCACATCGTATACTTCGCTATGGAAGCCTACCTGAATCAAACCGAATGGGCATTGCTCATATCCTTGCTTATGCTGGTCTTCTTCATGACCGCCTTTTTCTTGAGTTCGTCCCGGCGGGCCGGGAAGGTCAGGACGCTTCGTCTCCCGCCGGAGGAGGACGAGAGCTCCGCAAGGGATGAATTCGATCAGTACGAAACCTGTACCCATTGGATCAGCCTCCGAAATGCCGGGGCATTAAGCCCGGATGGACAGCATGGCAGCCGCTTCCTGAGCAGAGCTTCCCTGCCGCAGGAAATTCAGGATCTTATGCAGCAGATCGGATTTGAAATCACCGTTCGGGAAATTGGTATAAAACCCGAGAGGCACGTTCGCCTGGAAATCAAGGTTAACGATAGGGGATATTTCGAGCTGGGAAGGCGCAAGGGCCCGGGGCCTTTTGAATACACCCTACCCCGGGTTACTCATAGTGAAGTGGCACTCTACGTATGGCAGCCCTTCGTTAACCTAAATAAGGAACAGGTCTACCATCAGATCCGGTTCGGCCGCCTTAAGGATGCCGGAGCATGGAGGATCGTCTTCGAACTGCAGTCCATCACCGATCAGTTTGCCCACCTGGACTACGAGATGTACGGGGAACGACTGAATGACGATTTGCCGGCCCAGGTCGATCTGGGGACCTTACCGACCCCGCCCCTTCCCGATCAGGGGTTGAGCGGTGAAAATTGATAAAAAGAGTCGGGCAGCCTAAATCAAATGCAACAGATACCCCAACAGGGACCCTAAAACCACTACCCAGACCGGATTTGCCTTACGGTATCCGAACACCCATGCAAAGCTCAACAGGGCGATAAGAAGTGTGCGCCACTCGACTATGGCCTCGGACGAAAGCTCAACCAGCACGGCGGCCATAACGGACACGGCGGCCACGTTTACGCTATCCAGGAAGTAGCTCATAAAACGAGATTGCCTGAGCCTGGGGATCAGAGGATTTAAAAGGGAGACGAATACGAATGAAGGAAGGAATATCCCCAGGGTAGCTGCAACGGCTCCCCAGGGGCCAGCGAGTTGGTATCCGATAAAGGTCGAGGTGGACAATACGGGTCCTGGGGTGAATTGTCCCACCGCTATGGCATCCAACAATTCGGTTCGGGTAAGCCAGCCCCGGGCCACCAGCTCCGCATCCAGATAGGCGAAAAGTACGTATCCGCTGCCGTACAAAACAGCTCCTACCTTGAGAAACGACCAGAACACCTGTGGAACGCTTATCGGGCTTCGAGCCAAATCACTGATTATGAGAAACACAGGGGCCAGGGATTTTAGGGAGGAACGAATGGGATCCCTGTAGAAGAAGAAGGCCGCACCGGCTAATCCCGATCCTAACAGCAGTAGCACTTCGTTGGCGCCACTCAGGCTGATAAACAGAATGAGTATGGCCATAACCATGAGTTCCGAATTCTTCAATGCCTTTCGTCCCAGTTTAACGATCGCCGAAGTGATGATCGCCAGAACAGCAGGCTGAATACCGTAAATAAAGGGTTGCACTTCTGGCAAATTTCCATAGCTCACGTACAGCCAGGCGAGAAAACCCGTAATGACCACGGAGGGTAAAATAAATGAAAGCCCGGCTACCACCAGCCCGGGAAATCCACCGCGTTCCTTCCCGCAATGCATGGTGAGTTCCGTGGAGTTGGGGCCGGGAATCAGATTAGTCGCGCCTATCAAATCCAGGAAATGCTGGTGATCGATCCACTTACGACGCTCCACCACCTCCTGCTCCATCATAGCGATATGGGCTGCCGGACCGCCAAAAGCGAAACAACCCAGTTTAAAGAAAACCAGTGCGATTTCCTTAAGGCGTTCTGACGGGTGCATCGTTTTCATGTCGTCGGGTTGGGTTGCAAATTTCTGGGTTTTTATTAAACTTGACGCACGTAGTCCATTATTCGTTTTTCCAGGGTCGCACACGAAGCCGGCGGCCGTTACGCCGGGGGCACTTCAACAGTCTAAAGAATACTTCCGAACACAGGTTTTACTTATAAATTATTCTCAGGAGAAACCGCCAATCACATCCGAAAAGGGCTTCCCGGGATAAGGAAGAAGAAAGGAGAGCCCAATCGGAATGAATCGGATTCCAAAACGAAGGATTCTGGAACAGGGATTTATCCGGGGAACTTAAAAGTCAGTAACTTAACCGTATCATAAATCGCTATCGGAGTATGGAACGCATCATGCATGCCGCCACGGTAATACCGGTTACGGATATGTTTGCCTCCCTGGACTTTTACTGCAATACGCTCGGATTCCATCAGAATTTCCTTTGGAAAGACCCGCCCGAGTACGCGGTACTCAAGAGAGGCGAAACCAGCATCCATCTGACCTTGATACCCGATTACCAGCCGCCGAAAAAGCGCCTGGGATGCATCTATATATTCGTTAATCAGGTTGAAGAACTGCACAGGGAATTCGTTGAAAAGGGTGTACGCATCACGGCTCAACTGGATGAGCAGGAGTATCATATGAAAGACTTCGACCTCACCGATCCGGACGGCAATATCCTCATCTTTGGAGAGAGCAGTATCTGAACAGGCCGTGACCCGAAACTACAGCTACATATTCAGGTCGAATACTTCCCAGGCCGGAAGCGCCCGGCCCTCGAAATCGAAGAGGGCATTGTTCTCCCAGGGAGACCCGTCAGGAGCGGCTGAGCCCTTGAATGCCACCCACTCCGGAGACCAGTAGCAAAAACCCTTACCGCGGGTCGTGCTTCGGGTGATTTCCCGGACCTCCAGCAGAAAATTGCGTTGTCCCTGAGCGGTGGCAGGAAACTGCGGCAGGAAGAGCTGAGACTCCAGGCCGATGATGTTGTTGGTAAAGTCATTAAACCCCAGGGTAAAGGGATAGGCCGTTTCAGCCAGAATCACTTCCTTTTCGTTTTCCGCACCCAGATTCTCCAGTACGGACTGCAGGGTCCCCAGACTTCGACCATGCCACCACGGATAGTAGGAAACGCCAATCAGGTCGTAGTCGATGGAGGCCACCTCACTAAAAAAGGCCGATGCTCCATCCAGGCCCGCATAGTGCAGCATGATTCGGGTATTGGAATCTGCGGCACGTACCGCCGTTGATGCGGTCTGAAGCAGCTGGAGGAACTGATCCTTGCGGTCGAAGCGATCCCCGGCCGGCAACAGTATGCCCGGATTGATCTCATTTCCGATCTGATAGATATCCGGCTCCAATTCCCGGATGACCTCAAAGGTGTAGCGGGCGACCTCGTCCTTCAGGGACTCGAAATCCAATCCCGCCCAGGCCGCGGGGGGTTCCTGTGTTCCCGGATCAGCCCAGCTATCCGAATAATGAGCGGTTATCCAGACCCGGTATCCATGGGATTTCAACCGGGCGGTGAACGCCCTGACTTCGGCCAGCCCGCTGCGACCGGATTCCGGATTGACCCACAGTCTCAGGCGGACGGTATTTACCCCCTGCTCCTTCATGAAATCCAGCAAGGGTGCGGTCGTGCCCGCAGGGTTCCTATAGTTAAAGCCCGATGCCTCGATTTCCGGGTAAAAGGAGACATCGACCGCCGACACGAAAGCGGGAAGGAATCCTGTCGACGTTTCGTCGGTTTGTACGCTAAGGGCGGGATCTTTGCCGCAGGATGGCAGTAGCAGGAATAGTAGGATGGATCCCAGGCTCAGGCTTCTCATGAATCGCGAAATAATAAAACGGAAAATACTCATTATTCTCCGGTAAATCGCGGGGCCACTCCCGGAACCTTAAATCAGACCACCCTCTATGGCGAAACGGATCAGCTGAGCGGTATTCTTGGTGTTGGTCTTCTGCAGGATCTTCCGCCTATAAGTATCGACCGTGTTCTTGGCAATGTACAGTTTTTCAGCTATTTCTTCGCTGTTGGCTCCATTGGACAATAGCCTGATGATGTTCCTTTCATTATCGTTCAGATCGATGCATTTCTGTGCGTGAAACCTTCGGAAACACTGCCGGAGCTCATCCTGTTTGATCGGTTTCAGCAGATAATCGAATGCACCTGCACGAAAGGCGTCTATAGCGTATTGTTGATGTGCCGATATCATGATGATGCCACCCCTAAAACCTCGCGATATGATATCCCTGGCCAGCTCTATTCCTGAAGTCCCGGGCATTTCCACATCTAAACAAACCACATCCGGGTTACTTTTCAGCACCCCTTCAAGGCCTTCTTCGACACCGGAATACTGCCCAATAAGTTCCAGGTCTTCTTCAAGATTGATCAACATTTTAAGGCGATTCAGTGCCCTAGGCTCATCGTCTATGGCAATGATTTGGAGCTTCATATTCCCAGCGTTCAGCGGCTTTAAAATATGAATTTAACACTTCTATACTCACATAATTGTTATGATTTATGAGTAAAAAAAATCTGATTAATCGGAATTTCCGGCCAATGGACAGAAAAGCTTAAAAATTATACCTGAATTATGGCAACCTGAGTTCGATCATTAGGTAATGAGGATAGTCCAGCCCGGGCAGCAGGAGGAAGAAGCCAATGGCGGGAAAAAGCGCTAGTGCAGCCGGTCGGAAGTATGGGGAAATACTGCGGAGCGTCATCTAAGGTCGGGTCTCGATTATCGCCCGGCAAAATAGTGGAATAGACTCAAAATTCACCGGTCTGCCTGGAATTACCTTCGGAAAGTCTGCCGTTTCTTATACGTAAGCGACCGCCATACCCATTCAAGGGGTCCGAAATGAAAGTACCTGAGCCAAAGCGGGCTCGTTATGAGCTGCAGTATCCAAACGGAGAATACGACATAGTACAGTTCGTATCGCTCCAGCTGTCCGTAGAGCCCCCATCCGAAACCGTAGAATACAAAGGCGGCAATAACACTGTGCATGACGTAGTTGGTCAGTGCCATACGGCCCACTGCGGCCACCGCTTTTTGCAGGAAACTGAGCACCCTCCATCGCACCATGAGCATGACCGCGCCTATATGCCCCAGGGTGATAAGTAGCCTTCCGACATGATAGGACTGGTGGGCACGGGCCTGCGCCAGGGAGTCCCAGTTTGCCTCAATTTCGATCAGCGATTCGTAATAATTAACCAGCACACCCAAACCGTAGCCCAACACGGTCATCAATAGGTAAAACCCGGTACTTCTTTGGTTTTGAAGGATACCCCATTTAAAGAAGGCCATGCCCAGGAGCATGAAAGAGAGCAGGTCCCAGGGATCATACCTATAGGTAAACTTGGACTGCATAAACCTATTCACGGGTATAAACGCCTTGAAAATTTCCCCATATGTACCGCTACTCTTCACCTTTACATCGCCGGCGATCTCTTCTTTGGGATGCTTTTCCAGCGCCTCCTGATAAGCTTCCCATGTGGTCTCCTGCTCCAAGTTGAGTTCTGTGCCCGTATTCACGAGTTGCTCGAGGACCGGCCCCTCCTTGTAGATCCGATCCATTTCATAGTAATCGGCCACATCCAGGAATATACCAAAGGAAATGAGGACCATAGCCGCCGTCAACAGCCATTTGGGAGCGGTTTTTCGCAGGGGAAAAAGCAGAAAGCCGAAGAGGGCGTAACTGTAGAGAATCTCTCCCCACCAGAGCAGTACATAGGCATGAATGAGTCCGAAAAGGAGGAGCCACATTACTCGTCGATAGTAGATATCGGCCGCGCCCAGGCTGGCATCCCGATTCTCCAGTTTATTAAGCAGAAGCACTGCGCTTGCCCCGTAGATCACCGTAAATAGTCCCCTCATGGTGCCCTCGAAGAAGAGGTTATTCATCATCCAAACCTGCAGGTTGCTTCCTTCGGAGCCGCCGGCTATGGTCGGGTCGGCATAGGCGAAAGGCAGGCCCATACCATGTATGTTCATCAATAGGATTCCCAGCAGGGCAAACCCGCGAATGACGTCCAGGGAGGTGATACGTTGTACCTCCTGAACAGGTTGATACCCCTTCATAAGTGAGTGGTTAGGTGTTTAGCGAGCAGAAGGTAGGGAAAATCTACCCAACCGGCTATTCTCCGAACCTCCGGGCTACCAGAATAAGGCATAGATCACCGAAAGCAATATCAGAATGATAAAGGCGCCTATGTTGTACAGGGGGCTGGTCTTAAAGTATCCCTTCTCAATCACCAGGGCGTTCTTATCCTTACCACTGCGGTTTTCCGCATAACTGAACAGCATCATAAAAACCGAGGTGATCACAAAGGTGAGCCCCATCTGGGTCAGGAAGGGCAGTTCGACGAATAGGCCTTCCATGCCTCCGCCTTCGAGCCAACCCTTAGGTCCCACCTTGAAGTACATAGCCACCGGTATGGAGAAGAGTGCTCCGGCTATGGCAGCCCGGTTGGACGTGCGGGGCCAGAACAGGCCCAGCATAAATACAGCCAGTATGCCCGGACTTACGATACCCGTATATTCCTGAATGAATTGGAAAGCCTGGTCTATGCTGCCCAGCAGTGGTGCCATGACTACGGCCAGTACGAGTGCAACGGCGGCAGATATCCGACCCACGCGAACCAGATTCTGTTCATTTCCATTTTTGGCGATATAGGGTTTGTAAAGGTCCATAGTGAATATGGTGGAGGTCGAATTCAGCATGGAGGCCAGGGAAGAAACCACTGCGGCCGCCAGGGCAGCAACGGAGACCCCTTTGAGGCCTACAGGGAGGAGCTGCATCAGCCAGGGATAGGCGTCGTCGTTCTTGGAAGGCACTCCGGTATTGCCTAAATCCCTGACACTGGCGAGCAGCTCGGGATCGTTCACTATAACATAGGCCGCAATTCCGGGTATCACCACGATAAAGGGGATGATCATCTTGAGAAAGGCAGCAAACAATATACCCTTCTGGGACTCTTCCAGGGATTTCGCGGCCAGGGTTCGCTGGATGATGTACTGATTGAATCCCCAGTAGTACAGGTTGGCGATCCACAAGCCCCCCACCAGTACGCCTATGCCGGGCAAGTTGTTGTATTCCGGATTCGATTTGTCGAGGATCAGGTCGAAATGCCCAGGAGCCTCATCGTAGATGCGCTGTGCGCCGGCAAGAACACCTCCGGCGTCTCCTCCGACGATGTTTAGGGCAATGTAGGTGGTTACTATACCCCCAATCACCAGGAATATGACCTGTATCATATCGGTCCAGGCCACCGCAGAAAGCCCCCCGTACAGGGAATACGCCGCCGCAAACAGGGCCAGTCCGATGATGGCGTAAATGGATTCGACACCCAGGACCGTTTCCAACGCCAGTCCACCGAGGTACAGAACGGAGGTTAAGTTAACGAATACATACAGGGCGATCCAAAAAATGGCGAGTATGGATTTCAGGTTAGTCGAATACCGCTGCTCGATAAATTCGGGTATGGTATACAACTTTCTCTTTATGAAAACCGGCAGGAAAAACTTCCCGACGATCAGCAGGGTCAGTGCCGCCATCCATTCATAGGAGGCGATGGCCAGGCCGGAGACGAAACCCGAGCCCGACATCCCGATAAACTGCTCTGCGGAGATGTTTGCCGCGATCAGCGAGGCACCTATGGCCCACCAGGGCAGGGCCTTACTGGCCAGGAAGTAATCTTCGGTAGTTTTCTTCTTGCCCCCCTTATTTCTGGACACAAAGAGTCCCACAGAGAGGATAATAGTGGCATAGACAATAAAGACGACGTAATCCCAGACTGAGAAGGTACTGCTCATAGTGGATGGTTGTTAAGAAGAGATTAGGTTTACCGGTAGGTATCGGCAACGAAAGTAAATATCCTATTAATATTGATTTTGGCAAATTATTAAGATAATTTTATTCATGCCGCAACGATGTGGCCCTTTCGGTGATCATCCTTAAACTCGGTCTATGTCCTCGTCTCGTCTTCCTCATGTCTTAATCCTGAGCCTTTTGTTATATGGCTCTCTGCCGGCGCAAGCCACGGACCCTGGCTTTAGTGTAAACGAGCAAGGCAGGATCGTAACGACTTCCGATGGAACCGAGATTAGGGGTTTCGGGGTAAACTATACGCTGCCCTTCGCCCACGCATTCCGCGCTGCGGGAAAGATGGGACTGGATGTACGGGAGCAGATCGATCGAGACGTCTACCATTTCGCCCGTCTGGGCTTCGACCTCTTCCGTGTACATGTATGGGATGTTGAAATTAGCGATACCAAGGGAAACCTGCTGAAAAACGCACAACTCGATCATTTCGATTATCTGCTGAAGCAGCTCTCTGAGCGGGGTATCCGTTATGTCCTCACCCCGATCGCTTACTGGGGCAACGGCTGGCCCGAACCGGACGAAAAGCTGCCGGGTTTTTCCTCGGTCTTCGGAAAATCGGAATGTTTGACCAATCCCGATTGCATTGAGGCCCAGGAAAATTACCTCTATCAGTTTATGAACCATGTTAACCCATACACAGGTTTCGCCTATAAGAACGATCCCAATCTAATCGCTGTAGAGATCAGTAATGAGCCCCACCACCGGGGGAATGGGAAGGAAGTCACCGCATTTGTCAAGCGAATGCTCAGGTCTGTGCAACGCAGCGGAAACAGAAAACCCGTCTTCTATAATATCAGCCACGGCGTTCACTTTGCTGCGGATTATTTCCGGGCAGGGATAGACGGTGGGACCTTTCAATGGTATCCCACTGGCCTGGGGTATCAGAAGGAACTACCTGGAAACGCCCTGCTTAATGTGGACCGCTACCCTATTCCTTTCGACAGCATCATTGGCCGAAACTCGGGGGCCAAAATCGTCTATGAATTCGATGCGGCCGATGTCATGGATGCCCATGTGTACCCGGCCATGGCTCGCAGTTTCCGGGAAGCCGGCATACAACTGGCTACCCATTTCGCCTACGACCCCACTTTTCTGGCCCCGTACAATACGGAGTACAACACCCACTACATGAATCTGGCCTATACTCCGTCCAAGGCACTGGCACTGGCCATTTGTTCACGTATATTCCATGAAATTCCGATCTACAGCAGTTTCGGGCGCTATCCGGAGAATACCCGTTTCGGCCATACCACCCTGGATCCGGAAAACGGACTGGCCGTCTATAATAGCCCCGATACTTTTATATACACCGGAGATACTCAGGATACCCCTTTACAAATCAAGAAATTAGAGTCCCTGAAGGGGGTGGGGAGTTCACCCGTGGTCAAGTATACGGGCTCCGGTGCTTATTTTCTGGACCGGGTGCAAAAGGGCATCTGGAGGCTTGAAATTATGCCGGATCCTGGTATTTACAAGAACCCCTTCGGAAGAAACAGCACGGATCGTCAGCTGGCAGGGCTGCGTTGGGACACAAACGAGATCACCGTTGACCTCAGGGATTTGGGATCGGATTTTGACATCACTAAAATCGACCGGGGTAAGGCCTTCGAACCCAGTCCCATCGACTCCAGGACTTACCGGGTCTACCCGGGCACCTATCTACTCACCCGGGCGGGGAAGAGCAACGAGGACTATGGCGAGAAAAGGCTGGGTGCCATACGTATGGACGAATTCTTTGCACCCGAAAAGCCCATACCCTCCTTACAGCTGAATCACCAACCGCCCCTATCCGCTCCGGCAGGCTCTGATCTCACCCTGCAGGCCGGAGTATTCGATACGCTGCAACCCATGGCGGTCACTATTCACGCTTATCCACCCGGTCAGGGCCGGGTGGACATACACATGGAAAGCACAGATGGCTTCCACTACCGTGGAAAACTCAAAGGCGAAGGTCTCATGGGGGTAGGCAGACTGAACTACTTCATTAGCATAACCCGAAATTCGGGCGAGGTGATCACTTTCCCTGCGGGTGTATCCGGGGTACCCGGGGAATGGGACTTCGAATTCGACCGCCATTACCGGACTGAAGTCCTGAATGCCGATGCTCCCGTGTTGCTCTTCGATGCCTATGCCGACTACGATAACCTGATACGCACCTGGCGGCCGGAAGTGAGACTGATAAAAGATCCGCTCTCCCATGGAGGCGTACTCGAGGTCAATCCGGCGCAACTCTGGAGACCCGATAGCGAAAACCTCGACGCATCCCCTATATACGATTATAGCATCAAGCACCCTACCCGGCAACGCACACGGAGTTGGAAGGACGCCCTGGGGGAAAAATCCTCACTCGCGGTAGAAGGCCGCAGCCTGAATGGCAAGCCCTGTAAGGTTCAGATCGGTTTAACGCAGGATAACGGGCATACCTATGCCGCCCTGTTGGAATTGACTCCTGAGAAACGCATCCACCGCATTTCCCTGGCTGAATTGAAACCGGTACCCACCGTGCTGCTGCCAAGGCCCTATCCCACCTTCCTGCCGTATTTCTTTGAATCCGCTGAGGAGCCCGGGAAACTGCAGCTCAATCGAATGGAAGCCCTTCAAATCTCGCTCGGACCCGGCCTTTCCGATTCGCAGCGACAGGAAAGAAACGGCTACGCGCTTTCCAGAGTCTGGTTGGAATAATAACTGCTCTCCCATGAAACACCCTTCGTACCGCATCACGCCTTTTGGTGAGCTGAATAACCGCCCTGTAGAATGCATCCGCCTGACTGACGAAACGGGAGCCGTAGTGGAGGTTCTCACACTGGGGGCTACCTGGCATATTTATGCGGTACCCCTGCCCGGAGGTGGTCTGCGGGATATACTGGTTAAACCCGGGGACCTGAACGGTTACCTGGAAAACCAAGGGGGTCCGGACTATTGTTTCGGGGCCTCGATCGGTCGCTATGCCGGGAGAATTGGCGGCGGGGGATTCAGGCTGAACAAGGAATTCCATTCCCTGGCGGGTACCGATGGGGTCCATCTGCACGGGGGCGATCAGGGGCTTTCCCGGAAAATCTGGAAGGTAATTGAGCACGGAGAAGGGGCTGAGCCCTGGGTACTCCTGAGCGTGGACAGCGCAGACGGCGAAGGGGGATATCCCGGTGAACTCACTGTATTCGCCCGCTTCCAGCTCAGCCGGGGTACCTGCATACTGACCTATTACGGGTATTCGGATCGGGACACCGTGCTCAACCTGACGAATCACGCTTATTTCAACTTGTCCGATCGGAAGGGTGTGGAGGATCTGGTCCTGGAAATGGGTTCGCACCGATGGCTGGAGGCCGACGATCGCAATGTGCCTACGGGGGAAATTCACGACCTCTCCCATAGCCCTTTGGATTTCAGGCAGGGTGTCAGGCTGGGTACTGCCCTGGATTACTGTGGATTCCTGGACCACGTGTTCCTGTTGGACTGGCATCCCGAGCGGGGTCGCTATGCCCGGTTAACCGACCCGAAGAGCGGGCTGTACCTGATGGTTCAGACCAATCAGCCCGCAGTGGTTGTATTTGCGCCCAGAGCCCTGGAATACAAAGGCAAACTGTCCAATGCACACAAGGGGCCGCATGAATTCCCGGCCATTTGCTTTGAAACCCAGAACTATCCGGACGCTCCCAATAAGCCCCACTTTCCCTCCAGCCTCCTATGTGAAGGCAGTAGCTACTATTCACGCACATACTACCGGGCCGGTGTATCGAAGGGCTCCTAGAAAGTGAAGCGTTGCAGTATGCGACACTTTTCAGCGCGCTGGTACCAGTCGTTGGCCACCAGCTCGAACTCCTGTACGACAAACTCCCCGAACTCCCTTTCGGACTGCTGCTTAAGGAATTCGACCAGGCCCGATCCGTCTGAAAGTGGTCGCCTGAAGCGAAGCACCGTACTGTGACCGGACTCCGTCCTGTAACGGGAATCTATGGAGTGCTGTAACCCGGAATGTCCAAAAAGCGAACGGAGACGCTCCCTGATGGCATTAAGAACATTGTCAGGGAAATATCCCTGTATCATCAGGCAGGAGGGAGAGGCCGTAACCCCTCGGAAACGGTAAGTAAAAGGAGTTATGCCCCGGAGGGCTTTCTGGATGATATCCCCGTATGCGGACGGCTCGATACTATCCACGGTAAAACCCCGGTAGCAGGAAATAATCGACATGACCGTCACGTGAAGATCACTGCCGGGATACGGGTACTGACCGGGTGCCACCCGGGAAACCTCGCTCAGGAATTCACGAATATGCTCACGAACGTTATCGTCGGGCCGCAACAACAAGGTAATTCCGTAGCGATCGTCTCGGGGGTCATCGATCAGGGGATCCCATACCTCTTTTCCGCAGGAAAAGGCCTGAAATGCATCGGTGCGCAATTCCCTGTAGAGTTCGTCGAGATCCATGCGAAATACCGTTTATTCAAAAATACTGTGAAAAACCCCCGGTTTATCCCCGGGGGTTTACGATACCGACCGCAGTGAAACCCTAGGGCCGAATCGGATGCATCCAGACCAATGGCTTCCACTTCGGCCATTCCATCAGAATGAGGGTCAGGTTGATCGCAAACAAACCGATCACCTGCAACAGCTTAACCACTTCATCGGCCTCGAGGAAGGCGTGGAACAACACAATCTGCAGGGTGATGGGCAGCAACAGGACCGCTCCGATAAAGGCCGTGTACTGCAATGCGATCAGCAATCCGAATGCGATTTCACATATGCCGAGGACCTGCCAGGCATAGCCCGTCTGCTTGGATCCGCTGATGTAAAGGATTTTCTGGAGGGTGGATTCCCTGGCCGGATCCTTGAATTTTTCGGCTTTCTCCACCACTTCCAGAGGCGTGGGAACGGGCTTCTGAAACTTCTGTATCCCCCCGTAGATCATGATACCGCCCAGGAGCAACCGAAGCGCAATGAAAAGGAAATTCCTGAACATCTCTTATGGATTAAGGTTGGTATCGCCCGGGTTGGGATTGTACAAATAGTTAAAGGTATACACGCGCGATTCGTCGATCATCGCATTGGGTTGTGCGGGAGCGTTCCGGTAATACGAAAGGATTTCCACCTTGGCATATTTGCCGTCATGGGTTCGGAACACCAAAATACGACCCGGTATGGGAGTGACCAGAAAGGTAGCCGGGTTGTAATTGTACCATCCGTTATCGCTTCCCAAAGGCACTGCGAATGATCCCGTGGCGTCCTGGCTAAAGGTTATTCCCTCGGCCGTGGTCACCTGTGCGAAGGTGCCCGTGGCAACAAATGCCCCGGCGTCGCCGTTGCGGACGGGTTCATCGGCAGTGCCCGTTGCCGTACCGCCGTTTACCGCTATGGTCGTTCCCCTGAAGGCAATATCCCACTCGGTTTCGCTGGTGGTAACCGCTCCCGTCGCAAAACTAAACTTCGTAAATGGCCCTCCTATGGGCTGACCCTGCCCCCCGGTCTGTGGTGCCTCTAGATTAGAAATGGTGGCCGTGATAGCTGCCTCGGAGACGGTGCCCGAAGCTTCATCCTCGTTTTCACAGGAAACCGTTAGTGCCACCAAAATAAGGAATCCCAATAATTGAAT
Organism: uncultured Flavobacteriaceae bacterium; assembly: GCA_964550895.1. Classification (GTDB taxonomy): domain Bacteria; phylum Bacteroidota; class Bacteroidia; order Flavobacteriales; family Flavobacteriaceae; genus CAZKAP01. The sequence continues at coordinate 33,542 of CAZKAP010000009.1, forward strand.
AGTCTTAGTCATCGTTGAAGTATTTATAAATTAAAAGTTGATATGGAGTCTGGTAAACCACTGTATACCCGGGTTTACCAGTAAACGATTTCCGGGAGCTCCCAGCGGATTTACTCCGCGGAAATTCAGAAGATTATTAACCCCTGCCTGCAGCTTGTATTTCTTCAGGAAGGTCTTGCCCACGGCTACATTGACCAGGGCGTATCCTTCTATGAAGGCATCGTCAAAATCGTCCAGCACATCGTTGCCGTTGACATCTGTCAGCCCGAATCGGCTCCGGTATACCACCCTCAAATTAGCGTCGGCTTTCCATCTGGGTATCTCGTAAAAAACCTTGAAATTCAGGGTATGCCGGGATCGGTTTTCCAGGCCGAAATACTCCTGCCTGCTGACAGCCACGGTTTGAAGGGTTCGAGGATCCCGGGCAAATACCTCTCCCTGTTCCACGGCCTCGATTTTAGCTTTGTCGTATGCATAAAGTAGCTGGTAGCCGGCTGAAAGGTTCAGGTTAGCGGAAGGCCGCAAGTGCACGTCTGCTTCCACTCCCTGGGTATACACCTGGTCGCGGTTGATATAGCCAAAGACATTTTGTCCATTGGTCTTCGACGCCAGGATTCTGGTATCAATGAGATTTCGGAAATCGTTTCGAAAGGCGTTGATTTCAAATGACCATTCCGGACGCCTTACAACCAGGGCTACATTGTAACCCACAGAACTTTCCGCATCCAGAGGTTGTCCCAGATCCGTCGGGTCCACCTGCAGTGCGGCCACCTGCCCCAGATCCAATAACCGCTGAATCCCTGCTGCTTCGACCTCTTTTCCGAATACCGAGTATCCGCCTCCGGAAACGTTGGTAAAATCCAGATAGAGCTGCCTGAAATCCGGAGCCTTGAATCCACTGCCCACGGATGCCTTTAGGGCCAGGTCTTCTGACAAACTGAATCTCATTGAGGCCTTGGGACTGAATTGGGAATTGTAATCGCTGTGGCGGTCGAACCGGGCTCCTGCAATGACATTTACCTTATTCCAGGGCCGAAAATCATATTGGGCGAAAACGTATTGGGAATCGAAGACGACCTCATTGGCAAATAAAGAGCGATCCAGGGTTTCGTGATTATAGCCCATGCCCAGGGTCAGGGTATTTCCCGTTGAGAAGGAATGGTTGAAGCGAAGTTCGGGCCGCAGCAGGCTCTGGTTAAAATCGTTTTCGATCAGTACCTGCTGATCCACCGGGTCGACTGACTGCTCGTCGGTTTGGTAATGGGTGTAATACAGCTCGTACTGTATCTGGGTTTTCTCCGAGGGATTGTGATCCAGTCTCAGGTGGTAATTACCGTCCCTTTCCATACTCGTACTGGGCTGTATGTCGAATTCCTGAACGAAATATCGTCCCGAGGCAAACCCATCCAGATTGCTGGAAAGCCGTGCATGCACACGGGCGTTAAACGTATAATTGAAAAACGGACTAACGGTTTGAGCTTCGGAGTCCGGCGTGAGGTCAAAGCCATCGGTGCTTAGTCGATCGAAGAAAAAAGAATAACCCAGGCCGCCGCCCACTTTCTGGCCGAAGGACAAACTGGTATTCTGGTTGTTGAATTCCGCACTCCTATGGGACAACTGACCCGAAATTTTTCGGTCCGACGCCGGACGGGTGATGATGTTGATGACTCCGCCCAGGGCTTCGGAACCAAAGAGGCTGGACGAAGGCCCTTTGACCACCTCTACCTGCTCAATATTTCCTATGGCAAGCCTGCTGAGATCCAGGTTCCCCGAACTCCTTCCTACCACGGGAACTCCATCGATTAAAACCAATACGTAGTCCGAGGAGATCCCCTGGATCTGTACCCCCTCTCCTCCCCCGATTGTTGCATCGGGTGTGATGAGTATACCGGTTTGTTCTTCCAGGATCTCATCCAACCGGGTGACCCCTGTACGCTGAATCTGCTCTTTGGAAATCAGTGTAACCGGTAATGGTAAAGAAGAAAGCTGCCGGTATGTTCGGGTTGCCGTGACCACCACCCCTTCGAGTTTTTCCACCCGGGTGGAGTCCCTTTCTCTGCCCGATTGTTGAGAAAAAGCGGACAGGAATGGCCCCGCTAATAGGATAGAAAATGCTATCTTTTTATTTAGATTGATTCCACATAACATGCCGGCAAATATATCAGGTTATTTTTATCCGGTCTAAATAAATTTCTATTTTTGCCCTGAAGAGCACTAAAAAACCTTAAGTATTTCACCCATGACGAAATCATTTCTTACGGGGACCTTTGCCCTCCTTTTGGCACTCCCCCTGACCGCACAGAACAAGAAACAACTCGACCGGCAGGCCATATTGGATATGTGCGGTTGTTATGAAATCACATTCAAATACACCGAAACCTTCGCTCCCGAAATCGATTACGAAAAGAAGCTGGACTATACGGCTGCGGCCCTGGAATTGGCCTTGCCCATAGTCGACGAAAACCATAAAATTTCGATACAGCATCTGCTGGTCGTCAACGACACCATGGTGATCAAGCACTGGCGTCAGGACTGGCTCTACGAGAACACTAACCTGTTCACTTACGACAAGGACAACACCTGGAACTTCTCAACTCTGCCCAAAAAAGCGGCTAAAGGCCAGTGGACACAAAAGGTCTATCAGGTAGACGACAGTCCCCGGTACTCGGGTTCCGCAACCTGGGTGCATGCCGATGGACGGCACTACTGGGAGAACAAAACCGACTCCCCCCTACCCCGACGGGAATACTCCAAGCGAAGCGACTACAATGTCATGAAGCGCGGCAATCGTCAGGAAATCACCGACTACGGGTGGGTTCACGAACAAGACAACGATAAGATCATAAGGGAGGACGGACAGGAAGATGTGCTACTGGTACAGGAAAAGGGCTGGAATACCTATACGCGGGTATCCGACGAAAAATGTGCACTGGCCAAAGACTGGTGGGCAGAAAACCAGGAATTCTGGGCTCACGTTCGCAGTGTTTGGGACGAAGTCTACGCTCGCGAAGGTGTGCTTAGCCTGCACCGATCGGTAGACAAGAAGCCTCTATTTATGCACCTGTATCCCTTGGAGGCCAGTCAGGCCGGGAAGGAAGAAATCCGTGCAGTAATCAACAAGTTTATCGCTAACGGATCAGAACAGGGTCAGGCAACCGGACGATGAAAGCAATATCCATAATCGGGGCCGTGCTATGCGCGGCCCTTTTTGCATTCCACTCTCCGTTTTCCGGTATACCGGCTCGCCTGAAACAGAAACTGGACAGTGCCGTTCAGACGACCTTCGAGTTGGGCGATTTTAAACTGACCCGGGTTCAGGTAACCGCCGATATCGAAGATAAGACCCCGGTAACCATCAGTGGAGAAAATCTTTTTCGGGTCGAGTCCGGTAGCCAACTCAAAGGTTATGCGTATCTGGGAGAAGCCCCGAGTATGAAGAACGTCTTCGACTATGTGGTTTTGCTGAACCCCGACCTGAGTATTCGGAAATCCAAGGTGTTGATCTACCGGGAAGATTACGGGCGGCAAATCGGAAGCCAGCGATGGCTGAAACAATTCATTGGAAGTAAATCCGGGGAATCCCTCGAATACGGTACCGACATCGACGCCATCTCGGGAGCCACCATATCCGCCAAATCCATGACGACGGCTGTGAATCGGGTCCTGGCATCTCTTGAGGTCCTGAAGGCCGAAAGCATACTCTAATGCAGATAAAAGGAACCCTCCGACGACTGTCCGGGGAACTCAGAGCCCTGATCGGTATTTATCTGCTGGTAACCAGTATAGGCTTCCTATCGGCTCTGCAATTCGTGAACGTAACTACCGAAGGCTCTCCCCAGGGCATAGAGGAGAATTACCTGGGCAACGAGGACGACCTCGAGGCGGAGGAGATGAAGTTCGCCAAAACTGAGAAGCAGATCCTGAACATAGTGCATACCCATATGCTGGGCATGGGCATGCTTTTCTTCATTTTGGCTCTTCTTGTAGCCCTTACGCCCCTTAAAGGGTTCATTCGCAAATTCCTGATAATCGAACCCCTGCTCTCCGTACTGTTCACCTTCGGCGGAATTTTCTTTCTGTATAAGAACGTCCTCTGGATGAAATACCTGGTAATGGCTTCCGGACTGCTGATGACACTTTCCTACGTGATATCTGTAGCCGTAGTCGGGTATTGGCTGCTTCGTCCGATTAGACGGGACAACACCCAAAAAAAAGCCCGCCAAACGACTTCGAATCGCCCGGCAGGCCTTAACTAGCACACTACAGTCTGAGTTATTCAGGAAATGGCGCTGTCGATTCGCTCGAGTTCCCTGACACTTTCTTCCCGGCTTTCACTGCGATCACAGCTTTTGCAGTCGGTACAGTGATAATGCCGCTTCCGCTCCTCCTTCTGTCGGGGGCTGCTGAAATGAGACACCCTTTTCAGGTATCCGATAATTCGGGTAGCATGGTCGACATTCTCCGAACCGCATTCGGCACAAATCCAACGGGTGCGCTTATCGAAGTAGCCGCAGGTATTGCAAATGGTGACCTTGATATTGAAGCAGAAATACGGACAACCGGCCCTGGCCGTGGCCCGCAACAAATTCATAAAGCCTTCTTTATTAGGGGTTTCCTCCAGATTCAGGTGCAGAGCCGAACCCCCATCGAGGAAGCCCGTGGTCTCCCTTCCGTGCAGGACCACCTTGTCCAGGATGTTGAGCCCGGCATCCTCAACAGGATAGAAGTAGGAGTTATAACAGTCACGGGATACCTGCAAGCCGTCCTTACGATCCCAGTGCGCATTCTTGACTCCCAGGTTTTCGGCGGGAACCATCTCGGTATTGAACAGGCAGCCAAACTCACGGGCAGCCCTGCGATTTTCGTCGTATATCGGGCGAAGCATGCGGTTGACAAACGCCTTGTATTGGAGGTTGTTACCGGGCTTAATGCCCTGGCTTTCCGCCGCCTCAACCAGGCCGTTAATCCCGACGGTCAGGAACTGCTTGTCCAGTGAGATCAGCCCCGCATCGTAGACCGGAAGCAGACCGGACCTCATATACGATTCGATCAGGCTGCGGTAGGCAAACTGGTATCGGTGGAGCTTCTTTACTTCCTCCCGGATATCCGCTCCCTGCTGCACCAGCCGATTCAAATTCAGGGTAATGACATTGATCGACCCCGTGGACACTCCGCCCGCACCCAGGGAATAGCTAAAGGTATGGTCGCTGAGTTCGTTGCGCAGCCGGCAACAAGAGGCCAGACTGTCCGCCCGGTCGGACTGGTAGATGAAGAAGGAATTTCCCTCGCTGAGTTCTCGGGCACACAATTCGGCGAAATCCGTATCCACAGGCTCACCCTTACGGGTCAGCATGGCCCCAGTAACGACTGGGAAGGTCAGCAGGGCCTTATTTCTCTCGGCATTGAACCAGGACATGAAGAACTTCTGAAAACGGAAGACGCTATCCCAATCCGGAGCCTGCCCATCCGGGAAGACAAAATTCTCGAAGAGTCCCTGGCTGTAGGGCTGATCGTAGATGGAGATGTTCCAGAACACGGATTGATACCCGCGTGCCGCTGCGGGCTGATTGATCGCATAGACCACGTGCTGCAGGTGATTTTCTATGGTATCCCTATTGGTTCGGAGATAATCCGGTCCATAATCCTTGCGGGCGAAGTAGTCAAAATACAATAGAAACTCCACGGTAGCAAGGGCGCCTGCAAATTGGGAACTGACCGCGAAAACCAGGTTGACGAACTCCCCGCAAAAACTCTCCAGGTGTTTGGGTGCGCGGCTCTCACCACCCAGCTTGGTCAGACCGTCCAAAAGGAACGGGTACAGGCTGATCGAGGCACAATACGGCTTGAGTGATGTCTCGTCGTGCACATAAATTTCATGAGCCTCGATCTGACGCACGTACTCATTGGCAAGCTCATCCCCGAACAAATCCGCAATCTGACGCTGCACCAGGGCCCGGTTTACCTGAATATTTATGTCCTTGTTCAGTTCAGCCTCCATGGTGGCGACATTCTTGGAAGTTACGTTGGCATTCGCATCGACCACGGAACCGTCGGCGGCATTGTTGCTCTGCAGGTACCGGTCGATAAAATCCAGCTTCTTCTCCAGTTGATCGGGGTGCAGTCGTATCATAAGTTTTGGAATAAATGGTTTAACTCTTTATTGTCGGACAGCCGAAGGAAACGCTGATTGGTAGTTGGACTGTCCAGTCCGCCCTTCTCGGGTATCCAGGGTCCGGTCTTCAGGTAATCGAGTTCGCACCTGAGTCCGGGCGATACCTCATCCAGCCCGGTGTACAGGCAGGTGCGGTACCCTTGTTCATGTGCCATCCTGAGGTAGGCGATGAGTGCTTTCTCTTCCCATTCCCCTCCCATAAAGAGCACGCAGGTGGCGAATTCCCTGTACTGTTCCAGGTAGCGGTTATAGCAGGTGGTCGTGAGCTCGTAACCTCCTTCGGATTTCCATAAAAATGAACTGTGGCAGCCCTTACATCTTAAGGGACAACCCGTAATGGAAAAGCTCAGGCTGATCTCTCCCGGGACTTCTTGCATGACAACATCGAACTGGAAGAAATTCATACCGGCAGCAAATTTTTGTTTAACGGTAATTCAAATTTACCCAGATGACAAATCCGCTTTTTCGGCCCTAATACTCAGTTATTACCCAGTTATTAACACATTTCAGTCAGGAAGAAAAGATTAAACAAAATATGATTTTTGTCAGCTTTTAAGAAATTCACTGGCGGGTGATCCAAAGGCTCACGGATCTCACCTTACGGGCAGAAAGACGACCATGTCTCCGGGCGTCCAGGAGTCCAGATGTCCCATCTGGGATCGGTCCGTGGTAATCAGGTGCATGTGGACATAAGAGTCGTGATGAGTGAATACTCCCTTATGCCGGGTGGAGAAGAAGCCCAGTATATCGACATCCCTATCGATTAAATCGAAATCCCGTTGTCCCTGATGCGCTTCCTGAGGGGAGCGGACTGGGGTTCCAGGAGGGAGGTTCTGAATGTGAATCCTGGCCTCGCTCACCCTGCCCTTTAGCAGAAACGGGAAAGGCCGGTTCGATTCACCGGCCCACAGATGAAGATATCGCTCGAGTTTGCCGATGTCCGATATGCTGTCGGGCAAGTCCCGCTGCTCCCATTGATCGGCCCGGGCATAAACGAAAAATGGTGCTGTTGCCGACGGCTCCACACTCACCTTCATTCCACCTGCACTGTCCGCAATGGATGCGAAGGGTATACCATCGTACAGCAACAATTCACCGCGTAGATAACTCAAGGGACCCAGGCCATAGACACCCGGACCGTCGGCTACCAGACTATCCATTTTCACCTGCGGACCCAGGGCACCCTGCCACATCGTATTCCGCATGGCACCGGTTACATGGATTTCGGTTGGTTCTGAGTTTCGTGCATTGGGTTGGCAACCGATGGCCAGAAGTTGCACTACAACGCACAAAAGAATCGTATTCCCGGGGGATCCGGCGGGTCTTTTTAAGGTCATCGGTCGATAATTTTCATCGAAAATAGGCCGGGAACACAACCGTATCCAAAAGAAAGCCTAAAATTTTGCGTTCAATACTGGTGAAAGCCGTACAACGGTATGCCTTCAGACCCTTCTATGGAGAAACTCAGTTCGCAAGCTCAAATGTGCGATATATGCCTGGGTGCTGAGCCCCGGTTCAGCCTGCAGGATCGTATTCTCAACGCGGTTTTATTCGTGAGCACCGTGGTTGCGTTTCTCTCATTGGTCATCGATTGGATTCAGAATGTGATTCGTGGGCTTAGCCATACCAACTTTGTATATACCCTGTTCCTTACCCTGGCCTATGGAACACTTTACTTTATAGGTCGACGACGTCCGGGCCGGGGCAGGCTGGTCTGGCCGTATATTGTACTGACCCTGGCAGCCCCTGTTCTCGCCTGGTACTATATGGGTGGGATAACCGGAACCTCCCTGCTGTACGCCATGGCGCTCATGCTGGTCATTCCCCTGATCGCAACCGGTGGAAAACGGATACTGGCCGCTTTAACCGTGGTCCTTTCGGTACTAACGCTTTACTTTCTGGAATTATCCGGAACAGTAGATATAGTGCCATATGCCGAATTTAAAATCGAATTGTTCGATACCCTGTTCACATTCCTCTTCGTTACCCTGGGGTACAATATGGTCATCTCCCTGGTACTGCGCGCATCGAATCGCAAACAGGAACGGATCGAGGAGCTCAACCGCACCAAAGACCGATTCCTCTCCATTATCGGTCACGACCTGAAGGGCCCTCTCGGAAACATCATGAGCCTTAGCGACATCCTTTCGCAGAGCCATGACCATCTGGATGAGGCAACGCGAAACAAGCTGGTGGATTCCCTACACAGCAGTTCCAGGCACAGCCTGAAACTGGTGGAAAACTTGCTGCTTTGGGCCCGGTCCTCATCGGGGATAATGGAGGCCTCTCCCTCGGCTATTGATCTGGATGCCAAGGTACGCGAGTCCATCGAAATCCTCAGTGAAAATCTGAATACCAAACACATCAAGCTGGTAGAAAACCTCCATTCGGACGTCCGGGTTTGGGCGGATCCGGATATGCTTCACACCATCATCCGCAACCTCTTGTCCAACGCGATTAAGTTTACCCCGGAAGAAGGAATCATAGAGGTTTCCACAGAAAAGGACAGGATCCGGAATACGGCTCAGATTGTTGTGCGCGATACCGGAGTCGGTATGGCACCGGAGGTCATGCGCTCGCTATTGGACTTCGAGACCTCACATTCCACCCCGGGCACTAATAATGAAAGTGGTACAGGACTCGGCCTGAAGCTCTGTAAGGAATTCATTGATAAGAATCAGGGGACCCTGGACATTTCCTCAGAGGAAAATAAGGGATCCGAATTCAAGGTGACCCTGCCGGTCAGCAACTGATCCGGTATTTTACAGAAAAAAGGCCCCCTCGAAAGGGGACCTCACTTGAAAAACCACTCTGCAATTGAATCTGAACTACCAGGAGAGGAAGTATTCGTTTCCACTTCCCATGGTCAACACTGCCGTGCGATTACCGGTAAATACGAGTGTTGCCGAGAAATCATAGGTATTTCCTTCTCCGGCGTCACCCTGATAGTTGACGGACATGGTACCCGAAGTAATGGCGTAATTCGACTTGAGTATGTTGAGATCCTCAGTGGTGAATTCCATAAGGCTTTCGAAGTTCTGACGATTTCTCACCTGGGATTCCTTCTGACCTTGGGAGACATAGCGCTGATTGACCAGGTAGCTTCCTGTGAAATTGCCGACATTCTCGACGGTAATCTCGGATGAAGTGGTACCCGTGGAATTCAGTCTGGGACTGCTGTATGTCAGGCTACCGCTCGCATTGAAGTCGGCGAAGTCGGGTATGGCATCATCTCCGCAGTCCACGATCCAGTCCCACTCCAGATTGAGACTGTAAGCATACTCACCAGACTCATCGGAAAGGACATAAGAGTCTTCGTACTGCTCTCCGCATTCAAACTCCTCGGATTTGGCATTCTGTCCGTCCAGAATACGCAGGGCCTGCTGGGTTTCTTCAATGAACCCGCCCGTCTCGGGCATAATAGCCATAGTAATGTCCTCAACTGCTTCCTCTTCGGATATTCCCTGTTCTTCCTGTGGAAGTTCGGAGGCATCGTCCTCGTTGTCACTGCAGGAGACAAATCCCAGTGCCAGCAAGAAAGAGGCCGAATAAACTACTGTTTTTGAAACGATTGCTTTTTGAATTTGGGGAAATTTCATGATAATTGTTTTTGAATTTTGGGCTAAGCTACGAGCCATCACAGCGGGTTTGCCGGTATATCCTGCTCAGGCAGCGCAATTCGAATCTGAAACTGCCCTGTACCCGATGAATCACGTATTGAAATAAAAGGCATATAATGGTTTACAAACAGAATGCCTCAATGAGCCCTAAGGCAGTTTCGACCCGTATTTTGGTCGGTTCAGATCATTCCCGGAAGTGACGTGGAGGTGTTGAAGTTAAATTGCTCGAAAATCGAGCAATTTGCCCTAACATGAGAAAACTTCTATTGCCCCTCACTCTTTTCCTCGGACTCACCGCATGTTCCGATATCGAGTCATCCCCCGAAAACACCATTACCGTACTGCGCATCCCCATCGTCGTGCATGTCGTACATAACGGAGAGCCGGTCGGCAGCGGTGCCAATATCAGTCGTTCACAGGTGGAGTCTCAAATTGCCGTGCTGAACGAAGACTTCAGGCGTTTAGCGGGGAGTAATGGGGAAAACCCCGATGGCCTGGGCCAGGACACCCTCATTGAATTCTTCCTGGCCGAGCAAGGTCCCGGCGGAGAAGAGTTGGAAGAGCCCGGCATCGACAGAATCGACGGCGGTAGGGAATCGTGGCCTAAAGGGCCCATACGCAATCCGATAGACGATTTAATCAAACCCAATACCATCTGGCCCCCTGAAGAATACTTCAACATTTGGGTGGTGAATTTTGGTGGATTTATTGGCAGAAACCTTTTGGGATACGCTCAGTTTCCATCCGAATCAGGACTGCCGGGGCTAAACGAGGACGAGGGCAGTGCCTTCACCGATGGTATCGTAGTGGGATACAAATACTTCGGAAGCAGTCAAAAGGGCAATTTCCCGGAATTGTACGCCCCCTTTGATTTAGGCAGAACAACTACCCACGAAGTTGGACACTGGCTCGGACTCCGCCACATTTGGGGAGACGGGGATTGTACGGTGGATGATTTTTGTGCCGACACCCCTGTTGCCTCGGAACCGAGTTACGGATGCCCATCTTCGAAAAGCAGCTGCGGAAGCCCGGATATGTTTGAGAATTACATGGATTATACAGACGATGCCTGCATGAATATCTTCACCACGGATCAGGTGGAACGCATGCACACCGTACTCAGAAACAGTCCCAGGCGCAGGGAAATGGTCGTCGAGGAGGTCCGGATTCTGTAATGCATCAGTCTTCCCTGTAGGGCTTTAACCGCCTGTTCATCACCTGAAACCACAGGGGTGGAACAAGGGACAGCAACATCATGCCCGGGTAACCCGTGGGCATCTTGGGACTGGAGGGATGAGACTTGAGGATCTGATACTTCTTGCTCCCATTGTAGTGGTGATCGGAATGCCGCGATAGGTTAAACAGCAGCGTCCTGCCCACAGGGTGGTCGGAGTTCCAGGAATGCTGGTGACGAACCGCCTCGTACCTGCCGCTCTCCTTCTTCTTCCTGAGTAGACCGTAGTGCTCGATATAATTCACCGTTTCCAGCAGGATAATCCCGAAGCCGGCCGCCCCCAGGAAGGCCGCAAGTGCCTGCCAGCCGAAAGCAAAGTAGACGATACTCAGCAGACCGATATTCGCCAGGGAATATACCACCATGCGGTTCTGCCAGTGCAGCCAATGCCTTCCACTGTGCCCAAGCCGATCGGCCTCCAGCTGCCATGCCTCGATATAGCTGCCGAAATGGGAGCGAAACCAGTAGACAAATAAAATTTCGTTCTTCCTGGCGGTAGCCGAATCTTCCGGTGTGGCCACATTGCGGTGGTGCCCGGCGTTGTGATACGGCAGGAAATGGGTGTCCAGTGACGTTAAGAGCAATAACTCTCCGAGGAACTGCTGCCAGCGTTCGGGCCGATGACCGAGTTCGTGACCCACATTAATTCCCATGACCCCGCACATGAAACCCATGGCCGAAACCCGACCCCAGAACTCCAGGGAAAGGAACGGGGTTTCGACAATGATCATCAGGAAGTAGATCAGGAAACCTACCTGCACGGGCAGGGTTCCAAAGAGTACCCAGTCGTAGATCTTCTGATTCTTCTCGTCTTCCTCGATACGCTTCTCCCAATTCGAAGAATCGGGCGGAATCAACAGTTCCAGCAAGGGAACGAAACCGAAGAAAACAATCAGGGTCAGGAAGGTAAGCCAACCCTCAGCATGGAAGGATATCCAGACCGTAACGGGTATGGTGTAGACCAGTAGGTACTTCAGCCGATGTATCATGCCCTGTCGGTTTTTTCAGTTGGAGATATGCCCCGGGTTATAATGGCGATCAGGTTGTCGAAATGTTCCTCCAGGGTATCGTATTCGCCCTGCAGGAAGAAGCCCGATTCCAGACCACGCAGGAGCATAACCAGCACACGGGCATACACCTGCAGGTCCCCTTCGAGCCGAATTTCGTCCCGCTTCCGCCCCTGCTCAATCAGCTCGTATACCCGTTTCATTTCCCATTCGTTCAGGGCCTGCTTGTCCGATTCGAAAAACCGATTGTGTTCGAAGAATTCCGGCCTCAGGGTCTGCTGATAATTCGGGGATTCCCGCAGGATTTTCATCCGCGTAAGCATATATTGCCGCAGGCACTCCCGGCTATCGCTTTCCGCATCCAGAAAAATCGGGTCTAAGGCGTCCTTGAGCTTCTGTATCTCCCGCCCCACTACTTCGGCGAACAGCCCCTCTTTACTCCCGAAATGATAGTAGAGAGAGCCTTTGGCCTTCTGAGCCTTCTGGGCGATTTCCTCCATGGAAGTCTTCTGGTACCCTAACCTCTGAAAGGTGTCATCGGCGGCATCCAACCATTTCCGTCGGGCGATCTTCATTTTAGTCATTTTGACGAATATAGTCTATTCGTCAAATTATACCAACAAAAAAAGAGGACCTGGGCCCTCTCTGAAATCTTTGGATCGGGAATCAGAACTTCATCTTCTCGTCCTTGTCGTATATGCCCCAATATGCCCCCACATCTCCTTCCGCACCGACCTTCCAGGATTCATCGAAGGAAGAAAAGTAAAAGACGGGTATGTCTTCCGATCGGGTCCACTGCTGGGTGTTGATAAAGTAGCCCATGAAGTGCTCCTCCGAGGGAATGGCCGCGTGAAGGCCCTCTCCCCGACTCGGCCAGCCGGTCTCGGTGATGATCACGGGCTTGCCTTCGGATACGGCCTTTACCTGATGATACATTTCCTTCATGTACAGCAGGGAGTATTCAAACGGACAAGCCTCCCAGTACGGGTAGCAGTTCGCCAGGAGTACGTCGCAAAGCGCAGTGATCTGAGGTTTGGCCGGAAACTCGTAATACGCATCCACATATCCCACCGGGATGTCGGGTATGGCCTCCTTCACTTCCTTGATAAAACCGATCAACTCCTCCTCGGGTAGGTCTTCCCTGTAGAGTACCTCGTTGCCCACAGCCGCTATATCGACCACCCCTTCACGGGCCAGTTCGATCAGCCCATCGATTTCGCGACGGTTGATATCGGCGTCCTTTCCCAACCAGGCCCCGACCAGGGTCTTGAGGCCGAACTCCCGAGCGATTCGGGGGATATTCTCGTTGCCATCGGTACAGGAAAAAGAACGGATCCATTGGGTATGCGGGGCTATAATGGCCATTCGCCGGCGAATCTGCTCCTCCGTGATCTGTTCTCCGGGACTCTGTCCTTCTTCGTAAGGGCTGAAGCACAAACCGTGTATGCCGTCTTCCCAGCGTTGCCGGAATAATTTTTTCATCTCCTTGCTGCCCTTCAAGGGAAGCTTACCCGAAAGGGCCAGTACTTTGTCTGCTCTGTAAGACATCATTCTGCAGTTAATCGTTTATACTCAGGTCATCGATTCAAATGACTCAAATGCGGCGATATCACCGGTTATTTGAGCCAGTCTTCCCGCGGTCTGGATACCGGTAGCAGGACATCGTCCATTAGGGCGTCCAGACTGCCGTTATAGGTCTTGGTTATGGGCTGCCCATCCCGGGTCAGCCCCTTAAACACCCCCTGATCCACCTTGTCCCATAATGCGTATTTGGCCTGTCCCTTTAAGTTGATCAGCCCGAAATGGTTCTCGGAACCATCCGGATTAGCAGCATCCTTCCAGGGTTCGTCGAAGGCCTCAAAGTAGAAACAACTCATCCCGGCCTGATCGGTCCATTCCCGAATCAGTCTGTGATAGAGCCCTTCCTTGTATTCGTCGGTTGCCCGGGAGCCCGCCGCCCCATAGAGGTGGTTGTCGTGGGAAGCCCAGCCGGTCTCCCCGATATGAATCTGCTTGAGCAGTCCTTCGCTTCGCATGTATCCCACCACACTATCGTATTTGGAAATGGCCATGTCCCTGGCGCGAATCATAGCTCGCTCGACCTGCTGCTGTTTGGTCAGTGATTCCTCGTGCTCATAAACACCCCAGAAGTCGGGCTCGTAATGCGAATAGTGCATGGGGTAGGTATGCATGGAAACGTAGTCCACGGCCTCCCAAAGCTCTCGGAGCGCAGGAACGTGATATTCCGAACCTCCCCCTCCCCAGGAGGAAAAATCGTCCGAGCTGGTAATCCATATATTCGTTGGTAATCCCCCATTTCTCTTGAGGTCCTGAAGGTGGTTTACCCAGTTGAGGATTACCTCGGGTTGAACGTAGTAGGCCGTGGCCCACTTCACCATGGCTTCATTTCCCACCGCGATAATCTTGACGATTTCGGGATAGGCATTGGCCAGGGTGATCGCCCGGTTGATCTCGGCCGTATTGAATTCGATATTCTCGGCGCTGTGGTCGGGTTCGGCCGTGAAGGCGTCCTTGCAGCTGATCCAGGTTCCCAGCATCACAAACATGCGAAAGTCGGGGTCTTCGGCATTGAGTTCACTGATCGCCCTGACGATGTTAGCCGCCTGTTCGAAGTCCTGGGTGTTGTAGGTGCGGATGATGTGTACGCCCATCGCGTCCAGTATGAGCAAGTCTTCCTTGAGCTGCTGCATGCTGGGCTGCACCTCTCGGGTATTCTGCCGGTATCCGCCATAGGATATCGCCTGATAGTCCGGGTTACCGAGTATGTCCTCAGCCGTAATCCCGAGTCGCGGATCGGGTACAGCGGTCTTGGGCTTACAACCAAAAAGTCCGAGCATAAGGAAAAAATATAGCGTACCTGCAACAACAATCCTCCTCACCATTGAGTTTTTTTTGAATTCCGTAATCGGGGATCATGCGAACCCCACTTCTATCTTCTGAACCCCGTTCCTGCTGAATACCAGGTGACTGTGGGCTTCGTCCAGCATATGTCCATCGAAACGGACTACTTCCCCCCTATCCCGGGTTAAGGCTACCCCGTCTGAAATGCCAAAGGTGTACACCACGGGTATCTGGCACAGGGTAAAGGCCAGGCTATTCCGGCCCAGCTCGAGTGTCTGCCGACGATGGAAGCGGTCGATGTAAGTAAATGTTGCGGGTTCGGAAAGCAATTCGTCTTTGTTGAGCAAATAGGGTTTGAATCCAAGCCTACCGGACTCCACCTGTACCCCCAGTTCGCCGAAACGTGCTATGATGTCCTCCTTGACCTGGCCGGTCATACCGGGCTGTTGGGCACCCCGGTGGGCCGGTGTATGCGAATAGGGGTCGGTCGGAAAGGCACCGTAGAGCTCTGGGGATTTGTGGGCCCCTATGCCTTCCAGGATTTCGTAGTAGTGATCGATGAGCTTGCCGGTGACCTCGTCATGGCTTCGGGTCTCGTACGATCGTTTACAGTTTTCCTGCACCGCCAGTAGGAGCTTGGACACCATGTGCCAGTAGATCGATCCGAGCCCCTCGAAACCGAAGAAGGTTCCCGAACGACCGGTAAAGGCCTTGTGGTCGAACACTTGCTCAAATGCATCGAGTACCGCCTTACGGTCCTGTTGCACCAGTTCTCCATAGGTTTCTTCCGGCAGCTCCCCAAGTGCGGCCTTAAGGCTATCCGCATTGTTAAAACTGCCGTTAAAGTGCACCTGACCCAGGGAGTCCCTGACCACGACGCTGCGGTCGCCGTCCTCAAGGAGCCTTTCTAACAGGCTTATCTGCTGGACAGTTCCCTCAGGCAACAGGTTTTTTTCCGTAAACCGCGGCAGATCCTTGTCCGGATACAGGGTATAGCTGTACTGGTCTTCCCTGAACAATGCGCTTTCCTTCATGCCGTCCAATAGCGCCAGGGCTTGCTCGGGCTGGAGGTAGCCGGAACTCAGTGCGGCTACCTGGCCCTCCAGCATTTCGCTTAAATGGGATACCGAAGCCCTGCCCGGTTCCAGGGTAATCAGATTATAGGCATGGTACATATGGTCGGGCCTCCTGTTGGCCCGGATGGAATGCTCAAGGTATTCCAGGGCCAGCTCGGTGAATTCATTCAGTTCGGAGAAACCCAGGGTTGCCCGTCTCCCACTAAACCCCTGATCGTATATGTGCAATCGATAGCGACTGGCAGCCCCGCCCAACGCATCCATTACCGACCTGCGGTCTGTATCGCTAATCTCGCCGGACAACAGGCCGCGGAACTGGGTGAGCGCAGTCCTCGTTTCACTAAAAAACTGATGCAATTCTACCGATATGGTCGTTTCGCTTTCGGGCACATGCTTCAGCATCTGTTTCTGAAAGGACAGGAACCTCCTCAAGTAATACAGCGTGACCATGGAGAGCCCGTTACCTACCAGTGCATTGTTGGCATCGTTCCATTCGGGTCGCTGGGTGTTCATCCAGATGCCCCCCTCGGGTACCAGGTTGGAACACTTTGCCAGGACGGTAGCCAACAGCTTTTCCGTTAGGTTAACCCTGTGGATATCCCCATCGCCGGTCTGCAGGAGGGCACCATCTGCCCCTATGGTATCCCTGCGCTTACGCACAGCCCGGTCCAGTTTTTCGTCGAACTCTATAGTGTCCTTAGGGTTTTCTACGATGTCGTCGTATCCCTTAATCCGGTAGGGTACACAGGCATAGACAAACAGGTCTTCGGTCAGGTAGCCTTCCAGGTCTCCGGGATAATACTCCTCTGCGAATTCGAGGAACTTCAGCAGATAGATGATCTGGTGGTCTCCCCAGTAACCGATATACGACCAGGGATCATGAGGCTCGATCACCTCCCAGTCGAAGCCGTCCTTGGTGACCCGGTAGGGATTGTACCCGTCGAAGGTCGAGGCATTGAGAAACTTGTGTATCATGCCTTCGATAAAATCCGGGTAAGAGTGCGCCAGGGCCTCCCAATTCTGAAAGATATCCCTCCAGTTGCCCTCGTAATCCAGGATTTTAGAACCGTCTTCTTCATTTTGGGTGTTGATCGAGAAACGATTCCAGGGACGACTGGGATCTCCGTGGCGGCGACTGAATTTCAGGGGCAGATACTCCAGGGATAGCCGACGGAAATCCACATTGCCCGATTCGGCGCTGAGCTTCTGCAAGTCCTCCAGAGAAAACACCTCCGGCAGGGACTGAAGTGCGGCCCGGTGGTCCGTAAACAGTTCCCTGTTGGCCTTACGCAGGTATTCACTGAAGTCTTTCCTTTCTATACTATACCCGTCGTCGAATATGCCACCGCGCATGATGTTGAACATCACATTGGCGAAATGTCGACTGTTTCGTTGCCGGTCTGCGGTACACTGCAGTCCGTCCGAACCGGCCACCAGCTCTACCAGTTTTTCGGTGCCCGCCCTGATGTCTTCCTTAACCCGGTCTTCCAGCCCGGAGGAGCTCCTGAGCATTTGATCCAGGTCGGCTACCTGGGCCGGGCCGGCGTTGACATTGGCCACGATCATCCAGTTCTTCGATTCAGAAGGAGCCAGCTCAAATCCGGTATTCAGGAAGTACGCCCCTTTCTCTCCGCGCACATCGGTTTCCTGATGGAGGCTGTCCCCCTTTCGGAAGGCGTCCAGCTGCAGGGAAGAAATCAGGTATTTGGGGTTCTTTAAGCCCGAGGACCATACCACATTGGCCTTCAACGCCTCGCTGGGTTCGGCCTTATCCACGATGATGGCACTCAGGGCGAAGATGCCGAGACCGGATTCGGTTTGCAACTCGCTCTTCTTGTAGGCATCCACCAGGTTGGAACGGATGGCCTGAAGGAACTCGCCCACACCATAGGGCATAATGTTTTGTACACCGTCGAGCAGTTCGATTTCTGCGGCAGAGTCGCCGGTGTTTGACAGCTCGCAGCGCCTGACGAATCCGAAAATGCTGCTGGTATTCCACTGGTAGCGAAAAGTAAGTTCCAGGTCGTGGTTGATTTCCTCGAATAGGATTTTGTTCCCGTATTCGTTCTTATACAGGTTTCTGCTGCATCGAAAAACCCCCTGGTTCCGAACGGAGAAAGGCTCCCAGAGGAATCGTTTGCCGTTTGCGGTCACGGCGATCAGGGTCTTGCTGCCGGTTACCTCCACCGACTCGGTAATCTTATCTTCGGTGTAATACGGAAAGAGCGAAAAATCACTGTTCTTGCGCCCCGCAGTAAGTCCTCCATTGCTGGATATAAACATCCAGTGGTTGGCGTCGCTGACGACACTCATAAAAAAAGGACGCAGGGTATCGCTGTTTGAAATCTTGTAAAAAGGTTCCCCTTCCAGGGTCAGGAACTCCAGGGATGCTTCCTTGGGTGGGTCTGTTACCATGAATCGGTTCGTTTGCAATTTTTAGGTCGAGAGGCCATTACTCTAACGTTTGAAATGGACAGCAGGGAGTCTGCCTCTAAGGATCAAAATTATGTTAAAACTGAGTCTTCTGCCAGTATTTTGGCATTTAACCCGTCCTTCACTGCCGGAGATCGACGGGCTTTATACCTGGATAAACTGAGCATCACCCGTTTAGAGTTCGCCTCTTCTGCCGATGAGAATCTTCTTGATTTCCCGGGCCCTCTCCTCGGAAAGGCTATACGTACGCATAACCACTATGGCGATGGCCGCGGTAGCAATCGGGATCAATATGTCCGCTATCCGCAAATTGGTCATGGTCTCCACGGTCTGGGTGGCTGAATTCTGATCGAACCCGACAGCCTTAAGCACAAGCCCGGCCAGTACCAATGCCAGCGCCTGACCGAGTTTTACCATCCACCAATAAATGGCACCGAAGGTGCCTTCCTTCCGGGGCATTCCGTTTTCCAGTTCGTCCAGGTCACAGACATCGGCGGTCATACTCATCATGAGTACAAAGAGGCCTCCTACCCCGAATACCATGAGGGGAATGGGGAAGAATATTAGCCAGGGTGAACCTGCCGTGGTATCCATAGTAAACCAGGACATTCCTATGCTCTCGAAGAAAGGAGCCATGGACTCAAACACCCCGCCGAAACCGGCATTCAGGGACTGCCCCAGTGCCGTCTCGTTAAACCAGGCATTAGTCTCTTTGTCGAAACCCCACCACTTCAGGCCGTAACCCATAATAGAGATTACGGTAGATATGATAAATGCCCTTCGCTTTCCCCATGTATTTGCCATCCAGTTCACTATAGGAATAACCAGGAAGGCCGTCATGACCGCCGTAAAGGTGCCGAACCAGGCAGGCCAGGTCCCCGCAGCACCGTAATCACCGTTATACATCGAAAAGACTATGATGAATACTCCAAAGGAAGCCACTAGCTGGTAGCCGTTGAATACCAGGAAAGTGGCCGCGCAGAGCTTCATAAAGGGCTTGTTCTTCGCTACCTGCTTGATGCTCTTAATCAGTTCGAGCAGATTGGAAAACATGGTGTCTAGGGCTATCCGCTTGCGATTCTGAATCTTGGAGGTGTCGATTCCCCGGCAGAAAATAGCCGGCATAATCCCCAGTACCATACAAATACCCGCTACATAGAGCGACATGGTCCGGACCCCAACCGCCTGGTATTTGGCGACGGTCTCCTGTTCCACGATTCCGTCGGTACTTCCTTCGAATCCCCACATTTGCAGATCTGCAATCAGCAACCAGAACCAGGGGACGATCATCCAGGCGATCTGACCCATGGTATTGGCCACTGCCATCAGGCGCGTGCGTTCGTTGTAATCGGATGTCATCTCATATCCCAGGCCGATCAGCGGCGTGGAGAACATGGTATTCCCGATCAGGTAGACCATATAGAAGATCAGGAAGTACCAGAAATTGAACATCTGCGAGTTGTTCTCGTCCATCTGCCAAAGCACGGCGAACAGCAGTCCTGAAAGTATGGCGCCCAGGAAGATCCACGGACGCCTCCTGCCCCATTTCGAACTGGTATTGTCCGAAATGAATCCCATTATGGGGTCGGTTACTGCGTCGAAAATGCGGGGCAATCCGCCCAACAATCCCGCCAGAAACGGGTCCATGCCGAAAGCGGTAAGCAGGAAGAACATAAAGAAGCCCAGCGCCCCCGGGAGCAGGTTGTTCACAAAGTGCCCGGTACCGAATGCCATCTTCTGTGGCAAGGGCACCCGATCCTTCGCTGCGGTCTTATATTGTGACATAACCTTTAGTTTTTTGTGATTAAGGATTTATATATTGCGGGTATGACTGCGGTCTGCATGGCTTGTCCGTCGATTCGAATCCTCGTTTTCCGCTCCCCTACATTCAATTCAATCTGACGGGCATCCTCGCCTGTATTGAGGATCACCAGGGCTATGGAACCGTCGGGATTTTTCGCCGCCGTGGCCATCAGCGCCTCATCTTCGAGTTCCAGACCAATACGGATTGCTCCAGGCCGAATAAATTTACTGAAGTGAGACAGGGTATAATAGAGCGGCGTGAAATACACCTGATCCGCCTCAGGATCAACAATTACCGGGGCCACACACCAGTTTTCAAACCAGTTCGGGCCTCCCTGCCTGTCCAGGACCATATTCCAGTCCACCCAGCCATCCACCCAGTTGTTCAAACATCCGATAATATCCCGTGCATAACGATAGACCGGAACATATTTTGGATGGCGGTGCTTGTCCTGCTCAGGTGCCCAGTCGTATCCCCAGTCCGTAGCTTCCCTGCTCCAGTACCACGCATCGTCCTGCCATTTGGGAACCTCGGCATCCACGCAGGCCTCGGACTGGATTAAATGCTTGTCCGGCGCCTTATTGTGGGCGTACTGCAACTGTTCTTCGAAGACCATAAATGTGCTCGCATACCAGTGGATTGCCGTTCCTGCGAAGTACTTGGAGGATTCCTCGTCCCGATACATGGAATCAACCCATTCGTCCAGGTGCTCGCGGTTCTGATCATAGCCGAGTACCCTGATGTCGGACTTACCGTTATTCTCCAGAGTCGGGCCCAGATGACGGACCACGAAATCGGTCATTTCCTCCGGGCTGAAGTGCATGCTCTCCCAGTTATTCCCGTTGCCCAAAGGTTCGTTCTCCACCGTAATCCCCCAAATATCAATGCCCTCGGCCTTATAGGCATCCAGGTACTTTACAAAAAAGCGCGCCCAGGTATCGTAGTACTCCGGCAGCAATTTACCTCCGACATAGCTATTATTATCCTTCATCCAGGGCGGTGCGGTCCAGGGGGAGGAAATGATCCGGAAACCCTCGCTGGAAACGGCCATGGCATCCTTGATAAAGGGAATGATGTCGTCCCGGTCTTCCTCTATGGAAAAACTGTTGAGTTCCTTGTCTCCTTCCTGGGGTGCGTAGGAATAATTACCCAATGAAAAGTCACTGGAATTAATGTGAGTACGGGTAAGAGAATAGCGGGCACCCTCGTCACCGAAGTAGGCTTCGATGACCTTTTCCCGGTTGTTTCGACTCAGCTGGTTCAGCAGGTGAGCCGATGATTCCGTAAAGGAGCCGCCAAAGCCGGTGATCTTCTGAAATTCCTGACCGGGCAGCAGCCGGATCACGGCGGGGGTCCCCTCATCGCTGAATTCACTCAGCGGGGTGAGTTTGTTTCCGTTCCGGGAGGTCTCATAGACCTCAACGGTCAGTTCTTCGGTTTCGTTACATGCGCTTAAGGCCGACATTGCTATGGTGCAAATAAAGATATTTCTAAGTGTATTCATCATTCAGGTCCTTAGTGATTGACAGAAATCTCTCTTCTGTACGGGGGTTCGATTACATCGATCAGCAGATCCTCTTTGCTGCCTCCATAGGTTTTGGCTATGGGTTGTCCGTCCCGGGACAGGCCTTTAAAGGTACCCTTATCCACTTCCTCCCACAAGGCATATTTGGCTCTGCCGTTTACGGTAAACAGACCAAAGTGGTTTTCCGAACCATTGGGATTCTGCCGGTCCTTCCAGGGTTCATCAAAGGCCTGAAAATAGAAACAGGCTACCCGGTTGGCATCCGACCATTCCCGCATATGACGGTAGAATACGTCCTGCTTGTACTCATCCGTGGCCCGGGAACCCTCAGGGCCATACTTCCCGTTGGACTGACTGGCCCAGCCGGTTTCGCCGATGTGTACCGGTTTATCCAGACCCAGCCTGCGCACGTAATTCACGACACTGTCGTACTGGGAAATGGCGTAGGCCCTGGCCCGGCGCATGGCCATCTCGATGCGTTCCAGGCCGGGATACTCGCGTTCCCTGCCCACGACCCCCCAGAAGATTGGATGATAATGGGTATCGTGCATGGGATACGTATGTATGGAGAGGTAGTCGACGGCCTCTACCAGGCGCACGAGATCGTCGCAATGGTATTCCTGATTCCCCCCGCCCCAGGAAGCGAAATTGTCCGAACTGGTGATCCAAAGGTCAGCAGGGAGCTCCCCTTTGGCCTTGAGTTCCTGCAAATACATCACCCATTTCAGTATGATACCCGGCTGTACATAGTAGGAAGTAGCCCATTTCACCATGGCTTCGTTTCCAACGGCCAGTACCTTGACGATGTCGGAATATTCCTTAGCCAGTGCAATGGCACGGAGGATTTCATCGGCATTGTGTTCACTCTCTTCGTGGTGGTTCAGCGGAAGATCGGTCCACGCATTCTTGCAGTCGATCCACGCACCCAGCATCAGGTACATTTCAAACCCAGGATCCTCCTTTTTGATTTCCCGTATAGCCCTGAGCACATTAAATGCATGGGGAAGTCGCACATTATACGTACGAAGAAAGCGGATTCCCATAGCCGAGAGAATGTACATGTCCTCTTTCAGCTGATCGATGGTAGGCTGATCTTTCCGGGATCGGGTCCGGTAACCGCCGTATGAGATCGCGTGGTAATCGGGGTTTCCCAGTAGGTCTTTTGCTGTCAAAACAAATTCAAAAATTAAATTTCACGAAAGACAGAACACGGCATGAAGAGTGCGTCGCACAATCCTTCTACCTTTTAGATTATTCCTTTTCAGAGCGCTTATTGGATTCGTCTTTCACTAATTGAGTCAACTCCTCTATGCGTATACCGTCGAAATGCTCATCGAGTCTCTGGACTGTTGAACCTTCACCATAGGGGCTGAATTCGTGTGCGCGCTTCAGCGCATAATATGCCACTCTGGGATGCAATGCATAGCTACCATTACGGACGGTCTTACCTTTGGCACAGATGCCAAACCACTCCTCATTCATATTATTCTTGGAATCATCAAAGTCACGATCATAGCCCCCATTCGACCAGGAGGCATCGGTATCGTGAATATCCAGATTTGTAGTTTGTCCGAATTTCCACCAGCCATCACTAAACTGGAAGGTGAAACCGCCTATAGAACTTCCCGATAAACCCAAACCCTGGGCATGCGCATAGATCTCTTTCCAGTTCCCCAGCAAATAGTACGCTTGCGATTCCTGGTCTTCCTTGCCTTCCAAGGCGTTAAAGGCATCCGCACCGAATTCGGTGAGCATGACGGGCATTTCTAATTTTCCCTTTACTGTATCGAAAAGATCGGTAAACGAAATTCCCCTGTAGGTATTGGTGCCGAAAACGTCTATATCCGTACATTCTTCAGCGATGATATCAATAAACAACACATCGCCGTTACACATGGCAACAGGGTGATTGGCATCGATGTTTTTAATGCGCCTGGCCGCCTGGTTCATCAGGCGGTACATGGGTCTACCCTGCTTTTCCCCTACGTATTTTTTTTCTTCATTATCGTCCGGGAAGTCTTCCGTTTCGGCGCCTGCCCAGAACAATCCATAATTGTTTTCGTTACCCAGCATATACATAAGCAGTCCGGGTGTGTCCTTATATTGTCTGGTAAGCGACTCGATCTCCATGAGCAATTGTTCTTGTATCCTGGGATTCGAGTAATCCGTATTGGCCACCCAGTTTCCTTCTATGGATAGACCGTATCTCCCAAAAGAATGATTAAGCAGGGTGTATATACCGTATTCCGTGAAAATATACTCCATCCATTTAGCCGGTATCCCCGTGTATTGGCGAATGACGTTAACTCCCATTTCCCTTAACAACGTCATCTCGTAATCCAATGCCTTCTTTATGAATGTATCGGACTGGTCCCATAAAGAATAATCATAGTTTGTACCGATAGGGAAGTAGTCCCAATTCATGCCATTGATCATTAATTTTTCGCCATTTACTAAGAGGACCGAACCGTCTTTTTCTTTGCGTATTTCGACACGTTCGGCTTGAGCCATAAGTGCCGGACCAATAAACAGGAGCAAAGCACAGAAGAACATCTTTGGGATCATGACGGGATGAGTTTGCAGTTGGGCATTTAGTATCAGGGATTGCATTTTGAAATTCCTATCGACTGATTAAAAACCAAGGCGTCAATTCTGACGGCATCAATAATCGTAAAAGCCATCCTATCTCTTCAAAAATATTTCCGAGTAAGAAGGCCGTATGTTGCAACAGTGTTAACATACCGGTATATGTAAATCATAACCGGTAAAAAATATTAAAAAGAAAGTTAGTCAAAATCCCATCCATGTAGGCCGTAAATCTAAGGTTGTATGGGTTTTGTAGAGGTCGTAACCCGAATCTTGACGTAAAACAATGTTCCTGATTAAGGCCTAGCTCTTTTAGTTCTAACTCCGATAGTTCTTTTGTCATTTGATTTGATTCATACTATTCTGGTAAAGGGAGATGAAGTATTCCGTTAACTGAATGGAATCTATCGACATCCCTGTAGAGGTTACTGATTACGAATTAAGATACGGTGTACTCAATTATTAAGTCCTTTACATTTTAACAAAACATCAATTCTGGCCCGACTTAAGAACTAAAATGCCAAAGCACACCCATACTTGAATACTTTTGGAATCACAATGAATGGTTCGCTCATGAAAACACGTCTATGGCCTATTTTTATACCGGGAATTCTGCTGTCGGTATGGATGAGTGGTTGCAAATCGGGACAGCCCGTTGCCACCACATACCGGCCTCTGGTTGAAAACACGACTGCACTGCGGGACGCCAGCCTGGCTCCATTTTACCACGGAGTTGCCTCGGGTGACCCCTATCCCAACAGCGTTGTGCTATGGACGCGGATCACTCCCGATATGCAGTTACCTTCTGTGGTCGTCGAATGGGAAATTGCTGAGGATAAAGAATTTACGAAAACTGTTAATCGAGACACCTTCACCACCGGCCCCGACCGGGACTACACCGTGAAGGTCATCGCCGATGGCCTGAAACCGGGTACAGACTATTACTACCGGTTTATGGGCCTGGGAGGTACATCCATCACAGGACATACCCGTACTGCACCCGCTAATAGCCCGTCGGTTGCACTCGGGGTGGTGAGCTGCAGTAATGTTGAGTTTGGGTACTTTAACGCTTACGGAGCGCTGGCAGAAGAGGATGTGGATGCCGTGCTTCATCTGGGCGATTATATCTACGAATACGGAGCTGGGGGATATGGTGATGAGGACTTCAATCGGAAGAATATTCCTCCGCATGAGATCGTCAGCCTTCAGGATTACCGGGATCGCTATTCCCAGTATCGACTGGATCCCGACCTCAGAGATGCGCATGCGACACACGCCTTTATCAACATTTGGGACGACCACGAGATCACCAACAATTCCTATGTAGACGGGGCTCAGAACCATCAGCCCGAC
This sequence comes from uncultured Flavobacteriaceae bacterium, assembly GCA_964550895.1. Lineage (GTDB taxonomy): Bacteria > Bacteroidota > Bacteroidia > Flavobacteriales > Flavobacteriaceae > CAZKAP01. The sequence goes on from CAZKAP010000009.1 coordinate 59,214, forward strand.
GAGGGAGACTATGAGAAGAGAAAGGCCATAGCACGTCAGGTGTACTACGAATGGATTCCTATACGGGAAGACGTAACCCACTACCGTAAATTCGATTACGGAAACCTGATGGATTTATTCATGCTGGACGAACGCCTGGAAGCGCGAACGGTACAGCCCGACAGCCTGGAAGACCCTCAACGGACCCGGCCCGATCACACCCTGCTCGGAGAGCAACAGATGAGTTGGTTGAAAAGCGGTATTTCTTCCTCAGATGCCCTATGGAAGGTTATCGGCAATCAGGTGATATTCTCCTACAGCGATTGGGGACGACCTGATTTTTCGCGAAACATGGATGCCTGGGACGGCTACCCGGCCGATCAGGAAGAACTGAACGACTACCTGAAAGCCCATAATCAGGGGGATGTTGTATTCGTTACAGGTGATACGCATACGGCCTGGGCCTTCGAGGCGACCAATGATCCCTTCAATGACTACGATCCGCAGACCGGCCAGGGTGCTGTAGCCGTTGAATTTGGGGTAACCAGTATCAGCTCGGGTAACGCCAACGAACGTTTTCCCGACACCATGGTACGAGCGCATGAGACCGGAGTGGTGAATACCACGGCCGTAAACCCCCATCTCAGGTATGTCAACATGCGGGATCACGGATATCTAAAACTTACCCTCAACCCGGAGGAAGCCAAGGCCGAGTTTAAGATCGTCCCTACCTTAAAGGAAAGGAGCAGGGATGTGATCACCGATCGGATTTTTACGGTTAAGAGAGGGAGTAACCGGCTCGTGTTGAACTGATTCGGTGCCAACGAATTCACTTCAAAGGACGGTACTGAGAATGGAGTTTTAGTAGATGGGATACTTTTGTTAATTCCTGCGCTATCCGATTACGAGTAGAGGACTATTCGTACCTTCAAATAAAAACCTAAAACAAAACACCATGAAATCACTCGTTTTTCTGGTCCTTGCCTTCATTAGCACATGGGTCAGTGCACAGCATTCCACTCTTGATTATCTGAAAGCCGATTTTGAACGTGGCAAGGCACTATCCCTGGCCTACATACAGGCGATGCCCGAAGATAAGTTCGACTACCACCCCACAGAAGAAACCATGACCTTTTCGGAACAGATGATCCATACGGCCATGGGAACCTTCGGACTCGTTTCCAATGGAAGCGGTGTAGAGAATCCCTATGCCGGTAAAAACCTGGTTAACGATACTACCCTTCACTCCAAGAAAGAAGTACTGCGACTTACTGAAGAAAGTTTTGATTTTGCTATTCAAAGCCTTGGAAAAATGGATCCCTCGACCTTCGATGAGGTCGTTGTCCGGGGGCCGTTCGAAGTGACCCGTATCGACTGGATAAACAAGGCCAAGGAACACACGAATCACCACAGGGGGCAAACCGCCGTTTACCTGCGTTTATCGGGTGTAATTCCCCCACAGTACTCCCTTTTCTAGAGGGTTTCCATAAAAAAACCGGACTCCTGTTGAGCCCGGTTTTTTTATTCTGTATCCGGGATATTAGCGAAAGAGTGTCTTGATTTTCGCCAGGGCCGAATTGAATGAGGTGGCTGCCGAATCGAATGTGGTCATGACCTCGTCCAATTTTTCATCTGAACTGTCGACGACATCACTGTACATTTCCTGCAATTCAATTTTCTTGTAATTCAGGTAGTACATCATCTTCTTGTATTCCTCTTTGGCGTCTTCCGTTACGCTGTCTTTTTTGGCTTCGGCCTCGTCTATGGCCCGGAAAATTTTATCTATGCGCTCCTTGGCGCTGCTCTTAAGCTCTTCTCTATTGATCACATCAGTTTTCATTTACTTATTATTTATTTATTAAATTTCCATCGGATCTTTTCCGAATCGCGTCTGACCTGCAGTCTGACACTACCAGTATAGCATTCGCACAAGAGTGGATTGTCTCATATACTGGGATTACTAACTCATATCCTAAAGGAATACCGACCAACATCGAACCGAATAGCATCTCCGGATGTATAGCGGTATAGGCATCTTTGCATAAACAAAAACAAATTATATGAGTGACAGTTCAAATACATTTCTTGGAATCCTTTTCGGAACTACCTTGGGGGCTACCTTGGGCATACTATTTGCGCCGGACAAGGGTTCTGCCACCCGACAGCGGATAGCAGATGAAGCCAGTAAAACAAGTAATGCTATAGAAGATCAGGCTCAGCAACTCAAAGAGGCGCTGGTAGAAACTACAGAGATAAAAAAAGAAAATCTCGACGAGCGCATTGAGTCTCTGGTTTCAGATGCGAGCTACAAAGCAGAGGATATCATTGAAAAGCTGGAAGATAAGCTCAAAACCCTGAAAGAAGAAAACAAGAAATTGCAGTCCGCCTAGCGAATGAATAAGGAAAAAACCATATCGGGAAACGATACACCAACTCAGGCCGGACTGACCTATCTGGAGGCAAGTCGGAAATACATTCAACTCAAGCTGTTCCACCAGATTGCAACACTTTCTACTGCCATGGTCGAACTCATGCTTTTCGGAGGCCTCCTACTATTCGTGCTGCTCTTTTTGGGTTTGGCCCTGGCCGCAGCGATGAGCGCGATATGGGACAATAATCTGCTCGGATATGTATCCGTTGCACTTCTCTTCTGTCTTCTCGGCCTTATTGCCCTGTTCCTAAGAATGAAATTGCAACGTGCGGTGCTTCGAAAATTATCCAAAACATTTTTTCAATCGTGAAAAATTACGAAACCATCAGGGAAATTGAGCAGGATCTTCGGATTTACGAACTGGAGTACAAGATTGCTGCTCAGGAAGTAAAAAGCATGGGGTTTAAGGCCGGTCAGGGTATACTGAAGGTTTCCACTCTGAAAACGATACTAAATTGGGCGATCAAGTACGGATGGTTATGGGTTGCCCGAAAGAACAAATAAATACCTTCCCCAACTAACGAAAATCCCCGTAATGGGGATTTTTTTATGCCTCTACCCTGATGGTTCCGGAAACCTGTTCCTTAAACTTGCTGGGACTTATCCCATACCTTGAGCGGAATATTTTGGAGAAATAGCTGCGGCTGCTAAACCCGACGCTGTACACCACCTGTGATACATTCATGTCGGTCTCTCTCAGGTAGTCCCTGGCGGCCTCCAATCTCACGTGTCGAATATACTCCGTTACCGTCCGCGTATACAGGAGTTTGAATCCTTCCTGTATCTTGGCCTGTGAAAGTCCAGACTCCCCGGCCAGCTCGTCCAGTCGGTAATTCCGGCCCGGATTCTTTACTATGCGCTTCGAAAGATCCCTTATGATTTTGAGTTCCCGTTTCAGCAGCCGGGTGTTAAGTTTCCGCTGTCCGCGCTGCCATTCGTGGTCCTGTATCTGTTTGGAAAGAATCTGGTAAACCAGGCCCTCGATCTGCATGATTCGGATCATCCCCCTGGTACGGACCTTGCGTAACGCACCGATTTGATCAGCCAGTTTCAAATCGAAGCTGCCGTAGAACGAAAAATTATTCTCGTGGTCCAGATCGTGAAAAACCTCATACAGGCGGTTGTTAAGCTGTTCGACCCCATTGAGCCGCTTCTTTAGGAATTCACGACGTGTCAGCTGTATGAAGTTAATCGCTAAAAGCACCCCGGCAGGGAAATACAGGAGATGCTTTCCTCCCTTCTTACTGGTCAGTATAACCGACTGAAACTGTTCCAGCTTCCGAACCGAATCCTCTGGCTGAAAATCAAATCGGTGCCGGCAATAGCCTTTAAGGCAGTACACGAAGAATAAAGGATTGTAATAACTGGAATCGAGTTCCAGTACGGTCTCCTGATCAAAAGTAAGATTGTATTCCACCAGGTTCACACCCCAATCGAAGGGAATAAACCAAATATCCCCTTGGGCAATTGCTCCACCTAGTTTCAGGTGATGTTCGCCCCAGCGCTCCCGTAAACGCCCTCCCAATGCATCCTGCAGCTGCTGGATCATACCTGCTGTGGATTCCGCATCGATTTGGATTCTGGTCATATCCGGTTGTACTTGGGGAGTAATTCGTGTATTCCCCGAGACTCGAAATTAACCTATTGTTCGGGTTTATGCAGTGATCGCACCCAAATAGGCAAAAACCGTACAAAAAAAGGACCTCCCGAAAGGGATGCCCTTTTGCCCGTCACCGGTGTGTTATGTTATTGCATGTAGTCGAATACATCGACCTGAAAAACATCATCATCAGAAGAATCTGTATAATAGAGTCCTGTCCTATCCACATAATTCAGGCTGTTGTCATCCACGTGAACGGCGAACCCGTCGCTGGTGGGTATCAATTCAAATCTGTCGCTGACCTGCTTTTTGTAGCGGATTACGATATACCGGTCGTAGGACGGATCTTTCATATTGCGAACGATCATCATCTTAGACACCATTGCAGGAGTGTCCAGCCGATCCTGGTTAACCTTTTCCTTATCCTCTTTATCAAAACGGGAAACATAGTTGCGGTTTTCCAATACCGTTACTCTGTAAGGTATTAAGGTATTATTCCGCTTGATGGTAAACTGCCTGATGGTAACTGCGGTCATTTCGCCTGTGTTTCCCTCGATTTCATCGATGTCCATCTGGGCGCTGGCAGTGAGAGAAATCAAAGATACCAGGGCAAATAGTATTATTTTATAAAATTTAATGTACATGAATTTCATGGTAGTGTTTTAAATGAATATTTCTTTAGATTTAATACTGCACTGATAGGCTTGATCAGCGAATGAGGTGAATCAGATCATTTCTTGTTTTTTAGTTCACCATCAATATAATGTTCTAAATCCGTTTCATTAGCTCTTTTGCCATAGTTCTTGATTCAATAGTCACTGCGAATGCTGCATGGCGCCTGAGCCGGACATCAATCGCGTCGTATTCGATCGATCCCTCTGCTTTCGCCCTCCATCAACTGGGTGAATCTGAGAATGCTGTCGATAAAATGATAATCGTTTCCCTTCAGCAGTATGGGAAGGTGAAGGGTGAGCGGCTCGTTTTGAAGTACGTGAATCCAGTCTCTGTCGCTGAGGCCGGGATCGGTTAGTCCGTATTTTTCACGAAAGACCGGATGCGAAGAATCGATCAGCCTGTCCAGACTTACGTCGAGTCCCCTGGCAATTTCCACCCACTGTGTTCCGGTCACTTCTTCTTTAGATAGATCTACAAGCCTTAAAAAGGCTTTAAGTGATTGGGCATAGGGCTCAATTAAGTAGCCCAGATGCCCCCGGGGATGATAGAACAAGGTGATTTGGTTATAATTGGCAGCTATACTTCCCATATCCTTTTTATTGCAGAATACACCAATAGAATGACGAATATGAACGGAAATCGTAATAATGAGAACGCTATCCCATGTTTAGGCCCAAAAGCCTTCCAATTTTTTTACTTTATGAATGGAATAGTTTTTGGTCTAAAATAAAAAATTAGACTCCCGGCAGTAGTCCGTAGGGTCGATTCCATCAATCAAATACGAAAATCAAAAGCGGAGCTTATCCGCTGCAAACTGTGTCACCTTTTGAAAAGAGCAAAAATCTATCATCACATACCCGAGGAAATTGAAGTCGAAGCTCGAGAAGCCCTTGAGGGATTTCCCGAACTCAGCGAGGTTCCAATAGCGTTCAAAATTCGTCCGGTCCTCAATGGCAGTATCATGATGGCCCAACCGAATTTTATTGATTTCCTCAAACCCTGGCGACGTCAAGGCTATGTTATTCTCATAAGCCGAAGCTTCAGGGTCGGAAAAAAGCATTTTACGACCACCAAACTTCCCTCTAAGATTAAGATTGGATGGTTCGCCCATGAACTCGGCCACATCATGGACTATCGGAAAATGAATACTTTCGGGCTTCTGAAGTTCGGGTTCCTTTACCTGACTTCAAGGCGCTTTTTCAAAGCGGCAGAACTCCGTGCCGATACTTTTGCTACCCTGGCAGGATTCGGAGAGCATCTGATTCAGACCAAAAAATTTGTTACCGAACACAGCGAACTTCCGGAAGCCTACAAGGAAAAGATACGCAAATACTATCCTTCACCGGACCAAATCCTAGAAATCGATCGCAATATGCGTCTGGTCGCTGAGGTGGACGATCCGGCCTGAACCATGAATCCTATTGGATCGCGTAGGGGTCGGCAAATGATTTCCACTCGAGAAAGTCCTCCGGCTGCATTACCTTTTCGACCTTTACCTGTCCCCCTTTCTTTTTGTGCTCCTCGTTCCAGTCGTAAAAAGCATCGATATGAACCCAGTCGACCTTAACGCCTTCCAGGGCTTTGGAGCGTGCTTTACGGTAGTTGTTGTTCGCGGCCTTGAGGTATTCATCCAGAATCGAAACCGCCTTTTGCGACGAATCGGACAATTTCTCCGAAGTACCCAGAAACCAGTGGTGGTAATAGATGTTATCGTATGCGATGGCACACACAGTGAATTCGGGTATGGGAAAGCCTAGTTCGGACTCCAGTCCGGTCACTGCATCGACCAGTTTATTGACGGACAACTGAGACCCTACTGTATTCAGGAAAAATTTGGTCCGTCCGGTTATCTTGATTTCGGCCCGTTCGACATCAGTGAAGGTGATTGTATCCCCTATAGTATACCGCCAGGCCCCTGACACGGTTGAAATCAGCAACACGTATTCGGTGCCGGGTTGAACCTCATCCAGACCCACAGCACTCACATTGGGGTGCAGGCTTCCATCTTTCTGTATCTTGTCCGGATGGAAAGGCACAAACTCAAAGTAGATACCATTGCCGGTAACCAACTGCATGGCATCGGTTTCCGGCCGGCACTGAAAAGCTAGATACCCCTCTGAGGCCAAGTAGGTATCAATCACCTGAACGGGACGGGTAAATAGCGATTCGAAACTCTTTCGATACGGCTCAATGGCCACTCCACCGGAAGTATAAACCCGCAGATGAGGCCAAATATCGTGTATGCTCTGAACCTCGTGGTATGCCATGACCCGTTTAAGCATCAGCTCTATCCAGGAGGGAATGCCACTAATGGCACCTATGTCCCAATCCCGGGCGTTTCGGGCAATGGCCTCGACCCGCTGCTCCCAATCGGAGATGCCGGCGATATCCCTTCCCGGCTTGTAATAAGAGCGAAACCAACTTGGAATATTGTCCGCACTAATTCCACTGATTTCCCCCTCGAGGTGGCCGCTGTTGGCGTGGAGATCGGTCGAACTGCCCAACATCAGCACTTTCTTCTCCAGGAATTCCGGCTCGATATCGAAGTTGGCCAGGGAATAAATCTGCTGGATTCCGGTCCTGCGTATGGACTTGATCATATCCTCGGTCACCGGTATTTTCTTACTCTGACTGCCCGTGGTTCCCGAACTCAGAGCAAAATAATCCGGATTACCCGGCCAGGTAACATCGTGCTCGCCGTCGTGTAATCTCCGCCACCATTCATTCATGCGTTCATAATCGAATACGGGCACCCGTCTTTCGTACTCTTTCGCCAGGGAATCGGATGCGAGTATGGCCTTAAAGTCATATACGGTTCCAAACGAGGTATTTGAAGCTTTATCAAGGAGTTCGCGCAATACTTTTTGCTGTTCACGCAGGTGGTTCGTATCGGGGACTACCGCGTCCCGCGCATCGATAAAACCTTTGATCAGACTTCCTAATAGTTCCATGATTATTTTTGATCTTTCCGCTGGACTCCCGGCGAACATAACGTTCTCCTAATCTTCGAAAGTCCGACACAATTCGCCTTTTAGATTAGGAATTCTAAACGACTTGTATGAACGTAAATCGTCGGTATCTTAACCCATTCGCTTCCGCGCAAAACGACATCCCTTGAAGTGTTAAGTAAAACAAACAAAAACAACGAGTTAGGCTCGTCCCCCCGGCTGGTGCCAATGACTCCTAAGCTGCTTCGTGTATGGTTACCAGAGAATGATTTCATGCCTGCCAACCTCGGCGGCAATAGAACAATTTCTACTCGATCCGCTTCCTGAACTCCTCGATACACTGGTTATTCCCAATCACATACAGGATATCGTGTTGGTGAATCCGCTGGTCGTTACGAACGCTGCTCTCTAGCTCTCCTTCTCGGGAAATCCCGAGTATGTTTACCTCGTACCGGTTGCGTATATCGAGTTCCTGAACCGTCTTGCCTACGAAAGAACGGTCGTCGGTTCTCACGCTCAGGCAAGAGATCCGGAAATCCGGAAAATTCGCAGGGCGAAAGGTTCGGGGCCGAAAGTTCTGGCCCTGCAATACGCCGTAATTATTATCCCGGATCTCCTCGACCAGGTGCTCGATATCGTCCTCGGGTACCAGAAAATAATGAAGGGCCCTGGAGAAGATCTCGATGGAGGTTTCAAACTCTTCCGGTATCACGTCGTCCGCTCCTAATGCGAGTAATTCGGGTATCTCCTTCACATAACGCGTGCGCACCACGAGTTGTACGGTCTTACTGATTTGCCGGACATTCTGGATCACGACGCGGGTTGCGGCCGGGTCCGAAATGGCCAGTACCACCACCCGCGCACGACCCAGACAGGCCTGCTCGAGTATATGCGGCTGAGCCACATCACCGTACAGGATGGGTACGCCTTTCTTCTTCTCCTCCCGAACGCGATCCGCATCCAGTTCGACGGCGACGAATGGAATATTGCTGTAGGCCGCCGCACGGGCAAGGTTACTGCCGTTAGTCCCGTAACCCAGGATCACCAGGTGGTTGCTCCAGGTATTCCCCTGCCCTTCGTTCAGGGGATTTGTGCGAAAGGAGATTCGCTCGTCCACCGCCTGTATCGGTCGCCATCGGACCAGACGGTTGGCCAGGTTCTCGGATACTATAATTACAAAGGGGGTGAGCATCATAGACACAATGGATACCGATAGGAAATATTGGTTGGTCTCGAAGGTGAGGAGCCCGTACTGAATACCGACCTTCGAAAGTATAAAGGCGAATTCCCCTACCTGAAACAGGGCGAATCCGGTGAGCAAAGACGTACGTGATGGATGGCCCAAAATCGCCATGGCCAGGGTCGCAATGGCCGATTTTCCTAAAAAAACGGCAATCAGTATCAGCAGTATATAACCGAAGTTCCCGGCGAAGAAGGCCAGGTCGAGCAGCATACCCACAGAGATAAAGAAAAAACTGATGAAGAGCTCCCTGAAGGGCAATATGATACTGGTCGCCTGAAAACTGTATTCCGATTCCGAGATAATGAGCCCCGCCAGAAAGGCTCCGAGTGCCAGGGATAAGCCGATCTCGGCCGTCAGGAAGGCCACAGCAAAACAGATGGTGACCGTGGCAATCAGGAACAATTCCTTGCTTCCTGTCCGGGCGATATGGTGCATCAGCCGGGGAACCAGAAAGCGGGCGCTGAGAACGGTAAGCACAAGGACCACCGTCGTCTTGATCAGCAGCGAGAGGAGACTCTGCATTACATTGCCGGATTCCCCGGCAATAATGGGGACCAGCAGCATCATGGGCACCACGACGATGTCCTGAAAAATAAGCACAGCCAGGGCATTCCGACCGTGCGGGGCGGAAATCTCCTTACGGTCCTGCATCATCTTCAGTACGATGGCCGTGCTGGAGAGGGAGAACAAAAACCCGACCACGAGCGCCTGTTTCCAATCCGCTCCGAGGGCTAAAAATATACCCCCGGCGAGCAGGACCGTCAGGCCTACCTGCAGGGCACCTCCAAGGAATACGGTATTGCGGATCGATATGAGATTCCGAATCGAGAGTTCCATGCCGATGACGAACAGCAGCAGTATCACTCCGATTTCCGAGATCAATTCGATCTGATCCGAATGTACCCATCCCAAAACGGAGGGACCGATCAGTATACCCGTGAGCAGGAAGCCCAGTATGGAAGGGAGCCGAAGCCGCTGCAGCAGGAAGACGACCACCGCCGAGAATCCCAATAGTATCAATAAGTCCTGTAGCAGCGGGAGATGCATGGAATAAGAGGGTTGAAGGCGATTCAGGCACAACTACTCCTGCGCGAATCGCCCCTGCAGAACAAATATAATACAGGGAGGGCTGAAATGGATTAACGGCCTCCTATCGGATGAAAACCCAATGGGACGAAGGTTGCTTGGCGGCCTGGGCTTCCTTTACGACCGAGCCCCGTCCCATTGCGCGATACCCATGGTTTCCAGGGCCGACTTGCGAATGGGCTCCACCGCATCGTTCAAGGCCTGAAATCCAAAGTCCAGTCCGGCTATGGTTCGCAAGGGCCTCTGGCCTGCTGGCAGGTCGATCAATTCCTCGAAAACTTTAACAACGATCATGGGATCGGTTGGGGCGTTCTCGTCTTCGAACATTTCGGTTACCTGCTTGCCGAATCCTTCACCGAATTCACCCACATGAGCGTAATCCGCAGCGATATCCGCATCCTTCGGAGCGATCATATTCCCGAAGAAATTGGTGGAGAACGGACCGGGTTCCACCAGGGCCACATCGATACCCAGGGGAGCGAGTTCGTAGCGCATGGCCTCACTGACCCCTTCCAGTCCCCACTTACTTGCGTGGTAAACGCCAAAGCCGGGAAAGGCTCCCCGACCGGCTGTGGAACTCACCTGCACAATCAGTCCGGATTTCTGCCTGCGCATGATCGGCAGGACCGCCTTGGATACCCGAAGGGTACCGACGATGTTCAGGTCGAGCTGATCCAGTATTTCCTGAGAGGAGAAGGACTCCACGGGGCCACCATAACCCAGTCCGGCATTGTTGATGGCGACATCCACCTGGGGTATATGCATCATGGCCGACTGAACGCTTTCGTCGGAGGTCACATCCATTTCGACTACATCGATCTTCAGTCCCTTTGCGGTTGCAAAGTCCCTTAACTGCGCAGCTGCCTGGGCGTTCTTGCCGTTCACATTGCGCATGGTGGCGTAGACGTGATGTCCCTTTTCCGCCAGGTACCTGGCCCCATCGAAGCCAAATCCGGAACTGCAGCCGGTGATGAGTATGTGTTTCATGTTTTCTGATGTTTATCAATCGGTGGTCAAAGAGGGACGCACCTCTGGGTTAGTTTGGCAAGGTACGAAATCGGTGCTCATAAGCCTCCAGGTTGGAAGTCTGAGGCATGGGCTTACTCGTGAATGGCAAGGTCGAGTAATTTCAGTATCTCCTCAATTTCCGCTTCGCAAATTTCCTGCCGGGTAATGAGCAATGTCTGATAGATGATCTGGTTCTCGATCCGGTTTTCAAATTCCAGCGATTGAAGCATCCGATTGTTATCCACTTCGAAACCGGAGACTGGCATTCCCAAATCCCTGATAAACTGGTCGTTTTCGACTTCGTCTGCATTGAGCCAACTCCCGTGCTTAAAAACATACCGGACAACGTCGTAATCGAATTCCAGGGAGGTTGTCTCCCGTTCTTTAAGGCGTTCGAGCTCGGGCAGCCAGGACGATAATCGGTTTCTAAGTTCATCGCTTTGGATTATCCCCAGCTTTCCGGAATTGATCAGATCCATCAAGAACCCGTTTCTGGGCTGGTACCGGGAGGTACTCGTGGCCTCCCCGAGGAAGCTATCTATAACGAAGGTGTGGGTATACCGATTCCCCGTTTGATCCAGAATTCTCCTGGTAAATTCCCGATTCTTTTTCATATCTGCAATAACCCGCTTTATTTCGATCTGATTGTATTCAAAGTCCCTTCTCAGGTTGATCAGCGACTCCTGTTCCTGCCTGGCCTGCTTTAAAGAGGCATTGTAATTGTTCAGTTGCAGGGCTATGAATATGCCCAGAACGACCAGGAAAATCTCACCGATGGCGTAAAAGAAGTAATTCCGTAGCTGGCCCTGTTCCAACAGTTGTTGCCGAATCCTTCGAAAGAATCTGAGCATGTAG
>CAZKAP010000010.1:0-25962 GCA_964550895.1 uncultured Flavobacteriaceae bacterium
TCGGTGTTAACACTCCCGTCCGGGTTCGTCAATATTCTATCCAGTTGCTCCAGTTGTTCCCTTAACTTTTCAACCTGTGGAAAAGCTAAAACTTCAAAATCCAACGGCTCGAACTGTTCAATTAGTTGGTTTAATATTCCATCGTGTGGATTTGCTTTTGCCTCTGTCAGTTCCTGAACGTGGTTTAAGAATGTTTCGGGTTGCTGCAAGTCCTCAAACTGTGGATTCAATTTAATTGCTTCCATAATCAGAAAAGACTTAATTGGTTCTTGTCGCTTGGCTTGAACAATTCGGGATTTGTTGTAACGGCCTCTACAAATCGGCCCGACCTACTGCATCTAATTGCCCCTACTACCTGGGCGCGCCCCTCTTTGATCCAATCATAAATTAGTTGAGTAGCCATATAAGTCTGATCGGGATAGCCTATCTCGGTGGCGGCCATTCTCCTGCTTATTGGCCTCTTATACAAGGCATAATAGAGTTTTTTAGCATACTCACTTTTTGTATCTTCACCCTGTCTTTTATGCAAAGGGTTGTTGTTAATGCTCTCCATTACTTCAACCCTTTTTTATTTGACAAATAAGCTTCCGCTTCCTGCTCAATTTCAGCGTTTGACTTTTTGCGCCCCTCTTTGAGGTACGCCATAAGTTCAATACTGGAAAAGTAAAGTCGTTTGCTTCGCTTCATTACAGGCAATTCGCCTTTGCTTACCTTACTGTAAATGGTAGGTACTGTAAGGTTTAGAAAATGTGCAGCTTCCTGAACGGTTAATAATTGTTCAGGCTGTTCGGTAGGTGGTTGTTCCTGTTTCTCGATTAACAGGCGTTTGAGTTCGCTAACTTCTATTGTTAGCATTGTTACCGCTTTGGGTAATTGGTCGAATGTTAGATTTTCAGTCATGTCGAAAGTATTTTTGTTTGTAATACTTTGCGAAATACTGAAACGGAAATACGGTTAATTCACGGAAAAAATGCGTGTTTACGGATATTGATATTTAGTGGTCTATTTGCATAAGTTTCTTTACCTCTTCATTGTTTTTCACGGCTTCAAAGTTTCTTTTTTTGTCCTCTGAATATGGGGTAAATGCACTTTGGTAAAACTCAAATAAGGTTTCAGGGTATGGACTGCTTTTATGCAATTCCTTGAACAAATACCTAAAGGCTAACTGAACAAATGTTTTATTGGTATTTACTACCTTAATTGGTTCTAATATTTCAGGTACTTCAAAGTCATTTTCAAAATACCAAATAGTCCAATCAATAAGGCTTTTAAAATCGGCATCATTCAATATCTGTTTGTGTTTTCGAGGGCAACTCTTATTAAAAAAACCAAAGTGCTTTTTAATCCTTTCTGAAAGTTCTGTTTCCTTTGTTTCAGGTTTTCGCTGTTTGTCTGTTGGTTGAGGTGGCAACTCTTCTTTCTCAGCCTGCGCCTTCTCGAATGCTTTCGCAATACTCAACTTAATATCCAATAATTCATTGTATGGCAAATCGTACGCAATACTACCGTTTGTTAATGAAAATAAATGCACAGTAAATGAAAGGCTTCCTATTCCGTCTGGCCGCACGTCTTGAAGTTCCCGTTCACAAAATTCCATTGTTTCCTGCCTTCTTTGCTCAGTAGTTACGCCTTCCATTTCAGCGTATGAAAGTGTACCGTTATTTGCTCTATTCCGCATAGAATACAATTCCCGCTTTCGCTCCATAACCTTATGCTGTAAATGATTTTCCCAATCCCTAATAACCCCCCGGCACCCTTCAAAGAATCGTTCTACCGTACGGTAGTCATCCCTTTCGGCTTTTTTGAATTCCTCAAAAAAGTATTGATCAAGGTATTCCCTATTATCCCTATTGAAATAACCTTGTAAAACAATTTTTAAGTAATTCATTTGTCTTTTATGCTTTACGTTGTTACAAATCCAGTCTAATTTTATTAGCCGCTGTGCGTTTGGCTTCATCCACTATTTTGGCATAAACCTGGGTAGTCTTTAGGTCTTTATGCCCTAACATCTTTGAAACGGTGTAAATGTCCGTACCGTTAAACAGTTGCAATGTGGCAAACGTATGTCTGAAACAATGAAAGGTAATGTCCTTTGTTATTCCTGCTGCTCCAATCCATTGAAATAGGTGTTTGTTATGGTAGGCTGAATATTTAAGCCCCTCAAATACGGGTTTATCCTGTGGCATATCCTTTGGGTTTTCTGCACCCTCTGTAAAGTTGTACGCCTGTTCTGAAATGGGCAATACCTCAACGCCTTTGGTTTTCTTTTGGTTGAAGTTCAGAAAATACCCTTGCCCGTTTATGTGTTCCAGTTCGCCCCAAGTCATTTTTTGAATATCGGAAAACCTCAACCCTGTAAGTGCCGAAAACAGGGCTGCGCGTTTCAATAAGGCATCATTGCACGGGGTTTTTACAAGTTTATTCAGTTCCTCAATAGTCAAGTATTCCCGTCTTGTTTCGGCTGCCCTAATTGGGCTTATTTTGGCGTTCAGGTCGGTTTGTAGTATGCCGTCTTTATAGGCTTGTTTTAATGCTGCTTTAACCTTATTGAAGTACGAAACGGCAGTATTCTGTGAAAGTGTCGTTTTGTTACTCCTATTGCTTTTTGTGGAAAGTAGGTATTCTTTGAAGTCCTCAAAAAACTTTTCGTTGAGGTCGGCAAACTTCAAACTGCCATTTGTAAAGGTGTCCAGGTAATTGAGTGCTGAAGCCCAGTTATCCCGGTTACTAGCTTTGCGTTTGTTAGCTAACTTAGTGAAGTATTCAACAAAACATTGTTCGCCTAATTCCTTTAACCTTAGTTGTTCCTTTTCGTACTGGCTGTAAATTTCAGGCTTGTTAAGGAAGTTTTCACGCTTTTGGCGTATGCTTTCGCCTATTTTCAGGGTTTCAGCATTGTGCTGTTTGTCAATAGGTGTTTTCGGTTTTTCCAAAATGTAAAGCCCTAAAAACTCCCTGCGTGTGGGTTCGCCTGTTTCGGGGTGTGGTATCGGTGGATAGAAGTCCAGGTACAGGCTTTTACGCCCCTTGCTTATTTTCTTTTGTCGTAAACTCACTTTTGTTGCCATTGTCTTTTATGCTATTGGTGAAAAAGGTGAAAAACGTGAACGTCTGAAAAAAACTTTTTTTAGGTCAATAGTTCATCAATAATCTGTTTGGGTACATAGGCATACCAACCCTTTCTTATTTTGGGTATGCTGTTTCTTTTAATTAACTGCTGTACGGTGCTTTCAGAAACTCCGTATTTATCTTGAATCTCTGTTAAGGTGTAACAGTCCTTAATATCAAACGCCCCTGCCTGTTTCCAGTCGTTGAGGTCGTTTATTTGTTGTTTAGGTATTTCAGGCTTCCCCGTTTCTTTATTGCTCAATAGCCTGTTAAGGGCTGAGCGTTTTATAAGGGTACGACTTCCAACCTTTATTTTCTTCAGGTCGTCTTGCTCAATCAATCGGTAAACGGTACGCCTGCTAATTCCAACCAACTGGCATACCTCATTGATACTTAAAAACTCTTTGGCTTTCAGTTGCTCAATAGGTTGGTTTTTCATTCGTGTGGTTTCAGCGTTTGACTGCTCAACCTTTTCGGCTCGTTTGCGGGCTTTATAGGCTCCCTGGCTGCACTTGTGGGAACAGTATTTAGTTACTGTTGTTCGAGCCGTAAACTCCTTACTGCAATGCTGGCAAATACGCTGTACCTTAATGTTACTACTCATTCCGTGCCTGTGTGTGCCTTAGCGTGTCATTATGCGTCTATGTGTGCCACAATTATCCTAAAAAAACGCTTTGAGGTACAAAAAAGCCCTTCAAAACGTATTAAGGTACAATAAAGGTACAAATATGTACCTTATAAACGAATAACATCACAAAGTAAATAGTAACCTTAACTAAAACAAAAGCCTTTAAAAAAGGGGCTTGATGGTGGTTTTTAGTATGTTTTCTGAATGTTTGTTTTGTGGTGGTTACTTTCCGATACAAAAACTCGAGAAAATCTGACCCAACAAGTCGTCCGTGGTTATACTTCCGGTGATTTCCCCCAGGTGGTGCAGGGCCTGTCGTATATCTATGGCGAGCAAATCGGAAGGAATATCCGCATCCATCCCCTCTTCTACTGCCTCTACAGAATTCAGCGATTTCTGCAGGGCCTGATAGTGGCGGCTGTTGGTCAGCAGGACATCGTCGGACTTGATTTTGCCCAGTCGGAGCCTATCGAGCAATTGGTCTTTAAGTGCATCCAACCCTTCCTTCTTAAGTGCGGAGATAAAGATGAAGTCCGGGTACTTGCTCTTCAGTTCCCCGCGCTGATCTTTATTCAGCTGATCCCATTTATTCACTACAACCATCACCTCCATTTCGGGAGCTTCGGAGTCCGGATCTGCATCGTCTTTGGTCTTTAGCTTTTCTTCGAACTTCAAGAACTCATCCAGCTTCTGATGATCGTACTCCTTATCGACCAGGTCGGCAGCATTTTGCAAATGCATCACCAGAGATGCGTTCTTAAGGGCCTGCAGGGATCTTTGAATGCCGATCTGTTCGATGGCATCGTCGGTGATTCGCAAACCGGCGGTATCGATAAAGCGAAATCGAATGCCGGAGAGGACCATTTCGTCTTCAACGGTGTCCCGGGTGGTCCCGGGTATATCACTCACTATGGCCCGCTCTTCGTTCAATAGCGCATTGAGCAGCGTGGACTTACCGACATTGGGCTCCCCCACCAGGGCAACGGGTATTCCGGACTTGATCACATTGCCCAGCGCATAGGAATCCAAGAGCGACTTGATGTGAGCCTTGAGGCGTTCGAGCAGGTTCCTCAGTTCGGTTCGGTCCGCAAACGAGACATCCTCGCCGGAGAAATCCAGCTCCAGTTCGATCAGACTGGCAAATTTCAGCAGTTGGTCCCTGAGTTCGGCGATCTGGCTGTTAAAACCTCCCCTGAGGTGCTTCAGGGCCTGATCGGCCGAGGCCTGGCTATCACTGGCGATGAGATCCGCTACGGCCTCGGCCTGGTCGAGATCCATCTTGCCATTCAGAAAGGCCCTCAGGGTAAATTCTCCCGGTTCGGCCATTCGGCATCCACCGCGAATAAAGAGCTGGAGCAGCTGTTCCTGTACATAGGTCGACCCATGGCAGGAAATCTCAACGACGTTTTCCCCCGTGTACGATCGGGGTCCGCGAAAGTAGGTCAGCAGGACTTCGTCGTATACCCGGTCCCCCTGGCGAATCTCACCCAGGTGGACCGTATGCGACCGAAAGTCGGAGACGGAGATCTTACGGTTTCGGGGAACGAAATAGGATCCGGCTATTTCCAGGGCTTTTGGACCCGAAATACGTACCACCGCTATCGCCGCCATTCCGGGTGCCGTGGCCAGCGCTACGATGGTATCCTTGAGGTCCATATAATAGGGGTTATCCGTGCAGCATCACCGGCATGACGAGCATGGTGAGCTCCTCCCCTTCTTCGAGCCCGTCCATAGGGGTCAGGATTCCAGCCCGGTCGGGCATGCTCATGGCGATGCTCACCTCATCAGCGGTCAGGTTGGAAAGCATTTCCAGTAGAAAACGGGAATTGAAGCCGATCTGCATATCCTCTCCATTGTAGTCACAGCTCAGACGCTCATCGGCACTGTTGGAATAATCCACGTCCTCTGCGGATATCTGCAATTCGGATCCGGCCAGTCGCAGCCGAATCTGATAGGTCGTCTTGTTGGAAAAAATGGAAACCCGCCGAACCGAACTCAGCAAAGGCGCACGTTCGATCTGTAAAACATTCGGATTGTCCTTGGGAATTACGGCCTCGTAATTCGGATATTTCCCATCGATCAGGCGACAAATGAGTTCGGTATTATCGAAAGCGAAACGCGCGTTGCTTTCGTTGTATTCTATCGTTACTTCCGTCTCGCTTCCCTGAAGCATCCCCTTGAGCAGATTGAGGGGCTTCTTGGGCATAATAAACTCAACCTCCTCGTCCGCCGTTACATCGGTGCGGCGGTACTTGACCAGCTTATGGGCATCGGTAGCCACCAGAGTCATATGCTCCGGTGAAAACTGGAAAAATACCCCACTCATCACCGGACGCAGGTCGTCGTTTCCGGCGGCAAACAGCGTATTCCCGATAGCCGTGGCCAGTACATCCCCTACTATGGTAGTGGACTGTGCCTCGGCCAGGCTCACCGGAGTGGGATACTCCGAACCATCGATGTAGGCCAGCGAGTATTTGCCGTTATTCGCACTGATTTCCAGGTTGGTGCCATCCAAGGCACTGAATGTCAGGGGCTGTTCGGGAAAGGTCTTAATGGTTTCCAGCAGCATCCGAGCGGACATGGCGATCTTACCCTTGTCCTTGGATTCCACCTCCATTTCGGTGCTGATTGTGGTTTCCATGTCCGAAGCAGAAATCACCAGGCGGGTTTTGTCGATATCGAACAGGAAGTTCTGCAGTATGGGCAGTGTACTGTTGTGATTGACTACACCGGACAGCAGCTGAATCTTCTTAAGTAACAGGGAACTGGAAACTATAAACTTCATCCAAGAACATTTAATTCTATTGGCCTATTCGTCAAAATCTAGTATCCGACGAAGGAGCGTAAAATTACCTCAATTGAGAGGCAACTAAAACTAAATTTATCAACATATTCGGCATCGGGACGGCGACAAACCTACCTAGCTCAACGGCCTTGTAAACCGCCTTCCCCGGTACCTGAGAATCAGAAAAGCGGCAAGGGCGATCAGCACAAGCGGCCATATCAGCACAAAGCCCTGCCAGTAAGACAAACGTTCATTCACCCTCACCTGATCCAGACGAGGTATGGAGACACTTTTGCTCCGGCTGACCAATAACTCCTCCTGATCCATAAGGTAGTGCAGGGCGTTGATAAGAAACGCCTTGTTCCCGTAGAAACTACTGGTCCACTTATCGAACCCCAGTTCCAGAGGCTTGCCCTGTTCGTTAAACTGATTGGCAATCAGGTCTCCATCGGCAACCACCAGCAACCGGACCCCCGATCCGGAATCCCTATGATTGCTAAGTTTCAGCGGACGCACCTTGTTGGCATAAAAAGATTCGTAATCCCCTTCCACCAGCACACCCAAAGGAATATCGCCCTTACCCTCGAAGAGCCCGGGCTCGGGTTTCTGTCCGGCCAGCTGCAGATCGATACTCCTGGGAAAAGACTCCAGCCTGGACAGGGGAGACGAACGGAGCAAAACCGTTTTGTGCAGCTCCGGTCGGGGCAGGGTGTCCCAACCTCCAGTATAGCGAAGTTGAAGCGGTGGGATATTCGCGGACACCGGATGCCTGGTATTCGGGAACACCATGGGATAGTACAGCCACAACAGCGGATTGTACTGACTGTCCGGGCCTTCACCGGTGGCCACCACTATGGGGGTTGCATACATATCGCTGATTATACCGGGCTTAAATCGAAGGCCGGCATGAAAAAGCAGTTCGTCCAGCCCGCTGCGGGCCGATACGGCTATGGGATTTTCGTCCTCGGACAGGCCCTGAACCTGGCTGGGTTGAATGATCCGGTGCGACTCCAGCAGCAGCATGGCCCTTCCTCCATCGACCAGGTACTGATCAAGCAGGTACTGTTTCTCCCCGGTAAATGGAATCACAGGCTTGGCAATCAGCAAGGCATCAAGAGACCGGAGCGAGTCCAGCAGGGCTTCGGGTTCCAGGTTGGAACTATCCATAGAGATCCGTACCAGGTCGTAGTATTCCGAAGCCGTGCCCATAAAATCGCCGATGTACCGATCCCGGAATTCCCCCTGACCGTCGATCAGACCCAAACGCTTGCGCTCTTCTATGCCTAGCTTCCTGAACGCATCGGCAAAGGCGTACTCGAGTTCCTGTATGGACAGATCGACCCGCTCTTCGAGACGGGTGCCTATGGCCTTCCTTAGCAACGGGACTCGAACCGAGCGTCCCTGGTAGGTGACGACCGCCCAGGGAAATACATTCTTCTGGGATACGTCCGTGGCGCTGCCTTCGGTTACCGTGAACGGGCTGATCCCTATGGAAAGCAGGTCGTTATATGCCTGTTCGGGATCGGCTTCATCCTGCAGCGGATCGAAGAAACTAACCCGGATACTGCCGTGCCGGGAATCGTACTGTTCGAGCAAAATCGCGACCTCCTGTCTGAGCAGGGCAAAGGCCCCTGGCAGCTCCTCCCCGAGGAGAACGTCGACTTCCACGGTACCCGGGCGCAGGGAACGCACCGCCCGGGTACTCGCTTCGCTCAGGGTAAACCGGCCATCACCGGTCAGGTCGAAACGCAGACCGAGCAGGGAAGAAACCCAGAGCAGGATGCCCCCGGCAAGTAAAACGATTCCTCCTTCTTTAAGTCGGGTCGTATTCAGGTTCATCGGCTCTCGTATTTAAGATAGACAAAGCTCAACCCCAGGCAAATCCCGGAAACCGCGAGGAAGTAGATCAGGTCTGCTATATCCAAAATCCCCCGGGCCAGGCTATCGAAATGGGCCCGCGCCCCCCAGGACCGAATCTCCATTACCTCACTGCCATTATCGAACAGTCCCGAAAAGGCATCGAAACCATAGTACAGCAGAAAACATCCCATTATTCCTCCCAGCAGTGCCCAAATCTGATGCGCACTCCAACTCGAGGTAAACACGCCCATGGCGGTAAAGGCACCGGAGAGGAAGAAGAGTCCGACATAGGAACCGATCAGCACGCCCCGGTCGAAGTTACCCCGCTCCACACCCAGGTCGTTCAGGGCAAACAGGTAGAATACAGTCGGTAGTACGCTCAGCACCACGATCAGCCAGTTGGCCAGGAACTTGCCCAGTAGCAGCTGCGACAGACCCACCGGTTTTATTTTCAGGAGGTCCAGGGTGCCCAGGCTACGCTCCTGCGCGAAGCTCCCCATGGTGATGGCCGGTACCAGGATCACGAACACCCAGGGGGTAAGCTCGAACAGCGGCTGTAAACTGGCCACACCCCGATCGGGCAGATAGAATGGTGACGGAAGAACCCATAGGAACAGGCCGGTAAGCAGGCTGTAGAGCGACAGGATCACATACCCGGAAAGGGTGCCGAAAAAACTGCGCAGCTCGTGTTGAAAAACAGACTTCATTCTAAATGGTAAGCTGTAGGTTTAGGTGATTAACGTTTCTGATGCGGTTAGAGGTAGTCATCGACGACCGCCATGCTCCAGGCCGAGGCAGGTTGGTCGAACAAGGCCTTGGTCTTCGACCAGGTGGCCCGAAAGAAATCGGACTTCCGATACTCCTCCAGTGCATATTCACCTTCCCACTGGCTCTGGGTATAAAACACCTCGGGCTCATCGGTCGATTGCAGGAGCCGGACCCGGAGGCAACCGGGGAACTCACTGATAACGGGCTGAGACTCCCTGAAAATACTCTTGAATTCCTCTTCCTTTCCCGGTGCCAGATGCAGCCGTACGATGCGTTCGATCTTCATAAAAATTCAATGGTAACCTGATCCCTGTACTCCATTCCCAATAGGCCCGAAGCCCCGCCGACCGTGTTCTGGTCGCTCCTGTAGAGGCAAACCTCCAACAGATCATTGCTGTTGAAGACTGCGACCAGATGCCCGGAGCCTTTACGTTCACCGGGATCGAGTTCAAAATTAACCCGTCCGTGATACCGGTCGTACACCTGGCGAATGGTATGATTTCGGATGCGAATTTCGTAATTCCTGCTCTCGCGACGGGCCTCGAAATCATCCTTACGGATATTGGTAACGACATTGCCCAGGCGATCGATATAGATCACGTGGCCCCGAATAAGTCCGCCCTCCTGGGCGATTTGGGGCCTGACCCCGACCATTTCCCTCGGGTATTCCAACGGGGTGCCCAGCAGATCCATGCTGCCACCGCCAACCAGGTGGCCAGCCACGGGCACGAGTATTTCCCTCTCCGGAAAAGTGGTCTCGACCAGTTGGGGCACCTCGACCCGGATCAACTTCTCGAAAGGCCGGTCGCCAATGAGCAGGGAAAAGACGCCATTGTCCGCTCCAATAAAATAGTGATGGTCGAAATGCATAACCGCATGGGGCTGTTCGGGCGAGGACTGCGCATCCACTCCGATCAGGTGAACGCTTCCTTTGGGGAAGTCCTTGTAGCAGGCCCCGACTACGTAAGCCGCCTCGTGCAGGTTGAACGGGGATACCTCATGGGAAAGGTCAAACACGGGTATCCTGCCTTGGGTGTGTTCGTAAATTTTTGCCTTGATCCTGCCCAGGAAGGGATCGCGGTAGCCGAGATCAGTTGTAAGGGTAATTACGGGCATACATCAGGAGTTCTTTTTTGGATGCCTAAGACAGAATTTTGATACTTTCGCAGTGTAAAAGTACGTATTTCGAAGGACCTATCTAACACCCCGAATGCATTGAACGAAATCACGATCGAGCTCACCGAGATCAGTGCCCGCGACTTCTTCGGGCTTCAGAATGAAACCGTAGAACACCTCAAACGAAAGTTTCCCAAACTCAAGATTGTTGCCCGCGGGAGCAAGGTCAAGGCCTATGGGGATGAAAAGCAGCTGGAGCAATTCGAGACCAGCTTCGATCTGCTCACCTCCCACTTTGCCAGACACAATCAGCTGGACGAAAACACCATCGAGCGCCTGCTGCATACCGAAGAATCCGAGGAATTCAGGGAGCTGTCCAGCAAGGAATCCGAGGTGCTGATCCATGGCGTAAACGGACGACTGATCCGGGCACAGACCCTGAACCAGCACAAACTGGTGAAGTCCTGTAAACAGAACGACATGGTGTTCGCCATCGGTCCCGCGGGTACGGGAAAGACCTATACCGGGGTGGCTTTGGCGGTTAAGGCCTTGAAAGAGAAACAAGTCCGTCGAATTATACTGACTCGTCCTGCCGTGGAGGCCGGGGAAAACCTGGGTTTCCTGCCGGGAGACCTCAAGGAGAAGCTGGACCCCTACATGCAGCCCCTGTACGACGCCCTGCGCGATATGATACCCGCTGAAAAGCTGGCCAATTATATAGAGAACGGGGTGATACAAATTGCCCCCATGGCCTTTATGCGGGGCCGTACCCTCGATAACGCCTTCGTAATCCTGGACGAGGCCCAAAATACCACCCATGCCCAGATGAAGATGTTCCTGACCCGAATGGGCAAGAACGCCAAATTCCTGATTACCGGAGACCCCGGGCAGATCGACCTGCCGAGAAGGGTCATTTCGGGTCTTAAGGAAGCCATGCTGGTGCTCAAGGACGTGAAGGGCATCGGTATCGTTCACCTGGACGATAAGGATGTGATCCGCCATAAGCTGGTCAAGAAGGTTATCGATGCCTACCGGGAAATCGAACACAACAACTCATAGCCTATGAGACCCACCCTAACCCGAACCGACTTCGACTGGGAAGGCGTAACTTCCATTTACCGCGGCAAGGTACGGGACATGTACTATCTCGAGGATGGGCGGGTAGTTATGGTAGCTACCGACCGCATTTCAGCCTTCGACGTGATCATGCCCCGGGGAATACCCGGTAAGGGTCAGATGCTCAATCAGCTTTCGGCCTTTATGCTGGACAAAAGCAGGCCGGTAGTGCCCAACTGGTGGTTGGCAAGCCCGGACCCCAATGTTTCGGTCGGAAGAAACTGTGCGCCCTTCAAGGTGGAAATGGTGATCCGTGGCTACCTGGCCGGACACGCCGCCCGGGAATACCACAGCGGCAAACGCCTGCTGAGCGGAGTGCCCATGCCCGAAGGCCTTAAGGAATCCGACCCCTTCCCCACTCCCCTCATCACCCCGGCAACCAAGGCGGAGAAGGGTAACCACGACGAGGACATCTCCCGGGAGGACATCCTGGCCAAGGGCCTGGTGTCGGAAGAGGACTATCGCGTCCTGGAGGACTACACCCGTAAACTGTTCGAGCAGGGGACCCAATGGGCCCGCAGCCGTGGACTGCTCCTGGTGGACACCAAATACGAATTCGGGAAGACGGCTTCCGGAGAAATTGTACTGATCGACGAAGTACATACGCCGGACTCCTCCCGTTACTACTACGCAGAGGGGTACGAAGAGCGGCAGGCACGCGGGGAGCGGCAAAAACAACTCTCCAAGGAGTTTCTCAGGGAGTGGCTGATCGCGGGTGGTTTTCAGGGCAAGGAAGGGCAGCAGGTACCCGAATTACCCGATGCATTTGTCGAGGAGGTATCGGGCCGCTATCAGGAACTCTACGAGCTGCTGACCGGTGAGTCCTTTGCATTTGCCGGGGACTCAGGAGACCTGACCGGTAGGATACAAACGAATGTGGCCGAATTTCTGAAAAAATAACCCGGACCCCTCTGGTAATGGGGACAAACGATCCATGCAAGCGCTACTTTTGTCGGAGTATACAGCGGATTAACAGAATTTAAGTGCATCGTGGCACCCTAATTGCCATGACATTAGTACTTTCGAACAAAATTACCGGTGCAGTTATGGTATCAATCTTCCAGAAAAAGGCATTTCTGCCGGATATGCTCGAGGGCTTTGTGGATATGCACAACCACATCCTCCCGGGTATAGACGATGGTGCAGCTACGGTGCAGGATTCGTTGGATATGCTGTATGCGTTTCAGGAAATAGGTTTTACGAGGGTGATTTGCACCCCTCACGTGCACAGCGAGATCTATCCCAATACTTCCGAAACCATACGGCAAGCCCACCTGAAGTTACTGGAATCCCTTTCGGGTGAGGAAGATCTGAACGTGAAACTGGACTTCGCCGCGGAACACATGGTGGATAACCACCTGGAACAGCTCCTGGAATCCGGCAAATTCCTTCCCATGGGCAAGGCCTACATACTCATTGAAATGCCCTTTCTTCAGGCCTCCCTAAATATGCCACGCATAGTGGACCTGTGCAGGGAGCAAAACGTATTTCCCATACTCGCTCACCCGGAGCGGTACCGCTACCTGCATAAGAACCGAGGTGCGTATTCCCGGTATAGGGATATGGGCCTTTTTTTCCAGGTGAATTTACTCTCCATCGCCGGTTATTACGGCAAGAGCATTCAACAGACCGCCATGGAACTCATTCAGTCCGGAAAAGTGGAATTCCTGGGCTCCGATGCTCACCGGGTCGAACACATCCAATACATTAAGGATTTCAAGATTCCCAGTAAACTGGAATCCCAGCTGGAAAAGGCCTTCCGCATGAATGAGGAGACCCTGTATCACTAACGATCCATATATAGAAAAAGAAAGAAGCCGTCCCAGGTTAGGAGACGGCTTCTTTTTATTTAGGTTAGTTCCCTTACTCTATCACGATGCGGGTACCCGCACGCTTGCCGGATAGGGTCTCCACGGTAATAATATATACCGAGGTGCGGAATCCATTCACCGGAATCAGGTAACTGCTCGCGCCGTCGAAGATATCTTGTGGATCGAAGCTTCCGACCAGCCTGCCCGTATAATCGTGCACATAGAACACCTGAGGCGTTTCGTTGGCCAGGTCGTCCAATAGCTGTACGCTGGCTACACCATCCGTGACCGGATTGCGTTCGGCTACCAGTCCGAAGCTCGTTCCCATATCGGGCTCGTTATCCGTTACGGTTACCGTTACGCTGGCGGTATCCGTCAGCCCTTCGGCATCCGAGACGGTCAGCACCACCTGGAAATTTCCGGCATCTGAAAACACATGGGTGGGATTGCTTCCCATACCCGTGGCTCCATCGCCAAAATCCCAGCTGTACGTGGCTATTCCCTTGTCGTCGGTCGAACCCGAACCGTCAAAATCGACGGACAGGGGCGCCTCTCCACTCAGGATAGAAGCAACGATATCTGCTTCAGGTCCCGTATTGGGTTCGTTCACGGTTATGGTGAATACCTCCGTATCGGTCAGGCCTTCCTCGTCGGCCACGGTGAATACCGCTGTATACACACCCGCCGTGAGATAGGTATGAACGGTGTTAGGCGTGGTTTCCACCGGACTGCCATCGCCGAAATCCCAGGAGTAGCTTACTATGCCCTTGTCGTCCGTGGAAGCATCCCCTGTGAAATTCACCACCAGAGGAACGTCGCCGGCAATCGGAGCCGCACTGGCCACCGCCACGGGGGCCTCGTTCTCCGTTGGCTGCTGCACGGTAATCAGTATGCTCGACTGATCGGTGAGGCCTCCGGCATCGGTTACCGTAAGCGTGACTGTAAATTCACCAATACCGGTAAACAAGTGAGTCGGGTCCGCCTGGGTAGATGAAGTACCATCACCGAAGTCCCATTGATAGCTTTCGATACCCACGTCGTCCGTCGAGCCCGAACCGGTAAAGGATACCTCGAGCGGGGCCTCACCTTCTGTTACCGAGGCTTCGATAACGGCCACAGGGGCTTCGTTGGGTACATTCACGGTAATTACAATAGTAGCTACCGCCGACAAGCCATCTATATCCGTTACGGTGAGCGTAACATCGTACGTACCCGGAGTATTGAAGGTTTTTATAGGGCTAACCTCAGTTGAGGTTGTTCCGTCTTTAAAGTCCCATTGATAGCTTTCGATTCCTGTGTCGTCCGTAGAACCGGAACCATCGAAGATTACCGTCAATGGTGCTTGCCCCTCCGTTACACTTGCCGTAGCTACTGGAATTGGAGAGTCGTTTTCATTCACTGTAATGTCTATGGTATCTGTTCCGGTTAAACCGCCGCCGTCAGTAACGGTCAGCGATACGGTGTACACGCCGGGGGTGGTGAACTCGTATTGCGGACTGACTTCCGTAGAAGTACCTGTACCATCCCCAAAGTCCCATTCGTAGGACACAATATCATCCTGATCATCGCTTGAAGTCGATCCATCAAAGGACACCGTTAATGGATTGTTACCAACAACGGGATCGGCCAGGGCAATAGCTACCGGTGCGGCATTCACGACTATATCGATGGTTGCCGTGTCCGTCAGGCCTTCGGTATCTGTTACCGTGAGTGTCGCGGTAAAGGTTCCGGAGTTTACGTAGGTATACACGGGATCAGCCTCGTCCGAAGTACCTCCATCGCCGAAGTCCCATGCGTATGTTGCAATGGCAACCTCATCAGTTGAATTGCTGCCCGTAAAGGTGACCTCCAGAGGGGGAGCACCAGATTCAGGAGTTGCGGAAACTATTGCTGTCGGTGGTATTCCTGAACCGAGAACCGAAATCTCAATGGTTGCGGTATCCGTCAGCCCTTCACTATCGGTTACTGTCAGGGCAGCTGTGAATGTTCCGGGATTCTCATAAATGTACACCGGATCGGCTTCGTCCGAAGTACCTCCATCGCCGAAGTCCCAGGCATAGGTTACGACTTCTACGTCGTCCGTGGAGTCGCTACCCGTAAAGGTTACCTCCAGCGGCGGTGCCCCGGTTTCAGGCGTTGCTGAAACCACGGCCGTCGGGCCAACGCCGGTACCGAGCACCTCGATGTCCTGAGTGGCGGTATCCGTATTGCCATCGGCATCCCCTACGGTCAGGGTAACGGTATATACCCCTGGGGTCGTGAAGATATGCTGCGGATCGGCTTCGGTGGAAGTGCCTCCGTCACCGAAATCCCAAGCGTAGGAAGTCACACCTACATCATCCAGGGAATTGCTCCCGGTAAAGTTTACCGTCAGCGGTATGTTTCCGCTGAGTACATCTGCGTTAATGACCGCCAGCAGTTCACCGGGCAATCCGATGGTCCAGACGAAGTCGATGGTCTCGGTTGCGCCGCCATTCTCCGTCACCGTAACGGTCACGTTGTACGGGCTATTCTCGGCTGCGCCTACCGCGCCTTCGCAGGCGGGCGACTCAGGGAAACTATTGAGCTGTGCATCGGAATAATCCGGTCCGTCTACTTTATACAATGCGACCCGATCAATGGCATGGCCGGCACTGCGTTCCGATATCTGCATGGTATAGGTACCCGGATTCACGAAGTAAACGTACACGTTGTGCGGGTCGTTGTCACTGGTAAAGGACTGCCAGGTATAATTTTCCGAGCCCCCACCGGACTTATAAATCTTCAAGAAGCCATTGGTTGAAGCTCCTTCAGGAGTGGTTGCCGGAGTCTGTCTTGCCGTACCTCCCGGAAACACAATATCCGTTTGGGCGCCAAGAAGGTTGTTGATGATATCGGCTTCCGTTCCCGGATCACCCGCAGTCAGATCGATTCCGAAGAACCAAACGTTATCGTTGTTCGGAAACTTTAGCCAGTTGTCGTTCTCCTCTGATGCTTCGGGCCCGCTGTAGAAGCTATTCCAGATAAAGCGGTAAACTCCGGGGGTTGTGATGGTTACATCGTAATCCAGTGTTCCCCCATTCTGCTGGAAGAAACTATTCGTACCGGCCAGGATGCCCACTTCGTTGTCCAAATTGGTAATTGTCCAATTCGGTACCAAATCCGTGGACTCCGCCTCGATAATCACCAAGCCATTCTCCTCCACGAAAACATTGTTACCCGAACCGCCACAATCACCGTTCGATATGGTACCGGAAATGAGTCCGGTATTTTCGTCTATGGTAAGAGTAGGTGGCAAATTGGTAGCCGAATAGGTCGTGGTCTCCGTGCTGGTCGCTTCGATTTGCAGGCTAACGTCGTCTCCTTCCTGATTGAACTGGTTCCCGGGGTTGGTGACGTCGAAATCCACATTGGCGTTATTCGTCAGTATTACGGTTACCTCCTGCCCATTATCGTATGTGATCGATAGTATGGCCGTCCGGTCCGCTCCGGTTCCGCTCAGGGCGATCTCCAGCGGATTGCTGGAACTTGGATCGAGGAGGGTTCCGCTGAAATCTCCGCTGGTAATGCTAAAGTCGGCCGCATCGGCTCCGAATATGGCGATCGATTCCACAAAAATACCCACATTTCCACCGGATACATCTACGTTGAGGGTGCTGCTTTCTCCATCTGCCACGACCAGAGTTGTGGGTGCGGAGAGGCTGCTCGCTACACTGGGCGACCCTACGGGGCTGTCCTCACCGAGGAATTCGTAATTCTTCTGGCTGCCCCCTCCACGCGAAGGAGCACCGGCCAGGATATGCACACCGGGGCCCGATACGATGGCCTGGGTTCCATGCCGCTCGGTATTCAGGTCGGCCAGTCTCTTCCAGGTTTGGGTAACCGGATCGTATTGCTCGGTAATCTTCAGGGCATCGTCGGTAAGCACACCGTAAACGTCCTCGTCCTGAACCTCACCTCCGATAACCACCAGCTTATCGTTGAAATTCACTGAAGCCGGGGCTCCTCGGGGGGTCGGTATGTTCTGATCGGATGGCAGCGTACTCCAGGTACCCGAAGTGAAGTCGAATACATCCACCTCGGCGATAGTGGGAGCCCAGACGCCTCCTACTCCACCGGAAAGCCGTCCACCTGCCAGGTACATCTTATCTCCGATAACCGCGGAGTGGAAGTGGTCTCGGGCCCGGGGCGCGTTCGGCAGTACCGTCCATTCGCCCGTGGCCGGGTTAAAGGAATCAAATTGGTTCACAAAGCCTCCATCGTGACCGTCGTTATTCCCACCCACGATGTAGAAGATATCGTTGTACACTACCAATCCTGTCGAACCACGGCGACGTGCCACTGGAATCTCGGGTCCTTCGATCCACTGCTCGGTCGCCGGGTTGAACATCCATATGTTCGTGGCCGGAACTTCATTGGGAAAATTATTCGTCTGGAAGGCGCCAATGATCCAAATGAGGCCCTTGTATTCCGTGGCCTGGAAGTGGTTAAATTCGAAAGGAGCCGAATCCACCAGGGATTCCCAGGTATCGTTGGTATAATCGTATACGTCTATGGTCTTGGCATTCTCGCGGCCTCCCATGAGGTAGAACTTATCACCGGCCTGTACGAAGGAATTCTCGTGACGGGCGGTATAGTTCTCGTTTTCGTTCTTATCGGTCCAGATGAAGTCGGCCGATACTGTCCAGGTAAACACCTCGCTGGATGGGGCCGAATTCGGAAGCTTGGCCGTAACCACCACGTTATGTACACCATCTCCATTGGGACCACCCGCGGCTGCAGATGCGGCTATGGTACCCGATATGGCACCGGTCTCGGGATTGATGTTAATGCCATCGGGCTGACCCGAGATGTAATACTCGAGGTCGAAGCTCGGATCTCCACCCGTGGCAGATGCCTGCAGGTTAACGGAATTAGTGATTTCGTTGGTCTGATTGGCGATGGGCGCCATATTCAAAACAGGGAAACCGGTATCTACCTTATACACTTCTATGGCACTGATCGTCGGGTTCTCCACTTCGCGACCGAAACCTATGTTCAGGGTTCCGTCCGTGACAGTGACCGAATAGCTCAGCATACCGGCTACGTCGTGACCAAATTCTTCGACCAGATCCAGGTTGTTTTCTACTGCATTGCCTTCGATCAGGATGTCAAAAATCCGATCGCCTACCTGGTTCAGATCGTCAAAACTGTTTGCAAAGTACAGATTAACGACATAGCTACCGTTCTCCAGATCCAGGGTGTATTCCATATCCGGCAGGCCGTTGGGATCGAAGCGTTCCTCGGCAAATATCTGATCGAAGACCATTTCGCTGATGTAAGCAGGTATGGAAGGATCACGGCTTTCATAGGGTACGCCTCCGAATCCTATGGTAGTTCCGGTGTTTACGGAGAAGTTCCCCCCGGTTCCGGCCCCGGACTGGCTGTCTTCCTCCCAATTGGGTCCGATATCCGTCGAGGTGATCTGATTCCCTCCGGCATTTAAACGGTACGAGAAGGCATCGAATATCTCCCAGGTCAAATTGAGGATGGTGGTATCGTCGGAAAATCCGTCCGAATCGTCTATGGTTATGGTGACGGAATAGGGACTGCCCGCATCGGCTCCATCGGCGATGGTTCCGCCGATCTGACCGTTGGTGGGTTCCAGGGAAACACCCGGAGGAAGTCCTGTAGCAGCATATTGCAAATTCCCGTCTCCTCCTATGGCCTGAACACCCAGGCTTCCATTGAGGACTTCCCCATTATTAGAGACCTGATCTGGTATTTCATAGGCATAGATCGGAGTATCGTTATCCAAGGCATCGAGGATCTCAATACCATTGATCAGCGGATTCTCGATCACGTCGTGCAGAAGTTGAATATCAAGTGAACCATCCGTTACGGGGATGATATGCGTGATCACTGTCCCCACATTGTTTCCATAGGTACCCGACAGGTCGATGTCCTGCAGTAAGGGGTAATTCCGGCCCTCTAACTGTACATCGAATATGCGCTCTCCGGCCTCACTGGTTCCGAAGAATCCATTACCCATGTACAACCTAACCTCGTAATTGCCGGCCTCGGTAATGGGGAAGGAATAGGTCAGGTTTGGAGCTCCTGGGGTGAGATCAGCCCGCTCCGTCTCAAAAATCTCCAGGGGAGTTGTAGTCTGATCGACGGAGGGATCATAGGTGTTAATGGTTCCTTCGAAAACCCAATCCGAGCCCGGATTTACCAAGTACTGGGATGGATTGGCCAGGGTATCTTCTTCCCAGTCCATCTCTCCATCTATTGCCGTGAGCTGCGGGCCGCCGGAATTGACCCGGTACAGCACGGCTCCACCTTCGATGGTCGAAACCGTAAAGGTGTCTTCCACGAAATTGGTATCCCCATCCGTAGCCCGAACGGTGATATCCGAAGTGCCCACGGTAGCCGGGAAGGTGATCGTCAGCAGGTTGCCATTAATAGCCGCCCCAAAATCCGTGTTGGTATTGGATTCAACGGTATAGGTCAGGTTATCCGTTCCAAAGTTGTCATCGAAGTAGTCGTCCATATTCAGTACCACATCATTGGCACCTACGAGTTCCTGGACATCGGGAATCTCCTGAACCACGACAGGTATTTCGTTGAGGACGTTCAGGAAATCCCAGGAACCCTCCAGCTCCTTACCGGGGGTATTCGAACTTCCTATAAATCCTACGGCCAGGTCACGAGTATTCTGCTGTATGGCCTCCAGGATGGTTCCCTGGGCAGCGATGGTGGCTATGGAAACTCTGGGATTGGTATCAATCTGATACTCGAGTTCCACCTGTCCGTTTGTCGGATTCACCTCAAAATAGAACTTGATGGTCTCCGTGGGGCGATCACCAATGGGCAATGCCGAGGTAATCGGTGTTCCGGGTACATCGTTGATTTCCTGAAGTATTTCGAAGCCATTCAGGTTCACCACGAACTTGATGTAGTTGCTCTGGGTTCCGTCTCCTATGAAGAATCCGAGCTCCCCTGCACTTACCCCGTTGGTATTCTCGTAGAGTCGCAATGGACCCGTAAAGCCATTCATACCTCCCACGACAGTAAAAGGACCAGTAGAGGCATCCACCTGTACCCCGTACTGATAGCCTTTTTCCTGAGTATTGGTTGCGCCCAGTGCAGTACCTTCCGTCATATGAGAAGTCATGATACCCGGAGCTCCACCCAATACATCATTCGGATTCGGTCCGTTGTCCCGATCGTCGATCCAGTTCAGCCAGTTGGCTCCCGTATCGCCGTTGTTCATCAGACCCGTCATGCCCAGTCCGAATATGCCGCCCAGGCCTTGCTGATTATTAAACAGGGCATTGCTGACGGGCAGAGTAAAGGCATCGGAACCGGCACTTAAAGGATCGCCGAGCTGGAAAGGATCGTCAGCATCGGCTATGCCGTCGGCATCGTCATCGGGATCATTCAGATCCGATACCAGTGTTCCGCCAGCGGCCTCATCGAAGTCGTTGGGCTGAGAACCACCGTTGCAAACCGCGGTTCCATTATCTTCTTCATCCTGATTGGAGTATCCATCGAAGTCACCGTCCGCCAGTGGATCATAACCGGGCTCTCCGGGTTCTATACAATTCAGGAAGTCATTGGGCTCATAAACTATGATGCTCCCTCCGGAAGGATTTCCAGTTGAGGTACCTCCCAGTGTACCTACCCAGATGGTACCGGGAAAGATCTCGTTGTCGCCGTTACAGGTTATACCCAGGGCATCACCGCTGATTCCCGAAAGGAAAGCGGAGGTGAGTGTCTGTAGTCCACCACTTCCATCGAGCTGTACCCGGCGAATTTGTCCCTGGTTGCTTCCTGCCAGCAAGTCGCCTTGCATGGCACCACCGAAGTTGGAGGCCGTGTACTCGTCTATACCGTTGGTATTGGTTCCCCATATCACAACCGGATTATCTGTTGCACCATCGGGATTAGGCTCGGATGGGCCTCTCCAGTCGCCCTCTACGGGGTTGGCAACGGCCACCGGAGGCCAGTTGGCCGGTAGTGCAATACTGGGATCCGTAGTAGATCCCGGGGTGGATCCGTCCGGATCGTAGGTCTGTGTGCGAAAAACAGCGCCAGTGGTGCCCGCACCCGGTGCGGTAAACAAACCGGCACCGCTGGGGTTGGCCCTAACGGGTACGGGGTGCCCGCCATAGAACGAGCCAAAGGTATAGGTGTCCAGATTCGAAGTCACCAGTTCCAGATGATCCTTATTATCGATCTGCTCCCCTCCTGAGGCCGACTGGCTCCCGGGTTCCGCCGGGTTGTAATCGTTATTTACTGTAGCTAAGCCCTCGTTCTCCGGGAATCCTCCCCAGCCCTGATTGGCTCCATTATCCGTTACGTAGAGGGCTCCACTCTCGGTAACCACGAAGTCGTAACTGTTGCGGTAACCGGGGGAAAGCATCTTCACCGGGCTGGAATTATCCAGTATGGCCATATTGAGGCCGTCGTTTCCACCCCAGGGATCATTGACGTCGATACCGTTGTAATTGGGATCGTCTGGATCGGTTACCCCATTGACATTGGCTCGGGTAGGATCGTCCAGCGTAGGCAAATCGTAAAGGTACTGACGGCCCCCATCGGTCTTGATCCCGAGGGCATCCAAAACGCCCAGATCGAAGGCCAGTATGGCACCGGAAAGGGCATACTCGCAAGTGTACACGAAGTTGATCGAGGGGGCACCGCCGTTGGTGTTACCCCCGGAGGCGACGATCAAATATTCAGTTCCATTGATGGTGGCCAATTCCAGTGCATTGGTGGAATGGTTCTCCTCGGAACGGGGAAGGCCCCGCACGATGTCGACCACATCCCAGTCGCTGCCCGTCCAGCTAAAGCGGGTAACTACACCGGAGTTGGTGTCGAGCCCGACATCCCCGTTACCTCCTCCGGATCCTGCACCGATTCGGAAATCACTGGATGAAACATAGAACACCGGGTTGGAAACCGTGCCCCCAACGGTGATCCCGGTTACCTGTCGCTCGATACTGTTGTGCGGGGATCCATCGTCATTGTGGTCCGGCATGGTCTGTATGTCATTCAAGACCTCCACAGCGGTGACCACATAGTCCTGAGGGCCGTTCCGCTGTATGGTATAAATCTTTATGAGCCCCGGGTATTCGGCCGTATACAGGCGGCCATCGGGTCCGAACATGAGCGAGGTGATGCCATTGGAAGCATCTCCGAACCCATTAAAATCAAGGAAACTTTCATCGAAACCCTGGGCACGTACGGTACCGGTAAAGGCAACCATCGCAAGCAAGACCAGGCCGAATGATCGAAGGAATTTGGGGCAATTCTTTTTCATCTTCTGTTGGGGATATTAAACTGTAAATGTTAACGGTACATCTACCGCGAGCAACAAAAATATTCGGTTGGCCTTCCGTGGCCAAATGCAATGGCAATATTTCGTCTAAAATAGCAAGAATGCCGTTTAGCGGCACCTTTGCGTTTGTTAAGAAACGGTAGCCAAATCCACAAAAAAACTCTCCTGAGCAGAGAGCTTCTTCGTATTAATATTCTTTCAATTTCCTACGTCCAACGGAAGAAGGATCTAACGGCCAAACCAGGACTTCTTCTTCTTTCCGTAGCCATAACCGTACTTACCGCCATATCCCAGATTACTGGTCTTAACGTCATTCACCACGAATGCCAGCCCTTTGATCTTGCCGTCGGCCCTTAGTTTCATGGGGAACTGCAGCATCTTGGTCTCTGTGGTTTCGGCCCGGGTTACGTAAATAGTATGATTGGCGAAATGCCCAATGAGCAGGGTATCTGATACCAGCATCATCGGGGAAGTATCCACGATCACGTAATCGTATTTCTGGGAACTTTTTTCCAGTAATTCTCCAAGGCGATCGCTCATCAGCAGTTCGGAAGGGTTCGGGGGTATCCTGCCCGAATAAATAACATCGATGGGATTATTAAACAGCGTAACCCGGTTGACGATGTCCTCCGGCTGAAGCTTGGGATCCACCAGGAACTCCGTGAGGCCGGCATTGACCCGACTATTGCGTATATCGGTTACCCCGATGCTCTTATTCTGAAAGAACTTCTTGAACTTGGGGTTACGAACGTCCGCCCCGATCAGCAACACGCTCTTATCGGTGGCCGAGAGTATCATGGACAGGTTGACCGACAGAAAGGTCTTACCTTCTCCAGAGACGCTTGAGGTGATGTATACGATATTATTCTTGTGCGTTTCCCCCGGTTTACGGGTACGAATCAGGTAGTCCAGATTGGTTCGCACGATACGCAGGGCTTCGGCCAGGACGGAACGGTCGTCGTGCATCACAATTTTACTCTGGCGCCGTCCTATCCTGGGAAGCTCACCGAGGACAGGGATGTCTCCCGTCAGGCGCTCCACCTGGTACATATTATGAATTTTGTTGTCCAGTAGCTCCTTGGTATAAATGATAACGAAGGGAAGACCCACTCCCATCAGGAAGAACGCCAGAAAAATAGCCGGTTTCTTTGGGGCTACGGGAAATTTGCCATAGTAAGCCCGGTCGATGAGTTTCGACTTGGGAGAAGTCGATGCAACGGCAATCTGAGCCTCTTCGCGCTTCTGCAACAAATAGAGATAGAGCTGTTCGGTAGTCTGTTGCTTGCGGGTGATGTCCCTGAGCGCTCGCTCCGTTTTCGGTGCGCTGTAAATTTTCGAGCGAATAATAGCGCGTTGTCCGCTCAGGTTATTCAATTGAAGCGTCAGGTTGTTTACCGTATTGTTCAGAGAGGACTGCATGGTCCTCTTCAGGGCATTTAACTCTCCGTCCAGATTAACGATTACCGGGTTCTTCTCGTTGGAACTCTTCAACAAACGGTTTCGCTCTTGAATCAACTGGTTATAGCGCTGGGTGGTGGCGGCTATGGTCGGATCGTTCAGGCCTACGTTTGGTGGAATGATGTCAAAGCGATCCTGATTGTCCACGATATCCTTCATGGCGGCCGCTATGTTCAATTGGGTCTCCGCATCGGCGAGCTCTTGTCGGTTGGCAGCCCCCACATTCAGATTGACATTTGCCTCGGAGGCCAGGTCCGTTACTCCACGCTGCGCCTTGAATTCTTCTGCAGTCTGATCCACACTGGTCAGGCTGGAAGAAATATCCGCGATACGATCGTTGATAAACCGCGCCGTTCGATCGGCTATGGTTTGCTTATCCTCTATGGCATTCTGATTGTAAATCGACACGAGTTCGTCCAATATATCCCTCGCCTTCTCTCTCTGTTCATCGACCAGCGAAAGTGTTAGTATATTCGAGAACTCCTCTCCCTGAATAACCCGGATTTCGTTTCTGTACCGCTCTGCAACGTCCATTACCGGGGCAATTCGCACCCGAAGGCGGTCCCCTTTGTACTGATCGAAGTAAGCTTCATTAGGTGTAATGACGATCGATCCGATAGAGGTCATGAGGTTTTTTCCGTAATCCACCCGCTTCACCTCCTCGTTGTCGGTATCGATCTCCCGGTATGAAAAGGAGGTATCTCCGTCCAGGTCCAGGTAGAATGCCAGTTCGGACTGATTAAAGGTCGAATCCTGTCCTATAAAATTCAGATTGACCGGGGATTTCCTGTACAATTCGGTGCTTATAATATTGCCCTGATTGTAAACGCTCACGTTCAGATTCAACCTTCTCACCACCTCGATCAGATTGGAGCGAGAAGCGATAATTTCAATTTCGTCTTCTACGTTATTCGAAGCCCCCTTAAAGACACTCAGATCCGAAAACAGGTCCAGGGCGGAGGTGGAATTGTCTTCGTCTATGATCTGAATTTTCGCAGTGGCTTTATACTTGGGCGTAGTGTACCGAATATTAACAACCGCCAGGAACAGACAGATGGCCACCGAAACGACAAACCAGAACCAATTCTTCAGATACGGTTGAATGATATCCGATAATTCCGGCCCCTGTTTGTTACTATTCTGATTGGGTATGTTCATTTTTTGATGATTGCATTAATTACGCGTCAACACTATAGCAGTAGATGTAATCAAGACGCTCAATATGGAAACTATAATGGTCGCCCGATTATCAAGGGTAGAACTGGCCACCGAGGACTTATTAGGCTCTACGTAGACAATGTCGTTTTGCGTCAGGTAGTAAACGGGAGAATTCAGTACTTTCTTGTCCGTCAGGTCTACCTTGGTATACACCTTAGTGCCGTCAAAATCGCGTATCACCATTACATTATCCCGACGACCCTTGATTTTAAGGTCTCCCGCCATACCTATGGCCTCCATAAGGGTGATTCGCTCTCCGATAACTGAATAGGTACCGGGTTTGTTGACGTCTCCCAGTACGGTTACGGTAAAATTCTTCAAGCGTATGTTAATGATCGGATCGATCAGGTAATCCTTGAGCCGATCGCGCAGCAACTGTCGCAGCTCCTCAGGCGAAAGACCGGCGACCTTAATTTTGCCGATTACCGGAAAGTCGATTTCGCCATCCTTATCCACGAGGTAATCTACCTGTTCCGGGCGTATCCCACCTTCTTCAGAGCCCCTGTATAAATTGAAAGGAGCGCTGGCCTCGGCATTCAGTGTCGATATGTGGATACTGATCAGGTCGTCTATTTTGAACTTGGGGGAAAAGGTATTCTTGTTCACCAGGGTCTCGAAGTCCTGGGAATTCTGAAAATACACTACATCCTTACGGGAAGCGCAGGAAGCGAGCAGTACGAGTATCCCCAGTGAGAAGAAAATCCTGTTCAGATTTTTCATATGGCTTGGTTTAAGGTTCTCGTCCCGGGGAACGAATTAGGGCATGTTCACACGCCTAGTTTTTTTTTTT
>CAZKAP010000010.1:25972-69953 GCA_964550895.1 uncultured Flavobacteriaceae bacterium
CTCCGGAACGATTTCTTTCATCAGGGGTATCACGGACTCATCGAAGTTCAGGTTGAGTTCGCAAAGCTGGTCGATTTTAGCCCGGATGTCATCGCTGCAGAGATCCCTGACCTTACTGATCATGATTTTCTTATTGTAGGTCGGCAAGGTGTCCTCACCGTTAGCCAATAATTCCTCGTAGAGCTTCTCCCCGGGACGCAGTCCGGTAATTTGTATATCGATGTCTTCGGGATACCTCAGGCCAGAGAGCTTGATCATGTTCTTGGCCAGGTCGAAAATTTTCACGGCCTCCCCCATGTCGAAGATGAATATTTCCCCGCCTTTACCCATGCAACCCGCCTCGAGCACCAGCTGTGATGCCTCGGGTATGGTCATGAAGTAGCGGGTAATATCCTTATGGGTAACGGTTAGGGGACCGCCCTCCTCGATCTGCTTTCGGAACAGGGGGATCACCGAGCCGTTCGAACCCAGTACATTACCAAAGCGGGTAGTGATAAACTTCGTCTTTGCCACTTTTTGCTTGCAGCTGACGAGTATCTCGGCTATACGCTTCGTTGCCCCCATGACATTGGTGGGGTTTACGGCCTTATCTGTGGATACGAATACAAACTTACCGACACCAGTTTCTATGGCCAGGTTGGCGAGGTTGCGGGTTCCGCCAATATTGATCTTAACGGCCTCGTAATAATTGTACTCCATCAGGGGCACGTGCTTATACGCGGCGGCATGGAAGAGAATCTCCGGGCGGTGTTTCTCGAACAGGTACTTCATGCGATGGTAATCCCGTATGTCGGAAACGATGGCCGTAAAATTCTTGCAGCCCGCACGCCTGAGTTCCTGTTGCAGATCGTACAGAGGTGATTCGGCCTGGTCGATTATTATGAGTTCGGCGTATTCGTAATGCGAGATCTGTCTGACGATCTCGCTGCCGATAGATCCTGCCCCACCCGTAACCACGATTCGTTTTCCCTGGAGTTCCCGGGAGACATGCTCATTAACTATATTAATAGGAGCCCGGTTGAGCAGGTCCTCAATTTGTACATTCTTAATCTGCGATACACTCAGCTCGCCATTGATCCAGTCTTGTATGGGCGGAATGATCTTGACCTGTACCTCGAGTTCGACCATGCCCTCGATAATTTCCCTGAGCTTGTTTTGGTCGATGTTGTGAATGGCAACGATGATCTCCTTTACGTTTCGCCTCTTCAGGAAATCCGCGTTCAGGGCCGAACCGGGAAACACCTGTATGCCATTAACCCTCTTGCCGATCTTGGACTTGTCGTCATCCAGGAAGGCGACTACTTTGGTCACCGATTTCGGGTGATTGGTCAGTACGTTATTGGTCGCTATGCCCGATTGGCCTGCCCCGTAAATGATCACATTCTTCTCCTCCGAGATGTTTCGGGCCATTCGATCGAACAGTGCCCGCAGTATAACCCTTAGGGCACTCAGGCTCAGGAAACTCAGCAGGCTGTGTATGATGATGATCGAAAGCGGTATGGTAAAATTATCGACGATCCCGATCCAGCGATTCACGGGCACCGATATGATGATCAGGATGCTCATCAGGCAAATCGCATTGAAGAGGTTGTAGATGTCCTTGACCCCGGCATGCCGAACCAGGCCCTTGTGCGAACCCGTGGCCAGGAAGGCAACGATAGCCGCAACCATTACCAGGGGGATCTGCATGAGCAGTTTGTCCGTGTCGAAGGAAAGGGTCAGATTAAAACGGATCAGATACGCCAGTATAAATGCCTGAACGATCAGCAGGGTGTCTATACCCAGCACCAGCCAGCGAGGGGCGTATCGACTCATTCGTTTCTGTAGCTGTTCCCTGATCATGACCGCAAAGCTAACTCAATTCGTTCCACGACCCGCTGCAGATCCGATTCCGACAGATTGGACCCGCTGGGCAGACACAAGCCCCGGTCGAAAAGATTTTCCGAGGTGCCATCCACGAACATGGCGTTTTCATGAAAGACCGGCTGCAGATGCATCGGCTTCCACAGCGGTCTGGACTCTATATTATCCTCGGCAAGAACGGTCCGTATGCGCTCGCGCTGTTCGAAAGAATTGGTGAGTATGCAGGTCAGCCAGCGATTCGAAAAGTATCCATCCGGCTCCGGTAAGAATTCGATACCATCTATACCGGAAAGGTACTCCCGATAGTAACTGTGGTTCTGTCTTCGGTTAGCAACCCATTGAGGGAGTACTTCCATCTGACCTCGCCCTATACCTGCGACCACATTGCTCATCCGGTAATTGTATCCGACTTCGGAATGCTGATAGTGCGGCGCGGGATCCCGTGCCTGGGTAGACAGGTATATGGCCTTGTCCTTGTCTTCCTTTCGGGGGCTCAACAAGGCACCACCTCCGGATGTAGTAATGATTTTATTCCCGTTAAAGGAGAGCACACTCAGATCACCCAACGCACCGCAGGGCGTTCCCTGGTAGGTACTTCCCAGAGCCTCGGCGCTGTCCTCCAGCACCGGTATCTCGTATCGATCTGCGAGTTCGCGGATCTCCCGGGCCTGGTACGGCATGCCGTAGAGATGAACGGCGACGATGGCCTTAGGTTTCCGACCGGCTGCGATGCGCTCCTTTATGGCCTGCTCGGTAAGCTCAGGCGAAAGGTTCCAGGTGAGCCGTTCGCTATCTATAAATACGGGCTCTGCCCCGAGGTATTTAATGGGATTGGCCGAGGCCGAGAACGTGAAGCTCTGACAAAGCACCTCGTCTCCCGGACCCACGCCCAAAAGAATCAGACCGAGATGCAAGGCCGCCGTACCTGAGCTCAGGACGGCCGCATACATCATTTGGTCGTAATAGGACTGAATGGACTTCTCGAACTCCTGGACGTTCGGCCCCAGTGGGGCGATCCAATTCGAGTCAAATGCTTCCTGAACATAGCGCTGTTCCGTCCCGCCCATGTGGGGCGAGGAAAGCCAGATGCGGTCGGTTGTGCTCAAGGTTTGGGTATTAATGCAAGGTCTAATTTACTAATAGTCTTTGGTGAGCCGTACTTAATTCGTTAAAAAATGAATAAACTCGTTTAATGTAATCGTTATTTCAAGCCCTTTCGTGTGCGATTCGACAAATAAATTTCCTCCCAATCCAAATTAAACTGCGATTTTTGGTAATTGTTTAATTATTAGACCCGTTTTACAACAATCCAACCATGAGGACAGTACAATCCATTTGTTGCATAGGTGCCGGTTACGTAGGAGGACCTACCATGGCCGTTATAGCGAATAAATGCCCCGAAATCCGGGTTACCGTGGTAGATATCAACCAGGACCGCATCGATAAGTGGAATTCCGACAACCTGGACGAATTGCCCGTATACGAACCGGGACTTAAGGAGATTGTCGGGGAAACCCGGGGCAGAAACCTCTTTTTTTCCACCGAGGTGGACCGGGCTATAGAGGAAGCCGAAATGATCTTCATATCGGTGAATACCCCGACCAAAACCTACGGAAAGGGAAAGGGACAGGCCGCCGATCTCAAGTATATTGAGCTGTGCGCCCGTAATATAGCCGCTGCGGCCACGTCCGATAAAATCGTGGTCGAGAAATCGACCCTGCCGGTCCGCACCGCGGAGGCCATCAAGAGCATACTGGACAACACCGGGAGCGGGGTCAAATTCGAGATCCTCTCCAATCCTGAATTCCTGGCGGAAGGCACCGCCATTGAGGACCTGCTCAATGCCGACCGGGTACTGATTGGGGGAGACGAGACGCCTTCGGGCCAGGAGGCCCGGGACACCCTGAGCTGGGTCTATGAGCACTGGCTGCCCAAGGATCGCATATTGCAGACCAATGTATGGTCCTCGGAACTTTCCAAACTCGTTGCCAACGCCTTTCTGGCTCAACGGGTATCCTCCATCAACTCCATTTCGGCCCTCTGCGAAAAGACGGATGCCAATATAGCTGAAGTCTCCCGGGCGATAGGTTACGACAGCCGTATCGGTCCAAAATTCCTCAAATCGTCCGTAGGTTTCGGAGGATCCTGTTTCCAAAAGGATATCCTGAACCTGGTGTATATCGCCAAGAGTTTTGGCCTTAAAGAGGTGGCCGATTACTGGGAGCAGGTCATTATCATGAACGATTACCAGAAACAGCGATTTGCCGAGAATATCGTATCTACCCTCTACAATACCGTATCGGGCAAAAAAATAACCTTTTACGGCTGGGCCTTTAAGAAGGACACCAATGATACCCGGGAATCGGCAGCCATTTATGTGGCCGACATGTTGCTGGACGAAATGGCAGAGATCACCGTCTACGACCCCAAGGTTCCGGCGGAGGCGATTTATCAGGACCTCGATTATCTGGGCACCCGAAGCCCGGAGGAAAATCGCCGGCTCCTTAAGGTGGCCGATCACCCCATGGATGCCGCGAGTCAGGCCCATGCGATTGCCATACTTACGGAATGGGACGAATTCAGGGAGTACGACTGGTCGTCCATATACCAGCGGATGATGAAGCCGGCCTTCGTTTTCGACGGAAGGAGAATCCTGGACGAGGAAAAAATGGACACCATAGGATTTAAATTTTATAAAATAGGCCAATCATGAAAGTCCTGGTGACTGGAGCGGCCGGATTCATTGGATTCCACCTGAGTAAGCGCCTTTTGGATGAAGGTCACCAGGTGTATGGTATGGATAGCATTAATTCCTACTACGATTCCAACCTTAAATTCGACCGGCTGAGTCACCTGGGGATATCGCGAAGCGAGGCTTCCAGAGAACAGCACACCTGCAAGAGTCCGGGGTACCCCAACTTCACCTTCGTCCGCATGGATCTCGAGGACCGATCTGCCCTGGAGGTGCTTTTTAATGAAGAGCGTTTCGATATCGTGGCGCATATGGCGGCTCAGGCGGGAGTCCGATACAGTCTCCACCATCCTTCGGCCTACATACAGAGCAATGTGAACGGCTTTTTTAATATACTGGAGAATTGCCGTCATCACGCCGTTAATCACCTGGTATATGCCAGCAGTTCTAGCGTTTACGGCCTGAACGAAGAGGTTCCCTACAGCACCGAGCACAAGACCGACAGCCCCATCAGCCTGTACGCCGCCACCAAGAAGAGCAACGAATTGATGGCACACACCTACAGCCATCTGTTTGGTTTACCCACAACGGGACTCCGGTTCTTTACCGTTTACGGCCCCTGGGGCCGACCGGATATGGCCATTTTCCTGTTTACCCGGGCAATACTCGACGGCAAACCGCTTAAGATTTTCAATAATGGCGAGCTATCCCGGGATTTCACCTACATAGACGATATCGTCGAGGGGGTAACCCGCATCGTAGAGGACACACAGATTGCAAATCGATCGGACAGGTACAAGTTGTACAACATCGGCAGAGGCGAACCCTTGCCGTTAATGAGTTTTGTGGATGAACTGGAGCGGCAGTTAGATATCGACGCCCAAAAGGACTTTGTCTCCATGCAGCCCGGGGACGTGAAACAAACCTGGGCAGATACCTCCGGACTTAAGCGCGATTACGGCTACCAGCCCGGTATTTCCATTGAGGAAGGCATACGAATGTATTTGCAGTGGTTCAGGAGTTACTACAAACCCATAAATGCCTGAGGAAATCAGGTAGTTCGTCGATTATATTCTTAATGAGTGTTAAAAAAACCTTCTGCTGAAATCCATTCGGTCAAATTTCGACGTAAGTGGGGTTTATGTTCTGGAAAACGTCCATACAACGATCTGTGAGCTTGACACTTAGGATTTCCTAAACGAATGTTAAATTCGTGCAGTTCATCGAATTAAATGTACTTTCACCGACGTTTTTGGGTTTATTTACTTTGAGAAAGAAAATGAAAAAACGGCTATGCTTACAAAACGATCCCAAACCTACACCTACCGAGCTATGACTTTTTTTGTAGTCATGATTGCCTCTCTGTTCTCCTGTGAGAGTTCAGACCTCGACGATTTCGTGCTTCCTCCGGATGCACTGGAATTAAAAACCCTGCTTCTCGAACCCATACAGGATGCTTACCTGCAGGACGAA
Organism: uncultured Flavobacteriaceae bacterium; assembly: GCA_964550895.1. Lineage (GTDB taxonomy): Bacteria > Bacteroidota > Bacteroidia > Flavobacteriales > Flavobacteriaceae > CAZKAP01. Next base: position 32,001 of record CAZKAP010000010.1, read on the forward strand.
CAGGGGTATAATCGAACCATTATTCGTGTAGAACAGGACAAGCGCACGAGTTATTTGAAATTCGATCTCAGACCAGTCGATGGCGTTATAGAAGATGTTCGCCTGACCCTGACCGTTGACAGCGATGAGGGTGATGGTATTCTCAAAATTTACAAAGCTGAAAATGTGCAGTGGTCAGAAGCCAACCTGAGTGCTGCCAACGCTCCGGCATCGACCGACCTGCTTTCCGAAGCCAACAGGAAATACCGCCTGGGCGAGTCCACTTCCTTCCGCCTGAACAGGTACTACTTAAATTCCGAAATGACCACCATAAAACTCGAGCATAACGAAGGAAACGACATGGCTTTTGCTTCGAGGGAAAACCCGAATTCGACCGGACCCAAACTCGAAGTTAAATATTGGGTACCTGCGGATACCCCAGACTCAGATACCACTGAGGATGAAAGCGAAGCATCCGAGGATGACCCGGCTGGAGATGAATCGGGTTCGGAAGAATCTGGAAATTCGGACGGTGGATCGGATAGTGAATCCGGCGACAGCTCAGAGGGCGGTTCTTCCGATGGATCTGGCGACAGTGGCTCCTCTGGCGGTGACGACGGCGGTTCAACCGGCGGTTCTTCCGATGGATCAGGCGACAGTGGCTCCTCTGGCGGTGACGACAACGGATCATCCGGTGGTTCGGATAGCGGATCAGGCGACAGCGGATCAACTGGAGGTGACGACAGTGGTTCAACTGGTGGTTCGGATAGCGGATCAGGCGACAGTTCCGATAGCGGTTCAACGGGTGGAAACGACAGCGGTTCAACCGGAGGTGGTACCGGTGGTTCAGACAGCGGTTCGACCGGAGGAGACTCTAGCGGTTCCGGCACCAGTGGAGGCTCGGCGCCGGAAGGCTCCTATATAGTAACCCCTCAGGGAAGTTGGAATGCTGACGGTAAGACTGAGGCCACTGCCTGGAGTATTGAACGCGCCCTGGAGATGGCCGTGGCAGGTGATGTTGTTTACATTAAGGCAGGTAATTACGGAGATAGAGAACTGGAAGTTGAGAACTCTGGATCTGCAAATAATCCTATCCGTTTTATTGGTTACACCAACAGCCCTGGAGATGTGGTAAGCGAAAATGGATCAACTTACGCTTATGGAGATTCACTGGATTCTTCGAAACTCCCCCTGATTAGTACCCCAAGTAATGCGGATCGAATCGGTTTACTGATCCAAGAAAATCACATCTTATTCGAAAACATACAAATAAGGGGCTTTAGAAAGGGAGTACAGGTAAGAGGAAACAATGTACACCTCAAAAATATCATTGTCACGGAATCCGGTAATCAAAATGTTTTCGATGCCTACGATGGTAAAGGCATATGGATTAGAGGAGATAATGCATTATTAGAAAACTGCTTTGTCCTCAATGCAACAGCTGAGTCTATTACTTTGTCTGATTCTAATTTTTCACGTGTTAATCATTGTGCCGTCTATGCGGATAATAATGGGAACCCTACAGACTACTATTTTCTTCTAACAGGAGGAACTAACAATACCGTTGTCGAAAACAGCGTTGCAAATCGTGCTCGTGGACTTGATCACAATGGACACGGGTTCGACATGAAAGACTTGGCAGAAAATAATGTATTTCGAAATTGCACATCAATCCGTACTTCAATAGAATTGAATTTCGCTGGTGTGAAGAATAACTTAATTGAAGACTGCAAAATCATTGGTGTGAATTCTCAAACTAACGAATGGCATGCTAGGATTTTGATTGCTAACGGAGCAAATAACAATCTTATTCGTCGTATTGATATTCAGGATACATGGGCAGCTATTGTACTAAATGATTACGACGATGGGTATGTTGGGCCGGGAGGTGATCGTGACTTGGAGAGCCTTGGTTTTAGTAATCAATTTGAGGATATAAGTATTACCAATACAGAACGAATGCTTAATATTGGAGGCGGCAAGGTGTTGACAGTCAGGGCGAAAGACTACTCCTTCACGAACTGTACTGTAAATAATTTTAATAACGTCGCGGTTGTTTACAAGGCAGCTGAGAACTTCACCTTTACAAATTGCACCTTTACCAATGGTAATAATTTGTACATACTAGCAAAGCAACAGTTTGAACCGTATAGCAGATTTGATGTTATTTGGGAAAACTGTACTTGGACTGACGTCGGTTTTACACCACCTAGTTAGTAGTTTTGGAAAAATGTCAAAGGGAAACTGCCCCGATCGCTATCGGGGGGAAGTCCAGTCATGGAATGGTGGAATAGTTAGTATGGCTGATTTTATAATGAGTCAAAGAAAAGAATAATAAATTTTTCCATTACTTTTTACGCCAAGTGCTAGCTAAAGCATTCAACCCGTGCTCCAATTGCTTTTTTACTACGCAGGTTAATCGTTTAAAATATGGTTTTATCTAATGTGAGGTCAATTCAGATTTGAAGTAATAGCATACAGTTCGCGCATTTTTCCGGACTAAAGTTTTGTCCAAGTCCTTCGTCTAGTAATAGGCCAGTTTAGATTAGAATTAAAAATTGATTTCCCCTAAAATCGATGACTGTAGCTTCGGAGAGGACACCCTTGATATATACATTTGCTTCAGTAAAATAAGGCGCAATCTAGAAAATTTTCATTTTTTTATGAGGATTTGAGTCTTGTAATAATTCGTTGATGATATATACCCTGATCCCAATTCAATGAGCCTTGGAAATACTGTTTTCAAAGGGTTTGTCTGGAGTGCTTTCGAACGTATTTCGGTTCAGGCAGTTCAGTTTGTCTTGGGTATTATACTCGCAAGAATACTCACGCCAAGAGAGTATGGACTTGTTGGCATACTTTTAATATTCATTCAAGTTGCAAGTGTTTTCGTTGAGGGCGGTTTTACAAAAGCACTGATTCAAAAGCAGGATCGCAATCAAACCGATTTGTCAACCGTATTCTTCTTTAATATCGGTATTAGCGTTCTTTGCTATCTTTTACTTTGGTTATTTAGTCCTGTAATCGCCGAATTCTACGATGAGCCTGAACTCGTACCGTTACTTTACGTACTGTCGACAACAATCGTATTAAGTGCTTTATACGCTATTCCTTTAACACTGCTCACTATAAAGCTAGATTTCAAGCGTCTAACGATAGTCAATATAACGGCCACCCTTCTTTCCGGAGGCATTGCTGTTTATCTTGCTTACAATGGATTTGGTGTCTGGGCATTGGTTTATCAATCTCTGCTCCGGGGCATATTTACTCTTTTTCTTATGTGGTGGATGGCTAATTGGGCACCATCGAAAGAATTCTCTTGGGCCTCGCTAAGGACGCTATTTAAATATGGGTCTAACCTTCTGGCCTCATCCCTCTTGAACATTATCGTCAATAATTTTAGCTCCTTTTTCATTGCCAAACTTATGAGCACAAAGGATTTGGGGTATTATACCAGAGGTATGCAGTTTGCGAGTACTGCTTTTAATGTAATTAACTCATCTCTGAATAATGTGCTGCTACCCGGCTTATCAAGGATTCAGGATCAGAGCGAATTGCTAGTTGCCAAAATGAGGATTATAATGAAAACAACGTCTCTTTTCGTGTTTCCGTTTTTCGTTTTATTGGCCGTCGTTGCCAAGCCGCTCATTATACTATTACTAACAGAAAAATGGCTACCTGCAGTACCCATCATGCAAATGCTGTGTTTAGCCCGTTTGATTACCATTATGTCCGGGCTTAATATTAATTTACTTTATATACTGGGGAGGACTGATTTAGCCTTAAGACAGCAATACCCCAAGATAGCTGTTCGCATATTATTTCTGATGATTGGACTGCAATATGGAATAGTAGCTGTCGCGGTTGCCGAACTGGTATCGACTTCTGTACACTTTTTCATCAACACATTCTACCCTGGGCGGATAATGAAATTTGGTGCTTTTGCCCAGTTAAGAGAGCTCACCGGGGTGGGTTTCTCCACCCTTCTAATGGGTGGAGTAGCCTATTATTCGATGAGGTTTTTTGATACACCATTAGAAAGACTTTTAGTTCCTTCGGGCATTGGTGTAATTACATACATTATTTTAATTATGCTTTTTGAAGGTAAGTTTTTGAAAGAGAAACTATCAGCCATAAAGTACAAATAGGGCTATATCTCTAATCCCAATTAAACTATAATGCGTAACCATAGTTTTTATAAGCTTCGCGATGATAAGGCAATATTAGGACTTAAGAACTTCTTTGTACAACTCTATGTATGAACGTGCGACTACGCTGTAATCAAAGTTCTCTACTACTTTATCTCTAGCCTTTGTGCTCAGAATTTTATACGATTCATGATTTAACACCCACTTAATACCTTTTGCTAAATCCTCAGTTTCATAAGGTTTAGCGAGATAACCATTTTTCATATGATCAATTATATCAAGAAGGCCTGTTGCACCAAATGCAACCACCGGAGTACCACATGACATTGCCTCGCTTGCTGTTTGGCCAAAAGCTTCTTGAAGACTTGGAACAACCATAACATCAGCAGCACTGTATAAGGTCACAAGGCTTATGTCGTCATTGATGTGCCCCATGTAATGCGTCTTAAACCCTGAATTCCAAGGTTGTTCAGGCTCACTACTGCCAAAAATAACCAGTTCAATGTGATCCCCTTTCAGTTTAGATAAAGCATCAACCATTTCCATGTATCCTTTTCGAATATCCCTCGACCCACCAATTGCACCAAATAGAACCATTTTTTTTTCTGTAGGTAAACCCCAAAGTTTTCGGCACTCTAATGTATCTCTTGGTTGATATACTTTGGTATTAATAGGGTTGGGTATACTTGTTGTCCAGTTATTTCCCAAAAGTACACTGCTTTTTGAACACTCGGCTAACCATTTACTCACACCCACAATTCTCATTTCAGCCATTTTCTTAAATACCTTTCTTTTACGTCTGAACACTTTTCGGCTGAGATCATTTTGTTTTTGGCTACCCAGAACTTTACATTTTCCGCAAGACTTTTTGTAGCGCTCGCAATTTTCGGTATAGTGACAACCTCCCGTAAAGGCCCACATATCGTGTAAGGTCCAAACAATAGGTGACTCAATTCTATCTAAGTCTTCTACCCTTGTTAAACCACCACAAATCCACTGAAGGTGAACGACATCTGGACGTAATTTATTGATTGTATCGATTGTCTTGGTAAGAATTGGTTTCGCTGGACTGAACTGGGTTTTCGACCTGTTTTTATATCGTCTTACCTTTAAAATATCCGGAATTCCACGAAATATGCCAAAAATCTTCTCAAAATTAGATTGATCTACGGTGTGTACACGGTAATCATCGGTACTCTTATTCAGAACAAGCATATGTGAATCAATATTCTCAGCCAATAAAGCTTTATGTAGTCTATTTGCTGCTCGAGCAGCTCCTCCTTTGATCTCAGATGTATTAACGATAAGAACTTTCATCATCTAATCGCCTTATTCTAATAGGCTTCTTAATTTGTTAATTATTCTTTGTAGAATACTGATTCTCTGTTTTTTGTAGAATTTTTTAACTCTCTCAAGCGCAACAATACTCTCTCCCTCCGGGACTACAAACCTAATCGAAGACTTTTGAGACAACTCACCAATATAAATATCTTGGTCTGTACAATGTACACCAGTACCATCAAAACCAATATTTCTAACAAATGTCTTCGAAGGGTTCAAGCATAGGCCTCCATTATTGAATATGGTCACATACCAAAATATTGCCCAGGTATTTATTTCTTGGGTGGAATTCCTGATTACCTGATCGAAGAAATCATAAGCACCATCAAGATTGAATTTCTTTATCTCAGTACGGGAAAATTCAGAAAGTGTTTTGTTCGGTTGCTTTTCAAAATATTTCCACCTATCCGACCAAGTGGCCCAGCCCCAGCAGTTCATAAACCTCCAGAAAAAAACATCTTCAAGATCAGAATTATCGATTGGATAGTTCCATCCGCTTATATGCCAAACTTTTTTTTCATTCAAATAGAACTCAAGCGCCTCATTCATGAATTTCAGAAAAAAAGGGCTGGTCACTATATCATCCTCCAAAACAATTACTTTACCATTTCGTTGAATCACCTCTGATACTCCTTCGATAATTGATCGCGCCAGTCCAAAATTATGCTTCCTCTCAATAATAAATACCTTACGAAAACCTGAAATACTTCGAATATAATCTCTGACCTCACTTACCATGGCCTGATCACTTTCTTTTTTTGGAGCATCACTATACACATACAATTCACTTACCTGTGATAACTCGTTCTGCTTAAGAGCCTCAACTGTTCTAATGGTGTGATCCAATCGATTATATACAAATAAAACTATCGGTGCTAATGTCATTTCAAAGGACAACGGTTATTCTTGGCATATAATTCTAACTGTTTTAAGTCGATTTTCGTGCATCAACCGACGTTTATCTCCCGATTATGTTCATTATCTTGTCTTTATACTGGACCTGTTTCATTCAACTCGAGGTGAAGGTAAGCACAAAAAGGTTACGGCAAGGATTGATATGCCCAATCCGGGAAGAGTATTTGAGGCTTCCTTCAAGCAGAAGGCGTTCGAGTTGAGTAATGCCCGAGGCCACGTAAGGAAGTGGCTGAGGAATTAGGTGTCGCACCGGAACTGATCTAGTCATGTCGTCGGGTGTTTAAGAAGTATGGGGCCAACAGTGTTCCGGGTCTAGGGATCGTGAAACTTGCTGATCAGGAGAAGAAGATAGTCTGGGGGAAGGCTGAGGTTAAGGATTACCGGTCAGATCAGGATTTAAATGAAAGGTCATCACCATCCTCTGAAGTGAGCAAGAACAGTCATTATTCATGGTTGCATGCGACAGCTTCCAAGGCGATGGGAGGAATATGAAGGCTTTTTGTTGGATATTCGTAATTTTCCCGAATCCTGATAAAACATTTTCGATTCCCTTGAACATGTCTAGAATTAAGGAAGATGGGCGTGAGAGTGAATCGTCAGCACATGACTTATATCGTGGGTGAGGCGAGTCTTTATGCCCGTCGCTCTAGGAAATTTAAAGTCAACATAGATTCTAGGCACAACTATCTAGTTGCGCCCAATCTGTTTGAGCGGAAATTAGTAGGTAGAGACGTTTTGGGAATCGCGTGGATAACTGGACTTATTTACGAACCGCTTAGGGATTGCCGCACCTGACCGTAGTGCTGGATCTATTTGCCCGCAAGGTAGTGGAGTGGTCGGTTAATAAAAGTTTGGAGTCTATGAAAACTTCCTTAGAGATGATGGAAATGTCGCTCAGCAATCTATCTTTGTGCAGAGAGTTTGTCTTTAACTCTGATTGGAATATTCAAAATGCAGCATGAATTCAACTAATAATCGCACCCAAGTTGCCTGAAGGATGGGGAGTGTTTACTACAAGCGTTTTTATTTCCTTATGGATTTTAGTACAACTGATAAAGATGGTAAAGGCGATTTGAATATCCTTAAAAGAAATATAATACCATCTTTCAGATGAAGACAATACTACAATATATAAGTGATTACGGTTTTATTATTCCTATCCTCCTGTTCTTTTACCTGCTTAACCCCTTTAACCTCGGCTATGCGCCCGGGTTGATGCTTATTCCATTCCTGGTGATGCGTCGGGGGTTCTTCCGCGAAAGCTTGGACTTTAATCTGATGATCCTAACGGCATTTTCGATCTCCTTTACTTCCTTTTACGGGCTTGAGGCTGGAGAAACCCGGGGTATTCAGTTTATTGTTATCTACGGGCTTACCCCTCCCGTTTTTTATTTGTTGGGTAAATTTTTGGCTAACGGACTCCGCAGCCATAATAGCCTGTTTTTCCTATTGTTCATGATCTTCTCGGTCTTCTCCTTATCCGCTGTGATATCCGTATATACCAATTTCATGCAGCAGGGTTTCGGAACTTTCGATAGGAATCTACCCATGTTCTGGAGCGGTAGAATTGTCCCAGCTACCATCATGGGTGCCTTTATGACTTTTAATATGTGCATACCGGCTACCGTGTTGTCTAGACTGGGAAAGGACAGGCCCTGGACTCTAGCCGGGATGATCTTACTATTCGTCGTATCACTGATCTGCGTTATTCGACTAGGAAATCGAACCCAACTTTCCATTTTCTTAATCTCTACCTTGGTTACTTTATTCTATGTCGTACCCAGGCAGTCGTTTCGAAACAATATATTGCTGTTGGGGCTACTGTTGGGTGTAGTGTATTTCATCGCTCAGAATATCAGCTTCGATCTCAGTGCGGACTGGCTTACCAATTTTGCGGACCGGGTCGACAGCCGGGGAGGTAATTTGGCAAGTGGTGGAGGAAGAACAGACCGTTGGATTCTATCACTGGAGTATCTCCTTGAAAAGCCATTGGGATGGGACACCAGGGAATTTGGTTATTCCCACAACATGTGGCTGGACGTGGCCCGTGTCGCAGGACTCATTCCTTTTTTACTCCTGCTTGTTTTCAGTTTTCGGGCTTTTGGAGTGGCTCGATCCTTCACCCGCTGGAATCGGGAGGATGTCGCACTCAACAACAGCGTACTCATCTATACGCTTGCCTTTGTGCTCATTTTTATGGTAGAACCCATATTCGACGGTATATTTTCCCTCTTTGCGGTATTCTGCCTGTACATAGGGGTGCTGGGTCAATACCCTCACAGGTACGAACAGATCAAAGAGTATTACTCTTCATTGGAGACCGAGGCCAGGTAAGTATCCCTGAGCCGTTCTATACCCTCCTCCAGGCTTATCCGGTATTTCCAGCCCAGACCATTCAATTTGGATACGTCGGTGAGCTTAACCATAGTCCCGTCGGGTTTCTCGGTATTGAATTCGAACCCCCCCTGGTATCCCAGTTTGGAACGAATGAGTTCGGCCAATTCCCGTATAGAAATATCAAGGCCCGTACCGATGTTAATGTGCGTATTTCGGATTTCCTTCTGATCGGGAGAGTAGGTGTCCTTGAAATCGCGGTTTTCCATGATAAACACACAGGCGTCGGCCATGTCTTCCGACCACAGGAATTCACGTCTGGGGTTTCCACTACCCCAGATTTCCACCTTTACTTCTCCGTTGTGCTTATAGACTCCCTGTTCGGCAAGGATGGATAAAATTATATCCTCCGATACCTGTCCGTTAACCCCCTGTATGGGAAGATGGTCCAGATCCTTTCTTATGTATTCCCAATCGCCACGTTCCAAGGCGCGACCGAGCAGTATTTTCCGAAGCAGGGCCGGGAGAACATGGGACCTGGTCAGATCGAAGTTGTCATTGGGCCCGTAGAGGTTGGTAGGCATCACGCTGATGAAGTTTGTCCCGTACTGTAAATTATAACTCTCACACATCTTGATGCCGGCAATCTTTGCTATGGCATAGGGTTCATTGGTGTACTCCAGCACGTCGGTGAGCAGGTAGTCCTCCCGCATGGGTTGCGGGGACTCCTTGGGATAAATGCAGGTGCTGCCCAGAAACAAGAGCTTCTTCACTCCGAACAGATACGAGAGGTGTATCACATTATTTTGAATACACATGTTCTCATAAATGAAATCCGCCCGGTAGGTATTGTTGGCAACGATGCCACCCACCTTGGCTGCGGCCAGGAATACATAGTCCGGACGTTCCTCTTCGAAGAAACGCTTTACCGAATCGAAATGAGTGAGGTCCAGCTCCGACTTAGTCCGGTATACCAGGTTAGTATAACCCCGGGCTTTCAGGTTTTTGACAATAGCACTGCCCACCAGGCCCCTGTGCCCGGCGATGTAGATTTTCGAATCCAGATTCATATTCTTATTCGAAGTAGTTCATAATTCGGTAACCTCCCTGCTTGAGGTATTGCTCCTTACGCATCAGCTGCAGGTCGCTCTCTACCATATCCTTGATCAGGTCGTCCAGGGAGTACTCAGGTTCCCAATCCAGCTTTCTCTTGGCTTTGGAAGCATCTCCAATGAGCAGATCGACCTCGGTGGGCCGGAAATACTTGGGATCAACGGCAAGCACCTCTTTTCCGGCCTCCAATTGGAAATCGGGGTTGTTACAGGCTTTCACATAGGCCTTCTCCTCTACCCCGCTCCCATGAAATTCGAGTTCGATTCCCAGTTGAGCGAAACTCATCCTTACGAATTCCCGTACCGGAGTGGTTTTACCCGTGGCGATTACCCAGTCTTCGGCCTCGTTGTGTTGCAGGATCAGCCACATCATCCGGACATAATCCTTGGCGTGTCCCCAATCCCTTTGTGCATCTAAATTTCCCAAAAAGAATTTATCCTGAAGGCCCAATGCGATCCGTGCTGTGGCCCGGGTGATCTTTCGAGTAACGAAGGTTTCCCCCCTTATGGGCGATTCGTGATTAAAGAGGATCCCGTTGCAGGCGAATATGTTGTAGGCCTCGCGGTAATTCACAGTTATCCAATAGGCGTACATCTTAGCTACCGCATACGGGCTACGGGGATAAAAAGGCGTGGTCTCCGATTGAGGTACCTCCTGCACCTTACCGTACAATTCGGAAGTGGAGGCCTGGTAAATCCGGGTCTTCTTTTCCAGTCCCAGCAGCCTCACGGCGTCCAATATGCGAAGCGTCCCCAGTCCATCGGCATTGGCGGTATACTCGGGGATCTCGAATGATACATGTACATGGCTCATCGCGGCCAGGTTGTAGATCTCATCGGGCTGGATTTCCTGTATCAGACGGATCATGTTGGTGCTGTCCGTCATATCTCCGTAATGAAGAATAAAATTCCGGTTCTCCTCGTGGGGATCCTGGTATAGATGGTCGATTCGGTCTGTATTAAACAAGGAAGACCTTCTTTTTAGTCCATGGACCTCATATCCCTTCTTCAGAAGAAATTCACTTAAATAGGCGCCATCCTGTCCGGTAACCCCTGTAATCAGGGCCTTCTTTTTGTTCACGAGATTGTATTTTTTAGTATGAATTGATTATAGAACTCCTGCAGGTACTGTATTATTATCAAAAAACGGGAAAGTATGGACGTTTACATCCTGGCCAAGAAAATCGGACCTACCCGAATGGGGGCGAAATTTTAAGAACACTTGTGCATTTCCCGATACTAAACTAAGTCTATTCTTGTTAATATTGGTGTAAAGAAACGACGATGCAGAAGATTGCTGTACTGCTCACATGCTTTAACCGAAAGGAAAAGACCTTACAATCCCTATCCTCTTTATATGCCGCAGTTAAGGCATACCCGGGAGATCTCGATATACAGGTATTCCTGACCGATGACGGCTCTTCGGACGGCACAGGAGACGCGGTTCGTGCCAATTATCCCGAGATTAAGGTGCTTCAGGGAACCGGTTCCCTCTACTGGGCAGGCGGTATGCGAAATTCGTGGAATGCAGCTCGGGAAGCAGGGGGATTCGACGGGTATTTCCTCCTAAACGATGATACCAATGTTTACGATTCGCTGTGGACGGAGCTGTTTAATACCCATCAATATTGCCTGAAAAATTACAAGCGACCGGGGGTATATGTGGGAAGTACCATAGACAAGGTCACCCGGGAGATTTCCTACGGTGGTAATGTCTTTACCAACCGCTTAACAGCCCGCTACAAGAGGCTTATTCCCAATGGCGAGACTCCGCAAATGTGCGAGTTGGGCAATGCCAATATCATGCTGGTTCCCAACACGGTGGTACAGGAAATCGGAATACTGTCAGAGGGTTTTATCCATGGCATGGCAGATTACGATTACACTCTTCTGGCCAGAAAAAACAAGATTCCTGTGCTCACCGCACCCAACTATCTCGGCGAATGCACCAACGACGACCGGAACCCCTACCCCAATTACCACAGCCTTTCCCTGAAACAGCGGATAAAATTTCTATATAGTCCCACAGGACTGGATTTCAAATCCAATATGCAATACATGAAGCGGAATTTCCCACTCCGAGTGCCTTTTGTATTCCTGGCCGCCTGGTTCAAGGTATTGTTTCCCAGACTGTATGCCTCGGTCCGTCCTATGGAATAAGCCTTCCGGGCGGGAAAGAGAACTATTTTTTAACAGAATAATCAATCCCTTACCCATCACATTCATCAAGGATTAAGAAACTGCTATTTTTTCTTCATCCATACCAATCGACTGATCTCTTCCGTGTACTTTACCTAATTTTACCCCGACTACCTGGCCAAGATGAAGATTGCACTGGTACTTCCTAACAACACCTCCAAGGCTCCGTACCTGTTAAAGTTTGAGAAAATCCTGATCTCCAAAATGTCGGATTACGAGCTTATCGTATGGGATCGGGACGGTGTGGAAGAACATGCCATCCGATACCGGACAAAACCCAGAAATGGGGTACTGGGAAAGATTCGGAACTATATGTCGTTTGCGCGTTTCGTGAGAAAGGTTGTCCGCAAGAAGCAGTACGACCGACTGATCGTATATACCGGGCAAATGGCATTATTTTTAGGGACCTTCCTGTATACCGGTTACCGAAACCGCTACTGGCTCGACATTCGGGATTACAGCGCATTCCTAAAACTTCTACCGGGCAGGTTCAACAGGGTCGTCCGGAGTTCTGCCCATTGCAGCATTTCCTCTCCGGCTTTCAAAACCTGGCTTCCAAAAGGGAAGCCCTATATTATGTCCCATAACCTTGACAAACCGCTTATCGAGCAGAGGATGGAGCAGCCCAATCGTCCATCTTCCGATTTCTTTAATGCCGTTCCCCTGCATCTGGACACCATAGGACAAATCAAGTATTTGGAAGCCGAAAAGGAACTCATTTCTGCCTTTAAGAACGATAGGGGCTTTCGGCTTGGCTTTTTCGGATTTGGCCCTGCCCTGGACGAGTTAAAGGAATGGGTGGACAAAGAAAAAATCGATAATGTGCATTTTCACGGCGCATACCAAAAAGAGGAGGAAAACGACTTATTATCCCAAACCAATTTGTTGAATATACTGATCCCTAAGGAGGACATTAACGGTAAAACGCTGCTCAGCAATCGACTCTACCTTTCCGCCCTTTTGCAGATTCCGGCTATAGTTTTTGAGGGCACCGCCCAAAGTGAGATCCTGAAGAAATATAAGCTGGGGTTCTCCGTTACTAGCTATGAAAAACTGAAGCAACGAGCGCTTGAATACCAGGAGGGTTTCGAACCCGGGGTTTTCGTCCGGGGTTGCCGATCATTTTTGAAGCAGGTCAAAGAGGATAATCTCACATTCGAGACCCGATTAAGAGAATTTATAGAACAACCCAAATAACATGTTCGAAGGCAAAACACTACTAATTACAGGAGGCACCGGATCTTTCGGCAATGCAGTACTCAACCGATTTCTGGAAACGGACATCAAGGAGATCCGGATATTCAGCAGGGACGAAAAGAAGCAGGACGATATGCGGAACACCCTCAAAAATCCGAAGGTCAAATTTTATATCGGAGACGTCCGGCAATACGACAGCATCGTCAAGGCCATGCACGGGGTAGACTACGTATTCCATGCCGCCGCGCTCAAGCAGGTACCCTCCTGTGAATTCTTTCCATTGGAGGCTGCCAAGACCAATGTCTTCGGAACCCAGAACGTGATCGACGCAGCAGTCGCCCGCAACGTGGGCAGGGTCATTTGCCTGAGCACCGATAAGGCAGCTTACCCGATAAATGCAATGGGAATCAGCAAGGCACTGATGGAGAAAGTCGCCATAGCCGCTTCCCGCAATATACCCGAAGGCGGAACCACCGTGTGCCTGACCCGTTACGGGAACGTCATGGCTTCCCGGGGCTCAGTGATACCCCTGTTTGTCAACCAGATCAGATCCGGACTTCCCCTAACCGTTACGGACCCCAACATGACCCGCTTCCTCATGTCTTTGGAGGATGCGGTAGACCTGGTCCTGTTCGCCTTCGAGCACGGTAATCAAGGAGACCTCTTTGTCAATAAGGCCCCGGCCAGCACCATAGGTGATCTGGCCATGGCGGTTTGTGAACTCATGGGAGCCGATAACGAAATCAAGGTAATAGGAACCCGCCACGGAGAAAAGCTCTACGAGACGCTCTGTACGAGGGAGGAAATGCAGAAAGCCGTTGATATGGGAGAGTTTTACCGGATTCCTGCGGATAACCGGGACTTGAACTACAGTCGTTATTTCTCGGAAGGGGAAGTGGATATGAGCCAAATCGAGGATTACCACTCCCACAATACCCGACGCCTGAATATGGAGGAGCTCAAGCAGACCCTCCTGAGTCTCGATTACATGAAAGAACAGCTCTAGATGGAACAGCCCAAACTCATCACCGGGACCGATTTTGCCGACGAGCGGGGCAGGATCCGTTTCTTCAATGAGTGGCAGCTAGACAACATTGTACGTCTCTATGAAATCGAGCCTGCCGATACCGAAAGCATACGGGCCTGGCAGGGGCATAAAATTGAAAATAAGTGGTTCCATTGCACGGCCGGAGCATTTACCATCAACCTGATACAACTGCTCGACTGGGATCAACCCCAAAAGGAAGTAAACCGCTACACCTACACGCTTCGGCAGGATACGCCTGAGGTGTTATGGGTTCGGGCAGGTATGGCCTCGGGGATCAAAGCCCGCATACCGGGTTCCCGGCTCATGGTGTTTTCCGACCTGGGGCTGGAGCAGTCCAAAGCGGACGACTACCGATTCCCTCTGGAGCAATGGACATTCGAAGAAAACTAGAATTATGAAAATTGGCATAACCGGACAGGAAGGATTCGTAGGCTACCACCTGTACCAAACGCTTAAACTCGACGAAGCCTTCGAGCTTATCCCTTATGACCGGAGCTACTTCTCAGATCCGGTGGCCCTGGACGCCTTCGTCTCCCAGTGTGATGTGGTCGTTCACCTGGCTGCCATGAACCGACACGAGAACCCACAGGTCATTTACGATACCAATATCCGCCTGGTGGAACAGCTGATCTCGGCCTGCCGGGATACGGGATCCACCCCCCACATCCTGTTTTCCTCGTCCACCCAGGAAAAACAAGACAACCTCTACGGCAAGTCCAAGAAGGAGGGAAAGGAGATGCTTCAGAAATGGGCGACAGAGTCCGGCGGGCGGCTCACTTCACTCACCATACCTAATGTATTCGGGCCCTTTGGTCTGCCCAATTACAACTCCTTTATCGCGACCTTTTGCCATAAAGTGGCACGGGGCGAGGAACCGAAGATCATACAGGACAACGAAGTCAGGCTGATCTACATTAACGAACTCGTGGCGGCCTTCACCAAAGCGATCCGGCAGGAAGATCCCCTTCGGGTGGAAGCAGGCCGGTCCATTGAATTTCCCGTTCCTGCACTGCACGCGAGAAAGGTGTCGGACATCCTGAGCATGCTGCTGCGTTTTAAGGGGGATTACATAGAAAAAGGAATATTCCCTAATCTGCAGGAAGAATTTGGCAAAGCCCTGTTTAATACCTTCCGGTGCTACATACCGAAAGAACACTATCCCGTGAAATACACGAAGCACACCGACCCGAGAGGGAGCTTCGTTGAAATAGCCCGGACCCAAACCCCGGGACAGTTTTCGTTTTCCACCACCGTGCCGGGGATTACCCGGGGCAATCATTTCCACACACGAAAGGCCGAGCGTTTTGCGGTCATTAAAGGAAAGGCGACGATTGAACTCCGAAGAATAGGAACCGAAGAAGTCATCACCTACCAACTGGACGGAGAAGAGCCCGCCTATGTGGACATGCCCATCTGGTACACCCATAATATTACCAATGTGGGAGATGAGGAACTGATCACCCTCTTTTGGATTAATGAGCCCTTCGATCCGGACAATCCGGATACGTATTTCGAAGACGTAACCTAAAAATGAAGCCTTGAAAAAACTCAAAGTAGTTACCGTAGTGGGTACTCGGCCGGAGATCATCCGGCTGGCCTGCGTTATGAAAGCACTGGATGCCAATGGGGCCATCGATCATACCCTGGTCCATACCGGGCAGAACTACGACTATGAGCTCAACGAGATATTCTTTGAGGACATGGGAATCCGTCGGCCGGACCACTTCCTGAATGCGGCTGGCAAAAATGCCTCTGAGACGGTGGGTAACATCCTGGTAGCCATCGATCCCCTCCTGGAGGATATACAACCCGATGCCTTCCTGGTGCTGGGCGATACCAACAGCTGCCTCTGCGCCATTCCGGCCAAAAAACGAAAAATCCCCGTATTCCATATGGAAGCGGGTAACCGCTGTTTCGACCAACGGGTGCCGGAGGAAACGAATCGTAAGATCGTGGATCACGTTGCAGATATCAATCTTACTTACAGTGATATAGCCAGAGAGTACTTGCTGCGCGAAGGCCTTTCTCCGGATCGGGTAATCAAGACCGGCAGCCCGATGTTCGAGGTACTGGGGAGTTTCAAGAGCAAGATCGAATCCTCGGACGTACTCTCCCGACTGGGTCTGGAACAGAATAAATACTTCGTGGTTTCCTCCCACCGGGAGGAGAACATCAACAATCCCAGGAATTTCAAGGGACTGATCGATTCGCTCAATCAGATTGCGGAAAAGTACAATTATCCCGTGATCGTATCGACCCATCCGCGCACCCGAAACATGCTGAATTCCAAGGGAGTCGAAACGCATCCGAACATACAATTTCTGAAGCCGCTGGGATTCTCCGATTACAACGCCCTGCAACTCCATTCTTTCGCAGTCCTGTCGGATAGCGGTACGATTTCGGAAGAATCCTCCATACTCAACTTCAGGGCCCTGAACATCCGTGAGGCGCACGAGCGTCCCGAGGCCATGGAAGAGGCATCGGTAATGATGGTCGGTCTGAGTCCCGAACGAATTATGCAGGCCCTCGAAGCCCTGGAGGTCCAGCAGCGAAACCCGAGCCGCAATTTCCGATTGGTCAGCGATTATAGCATGCCCAATGTCAGCGAAAAAGTAGTTCGGATCATATTATCGTATACCGACTACGTGAATCGCGTCGTCTGGTCGAAATACTAAACTATGCGAGTTCTTTTCCTGAGCCTGATCCTGCCCAACATGGACGATTCGGACAACCTGTATACCGAATTAATCCGGCAGTTCCACGAAAATGGCCACGAGATTATCGCGGTGGCACCCCGGTGGAAGGAGGAATCCGTTGGCTACAAAAAGGAAGGCGGCATCCCCATTCTGCGCATGGCAACCCTTAAGCAGCTCAATGTGAGCAAATACTACAAGGCCATCGCTAATTTGCTCCTTCCGTATCAGTTCAGGAAAGGTCTGAAGCGAAGTGGAGTGGACCTGAATTTCGACCTGGTGATCACCCATACTCCCCCCATCACCCTGCATCCGCTGATGCGCTGGTTCAAAAAGCGATACGGGGCGATGACCTATCTGATCCTGAGAGACATTTTTCCCCAAAATGCGATCGACCTCAACATGATGAAGGAAGGCAGCCGGCCACATCAATTCTTCCGGAAACAGGAAAAGAAACTCTACAGCATATGCGATGGCATTGGTTGCATGTCCCAGGGAAATATCGATTTCGTTAAGAAGCATAACCCGGAGTTACCGGCCGACAAGCTGCACATGCTGCCCAACTGGAGGTCGCCTCTTCCCTACCCGGCCCATACCGACCTGGATGAAATACGTCGGGAATACGGCTTCGGAGACAAGTTTGTGGTACTCTTCGGTGGCAATATCGGAGAACCTCAAAAAATGGAAAACATCGTTTCCCTGGCCGCCTCGCTCCGGGAACACGAGGACATCTTGTTTGCCATTTTTGGATACGGCACCAAAAAGGCACAGCTCGAAAGGCAGATCAGTGAGGCTGGGCTATCCAACATACAACTTCGCTCCGGTATCCCCCATGGGGAGTACTACCGGGTTCTGCACACGGCTGATGTAGGGCTGCTGGCCCTGAGTGAAGAGTTTACCATACCAAATATCCCTTCCAAGGCCCTGGTGTACTACAACACCAAAAAGCCCATACTGGCAGCCATTGACAAGAATACGGATATGGGCCGAATTCTGGAGGAGAAAGGCGCGGGTGTCTGGGCCGAGGCCAATCAGACCGAACGGCTCAAAGAGCTGCTTCTGGGCCTCTACAACGATCCGGATCGAAGGAGGGAGATAGGCGAAAACGGATACCGGTATCTGCTCGAGGAACTGACTCCCGAAATAGCCTATCAAACCATCATCAACCATTTCGAATAACGGCCCTATGGACGAGATACGTCTTAGTTTTGTCATTCCCTGTTACAATATGGAGAAGTACCTGTCCATCTGCATGGACAGCCTGCTCGATCAGGGACTAGCGCCGGAGGAGCACGAAATCATCATCGTCAATGACGGTTCGGCCGACCGAACCCTGGAGATCGCCCGGGGCTACGAGGCCCGGTACAGCCAGGTTCAGGTGATCGACAAGAAAAATGCCGGAGTGGGTGCGGCCCGGAATTCGGGTTTCGATCTTGCCCGTGGCCGATACATCCATTTTATTGACCCGGACGACTACCTCGCCCGCAACACCATGCCACTGGTGCTCAAGAAGGCAGAAGAAAATGAACTGGATATACTGGGTTTCCGTTCCAAGATGGTCAAGCCCAATCAATTTATCCCAAAAACCTCCTCCTCGATCGGCAAAGTAGAAAAAACGGAGCTGAGGGTGACGGATGGCATTGAATTCATAGCCGACTACAAATTCCACAACGAGATTTGGTGGTTTATCGTTAGCAAAGCGTACATGCAAGCCTTCAACCTGAGGTTTATCGAAGGCCGCTGGATGGAGGACGCCATTTTATCCGCGGAACTGTTTTGCAGTGCCCGCAGGGTATCTTTCACCGAGTTCGACGTCCACCGCTATCGGGTACTGCCCACTTCGGCCATGAGGAACAAGACCCCGGAACACTACAACAAGGTGATCTTCGACAACGCCAATGCAGCTTTGGTATTTGATGGCCTGCTCAAGGACCTAAATCCAGAACACCCCTTCTACGAGCCTGCTTACAAGCGGCTGAAGACCCGACAGCAATCCTTTGTGTTTTTCCTGCTGGTGCGGCTGATGAAGTCCGACCTCAAACTCGGGGAAATCCCGCCCATGCTGAGGGAATTCGAAAAGGTGGGGGCCTACCCGCTGGACCAGTTCCTCGGTCCCGACTACCAGGGCTTCGCCTATTCGTTTATGGTGTATATTTTTAACAGGAAACCACTGATCAAGCCTTTTATGCGTTTTTTCAGGGTATTCTACCGAATCGTCCGATAACGAAGCTATGCGATTTATCTATGTTCGACTGATCAAGCCCCTGGCCGACTTTGCAGCGGCGGCCATACTCCTTCTTCTGGCCTCCCCGGCATTTATACTGTGTGCCATCGGCCTGTTCTTTGCCAACCGGGGTAAGGTGTTTTTCCTGCAGGATCGCCCCGGGCGTGGGGAACGGATCTTTAAGATTATCAAGTTCAAATCGATGAACGATCGAAAGGACGCCCGGGGCGAATTGTTGCCCGACGAGGACCGGTTAACACCTGTAGGGCAATTGGTGCGCAAGACTTCGCTCGACGAGATCCCCCAGCTGATCAATGTACTAAAGGGCGATATGAGTATGGTGGGCCCGAGACCCCTTTTGGTAAGCTACCTGCCCTTGTATAACGAGGAGCAGCGAAAGCGGCACAAGGTGAAACCGGGAATCACGGGCTGGGCCCAGATCAACGGCCGCAATGCGATTTCCTGGGAAGAAAAATTCAGCCATGACGTCTGGTATGTGGAAAACATCTCCTTCTGGCTCGACTTGAAGATCCTTATGAAGACCATCAGGCGTGTCCTGGTCCGAGAGGGCATCTCCTCGGAGACCAGCGCTACCATGGAGAAGTTTACGGGGAGTCCCGAGTCCTGACGATGGGTTCGTAGCCCATGACATACACTTTACTCTATGCAGTCAAACCTAACCGACATAAAGAACTAATTTTAACAATGAATTCGAGCATAGCGATTTCATAAATCGATTCACGTATGAATTTGTACGTTTTTCCACAGGTCGCGGGAGATAGCAATGGGTATAGTATTGTGGTTAAGTCTGATTACCTAAGACTTGAGATAGATCCCCTGAATGATACGGTTGTTTGGTATACGAACGAAACAATCAATGACAATCTTCACCCCAACGATCATATCATTAAAAGGCCACATGCTTTAGGCCTGAAGCGGTTTTATAATATTCTTTTAACGCGACCAAGCTCAGAACTATTAGCATTTGAATTACCACGGGTTAATACGGACAACATTGATTACATTTTTTGTGGGGATACTATATTATACAGGGCTTTACGCCATGCATTTCCTCAGAAATTGATACACATTCGCTTTCATAATTGTTTTTATAGAATTCGGGAGCGGGTGAAAACATTAGGTTTACCCGTTGACCTAAAGTACAAGCAAATACTGGAGTCTTTCTCCAGATTAGAAGCTCAAATATTCTCCGATCGAAATATAATACCCATTTTCCTCTGTAAGGAGGATCAACAGTTTTATGAATCCATCACTGGAAGAGGAAAAAGTGAACTTTGGCAGGTAAGTGTTGAGCCCATTGATAATCAGAACAATCAAGAGTTACTTCCCATAAAATATCTTGTTTATTTTGGAGGCGTAGACACCCATAAGAAAAAGTCCATAGACTACTTTATTCAACACGTATTCCCTCAGATTAAGGAAACAATTCCCGACCTGAAATTTTATCTATATGGTTCTGGTACAGAAATATACAACAAAGCAGGCGCTGATATTTATGGACATGGCAGGTATCCAGGAAATGACTTCCCGCACGCTTCAGATGGACTATATCTAAACCCTGATTTGACCGGAGGTGGGGTGAAAATTAAAATAAAGACATATTTAGAGAATAAAATCCGGTTTCTTACAACTCCTTTCGGTTTTGAAGGCTATTCACGTGAGTACGTGGATGAGAAGTATTGTTGGTTACTCCCAATGGATCAATGGGAAAAAGAAATTATTGATATAGTTGATTCCTCAAAGGTTCGTTAACCCGAATTCCCTCCCTTATTCTTAATGACGATTTTACAAATTGTGGTCGTTATTTCCTCTAAATAATTAAGGTTCTCCTTTCCACCACAGTTCTCTTTGTTGGTGAGGCTTTTAACAGGCTAGTGTACCGTGCTAAAACAACTTCGCCAATCAATAGGTGGTCACCCCAATGGGCCTTCAGTTCAAGAGCAACTTAGAATGGTGACAATTATCATTTTAAAGCGCGGAATAATCGGTTAGTTTCGGGCTTTATGGACGGTATTAGGATTATTAATAATCCAGATTTTGTAATTTTTTCTTACAAAATGTATCTTCCAAACAACCTAAACCAAGCACTCTATGAAACGGCTCTCACTCACCCTTGCCTTCCTGTTTGTTTTTCTCTTCTCCTGTACCACCGAGGATCCCATCATAGAATACGATCTCAGGGTAACGGTTTCTCCTTCCGATGGAGGGTCCACTACCCCATCCCGGGCTACCTATCAGAGTGGTTCGGAGATCACTGTTCGGGCCACTGCCGCTGAGTTCTATCGGTTTAAGAACTGGTCCGGTGGGCTATCCGGTACCAGCAACCCCATTGCCATTACCATGAACTCCGATATCACTGCTACGGCCGTATTCGAACTCCTGGATTCCGATAACGACGGCGTAACCGATAACCTGGACCAGTGCCCCAATACCCCTCCCGGTACCGAAGTAGACAATACGGGTTGCGAAGTCATTGTCGATGCAGATGGGGATGGCGTGGCCGATGAAGACGACCAGTGTGCCGATACCCCCCAGGGCGAAGAAGTGGACGAGGACGGCTGCGCCGACAGCCAAAAGGACACCGATGGCGATGGCATCACCGATGATATCGATCAATGCGCTGATACCCCCTCCGGAGAACAGGCCGATGAAAACGGATGCTCCCCTTCCCAAAAAGACTCTGACGGGGACGGGGTCAATGATAATGCCGATAACTGCCCGAATACACCAGATGGAGCCCAGGTGGACGAAAACGGATGTGCCGCCTCTCAGGTGGATACCGACGGGGATGGGGTAAACGACGATGCCGATCAGTGTGCCAATACCCCGGATGGGGAACAGGTGGACGACACCGGTTGTTCCGCCTCACAGGTCGATACCGATGGAGATACCATCACCGACGATCTCGATCAGTGCCCCGATACCCCACAGGGGGAAGAAGTGGACGAGGATGGTTGTGCCGACAGTCAGAAAGACACCGATGGAGACGGAGTTACCGATGACGAAGATCAGTGTGCCAATACCCCGGAAGAAGACATCGCCAACGGTATTGGATGCGGCCCCAGTCAACGGGATGCCGATAACGATGGGGTCACCGACGATAAAGACGTCTGCCCCGATACTACCGAGGGACAGTCGGTAAACGAAGAAGGTTGTTCGGCCAGTCAGCTCGATACCAACCCGCCTTCGGTAACCGGATTAACCGTCGATCAGATCACAGCCACCTCCTTTCGGGTGGACTGGAGCCTGAACGAAGGAAGTAAGGGATACATCCGATTCGGTACCACATCCGGTGTTTATGTGGGCACGACTAAGATCGAAAACAACTTCCTGACCCGACACCTGCAAACCGTAGGCGGAAACAATCCCTTCCCCTTAAATCCGGAGACTACCTACTACTGGCAAATCTATGTGGAAGACGAAACCAGGAATACCGGATTTACACAGGAGTATACCACCACCACTGCCATAGCCGATGCCGACGGGGATGGCGTGGCCGATAATATCGATCAATGTCTCGGTACGGAAGCAGGGGTAACCGTTAATGAAGATGGATGTCAGGTGACTTATGTGCCCGATGATGCTTTTGAGCAATACTTAATAGATCAGGGATATGACGATGTGATCGATGACTATGTGCTGACGGAAAATATTTTAGATGTTCAGTCTTTAAATTTAAGTATCTCGCATAATAACTCGTCATATCAAATCAGAGATCTTACAGGGCTAGGTGATTTTGAAAGCCTTGTTGAATTTCGTTGCTCGATTTATGAGTTCCAAAGGCTTGATAACTTAGATGATAATTTATCAGACATCGGTTTTGATTTCTCGGGTAATTTAATGCTTGAAAGTTTATCAATTTGGGTCAGTGAACTCGGAGGTCAAATAGAGCAGCAATCCATAAACCTTCGATCCAATAGAAATTTACATACCCTAAGATTATCAGGCACTGGAATAACGGAACTAGACATCTCTAATAATGTAAATCTGGTGAACTTAGTAATTTCATGTAGTCCTTATCTTAATACTTTTGATTTGTCAAAAAACACAAAACTAGAAGAGATCAGTTTAGGAGGTGATTCCAATATTCATTGTTATTCTGACTTCTTGACTACCCTTGACTTTTCCAATAATATAAGATTAAGAACTTTGGGCTCTGGTTTTTTAACCATAAACGAAATGAAATTTGGTGACAATCCAGAACTTAAAACTATTGGTTTACACTCAACAGTAATCAATTCCATTTTGGATCTAAGCTCTGTGTACAACATCCAATCCTTATCTCTATCAAGTGGTATTGATGGAAACACAAGATTAAAAGGGCTAAATATCAGAAATGGCAACAATCAAAACCTAAGTTTTAGTTTTCCCGCGCCATCGCCATTTTTGAGTGATCGAATTTTAATTGAAGATGGTTGTATTCAGGTCGACGATGTAGACGATGCCGTTAGCTTATGGGGTTCTCCCCCTCAAGACACAAATTATTCTGAGGATTGTGGGTATTAGTAAAGGATGGGGAGTGTTTACAAAAACCTGCCAACATCGAAAACTGTTACGATGGAAGCTATTCTCCTTTTAATAATTCTAGGGATGGTTTGGTTAGCCAAACGGTCACTTTTCGAGCTTAGACGTGGCAGACGACGAAATTATTACCGCAATGTGTACCTTAAATCAGATGCGTGGCGCCGAAAACGATACCTTGTCCTAAAACGGGATAATTGGAAATGTGTCTATTGTGGGGCAAAGGCAACCCAGGTACACCACAAACGATACGCAAAAAGAATAGGCCGGGAACCCATCCAATGGCTCGTTTCTATCTGTAAAACATGCCACATGAAAAGGCACTGACTATGAAATACTCCAAAATTTAAAACCGTCCAGTAGTGGAACACTTGTCAAAAGCTATACTCAAGGCTAGTTTGAAGTTTCAAAATATTCAATAATTCCAGATACTGTGGAGATCACTTATGTTCAGAACTTGAACATGCATTGACAACCTAACTGATCTAGCCAATTTAGAAGTATACTGAGGTTTTCAAGCCTTCGAATGCAAAACCCTCAAATCCGAAAACGAACGAATCAGGCCCTTGGGCTGCTGCTTTTCGTAAGACATGTATTCATGGGCATTCACATGGATGTTCTTGCCGTTGTCGATTAAGGCTATACTATTCCAGCCCCGGGCATTAGGGACTATAAAATCCTTCTTGAAGTTATCGGCTATATAAGTATAACTGCAGCCCGGGAACTCCGCTTCCACCGCAATATAATTGGCTTCGTTCGGCTTCTCGGTTCCGAGTTCTTCCGAAATCAGGAGCTGATCGATCAGGTCGTAGATTCCCAGGGCCATGACCTTATTGCGCTGGCTCTGGGAGCGCCCGTCGGTGAGTATACTCAGGTATCCTCCCGCATCCTTGATCTGCAATAATACATTGTAGGCCCCCGGCAGGAGTTCGATATCCGGGTCGTGGTAACGGTATTTATGAAGCAGTTCCACCTTGGTGATGGTATAACTGTCGGTAAGGAATTCAAACACATTCTGACGGGATCGATACAGGGAAATCATCCGGGCATACAGTCCCTGAGGATTCTTGGGTTCCAGTAAGCCAGCAAGCTCCCAATAGGCGGATTTCAGGTAATCCAGCTCGTTGTAGAGGGTATCGTCGAGGTCAAAGCAAACGACCGATCGATTATTTATGGGTATATCCATGCACGAGGATTTCATGATCGTAACGCAGCATAAGCAGGTCGGATTCCCAGCAATCGAATTGGTCCTCTATCGTCCTTCCCAAAAAGTATTCCTCCATCAGCCACTTCGGGAAATTCGCCCCGGCCAGGTACGACAGCGGGAATCCGCCCCCGAATCGGGGGTTGATTTCTATACCATAGATGCTGCCGTTTTCTTTGTGCATGAAGAACTGGGCCGTCAGACAGCCCACGGCTCCCTGGACGGTACTCATACGCTCCTGCAGATAGGGTATAATCTGATTTCGTACCGTCAGGCCTTTGTTCACCTCCCCGTCTCGCACGAATATGCGCTTGCGGGGAACGATGCACTTCAGGCGGTTGAAGCGGTCGTAGTACATATCGCAGGTAAACTCTTCGA
Source organism: uncultured Flavobacteriaceae bacterium (assembly GCA_964550895.1). GTDB lineage: Bacteria > Bacteroidota > Bacteroidia > Flavobacteriales > Flavobacteriaceae > CAZKAP01. The sequence continues at coordinate 57,315 of CAZKAP010000010.1, forward strand.
ATGCGCTATGATCCAGATATTCCAGAAACATTAGTTTCTCGTTCTGGAAGTGGTAATCCGTAAGTTCCGACTCTTCCCTGATAATATAAGTGTCCACACTGCGGCTGCCGTCCAGGGGCTTGATGAAAAGCGGGAGCCGGTAATTGTCTTTGGCATACTCTCGGGCCACCTGTACGCCTTTCTCCTCGAAAAACTCGTGTATCCGGCGCTTGTCCCGGCATTTGAGCACAAAACTTTCATCGGCTACCAGTAGCTGAATGCCCTTTTCCCGAAACCGTTCTTTCTGCTGGGCCATGGTCAGGAGTTCGGTATCAATTGTAGGAACTACCAGTTTAATATCGTTATCCAGGCAGATGCGCTCCAGCTGGTCGAAGTAGTCGGGCTGGCTCAGGCGGGGCACCTTAAAGAAGGCGGCCGCGGCATGGCAGGCCGAGGATTCTACTGGGTTCATATCGGCTGCGAAGACCCTGGCCCGGAAGTCGAGTTTGTTCAACTCTGCCATAAAGGCGCGTACCAGTGAAACCCTTCTCCCGGCCGAGGTTATCAGGACATTCATGTGATTCCTCAATTATGCATTAGGTTATTCCCCTAACGAAAGTAAAAAAGGATTTCATATAACCCGGGCACGGCATTCCACAGCTTTCCCGAAGTTTCGAACAATGAGCCCTCATGATGAGCGCGGTACATACCACACTAAAAAACGCTTTGGCATACCTTCGTCTCCATTTAAAGACGTTCCTGACGACCTAGACATCAATTTAACCCCTTTAGACAAAACAATGTTTTCTATTGCTATGGAAAGTCCTAATTTTCGGCTGAAATTGAAGACGAATGAAACTGGAAAGCCATTATGCTACAGCAGTTAAGGCTGCCATAGACGCGGGAAAAGCCATATTGGAAGTCTACCAGAGGACCGAATTCGAAACCCAATCCAAAGAAGATTCCTCTCCGCTGACCGAAGCGGACCTGGCGTCCAATCGGGTGATCATGCAGTATCTGAACTCCATGGATATCCCGGTGATCAGTGAAGAGAACAAGGAAGTGCCCTACGCGGAACGCTCCGGCTGGCAACGGTTGTGGATGGTCGATCCCCTGGATGGTACTAAGGAGTTTATCAAACGCAACGGCGAGTTCACCGTCAACATCGCACTGATCCAAAATCAGCGCCCGGAATTCGGGGTCATTTATGTGCCAGTAAGCCGGGAACTCTATATCGGTCTGGGACTAGAGAAGAAAAGTCTGAAACTTCAGCTGGACTCCGAACACCGGTTCTCCATGGAAATGCTGGAACAGGCCACTGAACTCCGACCCGCCCCCCCCAATCCCGATACGATTCGTGTAGTAGGGAGCCGTTCACACATGAATCAGGAGACCCAGGACTTCATCAATGAATTGCAATCTCGATATAAAGAAGTCGAAATCGTCTCCAAAGGAAGCTCCCTGAAGTTCTGCCTGGTCGCCGAAGGTTCGGCCGATCTCTATCCCCGCTATGCGCCTACCATGGAATGGGACACCGCTGCGGGTCAGGCCATATGCGAGGCCGTAGGACTGAATGTGATCGACCGGGAAACCGGTGCTCCCCTGCTCTACAACCGGGAGAATTTACGGAACGGACATTTCCTGGTTCGCTAGATGGTGCTGAGTCGCATTAAACATAAAAGGCATATCGCCAAGACCATTACCTGGAGGGTCATCGGCACCCTGGACACCATCGTCTTATCCTGGCTGATATCCGGGGATCCCACCATAGGCTTGCAGATTGGTTTTTCAGAGTCCATCACCAAGATGGTACTGTATTACCTGCACGAACGCCTGTGGATTAAGGTCTTCATGGAAAACAGCCAGAAGCGACATATTATCAAGACCATTACCTGGAGGGTCATAGGAACTACGGACACCATACTGCTGTCCTGGTTGTTCACAGGAAACCCCTTCACCGGACTGAAAATTGGTGCAGCAGAGGTGATCACAAAAATGGTATTGTACTACCTCCACGAACGCCTGTGGTATAAGATAAATTTCGGATTGGATAAACGCATACGCGCCCGCAAATGGAAAAGCACATCGTAAAACACAATTACAAGATTAACCGCTCGGAGCGGGAAGACGCACTCGGACAGAAGTCACTGTTGATTTTTTTCACCGGGCTTTCGGGCAGCGGTAAGTCCACTATCGCCAATGGGCTCGAGCAGTTGCTGTTCAGTAAAGGCTATCGCACCTATGTACTGGACGGAGACAATGTGCGCTCCGGTATCAATAAGGATCTCAGCTTCAGTCCCGAGGACCGGTCGGAAAACATCCGCCGTATAGCCGAAGTATCGAAGCTCTTCGTGGATGCCGGCCTGGTCGTGATCGCGGCTTTCGTCGCCCCTTACGTGAAAGACCGTTCATTTGTCAGGGAAACCGTAACCCCCGGGCGTTATTTCGAGGTATTTGTCAACACCAGTCTGGAGGAGTGCGAAAAGCGCGATGTGAAAGGGCTCTATGCCAAGGCCCGGGCCGGCGAGATCAAGAACCTTACCGGGATATCGGCTCCTTACGAGGCACCCGTGAATCCCAACGTAGAACTGACCGAATCCCTTACTTTTGAAGAAGCAGTGAATAAAGTTTACGAGGAACTGATGGTTTTTATGCAGCGTATATCCTGATCTCCTCTCCACAAAAACGGAAACCAATACCAAGCCCATGAAGAAATACTTTCTCAACTACCTGGACGAACTGGAAGCCGAAGGGATTTTTGTCCTCAGGGAAGTCTGGTCGCAATTCCAGAATCCGGTGATCCTCTTCTCAGGAGGTAAAGATTCCATCGTAGTAACCCACCTGGCCCGAAAGGCATTCGCACCCGCCAAGATCCCTTTTGCCCTGATGCATGTGGATACCGGGCATAACTTTCCGGAAACCATACAGTTTCGGGACAACCTGATCGCCGAGATGGGCGCACAACTCATCGTGGGATCCGTACAGGAGTCCATCGATCAGGGACGCGTAGCCGAGGAAAAGGGAAAGAATGCCACGCGAAATGCCCTTCAGATCACCACCCTGCTGGATGCCATTGAGTCCAACAAGGTAGATTGCGCCATTGGTGGCGGACGCAGGGACGAAGAAAAAGCCCGGGCCAAGGAGCGCTTTTTTTCTCACCGGGACGACTTCGGGCAATGGGACCCCAAGAACCAGCGGCCCGAACTCTGGAACCTCTTTAACGGCAAGCACTTCCAGGGCGAACACTTCCGGGCATTTCCCATAAGCAACTGGACCGAACTGGATGTATGGAACTACATCGCCCGGGAAAACATCGGCATACCTTCACTTTACCTGGCCCACGAGCGTCAGGTGGTCTGGAGGAATGATTCCTGGATACCCTATTCCGAATTCCTCGAGCTGCGGGAAGGGGAGGAAATCGTAACCAAAAAGGTGCGTTTCCGTACCCTGGGGGATATTACCATCACCGGGGGAATCGAATCCGATGCGGACACCCTGGAGAAGGTTATACAGGAGGTGTCGGCCATGCGGCATACCGAGCGGGGCAACCGAAGCGACGATAAGCGTTCGGAAACGGCCATGGAAGACCGTAAAAAGCAGGGATATTTTTAAAATACTAAGGCAACTGAGATGATAGATAACAACCAGTTATTGCGTTTTACCACGGCAGGGAGCGTGGATGATGGAAAAAGTACACTTATCGGCAGGCTCCTGTACGATTCGAAGTCCATATTCGAGGATCAGCTGGAAGCGGTGGAGAACACCAGCCGCAAGAAGGGACATGAAGGGGTGGACCTCGCCCTGTTTACCGACGGCTTAAGGGACGAAAGGGAGCAGGGAATAACCATAGACGTCGCCTACCGGTACTTCACCACCCCCAAAAGGAAATTCATCATCGCCGACACCCCCGGGCACGTACAGTACACCCGAAACATGGTCACCGGTGCGTCTACGGCCAATGCTGCCCTGATCCTGGTCGATGCCCGGCACGGAGTAATCGAACAGACCAAAAGGCACTCCTTCATTGCTTCACTGCTGCAGATACCCCATATCATCGTCTGCATCAACAAGATGGACCTGGTGGACTTCAAGGAAGAAGTCTATGACCAGGTAATAGCACAATTCGAAGAGTTTTCGTCCAAACTCCTGGTCAAGGACGTGCGCTTTATACCCATCAGTGCACTCTTGGGAGACAATGTGGTCAACCGCTCGGAGAACATGGACTGGTATCAGGGGGCACCATTGCTTCATACTCTGGAGACCATGCACATCAGCTCCGATGTCAATAAAGTGGACCTCCGATTCCCGGTGCAAACGGTAATCCGTCCACAAAGCGAGGAACACAGAGACTACCGCGGTTATGCCGGTAGACTCGCTAGTGGTATTATACGGGAAGGAGACGAGGTTACGATTATGCCTTCGGGCTTTACATCCCGTGTAAAGAGGGTAGAACTGGCCAATGAGTCCCTCACGGAGGCCTATGCACCCATGTCGGTAACCGTGCTGCTCGAGGACGATATCGATATTTCCCGCGGCGACATGATCGTACGATCCAACAACAAACCCGAACCTACCCAGGACCTGGAAATCATGCTGTGCTGGTTGAACAGCACACCCATGCAGCCCGGTGCCAAATACCTCGTCCGGCATACGACCAACGAGCAAAAGGCCATGATCAAGGAGTTTGTTTACAAGATCGACATCAATACCCTGGAACGAAATACGGAGGATAAGGGACTCGCGATGAACGAAATTGCGAAGGTAAAGCTCAGAACGACCAAGCCCCTGATGATCGACCCATACCGGGAAAACCGGGCCACGGGCAGCCTGATCCTGATCAACGAGTCCACCAATGAGACGGTGGCGGCCGGTATGGTCGTATAGAAAAAAGAGAACGGGTCTTGCTTGTTACAGGATCCGTTTTTGTTTTATTCCATCAAAATCGTAGCCGAGCTCATCCAGATCCTTTTTGAAGTAGTCCGCAACCAATTTTTTGGTCTCCTCGGTGTAATAGCTGCGGTAATCCTTATTTTTCTTTTTTGAGGGGTTTAAATGCATAAGGCCAGACTTGTCTCGTATGTTCAGCTTATTCTTTATAAAATCGATGTCTTCATTAAGACTTTCAAAATACCCTATATAGTTTACTAATATTTCCCCAGTTTCAGGATCAGTTATAAACTTCCATTGACAGGACGGTTTTTTTGCTAATTCCCATTTCACAAATTCGGTAAAACTCATTTCTCGGACTGTTTTATGGCCAATATGAGCTTTTTTTTGTTTCATATAGGTGTACAAACTAACCATTCGATCGAAAGGGTTTCGTACGAACGCGAATTTAAAGTACTGGTTATACCTCTTTGCACCCATAAACTCCTTGATCTCAATGGCAGGCGCATGCATGTGAACACCGGTGAATAGTTTGTAATTACCATTATGCCAACGCATTACTCTCACTATTACGGCTATTATTTTTTTGGAAATCAGGTAGTGAAAAGCAAGCCTGTCCCTTAGTCTCGCGTGGGGGGCGAAAAGGGTACGAACGGATGTCCCGGCAGTTTTGTAAATATGAATAAAAACAAACTTCTTTCGGTGTGATATTAACATCTTTTTGGATTTTAAGGATCAGAGGTATTGATTATACTTTTAATGAAGTAACGTAAACTCTAGATAATAAGGTTGCTGTTTGGAAAACTCTTTTTTCAAAATATTATTATTCCAAATCGGCTTTTGTGGCAGGTTGTGATTGACGAATTGGGTACTGCCACACTTTACTGTACATGAAGTTAAGTGCCAAAAGGCTATCAGGATGCCGCATTATTCAATTAAAAATCGCACCAAAGGTCTTTGTTTACATGTAGAGAAAGAATTGTAAAAGGGATCCTGCTTGTTACAGAATCCATCATTGTATTATTCCATCAAAATGGTAGCCGAGCTCATCCAGATCCTTGCGGAAGTAGGATGCGACCAATTCCCTGGCCTCATCAGTATAATAGGATCTATAGTCCTTTTTATCGCGCTGACTGGATGGATTCTTATGCTTTACATCGCCTGCTTTTTGAATACCAAACTTATTCTTCAGAAACTCCAGGTCCTCATTAATACGTTCGAAGTATCCGATGTAGTTTACGATGATTTCTCCTGATTCGGGATCGGAAATAAAGTCATATTGGAGTCTTGGTTTCCTTTTAATTTCCCACCTCACAAAGTCTGTGAATTCCATTTCCTGAAGTATTTTATGGTCTTTATGAGCCGCGTTCTGTCGGATGTAGAAATACAAGCTAACCATCAGGTCGAAAGGATTTCTCACAAACACGAAGCTGTAGTATCGGTCGAACTTCTTTGCCCCCATATACCTCTTAATATCTATGGCCGGGGCGTGCTTATGAACTCCTGTAAATTGCTTGTGCCCATCGTCGTACCAACCCATAATCCGGATGATCAGGGAAGCGGCCAGACGCGTGGGCAAAAACCTGAAAACAAGCCGATCCCGGAGCCGGGCATAGGGAAGGAACAAATCGGTGATTGAGGTTCCCGCCGTCTTGTATATGTGAACGAAAACGAATTTCTTTCGATGGGAAATGAGCATGCTGCTGAATATTAAGTAAAGCGAGATAATTTTATTACCGGGCTAAATATAGTATATCCGGGCTTGCCTGATCTTAATTAAGGTCCAGTGCACTCGTTTTCACGATAAAATTTTCTTGCCATTGTTTGAAAACAAAAAACCCGCGGAGAACAACCCCTATCTATAGGGCTATTCCCGCGGGCTTTCTATCCCACTTCTACTTCAATTCTTATTCGATACGGAAGTCCACGCGCCGGTTCATGGCGTGCTGGCTTTTGCTGCAGGTTTCGCAGGAGATCAGTGGCTGATCCTCACCCATGGCACGAACATCCCAGTCTGAGGTCTCAATGCCTTCGGAGGACAGGAACGTGAGCACGGATTTTAATCGCCTTTCCGAGAGGAGCTGGTTGTAGGCACTGCTGCCGCGTGTATCGGTATGAGCTCTGAGTACCAGGGTGACGCCTTGGTGGTCCTTGGCAAAGGAGGCCAGGGCTCGCAGACGGCCCAGGGATTCGGACTCGAGCCGGCTGGAGTCGAAGGCAAAATGTATGCGCTCGTAGGGCAGAGAAAGCACCTCAGGCATGGGAACGGAAGCCTCGGTGACTACAGGCTGAATTACTACTTCGTTGTTGATGATCACCTGATCCGTTTCAGCGGAGTAAACTGCACCGGCCACTTCGGTAGTTGCCTCCACGGGTATATTCGATTTCTTTTCTCCCCAGCGGAAGATCACTCCAAAGCTATGCTGCAGGTGGTTTGAGGTCTGAAGTTCCAGAGCGAATTTAGCGGTGGAGCTCAGGTCGATACCCCACTTATCGCTCAGCCAGAATCGCGAACCGATCATGAAGTTACCCGTTGTTGCTGTACGGTTATTGACGTGGGAAACTCCCAAACCTGCGCCGGCGTAGGGATCCCAGAATCCGGTCTCGCCGAAGGCCTCATTCATATCGTAGATCACAAAACCATCCAGGGAGAAATAATCCGTGGTCGTAGCGATCGGGCTGCTGTCGATGATCGTACCTTCCGTGTAGCGGTTGTACGCACCCACGGCCATGATTCCCAGACCGTTTCCGAATTCCCGGCCCACGGCTACGCGTGATGGATAAGGGGTGATGTTCCAGTTATCGAAGAGATCGCTGAACCGGCTCAGTTCGGAACCGTCATCATCCACGATGTTCCAGCCGATACTCAGGAACCAGACCGGATCCTTGTAGGGGTAGAAGGCATCGGTATTGCTTGCGGTGCCAATAGGGTTCTTTTCGTTGGAGTAGGTGACTCCCGGAGCTCCGAGCTCCTGTGCGTGTAGCTTGCCATTCAACTGTCCTAACAGGCTGAAGACCAGCACTAAGGTTAAAAATCTCATGTCTGTAAAATTTGGGACAGCGTAAAAGTAGGGCAACGTTTACAATATGCGTCAGAATTGGGTTAGGACGCATTTTTAATCGTTCAAAAGTCGTTTTCGAGGGGTCGTCACCCAGGTGTATGTCCGCGGAAAGCCCGACTAATAGGCGTTCTTGAACCGGCGATCGTACGCCTTCTGGTAGATGCGCTCGTATTGCGGGACTATGTTGGGGAGATCGAAGGTAATGGCAACCTCAAGGGCCTGTTTCTTAAAGCGCTCGAGCTTTTCGACATCCTTAAGCAGGCTGAGGGCGTTACGTGCCATGTCCTCCACATCACCCACCTCACTGAGGTAACCGGTCTTATCCTGGACGTTTACTTCGGGTATGCCTCCGGCATTGGTAGAAATGATGGCCGTTTCGTTCATCATGGCCTCCAGGGCCGCCAGTCCGAAACTCTCGGTTTCCGAGGGGAGCAGGAACAGATCCGAGAAGCAGAGAATTTTATTGATCTGGTTGCTCTTCCCCAAAAAGAGAACCCTTCCGTCTATGCCCAGTTCCCGGCAGAGGCGCTCCGCCGCGATGCGCTCGGGGCCCTCCCCTACCATGATCAGCTTGGCAGGTACATCCCGAACCACCCGCTCGAATACGCGAATCACATCGGGTATGCGCTTCACTTTTCGGAAATTACTGATGTGGGATATGATGAATTCGTGGTCCTCTGCCATCATACTGCGCTCACAGTCCGTCGGCTTATCCCTGTATTTACTCATATCGATAAAGTTGGGTACCACATCGATGTCCACTTCCACATCGAAGGTCTCCAGGGTCTGCTTCTTCAGGCTTTCCGAAACGGAGGTAACCACATCCGATTTGTTGATGCTGAAGGTAACGGCCGATTTGTAAAAGGGATGTTTGCCTACCAGGGTGATGTCCGTCCCGTGAAGGGTGGTGATCATCGGGATGTAAATATTCTCTTCTTTCAGCATCTTCTTGGCCATGTACCCCGCATAGGCGTGAGGAATGGCATAGTGTACATGTAGCAATTCGATCCCGTAGAGCTTGATGGTATCCACCAGCTTACTGGACAGGGCCAGTTCGTAGGGCTGGTAATGGAAAAGCGGATAATCCGGAACGTGCACCTCGTGGTAGAAGATACGCGCACTGAGGTGTTCCAGGCGCACGGGCTGCTTATAGGTGACAAAGTGAACCTCGTGTCCCCGGTCCGCTAGCGCGATACCAAGTTCGGTGGCCACTACACCGCTTCCCCCGAATGTGGGGTAACACACGATGGCTACTTTCATAAAATGCAATTAACGGCTGCTGCCCAATGGTCGAATCAGCCTGTTAAAACTAACGGATTTTTTCCAAATGGGGCGTCCGCTATTCCATGAGCGAATCGTAGATGACCTGCTGAATGCGGGTCCGAAGCTCCGTGGTGATCAGCAGATTGTTCCGGGCCGAGGGGTAGGTCCGGTTGGAAAGAAACACGTACACGATTTCCTCTTCGGGGTCGGCCCAGGTGTAGGTTCCCGTGAAGCCGCTATGGCCGAAGCTCTTGCGCGAAACGCAACCGCAGGTCGGCCCCCGGTCTTTGAGCTGGGGCTTATCGAATCCCACTCCCCTGCGTACGTTCTTATCGCAGAAATAGCAGGTATTGAACTTGTTGATGGTACGGGAATTCAAATAGGTCTTTCCACCGTAGTAGCCGCCCTGCAGGTACATCTGCATGATCTTGGCCACATCCAGGGCATTGCTGAATAATCCGGCATGGCCCCCTACACCCCCGAGCATGGCGGCCCCCTTATCGTTTACGTAACCCTGTATCCGGCTGTACCGGAAATAACTGTCCTCTTCCGTGGGTACGATCCGCTCACGGGGTACCCGGGCCAGCGGGTTGAACAAGGTGTGGCTAGCCCCCAGCGGGCGGTACAGCAGAGAATCGGCCAGGCGGTCGAGCGGGATACCGTAGGTCTGTTCAATGTATTTCTTAAAGACATAGTAGCCTACATCGCTATACCGGTAGCGGTTGGATTTCAGGTCCTGATCGGCAATTCGGGTATACATGCTGTCCGGGTAGGAATCCATCAGGTACAGGTTTTCATTGACCCGTATGCTAAAACCTTCGGCGGGTTCATAACGGTACAACTTACGGGAAGGCCGTTTTTTGCGGTCCAGGGTGTTGGCATAGAACGGAATCCAGGCGGGCAGTCCCCCATAATGCGCCAGGGCCCTCAGAACCGTAACCTTACGCAGATCCGAGGCGCGGAATTCGGTCAAAAGATCATCGAAATGATCGTTCAGGTCGATCTTCCCTTCTTCTTCCATCTTCATCAATATGGGAAGGGTGGCCAGTATCTTGGTCAGGGATGCCAGGTCGTAGAGGTCGTCCTTTCCTACCCTGCGTTCCCCCACATAGGTATAGCTGCCGAATGCCCGATTGTATATGACCTTACCCTTACGCGCCACCAGGACCTGGGCCCCGGGGAACATGGCCGAATCGAGCCCGTGCTGTACCAGGGTATCCACCCGGCTAAGTTTACGGCTGTCCATACCCACCCGTTCCGGTAGACTGAATCCCAGACGCCTCAGGGCGCTGCGGCTCAGGCCCGTTCCGGCCGGTTCTCCCTGATAGATGCTTACCGGTAAGCGGCCCGTGATTTCGATAGCCCCGAAAACGGCTTCGGCGGCCTTGGCCTGGGCCAGTTCCGAATTCTGATAGGCGCAGAGTATGGCATCGAGCCCCTCCATAAACTGCACATCCGCCAGGGCATAGGGCGAGGCGAAGGAAACCAGTAAGGTGTTGCTGCCCTTGTGTCCGGCTATCGCCTTAAGCAGCTGGAGGTCTTTGGGTCGGAAGGTGTAGGGTGCATAAGGCGAGCGGGAATCCGTATGATACCCCACTATAATGGTATTGTACGCATCCAGCATTGCGGTATTCCCTCTCAGGTCCTCCGCATCGAGGGCCGTTACCTCCGTGTAGTTCTGCAACCGTTCCTGGAAAATGCGACCGCTGCGGTCCCCGATTCCCACATAGGCGACCTGGCTCCGTTCCAGGGCACGCACGGGCACCAGGGATAGCGGGTCCCTGACCAGGGTCAGGCTGGATTCTACGAGCCGCTCGTTAAGCACTTCGTATTCGGGCAGGTCGAGTTCGGCTGGGCTGTCGCTGGTAAAGGTAAAGGAGGCCAGGTCCTGGTTCAGCCCTGCCCTCGCCTTGGCCATCAGGATCTTCTGCACCGAAGTGGTCAGCCTGAGGTCGCTGAGTTCGTTGGCCCGTGCCGCTTCCACGATCCTGCGGTGGGCGCGTACGGCATCCTCGGGCATCAGCAGTATATCGTTACCGGCCAGGAAAGCCTCGAGCTCCACGTCCCCCTCGCGGGCGAAATTGGCAGCGGCCTTCATATTGAGCGCATCGGTGATCACCAGACCCTTGAACCCGAGTTCGCCCAGGAGCAGGCCGTCGATCACCTTCCTGGAAAGGGAAGAGGGAAAACCGGGCCGGGACTCGAGTGCGGGTATACCCAGATGGGCCACCATAACCGAGGATACTCCCCGTTCGATCAGGGCCCTGTAGGGATAGAGTTCCACCGAATCCAATCGCTTGCGGTCCGCAGAAACATACGGCAATTCCTTATGGGAATCCTTGGACGTATCCCCGTGTCCGGGAAAGTGCTTCAGGCTAGTCAGCAGGCCCTCCGACTGCATACCCGACATCAGGGAAGCCGCGCTCCGGGTCACGGCACGGGGATTCTCTCCGAAGGAGCGGTTACCTATGATGGGGTTGGCCGGATTGGTGTTGATATCTACGACGGGGGCGAAATTCAGGTGAATCCCCATGGCACGGCACTGCCTGCCGATCTGGGCACCCATCTCATAGATCAGACTGGTATCCCGTACGGCGCCCAGGGCCATATTCCACGGATAGGAGGTGGTTCCCGTAAGCCTCATCGCCAACCCCCATTCGGCATCGATGGCAATAAGCAAAGGTATGTTTGCCGCCTTCTGGAATCGGACGATCAGTTCCCGAACGCGCTGCGGTTCGGCCTTTGAAAATATCAGTCCCCCTATTTTTCCCTCGGCGACCCAATTCTCGATCTCGCCGAGGCGCGCCTCACTGGCTCCGCTGGGAACCTGTATCATAAACAGTTGGCCAACCTTCTGCTCGAGCGACAAATCAGGGAGCAGGCTCTGCACCCACAGGGCCTGCCCCAGGCTGTCGGCGGCGACCAGGGGATGCCTCTGGGCTCTTGCGCCCAGGGTACACAAAACGAAAAACAAAAGCAGGTAAAAATTCCTCATCCTCTAATGCTAACCACACAACATCCCAATTATTGTAGTACCCTCACAAAGCTGGCCTCTGAGGTAGTACCCGGTATCAGAAGAAACGGGCGTGCCAGCTCTCCAGGGCAGAAACTTCCCAGTTTTCCAGGTACTCCCCTTTGTTGGTTACCAGGTTGTTAAAGACTACAGTAGTGGGCGATACGGCCCGATCGGCGGCCATCTTGCGGAAGTCTTCCAGGGACTTATGGGCCAGGTATTCGCCCTGCTTGTAGGTGACGTTCATGCGATCCAGCAGCACCAGGTCGAACTGCCGTTCCAGCTCCTGTATAAAACGCACGGATGCATCTATGGAGCAACCCGAGGCGGCATTGCCCGATTGATCCAGCGCAATGACAATAAAACGCCGGTACGGCAAATCGTATCCTGCCCTGAGGCTGGCTCCGTGCGCGGTCCACTGTTGCAGAAACTCGC
>CAZKAP010000011.1:0-61707 GCA_964550895.1 uncultured Flavobacteriaceae bacterium
CTTACTGAAATCCGGCCCGCTCATATATATCCGCCTGCGCTTAGGAATCTGCATCCAAATAATCCGGTATGCCATCGCCATCGGAATCCGGGAAGGGCAAGACAAGGTTGCCCTCGGCATCCAGATTGATTTCGTCCCGTGTCAGCGTGCCGTCCCCGTCATCGTCCCCATCCAGGAAATCAACGATCTGCAGGGTACGTATGGCTTGTTCCTCGGCCAGATCGGTATTATCATCGTACAGGTATCCGTTTCCGTTGGTATCCTCCATCATGGAGGGGATTCCGTCACCGTCGTGATCCGTCTGCCGGAAAGTAAACAAGTCGATATCGAATCTCAGGGGAGTATAGGGCGGTATAATTCCACTCACGTTGTTGAAGCCGGCGAGCCCCGATGGAAGAAGAACCATGCCTATACCGAAGTCTTCCACGGAAAAAGATCCGTCCGAATTCACAATGGGAGAGCCTCCAGATCGGAGATGCACCATGGCCTCTGCAAATCCTCGGAAACCCTGCAATGGCGCCTGAATCCTGGAGGCATCGAACCAGATGGGTGTGCTGGTTGAACCGTCGAAAACCTGTCCGTCGAGCAGGCTGCCCTCGTACCTGACAAATACGGAGTCCGCTACGGTCGGGCTCGATCCCACCCCTTCACGCGCGATCAGGTAATAATAGGTATGAGGTATCTCCTCTTCATTTCCGGGCAAATTGAACTGGGTACTTGAAATCAGAACCGTGGCCGAATCTACCTGTTCGATGAGCGGTATTTTATCGCTGTTGTCATCATCGATAGAATCCACTACGATGCGGTAATCAAAACCTGCAGGAGGATTCTGGAATTCCTCGTAGTTGTAGTAATGACTCGAAAGCCATTCTCTCAGGGTTTCATGGTCGTCCACGACCTGATCGGCGAGCCGCCGGGGAGGCGGAACGGAATTGTCGTCGTCCCCGCAGGAAACCAGAAAAGCCAGTAGTAATAGGAAAACAGGGGAAAGGAAACGTTTCATCAAACTCCGTATTGAAGGCCACGAAGATACAATTTTCGTTATTTTTATCTCTTAATTAAGAGGTTTCGAATGAGGGTCGATAAGTACCTATGGTGCACCCGATACGCCAAGAGCAGGAACATAGCGACGGAGGCCTGCAAAAAAGGACACGTCCGGGTCAACGAACAGGTAGTCAAATCCAGCCGGGAGGTCTACCCTGGGGATGTGGTCGTCTATCGCAAGAGCCAGGTCAACTACCTTTTCGAAGTGCTGGACATTCCCCCGGCCCGGGTGGCCGCGAAGATCGTCGATCAGTTTCGCAAGGACCTCACGCCCCCGGAGGAATTCTCCCGTGGAGAATTTACTGCCTTGGCCAAGGCCTACTACAGGGAAAAGGGTACCGGAAGGCCCACGAAAAAGGATCGAAGAGAGCTGGATGATTACATGAAACCGGAGGACCCGGAGTCGGCCGAACAATAAAACCGCTATGAGCAATAAAATCTTGGAGCATCAGGAGATTCAATTCAAGATCCGTCGAATCGCATACCAGATCTACGAAACGTTTTCAGACGAAGATCGGATCGTAGTGGCCGGTATAGAGGGTGGAGGTTCGGTATTTGCGGGGCGATTGGCGGATATACTGGAGGAGATCACTCAGGCTGAAATCGTGAGGGCCAAGATCTTCATGGACAAGGAAGACCCCATTTCATCGCCAATCCGCACCGATGTAACCGAGGAGGTTTACCGCAATCGATGTGTAGTCGTGGTGGATGTAGTGCTGAATTCGGGAACGACCCTGATGTACGGGGTAGCCCACTTCCTGAAGACCCCGCTGAAAAAGCTCAAGACTGCCGTCCTGGTCAACCGCAATCACAAGAGGTATCCGGTAAAGGCTGACTACAAAGGCATTTCACTTTCTACCAGCCTGAATGAACACGTTCGCGTGCGGTTTCGCAAAAACAGCGATGCGGTCTTTCTGGAGGAGTAACCCTATTTTCCGGAACCGAGTCTTCGAATTTCTTCGGTGAGTTCTCCGATCGATTTCTGTCCGGCGTGTACTATGTGATGGGCCTGATTGTAGAAGACCTGTCTTTCGAAGAGGTGCTTGGCGATGTATTCGACCAGATCGTCCCCGGTGAGTTCCCGGATCAGGGGACGCGTATCGCTCTCTAGCCTCAGTCTGTCGGCCAGTTCAGAGGGCGAATATTTGAGGTAAAAAATACGCCCAGTTGCCCGCTTCATTTCTGCCAGGTTATTCCCGTAGCAGGGCGTACCTCCTCCGGTGGCAAACACACTCTCCCCATGGACGTTTTCGAGCCGTATTCGCAATTCCCTGGCCTCAGCTTTCCTGAAGTAGACCTCTCCCTTGCGGTCAAACAACTCGGGTATGCTCATGCCCTCGGCCTGCTCAATCTGTTCGTCCAGATCGGTAAATTCCGTCCCCAGTTCCCGGGCGAGTTGCCTGCCCACCGTGGACTTACCCGATCCCATGTAGCCCCATAGGATCCAAAGGGAAGGATGCGTATACTCCATATGATACTGCCCGTTTGAGGTGGACAAAAATAATGGGATTTATGTGGTAAACTGGATAAACGAATGTATATTTGCACCCGTTTCTGAATTCCTAGGCGGCTTTTTTTCCAGTGCTGCCGCGGTTTCAACGAAATAAGACCTGATAGCTCAGTTGGCAGAGCATCTCCCTTTTAAGGAGAGGGTCCTGGGTTCGAGCCCCAGTCAGGTCACTTAAAATCCCTGAGCCCTGAAGGGGTCGTTACCGGGCTCTATTCTTTGAAATGATTCCCAATCACTGTACCGTTCACCTCTGGGTCTGAGCCATAGCAATGTCTCATGAGACCAGTTGGATTTGAACCTGAAGTGGTCGTCCCGGTTCTACGGCTTGAAAGCCCGATATCAGACGGACAGCAGTGGTTGGTGCAGGTACTACCCTATAGTATGCCCACGTGGTGGAATTGGTAGACACGCCATCTTGAGGGGGTGGTGTTCGCAAGGACGTGCTGGTTCGAATCCAGTCGTGGGCACTTTTTTACACTTTTTTTCTTCTGTGAATCCGCGGTAATCGTTCACAAATCCCTTTGTTTGTTAAAAATTAACTCCGGCTTTAACAGTTTGCAAACTATATAATTGTAACTTTGTTTAACGCTTGGAAGAAAAAGATGAACAGTGTAAAGAAAAACTTCAGTATTCGCGATCTTGAAAACCTATCCGGTATCAAGGCGCACACCATCAGGATCTGGGAAAAGCGTTATAACCTTCTCAGCCCGGAAAGAACAGATACAAACATACGTACCTACGATCTCAAGAGTCTGCAGAAGCTTCTGAATATAACGCTGTTGTACAACAACGGCCACAAGATTTCCAAGATTGCCAGGATACCCGATTCGGAGATCCCCGTGATGGTACACGAAATCATCGCCAAGAACAGCGAGAAAAATCACGCCATCAACGCCTTTAAACTGGCCATGGTCAATTTCGATTCGGCCCAGTTCTTTAACACCTACAACAGTTTATTGGCCGAAAGAAGCTTCAGGGAAGTGTTTACGGACGTCTTCGTTCCGCTCTTGAATGAACTCGGACTGCTGTGGCAGACGGATACCATCAGCCCTTCGCACGAGCACTTTATTACTCATCTCATTAAACAAAAAATCTTCATACAGACCGAAAAATTGCAGGTGGTTGAGCCCAGCAGGAAAGACAAAGTATTTGCCCTCTTCCTACCGGAGAACGAAATACATGAAATCGGCCTGTTGTTCGTCAACTACGAGATTGCCCTTAGAGGATACAAGACGATTTACCTCGGCCAGTCCATGCCTATAGACAGTTTGGCCGACCTCCTCAAGTACTACAATAATTTGCATTTTGTATCCTACTTCACGGTGACTCCGACCAAGGACGAAGTAAACGATTACGTGGAGGAATTCACCAGCACCCTGAACGAGAGCGGGAATTCCCATTTGTGGTTACTGGGCTATCAGACCCAGTTTGTACGACCCGAACGATTATCCGATAACGTTAAGATGTTTGGCTCCATAGAGCAACTGGCTGCCGCCTTGTAAGGTCATGAAAAAGGTCGTCATCATAGGCTCTGGATTTTCCGCACTTTCTGCGGCCTGTCACCTGGCACACAAGGGATATAGCGTACATGTCTACGAGAAAAATACAACCCTGGGAGGCCGTGCACGGCAGTTAAAGCGGAACGGTTTCACCTTCGACATGGGGCCTAGTTGGTATTGGATGCCAGACATCTTCGAGGGGTTCTTTAATTCCTTTGGCAAAAAGGTCTCCGATTACTACGAGCTCGATCGTTTGGATCCGGGTTATCAGGTCGTTTTCGAAAACGATATCGTCCCCATCGGCGCCAGCATGAAAGACATAGAGGAAGAGTTTGAACGTATAGAGCCTGGCAGTTCCAGGCACCTGAAGTCTTTCGTACAAAAGGCCAGAGATAACTACAGGATCGCCATTGACAAAGTAGTATGGAGGCCCGGTCTCAGCCCTCTGGAGCTGGTGACACCGGAGACAGCCGTGCGCGCTAATCAGTTTTTTTCCAATATCAGTCGGGACATACGCAAGCGATTCAAAGATCCCCGACTGGTGTCCATCCTGGAGTTTCCGGTTTTATTCCTGGGAGCCAAACCCCAGAACACCCCATCGTTCTACAGCTTTATGAATCATGCCGACTTCGGCCTGGGCACCTGGCATCCCAGGGGAGGCATGTACGAAATCGTGAAGGCCCAGGTGGCTCTGGCCCGGGAGCTGGGAGTGAACTTTACAACCGGTGCCGAGGTGAAGAAAATCTTTGTGGAAGGAAAAACGGCCCAAGGCATTCAACTCGCCAATGGTGAGCGGATAGATGCCGATGTGGTGCTGAGCGGGGCCGACTACGCCCATACGGAGACCCTGCTCGATGCCGGATACCGACAGTTCAGCAGCAACTACTGGGAGAAAAGGACCTTCGCCCCCTCCTCCCTGTTGTTTTATGTAGGTTTCGACCGCAAGGTGGAGGGTGTGCTGCACCACAACTTGTTTTTCGACACCGATTTTGGCAGGCACGCCACGGAAATCTACGAAACTGCCGTATGGCCTAAAGAACCGCTGTTTTATGCCAATTTCCCCTCAGTCAGCGACCCGACCATGGCTCCGGAAGGCATGGAAGCCGGTTTCTTTCTGATACCGGTTGCCCCGGGACTGGGAGGCGACACGGACGAAAAAAGGGAAAAGTATTTCGGGATGATCATGGAGCGAATGAAGGCCAGGCTCGGGGTAGACCTCAGCTCTCATGTGATATTCAAAGAGAGTTTCGGCGTCTCTGATTTCATATCGGAGTACCATTCCTACAAAGGAAATGCCTACGGAATGGCCAATACCCTGAGGCAAACCGCCTTCCTGAGGCCGGGGCTGAAAAGCAAAAAGGTATCCCAATTGTACTTTACGGGTCAATTGACCGTGCCCGGACCGGGTGTTCCACCCTCCTTGATATCCGGTAAGCTGGTTGCCGACCTCATAGAACAGAAAAATCCCACGTCATGAAAAAGATTTTTGATAACGTCTCTTATGCGTGTAGTAAAAAAGTTACTCAATCGTACAGTACATCCTTTTCAATGGCCACGCGCATGTTGGACAACTCGATCCGGGGCCACATTTACAACATTTACGGTTTTGTGCGCTTTGCAGATGAAATCGTGGATACATTTCACGAGTTTGACAAGGAAGTACTCTTCGAAAAGTTCTACGACGAGTTAAACTATGCCCTGAATCACAGAATAAGCCTGAACCCCATACTCAACTCCTTCCAGTATACGTATCATAAATACGACATCCCCAGGGATCTGGTAGATGCGTTTATGAAGAGCATGCAGATGGATCTTTCCAAAAAGGTCTACATGACCCGGGAGGAATACAAGGAGTACATCTATGGGTCCGCAGACGTGGTGGGACTGATGTGTCTGTGCGTATTCGTTCAGGGCGATAAAGAACAATACAACAACCTGCGGGAATCGGCCATGGCACTCGGCTCGGCCTTTCAAAAGGTCAATTTCCTCAGGGATCTGAAGGCCGACTACGAAACCCTGGAACGGAGCTATTTTCCGAATACCAATCTGCTCGAACTGGACGAAGCGAGCAAGCAGCAGATCATTAGGGAAATCGAGAACGACTTTGCCAAGGGCTATGAAGGCATACGCAAGCTGCCGGCCACTTCTCGATTTGGCGTGTATACCGCCTATCGCTACTACCGCCGGTTGTTGGAGAAGCTGAGAAACACACCCTCGCTTGAGATCAAAAACACCCGTATACGGGTACCGAATTACGAAAAAGTTGGCCTTTTGGCCACCTCCTATTTAAATTGCAGATTTCAACGCGTTTAATATGAATACCCTGATCTGGATACTGATCTTCATTACTACCTTCTTTATCATGGAATTCATGGCCTGGTTTACCCATAAATACGTCATGCATGGATTCCTGTGGTCCTGGCACAAGGACCACCACCGCAAGGACCACGACAACTGGTTTGAGCGAAACGACCGGTTCTTCATCTTCTACGCCGTGGTGAGCATGACACTGATCATGGTAGGGGACAATACCGATTTCTGGTACGGGATTCCGATCGGCTTCGGTATACTCGCCTACGGTATCGCGTATTTTACGGTACACGACATTTTTATCCACCAACGTTTCAAGATGTTCCGAAATGCCAACAATTGGTATGCACGCGGAGTGAGGAGGGCCCATAAAATACATCACAAGCACCTGGGCAAGGAAGACGGAGAGTGTTTCGGTATGCTGATCGTCCCCCGGAAATACTTCAGGAAATAAGATGCCCCGGGCCGTCGTAATCGGTGCCGGAATCGGGGGCTTATCTACGGCCATTCGTCTGCGATCAAAGGGATACGAGGTCGTTGTTTTCGAATCCGGTAAGGTGCCTGGTGGCAAGTTGCACAGTCGTGAATTCGGGCCGTACCGGTTCGATATGGGACCTTCACTGTTCACCATGCCGCACTTTGTGGATGAGCTCTTCGAACTCCATGACAAGAATCCCAGAGACTACTACCGCTACAGGCAAAAGGACATCATATGCAATTACTTCTGGGAGGACGGAACCCGGTTCAGTTGCCCGGCGGATACAGAAGACTTCATAGCTTCTGCGGCAGACTGCTTCGGAGAAGACGCCCGAAGCATACGGTCCTTTCTTGGTCAAAACCGCAGGAAGTACGAACTTACCCGCAGTCTCTTTCTGGAAAAATCCCTTCATAAGGCAAGGACTTACCTGAGTACGGATACCCTCAAGGCCATTGCCTCCATGGGTTCCCTGGATCTTTTTGGAACCCTGGATGCGACCAATCGCCATGCCTTTAGCCACCCGAAGCTTATTCAGCTCTTTAATCGTTATGCCACCTATAATGGTTCCAATCCCTACAGGACACCAGGTATCATGTCGCTAATACCCCATCTGGAAATGCATTACGGTACCTACTTCCCTGAAGGCGGCATGCACCACATCAGCCAGGCAATGTACAGACTGGCTCTGGATGTGGGGATAGAATTTTACTTCGATACCCGGGTAGAACGCATAGAGACGGCCGGTGGAAAGGCGACGGGTATTGTAGCCGGTGACCGGGTTTTCAGGGCAGATATCGTGGTTTCCAATATGGACATCGTTCCCACCTACCGCAAGCTCCTACCCCAGGAAAAGGCTCCTGAGAAAATCCTGCGTCAGGAACGTTCGAGTTCGGCGCTGAATTTTTACTGGGGTATAGACCGGGAATTTCACGAGTTGGACCTGCACAACATCCTCTTCAGCGAAGATTACCCGGGTGAGTTCGACGCTATATTCCGAAAGAAAGAGGTTTTCCACGATCCGACGATCTATATCAACGTCAGCTCCAGGGAATGCCTTGAGGATGCACCCGAGGGCCATGAAAACTGGTTTGTCATGGTCAACGCTCCTGGCGATTATGGTCAGGATTGGAAGGTCCGGACTACCCGTGTAAGGGACTACATAATCCGAAAGATAAATCGGGTGCTAGGCGTAGAAATCCAGAAGCACATTCGTACCGAATTCGTCTGGGATCCACCGGGTATACAACGGGATACCCAATCCTTCAGAGGCGCCTTATACGGTGCCGCTTCCAACGATCGTTTCGCCGCCTTCCTGAGACACCCCAACTTCAGCCCGGATATAAAAAACCTCTATTTTTGCGGAGGATCGGTCCATCCGGGGGGTGGTATTCCGCTTTGCCTCCTTTCCGGCAGGATTACCTCAGACCTTATCCCCTCGCCGGATTCGTAACAGGTCAACTATGCCACTTAAACTGCATCGCGCATATCCGATAGGAGCACTCTGGTTGTTTCATATCTCGGCCATGATGGGCATATCGCTCGGCCATGAGGAATGGTTTATTGCCCGAACACCGCTCAACCTCTCGCTGATTCTGCTTATACTGATGCTCTTTTATCCCTTGAATACCACTCGAAAATGGGCCATATTCCTTCTTATCGGACTCTTGGGAATGACGGCCGAGTGGATAGGGGTGAGCCGGGGTATTCCTTTCGGAGACTACGCCTATGGATCGAATTTTGGACCAAAAGTATGGGGCGTTCCATACCTCATCGGTGCATTCTGGGCACTGCTCTCTTTGATCACTTTTCAGATTGCCTACCGCTGGTACCCCAGTTATGCCGTGGCTCCGCTCATAGGTGCGGGTCTGATGCTCATCCTCGACCTGCTCATGGAACGCAGCGCACCCCGATTCGACTTCTGGTCGTTTTCCGGAGAGCCCCCGGTCGAGAACTACATCAGCTGGTTTGCCCTGGCTCTGATTTTTCAGGGAATTCTCGGTAGCCTCAGGATTAAGGGGGATTACTTGATCAGCCTGCATATATTCCTCGCACAACTGGTGTTCTTCACCTTCTTCGCCCTGAGCTGAGGCGGCAGGCAGTTGCTAGTCTTCCAACAGGGTCTCCTTCCCCTCCCAGGTGCCCGAGTATTTGTAAATCTGAAAGCGGCTGAAAAGCTCTTCGGAATACCAATCGTATTTGCGGGTGAGCTGAATGGCCTTCTGATGGCCTTCATTTCGGTAGGCAAACTGCCGTATACCCTCCTCGCCTTTCCAAACGGATACGGTAGCCATGTTCTTAATGGGCCACTCACCCACCCCTTTGGTATAGATCAGTTCGGATTGCTCGTACAAACCCATCTGGGATTCGGGTACATACTTCCAGAATCGCCAGAGTTCCCGATTGCGAATCGTTGCCCGGGTCAAAACCAGGGTATAGGGAATTCCTGGAAGCTCATCCTGATTGCGAAAAGGCATCCCGCCATCCCAGGTCCCCCTGGCGACTTTATTTCTCAGAAACAGAGTCCATCGCTCTGCACTCCGGAGTACGTAGTGTTTCCAAATGGGAGCTGTGTTAAAGAAGTAGGACGCATCATCCTCCGAGCGCCAGACCTGTAGAAGGGCATATACCTCCCAGTCGGGCCAGGGTGCAAATCGCTTACCCCCGCTTCCCATGAGCTTGTAAAACTCCTGACCCCCGGCACGCGATAGTCGGCTGTGGGCGAATTGCATCTGCCCGAAGGCCCAAAATTTGTTGGAGAAACCCTTGAATCGAAAAAAGGTGAGCGTGGAGATTTGTTCCTGTTCCGGCATGTTGGATTATTCCTCTTTCAGCATGCGCGCTACCCTCATGAACAGCTTTTTGTCGTCCCAATCGGCTATACCGTGCTGCTCGATGGCTATCCTGCCCTTCTTATCGATCAGGTAACTCGAGGGCACCTTGAATTCGAAGGGGGCAACGTCCCCAATGATCAGGTAGGTCACCGGAAAGGTATACCCATACTCCTCCATGAATGCCTCGACAGGTTCACGCTCTTCGTTAGTTACAATATAAAACTCCACCTGCCGGGAAAAGCGGTCGTAAAAAGCCTGTATGCTCTTCAATTCGGCCTGAGAAGGCAGCTTCCACGATTGCCAGAAATAGACGAAAACCACCTTATGGCGGGAACGTTCGAAATTAAACACATTCCAATTCTCGTCCTTAAGCCGCCACTGGTAGTCTGCTATGGGTCTGCGTTCGCTCGCCTCGATAAACTCAGGGCTGGAAGCGAAGGCTCTGTTGGCCCAAAGCTTGGCGTAGTATCCCATCGGAGTCACGAAGAAAGAAAGAACGGCTGCAATGATCAGCAGGTTGATCCATGTTCGCTTCCTGAGTTTCATTTGATTGACTGTTTAGTATTCACACTTATTCACCGCGTTCCTGCTTTTTAATCACATTGAGGGCCGAACCCTCACGGTACCAGCCGATCTGTTGGGCATTGTAGCTGTGGTTCATGGCGATAGTCTCCTTAGTCCCGTCGGTATGTTCGATCTCCAGATGAAGCTGGCGACCCGGCGTAAAATCGGCTATATCCGGAATGGAGAACCTGTCGTCCTCCTGTATCTTGTCGTAGTCCGCTTCATCGGCGAAGGTCATAGCCAGCATTCCCTGCTTCTTCAGGTTGGTTTCGTGTATGCGCGCAAAGGATTTTACCAGCACCACGGCCACTCCAAGGTGTCGGGGCTGCATGGCCGCATGCTCCCGGGAAGAGCCTTCTCCGTAGTTATGATCCCCGACTACTATGGATCGGATATTGCGGGACTTGTATTCCCTCTGGGTATCCGGCACCGCACCGTATTCACCGGTCAGCTGGTTCTTAACGAAGTTGGTCTTCTGGTTGAAGGCATTCACTGCTCCAATCAGCGTATTGTTCGCTATGTTATCCAGGTGGCCCCTGTACCGCAGCCACGGACCTGCCATAGAGATGTGATCCGTAGTACATTTTCCATAGGCTTTGATCAGCAGCCTCATCCCCTGCAGCTCGTCGTTCTGAATGGGAACGAAGGGCTCGAGTAACTGGAGTCGCTGAGAGTCGGGAGAAACGACGACCTCAACACCCGAACCGTCTTCAAGCGGTTCCACATAACCGGCATCCTCCACAGCGAAACCTTCGGGAGGGAGTTCGTATCCCCTCGGCTCCTCGAGGCGTACCTGCTCCCCGTCCTCGTTGATCAGGGTATCGGTCATGGGATTGAAGTCAAGCCTCCCGGCAATGGCTATCGCCGTAACCATCTCCGGAGACCCGACGAAGGCCAGGGTATTTGGGTTCCCATCGGCCCGTTTGGCAAAGTTCCGGTTGAAAGAGTGTACTATGGTATTTCGGGGTCCATTGGCGGCCTCATCTCCGTATCGGTCCCACATCCCGATACACGGACCACAGGCATTCGCGAACACGGTTGCTCCTATGGACTCGAAGGTGTCAATAAACCCATCTCGTTCTATGGTATATCGCACCTGCTCGGAACCCGGAGTAATGGTAAACTGTGATTTAGTTTTTAGGTTTTTCTCGGACACCTGCTTCGCCAGGGAAGCTGCCCTGGAGATATCTTCGTATGAAGAATTGGTGCATGAGCCAATGAGTCCCACCTCGACACGCAGGGGCCAGTCGTTCTCTCGGGCAGCCTCGCCCATACGAGATATCGGAGTCGCCAGATCCGGGGTAAAGGGCCCGTTCAGGTGGGGTTCCAGGGTACTGAGATCGATCTCGATGACCTGGTCGAAATACGATTCGGGGTTGGCATAGACCTCTGGATCTGCAGTCAGGTGTTCCCTCACCTCCCGGGCGGCATCGGCCACATCCGAACGGTCTGTAGCCCTGAGGTAGCGATCCATGGAATCGTCATAGCCGAAGGTAGAAGTAGTGGCGCCGATTTCGGCACCCATATTGCAAATGGTTCCCTTTCCGGTACAGGACATGGATACGGCTCCCTCCCCGAAATACTCCACTATGGCTCCGGTTCCGCCTTTAACGGTGAGTATATCGGCCACCTTGAGAATAACATCCTTGGGTGCGGTCCAGCCGCTGAGCTTTCCGGTAAGCTTGACACCAATTAACTTGGGAAACTTGAGTTCCCAGGGCATACCGGACATGACGTCCACTGCGTCGGCACCCCCCACGCCCACGGCGACCATCCCCAGACCTCCGGCATTCACCGTATGAGAATCGGTCCCGATCATCATCCCGCCTGGAAATGCGTAATTCTCCAGTACGACCTGATGTATAATCCCCGCACCAGGCTTCCAGAAGCCTATGCCGTATTTATTGGAAACGGATTCCAGGAAATCGAAGACTTCGTTACTGGTCTCATTGGCCCGCTTC
This sequence comes from uncultured Flavobacteriaceae bacterium, assembly GCA_964550895.1. Classification (GTDB taxonomy): domain Bacteria; phylum Bacteroidota; class Bacteroidia; order Flavobacteriales; family Flavobacteriaceae; genus CAZKAP01. The sequence goes on from CAZKAP010000011.1 coordinate 12,198, forward strand.
AGGTCAGCCTCTGCTCCCTGCTTAGCCTGAATCAGGTGATCGCAATGAACGGTAGTCGGCACGGCCACTTTGGGCTTACCGGCATGCATGAACTGCAACAGGGCCATCTGGGCCGTCGCATCCTGACACGCCACCCGGTCGGGGGCAAAATCCACATAATCCACTCCCCGTTGAAAGGCCCGGTCCGGAGTACCATTCCACAGATGGGAATAGAGTATTTTTTCGGACAGGGTAAGGGGTTTACCCACCACTTTGCGCGCCGCGTCGACTCGGGCCCCCATGCTTTCGTAAACTTTGCGGATTACATCGATATCAAATGCCATACAGGATTCTTTTTATGTCCCGCAAAAGTAAGAAATAGAAAGGTGGAAATAAAGCTGAAAGGCCGGATCAGGCTCTTCCCAGGGCTGCCATCGAATCGGGAAATGGGCAATCAGTAGAGTTCCTGAACGATCCTGCCAGCATCGATACCCTCGGCCTCAGCCTTGTAGTTCTTGAGTACCCTGTGCCTCATCACACTGGGCGCAACGGCACGGATATCATCATGGTCCGGAACGTATTTCCCTCGTATCAGGGCATGAGCCTTAGCGGCAAGTACGAGGTTTTGAGATGCTCTGGGGCCCGCTCCCCACTCGATATAGGTATTGACAAAATCCGTTGCATGCTTTCCACCAGGTCGGCTTCGGTTGACCAGGGTAACCGCGTATTCAATTACACTTTCCGTGACCGGAACGCGTCGCACCAGATGCTGTATCTCCATCAGGCTTTCGGCGTTATGTAAGGGCTGGATGGTTACTTCCTCGTCGTTGGTAGTGGACTTCACTACCTCGATTTCCTCTTCCAGAGAGGGATAATCCAGCTGTATGGAAAACATAAATCGGTCGAGCTGGGCCTCAGGCAAGGGATAGGTACCCTCCTGTTCAATGGGATTCTGTGTCGCCAAAACAAAATAAGGCCGGGGCAACTGATGACGCTCACCTGCAACGGTTACCGACTTCTCCTGCATGGCCTCGAGCAGGGCCGATTGCGTTTTGGGAGGTGTTCGATTGATCTCATCGGCCAGAATAATATTGGAGAATACGGGGCCTTTGACAAACCGGAAATTGCGGTCATTGTCCAGAATCTCACTCCCGATAATATCACTGGGCATGAGGTCGGGCGTGAACTGAATGCGCTTGAAATCCAATCCCAGAGCACTGGCTATGGTATGCACCATCAGGGTCTTCGCCAAACCCGGCACACCTACCAGCAGGCAGTGACCGCCGCTGTATACAGACAAAAGTATTTGGTCGACTACTTCCTCCTGTCCGATGATCACCTGTCCGATGATCTTCTTCAGCTGTGCATGTTTCTCCAGGAGCTGGTCGGCGGCTTGCTTATCGGTCATACGATTTATTCCTTGATCCAATTATTTGCAAAGTTGCAATCTTTATTGGAATCATTTACCTGTATGTACGTGTCCTCGATTTTATTGTTGATCCACTCTCCTATTTCCCGGAGCTGCTTCTCCCGTAAAGCGAGCTCTTGAATCTTGAGGTAGTCCTGACCGAAATCTGCCCGGTGTTCGTCGTAGCGATTGGACACCTTCATGATCTTGAATTTCGGAGGTCCACCCCTGGGGTCATCCTCTCTGAGAGGCGGGGTGATTTCGTTGTCCTTTAAACCCTGTATTTGATTGTACAGGGTCGGATCCATCTTGGTCAGCTCGAATCGGGAACTGAAATCGTAAGGGTTTCGGAGTTTACCGCCTTCGAACTTGGTCTCCTCCTCATCCGAAAAGTTCAGGGCCGCCTCCTCGAAGGTGTATTTTCCCTGCAGGATATCCTGTCGTATGCTATCCAGCTCATTTCGGGCCTCACGAATGGATTCGTCAGAGATCTTGGGTATGATGAGAATGTGCCTGAGATCCCGTTCCTGTCCCCGAATCCTTTCCATGTAGATGATGTGATAACCAAACACGGTTTCGAAGGGCTCCGAAATCTCACCTTCCTTCAGGCTGAAGGCCACATCCTTGAACTCCTTAACGAAGCTGGTTTCACGGGTGATGCTGTACGCCCCTCCATTATCCTTCGATCCGGGGTCTTCCGAATAGAGCACCGCCTTGATACTGAAACTCGACGAACGGTCCTCCACGTCCTGCTTAATTTTTTTCAGGCGGTTGATCACGCGCTCTTTTTCCTCCTCAGAGGGCTTGGGCTGTTTTACGATCTGAGCGATTTCGAGTTCCGCTCCGAATACCGGCAGTTCGTTTTCGGGAATGGAGAGGAAGAACTGGCGTACCTCTTCAGGGGTAACCTGCACTTCTTCCACTACCTTGCCGCGCATATTCTCAGACAACATCTGAAGCTTGTTGATATTAAAGAGTTCCTGGCGGAACGTCGGTAGATCCGGCTTCTTATAAAACTCGAGGAGTTTCTCGATGCCACCAACCCGTGCGGTTAATTCCTGAATTTGGGCGTCGATACGCGCATTGATTTCATCGTCCGAAACCAGCAGGCTGTCCTGAACGGCATGATGGGCGTACAGACGATCTTCCATGAGTTTTCCCAGCAGCTGGCAGGGAGTGACGTCTTCAGGTGAGGCACCCTGTGTCTCCAGGTCGAGCAAGAGTTTATCCACGTCCGAATCGAGGATCACATAGTCGCCTACCACTGCTGCTACCCCGTCTATCTTGATTCGGGTCATGGGTATGGTATCCAACGCTTGCCGGAGCGTATCCGGAGCCTGAGATACACCTGCGACAGCCGGAGTTGCTTCAGGCTCTGCCTTAGCAGTCAGTACCTGGCGAACACCGGTTATGGTTTCCACCATCCACTGGTAATCGGACTGCTTTACCGGTCGAAGTATACTGCTGTCTACTGCCACACGGGAAAGGGAATCGCGGTTGGAAAATTCAACGGCCTGTTGCCCGTCGTTCCGAATCAGATTAAGGAACGGTAGTGAGTCGGAGTTGCTGCTGATGGGGTCAGTGGCGTTTGCCGCACTCATCAGCCAGATGGAGGCTACGGCAATAGCCCCGAATTTGATATTGCGATTCATGGAATTAATATCTTTCGTATTCCTTGGATTGTGTGGCCTCACCCAGGATTTCCGTCTCCAGGTCTTTGACGTACTTGAGGCGTTTACGGTTCAGGAAGAGCTTCTTTAGTTCGGGCATAATGTATTCAAAGGGAGCCAGATCATTTACAGAAGCCGATCCCGTGACTTTGCCTATGTAAAGTCCGTCATAACCCTGAATTTGGAAGAACTTACCGGGCTTGATGTATCCGTCGAAATTCTGATAATTCAGGTTGGGTATCTCGCCCATGAGCCCGGAAGCACTAACCCAGGTATCATCATCGAAATGTACCTTTCTGAAGTGAATACGCATCGAATCCAGGAATACTTTGTCCTCAGAGCCGAACGCATCCAGACGCCGCTTCACTTCTTCCAGTTCCTGGAGTTCGTCCGGAACCTGAAGAAAACGGAGCTGAACTATACGCTCGGACAGGCGGAAATTCTCCTTCTCCTGCCTGTAAAATTCCTCAAGCTCCTCGATCTTTACCAGCGTATCGGCAAATGAACGCGTCAGTTCTTCTATGTAGGCCTGGGTATACAGTTCAGTTTTGTAACTCTCCACCATACGGTCGAAATCCTCCATCTTATCCTGAGACAGATTGATACGGGATTTATCCAGCAGTAATTGCTGACTCGCCCATTTATTTATGATGGAAGCCATAAGGGCAGCACTGTCCTTCTCCGTTTTTCCCCGGAATTGAGTCGTATCGATGTCCTCCAGGTACAGATAGGTGTTCCCCACACGTGCCAGCGGCATTTTTTCGAATTCCTGCTTGAAGAACGAATCACAGGAGGGTATAGTGAGTAGTATTACCCCCCAAAACATCAATCCTATAAAGCGCTCTAAAGCCATCCTCCAAAATTAAACATTAAGGCGAGGGCGGCAATTATCGGACCCGCAGTTAACAGATTTTTTGCAACGTTTTGTCCAATATTTGTACTTTAGGCTCTGCATCATTGGGTTATGAAAAGTAAATCAGAAGTGGTTATACATGCCCCCCGGGAAAGAGTACTCGAGTTGTGGCAATCGTTCGAAGACCAGAAGAAATGGCAGAAAGGGCTTGAATCTCTCGAATTGAAGAACGGCAAGCCCGGATACATAGGCACGCAAACGCACTATTCATATAAAATCGGCAGACGCAGGCTGAACCTGCAGGAGACCCTCATTCAGAACAACCTCCCCACAGAGTATCAGGTCCTGCAGGAATCGGACGATGTGGTTAGCCGTCAAAAGCACTATATCACGGAACCGGAACCGGGTAAGACCCTTTGGACAACGGTGAGTGACACTCGCTTTCAGAGCCTGGGACTCAAGGTTATCAGCTGGCTCAGCCCGAAACTCTTCCAGAAAGAACAACAGCGCACTCTGGAGGCATTCAAGGCCTACGTGGAAAGCACTCCCTGAGGGGCTAAGCCCAAGGGTTGAACTGGGCAAAACGAGCTATGAGCAAACGGATTAAGTTGTATTGGGACTTTCGGGGTCCGGTATCGGAAGGAACGGCGCGTCATTATGAAATGCACCTGAATGAATATTTTCGGGACCATCAGCTTCCTTTCGAAGAAGTGGGACACCTCGCCCTGGGAGATCAGCAGCACAGCGCATACGCGATTATTGCCGAGGGGGAATTGCCCCGCCTTAAACAGGACTTGAGGCCCCATCGGGGAGAATGGGTCTGAACCAACGCCATCGAATTCTTTTTGAGAGTGCGGCTTGGGATTTTGATTGGGTTCGGCACACTAAAATCCTTGAAAAATCAGTTGTTTCTATTACCAAAACCGCAATTCCCATGAAAGCATTACTCTACATCAGTGAAGCGAAGGTGGCATTTAGCCCGGACGATTTAACCGAACTCGCGGTCAGATCCGCAATTAAGAACGGCCGACTGGGGATTACCGGTTATCTGTATTACGAAAAAGGCCTGTTTCTCCAATACATCGAGGGTGAGGGTGAGGAGCTGGAAATGCTCTACTGTACTATAGCCTCCGATGCACGTCACCGCGTCACCGGTTTTATTACCGAGGACCTGGACAGGCGGAGATTTCCCAACTGGTCCATGAAGAATATCAGCGAAGTCATGGGTGAGAACAGCACGATTGAACAGACCGTCATCCAGACCATTCGGTTATTCGATCAGAATCAAATGAATATACCCGAGGGGACAAAAATCGGGCTCTTCCGCTTTATGGACGACCTCGCCCAGATTCACGCCGAGCTTCATTGAAGGAGATTCCCGCCATCAGGTCTCCCGGGAAGGAGCTGTTTCGGAAGCGACCGGCAGGTAGGTTCCGTACAAATCGAAATCGTCTGCAGAGGTAATCTCAACATCTACAAATTCACCCGGTCTGAGGTACGCCTCACCGGCTTCTATATGGACTTCGTTATCCACCTCCGGAGAGTCCTTCTCAGTGCGGCCTATGTACACCGGTCCCTGTTTGCGGTCGATCATGCATCTCAGGGTATGGCCCACCAGTTCCTGATTCATTTCCCAGGAAATCCGGGATTGCAATTCCATAATCACATTGGCCCTGCGCATCTTCTCTTCCTCGGGCACCGTATCTTCCAGTTGATAGGCCGTTGTACCTTCCTCATGGCTATAGGTAAAGCAGCCGAGTCGATCGAAACGGGTAACTTCGACCCACCTGCGCAAACGTTCGAAATCCTCTTCGGTCTCGCCGGGATACCCCACAATCAGGGTGGTCCGCAATGCGATTCCGGGAACCTCGGAACGAATTTTGTCCAGCAATCGGTTGGTTTTTGCCATAGTCGTACCCCTTTTCATGCTCTTTAGTATGGGGTCTGATATGTGCTGCAGGGGAATGTCCAGGTAAGAGCAGACTTTTTCTTCTTCCCGGATCACCTCAAGCACGTCCTCCGGAAAACCCGTAGGGAAGGCGTAGTGCAGGCGAATCCATTCGATACCGTCTACCCGGGCGAGTTGGCGCAGCAATCGCGCCAAATCCCTTTTACCGTATAGATCCAGACCGTAGTAGGTAGAATCCTGTGCGATAAGAATCAATTCACGGATTCCCTGAGCCGCCAGTTTGCTCGCCCTGTCGACGAGCTCCTCAACCGGAGTACTCCGGTGCTTCCCCCTCATTAGTGGAATGGCACAGAAAGAGCAGGGACGGTCGCAACCTTCGGATATCTTGAAGAACGAATAATTCTTTGGAGTTGTAGCCACTCGCTCGCCCAGGAGTTCGTGCTTGTAGTCCGCATTCAGGGAACGCAGGAGTTCAGGGAGGTTTCGGGTGCCGAAATAGTGGTCCACCTCGGGTATTTCGACCTCGAGTTCATCCTTGTAGCGCTCGCTCAGGCAACCGGTAACGATCAATTTATCGATATCCCCGCGGCTTTTTCGCTCTGCATAATCCAGGATGGTTTCTATACTTTCCTTCTTGGCATTGTCGATGAAACCGCAGGTGTTGATCACTACGATTTCCCCGTCCTGCTGGTGGACGACATCCCGACCATTGGCCCGGAGCTGCCCCATTAGCACTTCGGAATCGTATATGTTCTTGCTGCATCCCAGGGTCACCACATTGATGCGCTTCCCCTGTCCGCTCTTGGCCTCTTTAGTGTGCATAATCGTAAAGATCGGTCGACAAAAATACTGGGAATTGAGGGAAATGTGCCTGTCGTTAAACTTTTTACCTCCTGTAGCGTTTATATACCGGGGCATTCCATTGAAAAAATAAAAACCAAGCTATGAAAACTTCGGTCTTAAAACACCACCGACTGCATTTCGCACCAATATGTTGCAGTCTGTTCATGTTCGTACTTTCAGCCGTATCCTGCGAATCCGGGGATCCTGTAATACCCCCCTCGAAAACCGGGCTCTATTTCCCCCCCAATGAACCCGAGCCCTGGGAAACCGCATCGTTGGAATGGGATACGGAGGCCTTAAGCAACCTGGAGGTTTTCCTGCGCGATTCCAACACCAAGGCCTTCATAATCCTGATTGGAGGACGCATCGCCTTGGAACGCTATTATAACGGGCACGACAGGGATCAGCTCTGGTACTGGGCCTCGGCAGGTAAAACCCTGACCTGCGCCACGGTGGGGATTGCCCAACAGGAAGGATATCTGTCCATACTGGATCCGGCCTCAAACTACCTGGGAGAAGGCTGGACATCGGCCTCGCCGGAGCAGGAAATACGCATAGCGATTCGGAATCAACTGACCATGACTTCGGGCCTGAATGAACTGGCCTTTGAATGCACCCAACCCGAGTGCCTCGATTTCAGAGCCATGGCCGGTACGCGTTGGGCCTATCACAACGGGCCCTATACGCTGCTGCAATCCGTGGTCAGTAACGCGGTAGGCATCGATTTTGACTCCTATTTCGAGGATAAAATCAAGGAACCCTTAGGGATGAATGGATTCTGGTTCGACAGTGAGGAAGGCAACAGGGTGTACTTCAGCAATGCCCGCAGCATGGCCCGCTTCGGACTCTGTGTTCTGGCTGACGGCCGCTGGAACGAAGTCGAAATCATGGAAGATGGAGACTTCCTCAGGGATATGCGCACACCCTCACAGGATCTGAATGCTTCTTACGGATATCTATGGTGGCTCAACGGGCAAGCGTCACATATGATCCCCGGACTCCAATTGCAGCTACCCGGCTCCTTTGCTCCTTCCGCTCCGGCCGACATGTACGCCGGATTGGGAAAGAACGATCAGAAACTGTACATTATCCCGAGCCTGGATATGGTCGTGGTCCGTATGGGCGAGAACCCGGGTGAAGACGCCGCTGCGATATCAGTCTATGATGAATCGCTTTGGGAACAGCTCAATGCAGTATTGAACCGCTAGGGATTCCGGATTAGGCCGATTCTCCCGTGCCGAAGAAGGAGTCGACGAACTCCTTGCGGTCGAATGGCTGAAGGTCTTCGATCCCCTCGCCCACTCCGATGTACTTGACCGGAATCTGGAACTGGTCGGAAATACCTATAACCACCCCGCCACGTGCCGTTCCGTCGAGTTTGGTTATGGCCAGGGAAGTAACTTCCGTAGCCTTAGTGAACTGACGGGCCTGTTCGAAGGCATTCTGTCCCGTGGAACCATCCAGTACCAGCAATACTTCGTGCGGGGCATCGGGGACAACCTTGCTCATTACGCGTTTCACTTTACTCAACTCGTTCATCAGGTTCACTTTGTTATGCAAGCGACCCGCCGTGTCCAGCAACACGATATCTGCCTCCTGACTAACCGCCGCCTGCACCGTGTCGAACGCCACAGAAGCCGGATCACTCCCCATCTTCTGTTTGATAATCGGAACGCCTACGCGATTGGCCCAGATCTGCAGCTGATCGATGGCTGCCGCCCGGAAGGTATCCCCCGCCCCCAGAATGACCTTCTTACCCAGTCGATTGTACTGATGCGCAAGCTTTCCGATGGTGGTAGTCTTCCCTACGCCATTCACCCCAACGACCATGATGACATAAGGGCCATTACCCTGCTGCAGGACCTCTTCCTGTTGCTGGAATGCGTTGTGCCCCTGATTTTCGGAAAGCAAGCCCGATATCTCCTCCTTGAGAATGCGGTCGAGCTCCTCGGTACCCATGAATTTGTCCCGTGCTACCCGCACTTCAATTCGTTCGATGACCTTAAGGGTGGTATCGACCCCTACATCGGAGCTGATCAGGATTTCTTCAAGTTCATCCAGCACTTCATCATCCACTCGGGATTTGCCGACCAGGGCCTTGCTCAGCTTTCCGAAAAAGGAGTTCTTGGATTTCTCCAGGCCCCGATTCAGGTTTTCCTTCTTCTCCTTCTTATTAAACAGTTTATCCAGTAGTCCCATGCGTGTACCTGTAAGCTCCAAATTTAGCCAATTAGCCCGTTTTTACCCTCCGGCCTCCGGGAACAAAAAAACCCGGTAAGGAACCGGGCTTTATGACTATCTGTGCGATCTTCTATTTGTCGTTGAGCCAGTCACTCACGGCATCGGGAGGCATAACCATTTCTACAAAGGTATAGGCACCCGTCTTGGGAGATTTAACCATCTTTATGGCCTTGGTAAGCCTTTTGGAACTGGTTTGAAGGGTTGCTACGGTTTTCTTAGCCATGACTTACTTAATTTCTTTGTGGATCGTCATCTTCTTCAGGATCGGATTGAACTTTTTCAATTCCATCCGGTCTGGAGAATTCTTCTTGTTCTTGGTTGTTATATAACGGGAAGTGCCGGGCATGCCGGAATCCTTGTGCTCCGTACACTCCAGTATTACCTGTACCCTGTTGCCTTTCTTAGCCATGGAAATAGCTTTTACTATTTAATAAATCCCTTTTCTTTTGATTCCTTGAGAACCTGGGATATCCCCTTTCGGTTGATAATCTTGACGCCCTTGGCCGAAACGTTCAGCGTAACCCAACGGTTCTCGTCGGGCACGAAAAAGCGCTTCCTGGAAATGTTCACATCGAACCTCCTCTTGGTCTTATTGATGGAAAAGGAAACGTTATTTCCGAACATCACCTTCTTCCCAGTAACTTCACATATACGCGACATGACAATTCTCTTTGCTCCGAAAAATGGTGTGCAAATTTAGAAGAATTTCGACGGGTTTACAAAATTTATACTTCATTTTTTTGAAGTTCCCGATACAGCAGTTCCAGGGCCTTATTTAGGGTCTTCTGCGTGATGCGTTCCCGATGATTTCCAAATGAAAAGACCTCCGCATGGGTTCGCAACGGCGAGTGTACGCCGATCCAAACGGTACCTACCGGCTGCCCGCTTTCTCCGGGATCGGGTCCGGCCACTCCGGTGACGGATACTGCAACTTCCGACCGGAATTTTTCGGCTGCAGACTGAGCCATTTCACGGGCTACCTGTTCACTGACCACTGTATACCGATCTATGGTGCCTGGGCTCACGCCGAGCAGGTTCGTCTTGATATCGGTGGCATAGGCAACCGCCCCCCCTTGAAAGAAATCAGAGGCTCCGCTTTGTGCCACCAGAGTTGAGGCAATCCTGCCTCCGGTGAGGCTTTCCGCTGTTGCCATCCGCCACCCCTTTGCCTTTAGCAGCCCGCCTATTCGAACCGGTAAGTCCTCCTTTCCCTCTTCTCCGACAATAATGTCCCCTATCCGGGTGTACAACTCGGCTACTATAGCTTCCACTTCCCTTTGGAGAATATCCGCATCTTCCCCCCTGCCACTGAGACGAAGCCTGACCTTACCCGCATTGGGAAGGTAGGCAAGCTTGATATGGGAGGGCAGGGAATCCTCCAGGGCTTCGATCCGATCGGCTATCGCACTCTCTCCCAGGCCATAGGTCAAGAGCGTTCGGTGCACAATGGCCGGCATCCTGAAGCGCTCGCGCAGTCGGGGCAGCACCTCAGTCTCCACCAGGTTCTGCATCTCATAGGGTACCCCGGGTAGTGCGACGTATACCCTGTCGTTCTTCTCCATCCACATCCCCGGTGCGGTTCCATAGGGATTGTGTAAAATGCGGGCCTTGCTGGGAACCATGGCCTGTAAACGATTACGCTCGGATATCGGTGTGCTGATGTACTTCTCGAACAAATGCTCAATATGTGCCAGGACCTCAGGATTGCGTATCAGCGTATCTTCCGTAAATCGGCAATAGGCCTCTTTGGTGGTATCGTCCCTGGTGGGTCCGAGTCCGCCCGTGGAAATCACCAGGTCTGCCCGGTCTGAAGCTTCGTTCAGATAAGCTATGATATCCGAGGGGTCGTCGGACAGGGTATTCATCCGCTCCACATGTATGCCGATGGTATTCATGGCCCGTGCCAGGAATGCGGCATTCGTGTTGACCACCTGCCCTATGAGCAGCTCATCGCCTATGGTCAGTATTTCGGCTTTCATTTAAAGGGAAAAATCCCGCCTGAGTTCCTCTACGGCCTGCTCGATATGGGTTCCCAACACCTTGTACTTTTCCTCTATGCTGGAAAAGTCCCCTTCCTGTTTCCCGAGAGTCTCAATCTCGTAGGCCAGAGTCCTTGAGTCGTCCATCCCCATGATCTCCAGATTCGGCTTCATTTTATGGGCTGTCTGATAGGTCTGTTCGTAATTCTTGCTTTCGATGGCCTCGCCGAGCACCACCATATCGGAAGGAATCTCTTCGAGAAACAGCGTAATGATGGACATGACGAAATCGTCGTCTCCTTCCGACATGGCCTCGACACGATCTAAGCTGTAAATCATATTACCTTGCATAAATGGAGAAAACCTCCTGTTCGTTCATAATGCCCCTCAGGTGGTCGTTCGGTTCTACCCGTCCCACCCCGGCAGGGGTACCCGTAAATAACACATCGCCCTTCTTCAACATAAAAAAGGTTGAAACGTAGGCAATCAATTCATCTATCTTCCACAGCATCAATGCCGTTGTAGCATCCTGTACCACCCGTCCGTTCACCTCCAGGCGGAAAGGTAAGGCGGACAGGTCTCCCAGTTCCGCCCTGGGAATCCAGCGACCGATAACGGCGGAACCGTCAAAGCCCTTGGCCTTCTCCCAGGGCAACCCCTTTTCCTTGAGCTGTTGCTGCAGGTCGCGCGCCGTAAAATCGATTCCGAGACTCACCTCGTCGTAATACTTATGGGCAAACTGCTTGTGTATATGCTTACCCACCTTTTTAATTTTTACCAGAACCTCTACCTCGTAATGGACATCCTTACTGAATTCGGGCAGATAAAAATCCTGTTCCTTAGGGAGCACCGCAGAATCAGGCTTGATGAACACCACGGGCTCTTGCGGGCGCTCATTGGCCAGTTCCTCAATATGCGCCGTATAATTCCTTCCGATACAGACTAACTTCAAAGTACGCCAGATTTGAGTTTTATCTGGGTAAGTACCCTTTTGGTGTACAGAGGGAAATCCGCCTGCAGCATCCAGCCAAAATAGCCGGGTTCCTTCTTTAGCACATCCAGTACCGGTACGCCCTTGAACTTGCCGAACCCAAAAACCGGCCTGCCGTTCTCGTCCTCCAGTATGTGCCCCGCGAAATCCAGTGCCTGATGACGAGTGGTGAACTCCGAAAGTGAGGGTACGTCGCTTGCGAGTTCCGGATAGCGTTCGATCTGGGCAAGCAGTACCTCGTAGGTTGCCCGGGTATCTGCCTCGGCGCTATGAGCGTCCTCGAGTTCCTTATTACAGTAGAACTTATAGGCGGCGCCCAGTGTTCGCTTTTCCATCTTGTGAAAGATCGTCTGTACGTCTACCGAAACCATATTCTTCCGGTCGAAATCGATACCCGCCCTCATCAGCTCCTCCACCAGCAAGGGAATATCGAAGCGATCCGAGTTAAAACCTGCGAAATCGCTGTCCCGGAACCACTGTTGGATTTCGCTGGCGATTTCCTTGAACCGGGGCTTATCGGCTACATCGGCATCCGAAATGCCATGAACCGCAGTTACTTCGGGTGGTATGGGTATGCCGGGATTGACCAACCATGTCCTCGAGCGCTCTTCCCCATTGGGAAAAACCTTGAGTATGGAGATCTCAACAATCCGGTCCTTAGCCAGGTTCGTTCCGGTGGTCTCCAGGTCGAAGAAGCAAATCGGTTTACGTAATTCGAGGCCAGCCATCAGATACTGCGGTCGATGTCCCAGTTCTCCAAATAATCGGCCACTGCCTTGACAAACATACCGCCAAGAGCACCGTTTACAACCCGATGGTCGTAGCTGTGCGACAGGAACATCTTGCTGCGAATTCCAACGAAGTCCCCGGACTCCGTTTCGATCACGGCAGGAACCTTACGGATGGCCCCCAATGCCAATATACCCACCTGGGGTTGATTGATAATCGGGGTGCCAAAGACACTGCCAAAGCTGCCCACATTGGTAACGGTATACGTGCCGTCCTTGACCTCGTCGGGCTTTAACTGGTTATGACGCGAACGATGAGCGAGGTCGTTCACCTGCCTGGCCATTCCGATCAGATTCAGCTGGTCGGCATCCTTGATCACGGGTACAATCAGGTTTCCATCGGGTAGGGCCGCAGCCATTCCGAGATTAATGCGCTTCTTTCGTATAATGCTGTCCCCTTCCAGAGAAATATTCAACATCGGGTATTTCTTAAGGGCCAGCGCCACGGCTTCCATGAACATGGGAGTAAAGGTGAGCTTTTCGCCTTCGCGTGATTCGAACTCCTTTTTAACTTTCCTGCGCCATTCCACGAGCCGGGTTACATCCGCTTCCACGAAACTCTGCACATGGGCCGAAGTGGCCACACTTTCCTTCATGTGATGGGCGATCAGTTTACCCATACGGCTCAGAGGAATGATTTCGTCTCCGTGTGCGAGCCGGACCTCGCTGCTCCTGGTCGATACGGCAACGGAACCGGGCCCTTCGGAGCTGACCTCGGGCCGACGCGCCTCCTTCGGTGTACTTTCTTCGTTTTCGGGTTCCTCCTGTCTGGCCTGAGGCTCATCCGCACTGACCACAGGAGGTTGTCCGGCCGATGCCGCAGATAAAACCGGACTGGGCGTATCGCTTCCCTCCGCCTTCTGCAGATAAGAGAACAGGTCGTCCTTGGTAAGCCTGCCCTCGCTGCCCGTGCCGGGTATCCGATCGAGTTCTTCCTGGGGAATCCCTTCCTCCCTTGCAATATTGCGGACCAGTGGGGAATAAAACCGTCCACTGTATACCGCCGGGGCTTCCCCTGCCGGGGCAGGCCCCGGTGAAGCCTGAGCCGTGTACTGCGGTGCGATTTGCTCCCTCAATTTTCGGGCTTCTGCCTCCAATTGTTCGGCCGTGCGTTCCGCCTGCAGGAGTTCCAGAGATGGTTCACCTGCGGAGACGGCTTCCTCCGGCTGAGGCTGCTCCGATTCGGCCTGGGTCACCGGTTCGCTGTCCGCTATGGTTGGGTCCGAACCGGCCTGCCGGGAATCGATTATGGCGATGACCTCACCTACCTGGATCACGTCATCCACTTCGAAGCGCTTCTCTATCAGATATCCTTCGAATTCACTGGGCACCTCCGAGTCTACCTTATCGGTGGCAATTTCGACTATGGGTTCGTCCAACTCCACATAATCCCCTACTTCCTTTAACCAGGATACGAGTGTAGCTTCCGCTACGCTTTCTCCCATCTGGGGGAGTTTTATTTCATATTTAGACATGCGCTACTATTATATGAGTACAAAGCTATTAAATATCGATCGCAGATGCATTACTTTTCAGAGCCGGTAATCCCCTCGAAAGGCACTCTTTGACGAATGCTCCTGCCCAGAGTGATCTCATCAGCGTATTGCAACTCATCGCCTACGGAGACCCCCCTGGCTATGCTGCTGGTCTTCAATTCAAGTCCGTTCAGCTGCCGGTATATATAGAAATTCGTAGTGTCGCCTTCCATGGTGGCGCTCAGGGCGAAAATCAACTCCTGTATGCCTCCTTGTCTGAGGCGTTCGAGCAAAGAGTCGATATACAGGTCGGCAGGCCCCACACCTTCCAGGGGCGATATCTTTCCCCCCAGAATATGGTAAAGACCGCGGTATTCCCCCGTATTCTCAATGGCCATGACATCGGTGATATCCTCCACCACACAAATGACACTGCGGTCCCTTTTCGGACTGGCACAAATCACACAGGTATCGCTGTCAGACAGGTTGTGGCACTGCCTGCATCGACGGACCTGCCGGAGTTGAAGCAGGGCATCGGCCAGGTAAGCCGTCTTGTGCTCATCTTCCCTGAGCAGGTGCAGAACCAGCCTGAGGGCCGTCCTTCGCCCAATTCCGGGTAACTGGGCTACTTTATCAACCGCCTCTTCCAATATACGCGAAGGTAAATCCATAGACATAACGCCGTAAAGGTACAATACCGCCTTTGGTCCTGGAGAAACATACCCATTTCATATTTCTTGCGAAATTCGCCTGTGGAATGGAATAGGTTCGGCCCCGGACACGTTATCCCTGTATCGGCAGGGTGGGTTTGCCGCGATCTACTAAAACAGTTCTATGGAAATTAACAACTACGTGCTGTTATCTCTTATAGGAGGCTATTTCCTGCTGCTCTTGGGGATTTCCTTCCTGACTGGCAAGGACCGCAGCAATGCAAACTTTTTCCGGGCTAACAAGGAGTCTCCCTGGTTCGTGGTGGCATTCGGTATGATCGGTGCTTCCCTCTCCGGGGTGACCTTTATTTCGGTTCCCGGAGCGGTGCAGGCCACCCAATTCTCCTACATGCAGGTGGTTCTCGGCTACCTGTTAGGCTATGCCGTAATCGCATTCGTACTGCTTCCCCTCTATTACAAGTTGAACCTGACGTCCATATACGAATACCTCTCGGACCGGTTCGGAAGGAACACCCACAAGACCGGTGCAATCTTCTTTCTGATTTCCAGGGTAATCGGAGCCTCCTTTCGCCTGTATCTGGTCGCTTTGGTACTTCAGTATTTCGTCTTCGATGCCATGGGAGTGCCCTTTGAGGTAACGGTTATCCTTTCGGTCGTACTCATATATTTATATACGTTCCGAAGCGGTCTCAGGACTATAGTCTGGACAGATACCCTGCAGACCCTATGTATGTTGCTGGCCCTGGGTGCCGTCCTGTACCAGCTTGGGGGAGCACTCGGGAATCAACCCCTGGCGCTGTGGACAAAAGGGGAACTGTCCGAATACACCCAACTCTGGGTCACCGACTCGCCTCTGGAGCGATCCTACTGGCTCAAATCCGTGCTCGGTGGAATGTTCATCAGCATATGCATGACAGGCCTGGATCAGGATATGATGCAGAAGAACCTCAGTTGCCGCAACGTCAGGGAATCCCAGTGGAACATGATCAGCTTCAGCCTGATCCTACTGGTGGTCAACCTGGCCTTCCTGCTTCTGGGTGCAATGCTCTTCGAATATGCAGCACTTGAGGGTATCGCTATTCCCCGGGTAGACGGTGAAGTAAAGACCGATCTGCTATTTCCGGAAATCGCCTTGAATCAGGGGCTGGGAGCCTGGGTTGCCGTGGTATTCATGCTGGGGCTGCTGGCCGCTGCTTACAGCAGCGCCGACAGCGCGCTTACTTCACTAACCACCTCCTTCTACGTGGACATACTGGGCATGAAGGAACGCCTCGACCACAAAGCCATACACACCCGAAACCGCATCCATCTGGCCATGGGGGCCGTACTCATACTTGTTATCACTTCGTTCCGGTACTTGCTGGGAACTACGGTTATTGACGGTGTACTGACTATAGCCGGGTACACCTATGGACCCCTGTTGGGGCTCTACGCCTTCGGCTACTTCACAAGGTATACCGTGTCCGATAAACGGACCCCGTGGATATGCCTTTCTGCCGTTGGCCTGATAGCACTCCTCGATGCCCTTCCGAGGGAAGTCCTTGGCGGATACGATCTGGGCTATGAGCTGCTGCTTATCAATGGAATCCTGACCTTTTTCGGACTCTTCCTGCTCCGTGAAAGGAAATAATTATTAAAACTTTTAAGATTCCCGGGATTTACTGCTAAATCTGCGTTAATGCTGGAAGAATTACGTAATCCTGCCGTAATATGCACGTCTAAGTTCTAATGAAAAGTAAATGCGCGGTTTGGGCTTTTATTGTAGTTAATGGTTAGTGTTTAGTAGAGTTAGAGCCGTGCAATGTGCCGTCCGGACAACCGGGCGGCTTTTTTTTTGCGGGGACATGAACTTGCCCGAATGGAAAGAAACGGCTCTCTAGCCGAGGATTGAGCTACCGGCTGAATTTGCAACGGTGAGCCCTGATCATGACCAGCGTATGATCGCGCTGCCCCAGGTGAAGCCACTGCCGAAAGCAGCAAGGACCAGGAGGTCTCCCGATTTCAGCATGCCCAGGTCTCTGGCTTCGGCCAGAGCAATAGGAATGGATGCAGCCGTGGTGTTCCCGTACTTAGTGATGTTGTTGTAGATCTGGTTGTCGCTGAGTCTGAATTGTTTCTGCACAAACTGCGATATCCTGAGGTTGGCCTGGTGGGGAATCAGCAGGTCAATAGCATCGGCTGCCAGACCATTGGCCTCCAACCCTTCCATAATGACCTCACTGAATCGCTGCACGGCATTCTTAAATACGAATTGCCCGTTCATATAGGGATAAAAAGAAGTATCGTCCGGATTCCCGTCCTGAAGTATATCGGTTACCCAACGACGGCCCATACCGGGAGATAGAAGAGAGAGCTCTTCTGCATGCTCGCCTTGCGAATGAAGATGGGTGGAAAGTATTCCGCTCTCTTGATCTTCCGAGCGACTGATGATCGCCGCGCCCGCCCCATCTCCGAATATTACCGTGACTCCACGGCCACGGGTAGTATAATCCAGGCCTTTGGAATGTACCTCCGCACCAATAAGAAGTATGTTTTTGTACATGCCGCTGCGAACGAACTGGTCCGCCACGGACAGGCCGTAGACGAAACCGGAACACTGATTCCGAACATCCAGCGCTCCTATGTTAGGCAACCCGAGGTCCCGCTGCACCAACACTCCGGGACCGGGAAAGTAAAAGTCAGGGCTCAGCGTCGCAAAAATGATGAAGTCGATCTCGTCCTTTTCAATACCCGCATCTTCGATGGCCTTTCTGGCGGCCTTGACACCCATGGAGGAGGTGGTTTCCTCCCCGGGAACAATGTGGCGGCGCTCCTTGATTCCAGTCCTTTCTTGTATCCACTCGTCGCTGGTATCCATGAGTTTCGTGAGGTCGTCATTGGTTACCACATTGTCGGGCACATAATACCCCAGCCCGCTGATTTTCGATCGGTACATAATTCAATCCAAAAGATATCCTTAGGTAAATTTAAGACAATCTGCTTTGGTTTGCCCCGAAACTTACCGCCACGACTGACTTTCGGGTAATATCAAGGCATTAGACGGCCTGTTTGTTAAGACCGTCCTGGTATTACGGCCTTGTCCGGATCGAGGTACTGCAGGGAGTCATTGATGCTTACCCTGGCCTTGAGATCGTGGAGGAGGTGGTACAGACCGAAGAAGGTCCGGTTCATGTACAGGAAATGCCTCGAACCCCGACTGCCATCCATTTTCCTGATCGTTTCATCTTTCTGATAGCGCGCACTGAGGTCGGCTATCTGCGACCAGAATCTCTCGTCTCCGAAATCGAACTCGTCGTGCTGGAAAGGGGAGGTAAAGAGCTGAAGCATCTCCCGGAACAGGTCTTTAACGAATTCCTGCTCCTTAGGGCCATCCGAATGCGTGAGTATCTCCAATTCCCACATTTTCTCCGTGAAGAAACCGTCGTCCTCCAGGGATTCGGCCTGTGCCAGCTCGAAGTACGGGTTGTAGAATTCCTCGGGTATAACCTTAATGCAACCGAAGTCTATGGCGATCAGATCGCCTTCCGCACTGATCAGGAAATTCCCGGGATGGGGATCGGCGTGTACTTTACGCAGCCCGTGTATCTGAAACATGTAAAAATTCCAAAGGGCCTGACCCAAGCGATTGCCGTCTGCCGGGTCGAACTCCCTCTGGGTAAACTCCCCTATGTGCTCGCCGTGCATCCAGGTCATGGTCAGAATGCGGTCGCAGGACAGTTCTTCGTAATAGCTGGGAAACTTCATTCCGGGAAGGTGTGCACAGGCCTCAGTGATTTCACGGCTCTGGCGAAGTTCCAGCATGTAATCGGTTTCCTCGGTTAGTTTCTCCTCGACCTCCTTGAAGTATTTGGAAGTGTCGGACCCCTGCAGGTTGAACATACGCATGGCTATAGGCTTGACGATAGCCAGGTCACTCCCTATACTGTCCCGGACTCCGGGATACTGAATCTTGACTGCAAGCTCCTTTCCATCCTTAAAGGCCCGGTGTACCTGCCCTATGCTAGCCGCGTTAACGGATTGGGTATCGAAGCGGTCGAACAGATCCTCTGGATATTTGCCAAAATACTTTTTAAAGGTTTTTCGCACCAAAGGAGCCGAGAGCGGTGGAACCGAGAACTGGGAGAGAGAAAAACGCTCTACATAGGCTCTGGGCAGCAGATTTTTCTCCATACTCAACATCTGCGCTACCTTTAGTGCACTTCCCTTCAGGCTTTTCAGGCCATCATAGATATCCGCGGCATTATCCTCATCGAGTTCTTCTTTGCCGGTATCGGGATTGACGAGTTTACGGGAGTAGTACTTGACGTAGTTGGCCCCTATTTTTGCCCCGGTTTGTACGAGCTTGCCCGCCCGTTCTACCTTACCGGTAGGTATACTGTCCAGTGTTTTCATTCAACTGCTGCTGATATCGATTACATTCCAGTTTCCTTATAGAGAAACTTGCCAAAATCCAGGAGGGTCTCCAGTGGCGAGCTATCGAACAGGTCGAATATGGCATTTACCGACTTTTCGATGGCCACATCCGTCTTTTCAAACCGGGGAGACTGATCCTCCTTCCAAAAGTGAAGGAGAAACATAAATTGCACCCATGCCCCTTCCGAAAATATCCTGGGATTGCGCTGCGAAAGCCGGTAAGACTTCTCGCTGTTGCCCTCTTCGATCAGTCCCATTGCGAATTCTTTAATCCTGGCCCGCAGTCCCCGTAGGGACTTCAACTGCTCCCAGCTCCTGGGATCTCCTCCCTGGTCCAGCACAAAAAGAACGTAGCTGCGGTTGAGCGTTAGCAACTCAAAAAAAGTATAGAAGAAGGTGAGCATTTTTTCCCGGTTGGAGTAGCCGGCATATTCCTTGTTCTTCTCCAAAAGGCCGTGTGTATTGTCGTAGAACTTAAGCCAGATTCGCTGCTGAATCGCGTCGAACGAACCAAACCATTTGTAGAATTCCTCCTCTTGAATCTTGTTCGCCTTACAGAATTTGTAAACCGACCGGGGAAAGACCTCCTGTTCCAGGACTTCATCCATATACAGGGCTATGAGCTTGTCTTCGGTGAGGGCTGCAGTTTTTGTGGCCATGACTCTTATTTTGTTAAAGCAAAAATACGGTTATTTAAACATTTCACTCTTAAAATAACCGCAAAAAGAAAGCGTACGCCTGGGAAACGTACGCTTTCAACAACCTAACCAATAAATAAACAAACTCGTTAAGAAAAAAGCCTTTTCACAGCAATTCTCTTCCACATTTCAAAAGTACTAATTGTTTAATATTATACAATAAATACTAAACATTTTTTGTGTTAAATTTATCTTTACGCCGTGTTCATCCGAAACTCAGGACACATTCTGTCAGTTTGTCAGCCCCAAAAGGCTGGTATTCTTTTTGCACCCGGATGAAAAACTTTATTTATGGCGACTGGTAAAATCAATGTATCAGTGGATAACATATTTCCACTGATCAAAAAATTCCTGTACAGCGATCACGAGATATTTCTGCGTGAGTTGGTTTCCAATGCAACGGATGCGACCTTAAAACTCAAACACCTCACGTCCATCGGAGAAGCCAAAGTGGAATACGGCGATCCCATAATTGAAATTAGAGTCGATAAAGAGAATAAGACATTACACATTATCGACCAGGGAATCGGAATGAGCGAAGACGAGGTTCGCAAATACATCAATGAGGTTGCCTTCTCCGGAGCCGAGGAATTCCTGGACCAATACAAGGATGCCGGCAAGGAAGCCGGAATCATCGGGCATTTCGGCCTGGGCTTCTATTCCTCGTTTATGGTAGCGGAAAGCGTAGAAATCCACACCAAATCCTATACCGATGCCCCCGCCGTACACTGGAGCTGCCAGGGAACCCCGGAATTCGAACTCGGCTCCTCAGACCGCACCGAGCGCGGCACGGAAATCATCCTGCATATAGCCGAAGACAGCACGGAGTTCCTCGAGGAAGCCCGGCTCCGCGAACTCCTGGGGAAATACAACAAGTTTATGCCTATCCCCATCAAGTTCGGTACCCGTACGGAGACCCTGCCCAAGCCGGAAGACGCTAACGAAGACGATCCTGCCCCGACCCGGGAAATGGATTATATAGTAAATAATACCCGGCCGGCCTGGACCCGGACGCCATCGGAACTCAAGGATGAGGATTACAAGGCATTCTATCGCGAGCTGTATCCCATGCAGTTCGAGGAGCCCCTTTTCCACATCCACCTGAATGTGGACTATCCGTTTAATCTCACCGGAGTACTCTATTTTCCCAGGCTCACCCAGGATATGACGGTGCAGAAAGACCGAATTCAATTGTACCAGAACCAGGTATTTATCACGGACAATGTGGAAGGCATCGTGCCGGAATTCCTGACCATGCTCCGAGGGGTGATCGACTCCCCCGATATTCCACTGAATGTCAGCCGTTCTTACCTACAGGCCGACGGTTCCGTTAAGAAGATATCGTCCTACATCACCCGTAAGGTGGCCGACAAACTCAGCGGCCTGTTCAAAGATCAACGCGAGGAATTCGAGCAGAAGTGGAACCACATTAAGGTGGTTATCGAGTACGGCATGCTCACCGAAGAAAAGTTCTTTGAGAAAGCGGAGAAATTCGCCCTCTATCCTACGGTAGACGGAACGTATTTCACCTTCGAAGAGCTCGAGGAAAAAATCAAAGCCCACCAGACCGACAAAGACGATAAACTGGTGGTGCTTTATGCCAGCGATACCGAGGGCCAGCACGGCTACATCGAAGCGGCCAGGGAAAAAGGTTATGAGGTATTACTGCTGGACTCCCCCATCGTCCCTCATCTGATACAAAAACTGGAAGGTGCAAAGGAGAACGTCAATTTCACCCGTGTGGACGGAGGACCCGTGGAGAGTCTGATTAAGAAAGAAGATGAAGCGATCTCCAAGTTGAGCGAGGAAGAAAAGGAACGCCTGAAAGGCGAAATCGAAACCGTAGCCAAAGACAATGGATTCATTGTCCAGTTGGAGTCCATGGACAGTGGAGCTACTCCCTTCTTAATTACAGAGCCTGAATTTATGAGGCGGATGAAGGAAATGCAGCAAACCGGAGGCGGAGGAATGTTCGGAGCAGGCAGTATGCCGGATATGTTTAATCTGGTGGTGAATACCAACCACGAACTGGTCGGGCAGATCCTGCAAACGAAGACCGAAAAAAAACGGCATCGCCTGATTCGGCAATCCATCGACCTTGCACGCCTGTCCAAGGGGCTGCTCAAGGGAGAAGAGCTGACCAAATTCATTCAGCGCAGTTACAACCTCATTAAATAAGAGCTGTCGATTAACCATAAAGGAAGCCGTCTCGATTCCCATCGAGGCGGCTTCTTCTCTTCAGGAATGTTGCGTTACTCTATGGTAACGGACTCGTCAAAAGCCTTTCGGTCGTCCAGGATGCGAATGATGTAAACTCCTCTGAAGGCGTCCTCAAAATTGAAACTCTTAGAGACCACGGACTCACCACTGATTTTCTCTTCGAAAACCACTTTACCATCCGAATTGATCAGGCGAATAATAACGGCGTTTCGATCCAAATTGAGCATGTTGAGATGGACCTTATCCCCCACCCTTTTGAAAACGGGGTCCTCAGATACGCCCTCTACGGAGGTGAATACACACGGAATGTCCGTTTCGATTACTCCGGACTTCTTTACAGAGTCCGCTGCCCAGCCGGTAGTGGTTGCTACTAATACGGCAGCTACAGCCGCGTTACAGATCAGTTTTTTCATGCTGTTCGATTTTTAATTCATGTTGATGATTGATGATAACTGGTGAGTTTCAGGCCACCTTACATCAACATAGACCGAAATGGCCCCCTATCCGTTACTCCCCTACCCGGAATTTAACTTGCCTTTAAGTATGTGGGAAGCCATAGGATTTCCTTGAGAACAGGGCAACTGATGCGCCGTGCTACTCGTGTTCTGAGCATTAAAAAACCCCGGAATCTCTCCCGGGGCTTACTAACTAAACTACAATGATTATGGCACTACATCACCATAACCTTCTCTTCGAATCGCTGATTGTCATCCAGGATTTCGATACGGTAGTCACCCTTGAAAGCATCGTTAAAATTGAATACTTTCTGGATAACGGATTCTCCGGTGACTTTTTGCTCGAAGACAACGCGATCGTCTGCGTTTCGTACCCGTATAATTACGGTTTTCTGATCGAGGTTGAGCATGTTCAGGAGTACCTTGTCGCCCTTACGCTTAAAAACGGGGTCCTGGGAAAAATCGGCAAAATTTGCAAACACCTCGGGACTCGCCACTTCGATGTTTCCCCCTTTTTTGTCGGGACCGCTCGCACTTGCGGGGACCGCGGACAGAATCAGGGCTACCATTGCTGCTGTTTTGAATACGTTTTTCATTACTGTTCGTTTTTTGATGTTACTCAATGATTGATGCCCAAAATTACTAGGTGCACCGCTCCTCACTATACTCGTTTTTGCCCGATTTATGTCGAATATTACCCAAACCGCACTGTTAACTAAACCTTAAAAGCAATATTGAACATTATTT
This sequence comes from uncultured Flavobacteriaceae bacterium, assembly GCA_964550895.1. Lineage (GTDB taxonomy): Bacteria > Bacteroidota > Bacteroidia > Flavobacteriales > Flavobacteriaceae > CAZKAP01. The sequence continues at coordinate 35,538 of CAZKAP010000011.1, forward strand.
GGGTAATTTAGCACAGAACCGGGCAAAGGGATGTAGGTAATTTTAACCTGTTCATCAATCTCAGCTATGCATCAGAAAGCCGCCTATGAAGTCATTACCACTGGCTTCGGCACCTCATTCTATTATCAGTCCTACCACAAGGATCAGTTTGCCACCACCCGGGGCTGGCACTACCATCCGGAAATCGAACTGGTTTATATCAACGGGGGTTCGGGCAAGAGGCAGATTGGCAGTCATATTTCGTATTATACCGGGGGTGACCTGATCCTGATCGGCTCCAACCTGCCCCACTGCGGTTTCAGCGACGTCACCTCGGGCAGCAAAAGGGAAACCATCATACAGCTCAAGGAGGATTTCATGGGGGATGAATTTTTGAATAAACCGGAAATGGCAGCGGTCAGGAGCCTCTTTAAGATGGCCTCTGGAGGCCTCGCCTTCGGTCCGCAGAGTCAGGAAGAAATCGGGGCCCTCATGGAGCAAATGGAAGGTCAGGGCGAATTCGACCGCTTTATTTCCTTGCTTAGGGTGCTCGATAGGCTAACCAAGGCCCCCGATTTCCGTGTCCTTAACGGCGAAGGGTACGCCCTACATGCCGAGGTCAAGGACAATGACAGGGTCAACATCATTTTCGACTACGTGAGAAATCACTTCAAGGAACAGATATCCCTGGACGAGATAGCCGACCAGGTCAGCATGACGAAGACGGCCTTCTGCCGGTATTTCAAGAAGGTTACCAACAAAACTTTCGTACAGTTCGTCAACGAGTACCGCCTGGTGCACGCTTCGCGGCTCCTGGCCGAACAGCCCATCAGCATTACAGAGGTTTGTTACGAAAGCGGTTTTAACAACTTCTCGCATTTCAATAAGCTGTTCAAGGGGTATACCGGACAGAATCCCTCGGAATACCGCTACCAGCACAAGAACATACTGCAGACGTGAAAGAACTGAGTCACGACAAGGGCCGGATCCGTCTCGACCAGGGTAAACTTTGGTACGATCCTTACTTTATCGACCCGGACGGACAATCGGAACTCTACAGGGATTGCATGGAATCCCTCCCGTGGCGCCAGGACACCATACAGGTATTCGGGAAGTCGTATGCCCAGCCCCGCCTGACCTGTCTGTTGGGAGATGCCGGTACCCACTATACCTATTCCGGCATACGTATGGAGGCCATACCGTTTCCCCCTGCCCTGGATCAGTTGCGCCACCGGATCAACCGCGAATTCGGTTGGAACCTCAACCTTTGCCTGGCCAATCTGTACAGGGACGGTAAAGACAGTAACGGTTGGCACAGCGACGACGAAAAAGAGCTGGGACCCGATCCGGCCATAGCTAGCGTAAGCCTGGGTAGTGAACGGTATTTTCAGCTGCGCTCAAAAGTCGATCGCAGCGATACCTATAAAATTCTCCTTAAAAGTGGCAGCCTGCTTCTGATGTACCCCCCTACGCAGCGATTCTGGCAACATCAGATACCCAAGACCCAAAGGAGCCTTAAGCCACGTATCAACCTGACTTTCCGAACGTTTTACACTAGTGAGTGTACGAACGGCCACCGATCATGAGTGCTGTCCGCATCAGTCGGAACTCCCGGCTTCCTTCCTTCTGCTAAAGTACCGATAGGCCTCATATACCCCGTAAATCAGGAGCAGGGGTATAAACCATTTTCCCAGGATCAGATAGAGTTTATCCCAAATTAAGGAAACCGTTAATACCGGGTCGGGCAGACCGCCCAGCTTCGATTGCACCCCAAGTACTCCACTTCGGGGAGAAGCCACCCAGTTTCCTTTGGGATCGACGAGCAAATAGGTGGGATATTGCCTCACTCCCAGGGAACTTGCCAGACGTTTATCGTTGTAAAATCGCCAATGGGTAAGGTCGGTACGGAGGAACTCCCAGGGTCCCGAACGTGAGGCCAGTAATTCCCGGGTACGCGACTCGGGGTCGATACTGACACTCAGTATCACCAGCCGGTCTTCGTACTTTTCCAGTAGCCTCGGAAATTGGCGCATTTCGGCCAAACACGGAGCGCAGCCCTGAAACCAAAAATCGACCAGGACCCACTTTCCATGGAAATCCGTTATGGCCGCCTTACGTCCCTCGGTATCCACCAGGGATATCTCCGGGATTTCGCTTGTGGGCGTCAGGGTGTTTACCCGAACGAGCATAATGTATCCCAGGGCGAAGAAGGCAATCAGCAGGGCAACATTACTGCCCAGTACACGCCATACCCTACGAAGTATTTTTCGATCCATATAAAATTGATGATCTTTACGGTCCCGAAAATACGCTGTGGCTTACAATTTGAGGACGAATTGAACGGCATTTCAGCTTATGCTCAGGAGCTATGAAGGAAGAAATAAGATCAGAGCTGAACGGACAGGAGATCGATAGGATCATTGAAATGGCCTGGGAAGATCGGACACCATTCGAAGCCATCGCCTTTCAGTTCGGACTGAGCGAACAGGATACGATTTCTCTGATGCGCAGGGAACTCAAACCCTCAGGTTTTCGCCGATGGAGAGCTCGAGTTCAGGGCCGGGCCACCAAACACCGCAAACTGAGAAGTCAGGGAGTTGATCGCTTTCGTTGCAGCCGGCAACGCTCCATCAGCAACAATAAAATCAGCAAGCGGTAGAATCCCAAATTAGTTGTCGAACACCTCGTTCAGGATATAGGCCAGTCGCCAACCCCCAAGCCTGAGTCGTTCGAACATCATTTCTTTGTAATCGTAGCTATAGCGATACGACAATTTTTCTCCTTTTTCAACGGACAAGTAGACCTCTTTGGCAAGGACATGCGATTCTTCCACCCATTCCACGATGGTACCCCGCATCGCTTGCTTCATTTGATTTCGCGTACTCGTTCGAAGCAGCTCTTCGGCCAGCTCACTGAACGACATACCGTAGGATTCGATCATATCCGAATCCCACACCCGATGCAGATTGGAACCCCTGTTAAACCAGCGGACCTGGATATCGTTGCCACCCCGGTCCTCGGATCGGCCGGCGTGCATGGGCTGGTGAAGATCGCCTATGAAGTGAATGAGCAGCTTGAGATGAAACACTTTTTCCTCGCGTGTACTGCCTGGGTTCCTCAACACGGAAATGCAGTACTCGGACCCGCTTACGATGTCGCCGTATTCACTCTTCTCACTAAGCGCGTAGGTGCTGTCCAGGGGATAATTTACGTAATGCCAGTTTGAGTACCTGGAAAACGAACGATCCGACTTGATTTCGTCCGCAAAAGTACTGGCCTGTGCCAGGCTTTGCCCTCCGAGCAGCTTCGAAATCTGCTTTCGAGCCTTACGGCTCAGGTAGCGTTCAGCTATCGCACCGGTAACCCGATGGCCGGTTTGACCCCAGTCTTCCGCACGGGATACCTCCGATCCGACGCTCACTTCGGCTCTCGGTACGCATCCTAAACCGATGGGACCCGCCCAAAGCAATCCTAAATTCACAGACAAAAGCGTAACAAAAAGGCTCTTCATACTACTGATCTTACAGGGATAAATTTAGGCATTAAGTGAACCCGCGAGTCCATCGGTATCTGTCCTTAATCTTATAATAATATCTTCCTTGTTCATACACGAAAACAACGTAATTTACAAGTGATAAAACCCTTTTTATGGAAAAAACTAAAAAACCCGCCAGTGGCTACTTTATGCTATTCGTCATCCTCTTGATGATTGCAGGCGGGGGAGTGGCTGCCATTTATTATGAGAATCCGGCCTACATCGCGATCACAGTATTCGCCTTTTTCCTGTTACCGGGAATCATACTGGTTAACCCGAACAGTTCTCGCGTACTCCTTCTATTCGGGAAGTACAAAGGAACGGTGAAGAAGAACGGGCTTTTCTGGGTAAATCCCCTCTACTCCAAGAAGAAAATCTCCCTGCGCGCCAGTAATTTCGACAGCGAGCGCCTTAAGGTCAATGACAAACTGGGAAACCCCGTCATGATCTCTACCATATTGGTCTGGAGGGTAACCGATACCTATAAGGCGGCGTTTGACGTAGACGACTATCGCAATTTCGTAAGGGTGCAGACCGATGCTGCCGTCCGAAAACTGGCGAGTATGTATCCGTACGACAATTTCGCCGACGAGGGCATGGATGAGGATATTACCCTCCGTTCGAGCGTAAACGAAGTGAGTGAGGCGTTGGAGAAGGAGGTACAGGAACGACTGTCTATGGCCGGGATTGAGGTCCTGGAGGCACGAATTGGATATCTTGCCTACGCACAGGAGATTGCCAATGCAATGCTAAAGCGTCAGCAGGCAACCGCCATCGTGGCTGCACGTCATAAGATCGTAGAGGGAGCTGTGAGCATGGTCGAGATGGCATTGGAAGACCTCGGCAGGAAGGGCGTGGTTAGGCTCGACGAATCTCAAAGAGCGCAGATGGTCAGCAATCTCATGGTTGTGCTGTGTTCAGACCGGGATGCCACGCCGATAGTGGATGCTACCTCTTAGCTATTATGCTTATCCGTCTGAATCATGCGTAAGGCATTGCCAAAACCCATCTATGAAACCCGACCGCATTCTACTCAACGTATGTTTAATCCTGTTGTTCCCGACGCTGTTTGGTCAGGAATCCCAGGTGGATGGATATAGCTACGAGTGGTCCATCCCGGCCTCGGCGGGCCAGGAGATTCAGGGAGTATTACAATTACCGGCCAGCGAGCTACCGGCGCCTACGGTCGTTTTCGTTCACGGTTCGGGAGCTCTGGACCGGGATGGCAATGCCCCGCAGATCCGGGCAGATTATTTTAAGATACTTGCAGATTCTCTGGTAGGCAGGGGGCTCGGTGTGATCCGCTACGACAAGAGGACGACCCGGCTCAGAACGGCCGAGGAGCTCCTGGGTTTCCGTTTCGATCAGCTGGTGAGTGATATCGACAGCATTGTCGCCCATTTCAGTCGCGATGCGCGGATCGGCTCCCTCTATCTGCTGGGGCATAGCCAGGGGGGGCTGCTGGTTACCCTGCTGAGGCCAGGGAATCAAATCCGGGGGATCATTTCCGTTTCCGGAACCTCCAAACCCATAGATCAGACCATGATACGTCAGGCCTGCGCCCAGGATAGCCTGAATTGCTCGCTGATCCGGTCTATGGTCGCACTGGCGCGTAAACCGCCTGACTCGACCATGGATGCCTCCCAACGCATTCAGCTCAGCATGCTTTCGGAATGGATGGCACACGATCCCATCGAAGTCGCGAGGCGTATAGACAAACCTGTACTGGTTGTGGCCGGTGGAAAGGACCTGCAGGTTCCGGTCGATGAGGCCCGGGAACTCGACCGGGCCTTCCCTGATAGCAAGCTGGTTGTCATACCCGATATGAACCACGTGATGAAGACCATAGAAGAAGATGCATACAATCTGGCCTCGTACTGGGACCCCGCCTATCCCCTGTCCGTTCCCCTGGTCGAAGCCATCCACTCCTTTGTTGTGCAGAACGTAGGCAAACATTAGGCAAACAGCGGGTTAAAGCAGATGAACGGCACACGGAATCGCGGTATCAATCGTTATTTTTGCAGTCCGAAGTTTGTCCCATGTCCGTTTATCGCCTTTTGCTGCCTGTGGTGTTGCTATTTACGACTAGTGTCTCTGCCCAGAAAGCGGTATGGGTCAAGTCGGTAACTCAGGCACCCCAAATCGACGGTGTACTCGATGAGAAGGTATGGTCGGAAGCTCAGGGAGCCGGAGACTTTGTGCAATATTTCCCCCTGGATTCGGTCCCATCCATCAATGTCAGCGATATCCGATTTCTTACCGACGGCACCTATCTGTATGTCGGGATTCGTCAGGAAGCTCCTGGAAATGAGTATGTGATTCCCACCCTTCGCAGAGATTACAGTGCCGGTGAGGGTGACAACATCAGCCTGATGTTCGATACCTTTAACGACGGTACCAACGGATTTCTTTTCGGCATCACTCCCTATGGGGTTCGCAGGGAAGCTCTGCTTACCAATGGCGGGGGCAATAATGGATTCACCATTTCATGGGACGTCAAATGGAAAGGGGAAAGCCGGATTTACAATGGCTACTACACCTCGGAACTCGCCATACCCCTGGCATCCTTCCGCTACCGGGAAGGCGAAACCCAGTGGAGGTTCAACGCTTTCCGTTTCGATTTTCAAAGCAACGAGCGCAGTGTCTGGGAACGAATACCTCAGAATCAGAGCATCGCCGGACTGGCGTATATGGGGGTGATGAAGTTCGAGCAGCCCCTGAGCAAATCGCGTTCTCCCCTGTCCTTTATCCCTTATATCGCGGGGATCAATGCCTCGGATTTCGAGGGAAATACCCGTGAAACGACATGGAAATACGGGGGTGATGCCAAATTTGTTTTTGGCAATAGCCTGAATCTGGATATGACCATCAATCCGGATTTTTCGCAGGTGGAGGTGGACAACTTTATCACCAACCTCACCCGTTTCGAGATCGGACTGCCCGAAAGGAGGCAGTTCTTTATTGACAATAACGACCTGTTCGGCAGTTTTGGCGGTGGCCGGGACGCCAACCCTTTTTTTTCGAGGCGAATTGGCATCGCCAGGGATACGGCTGGAAACACCATTGAAAACCCCATCCTTTTCGGTGCGCGCCTCAGCGGTAAACTCAATTCAGACCTCAGAATCGGAGCTTTCAGCATACAGACCGAAGAGGACGCGGCCAACGGGATCCCGGGTCAGAACAGTACCATGCTCAGCCTGCAGCAGAAGGTCTTTGACCGGTCGAACATCTCGGCCTTTTTTATCAACCGTCAGACCACGGGTGACAATGCACTCAACACAGAAACCAGCCCGTTCAATCGGGTGGCGGGCATCGATTACAACCTGGCCTCCGCCAACAATGTTTTCAGCGGTAAGGCCTACGCGCACAAATCCTGGTCACCCGGAAACAGCGAGGGTACATATTCCCTGGGTTCCTTCCTGCAGGTGAATACGCGACGATATGGGGGCTTCGTGGACTGGGTTTACATAGACCAGGACTTTCAGTCCGACCTGGGCTTTATCCCGAGAACGGATATCAATAAATGGGCCGCAGGCTTTAATCGCCGTTTCTGGCCCGAATCCGGCAAGAAAATCAACAACCACGGACTGGACCTCTTTACCGTACATACCTTTCAACCCAGTGAAGACATGCGCAACACCGATCGAAATTTCAGCGGCAGCTACCGCCTTGAGTGGAACAGCCTGGAAGAATTCGAGTTCGGGCTTCGGAACCGCTTTGTGTTGCTGTTCGACGATTTCAATCCGTCGGGTAAGGATGACGTCGCCCCGTTACCCGAGGAAACCTCGTACAACTTCACTTCGGGCTTTATGCGATTCGAATCGGACCGAAGGAAAAACCTGAATTGGAGGGCCGAGGCCTCTGCAGGAAAATTCTTCGTGGGGCGGCGCTACTCCTTCGAGGGACGAATAGACCTCAGACTGCAACCCCGGGCCAACGTATCGCTGAGAACCAATATCGATCGCCTCGATATGCCCGCCCCGTTTGGATCGGCTACCATTATTTTGGTGAGTCCCCGCTTCGATCTTACCTTTAGCAAAAACGTATTCTGGTCCACCCTGGTACAATACAGCAACCAAAGAAACGACATCGGAGTGAACAGCAGGCTGCAGTGGCGCTTCGCTCCCCTGTCCGACCTGTTTCTGGTCTACAACGACAATTACTTCCTCACGCCCTGGGCGCCGAGGAATCGCTCCATCAACCTGAAGATTACCTACTGGTTGAATCTCTGAAAATAAACCTGACTTTATGAATTCACTGCCTTTCTCGGCAGACCCCGTGGTCGCCGGTATCCTGTCTCTGTGCCTTGCATTTGTTTTTCATACTTCGCGGTCGGAACATCCGTTCTGGGTAAAATTCTACAAGGTAGTCCCCGCACTGCTCATGTGTTATATGCTGCCGGCCATTTGCCGAAGCCTGGGCCTGATCACCGAAGAGGGGAGCCAGGTGTACTACTTTGCCAGTCGATTTCTCCTGCCGGCGGCCCTGATACTGATGACACTGAGCATCGACCTCAAGGCCCTGCTGAATCTGGGTCCCAAGGCCCTGATCATGTTCCTGACGGGTACCCTGGGGATCATATTGGGAGGGCCGGTGGCCATACTCCTGGTTTCCCTGGTTTCGCCCGAAACCATAGGGGGAGCAGGTTTTGACGCCGTCTGGAGGGGGCTCGCCACGATCGCCGGGAGCTGGATCGGTGGCGGAGCGAATCAGGCGGCCATGCTCGAAGTTTTCCAGTACAATCAGGAAAAGTATGGGGGCATGGTACTCATTGACATCGTCATGGGGAATATCTGGCTGGCTGTACTGCTGTTGGGCGTAGGCCGAAAGGACCGCATCGATAAATGGCTCCGGGCCGACAGCTCTTCCATCGAAGACCTGAAGCACCGGATATCCAATTTTCAGGAATCCATCAGCCGGAAGACCTCGCTTTACGACCTCATTATGATCATCTCCCTGGGCTTCATCGGCGTAGGCATAGCTCACCTCTTCGGCGGGGCTTTTGCTGATTACCTTTCCGAGAATATAGCCGTTGTTAAAGACCCTTCCAAACCCCTGTCATCGCTTGGCAGCCCTTTTCTCTGGATGGTCGTTATAGCGACTGCTTTCGGCATAGGGCTTTCATTCACCCACTGGAAGAATCTCGAAGGAGCCGGTGCCAGCCGGTTCGGCAGTCTGTTCCTCTACTTCCTGGTAGCGACCATCGGGATGAAAATGGACCTCTCACAGGTGCTCAACAATCCGGGACTCATCGCGATAGGCGCGATCTGGATCAGCATACACGCTCTCCTTTTGATCGGGGTGGCCAAACTCATCAAGGCCCCATTCTTCTTTATGGCCGTAGGCAGCCAGGCCAATGTGGGCGGAGCGGCATCTGCTCCGATTATCGCCGCGGAATTTCATCCTTCGTTAACCTCCGTCGGAATACTCATGGCCGTTTTCGGATACGTAGTCGGTACGGCGGGCGCCTACATCTGTGCCCTGCTCATGGAGGTCGCTTCTCATGCCGTTGTCTGAACCGACGAGGTGTCTATTAGAACTGGACCGAATTACGTAGTTTCGCATTCGATAAAAATGCTACTATGAATCGGATATTTGCTGCGCTTCTGGCACTTTTAGCGATCGCCTCCTGCCAGGATACTGACCCGGCTGGGCATATGCACCTCCAGGGTAAGATTCGCGGCCTGAAGAAGGGAACGGTCTATCTGGAACGCCTCAGAGACTCGGTAGTGGCCGTGGACTCGGTGGAATTATTCGGGTCGGGTGAGTTCGAGTTTACATACGAGCTGGAAACGCCCGAGATGATGCATATCTACCTGAAAAAGAAAGATGAGAACATCTACAACGACCGCTATCCGTTCTTTGCCGAACCCGGTGAACTGTTTTTCCGGGCGGACCTGGACCGCTTCGAGCGTTCGGCCAAGATCATCGGTTCACGTTCCGACAGCCTCTACCGAGGTTTTCAATCCATGATCTCCGAGTTCTATATTCGCGATGTAGCACTGACTCAGTCCAGCATGCAGTCCGACTCCACGGCCCTGGACTCGCTGATTGCCCTGCAGAATAAGAATGGAGTAGCCCGGATACGGTATGCTTTGAATTTCGCCTTTTCAAACCCCGGCTCTGTGGTAGCACCCTATGCGGTGATTACCGAGGCCCGGGAAGCCAATCCGGTGCTTATGGATTCCCTTTGGAATAGATTGGGGAACGAGGCTAAGAATTCCCTGTACGGGACTGAGCTCCGTGACTATATCGATAGCAGTAAAGAAGATTCCTCGTCCCGCTAACGGCTACTGTTCCTGAGGACTCATTTCGTGCAGGGAGGCCAGAAGCCGGACGCTTTTCTCGTTCAGATCGGTTCGAATAGCGCGAAAATGACTCTTTTTGTCTTTCACGCCTTTCTGGTGGAGGCGTTGCATCAGGTCATCGAAGAGAGCAATACTGCTGTCTATGATAACCGTTCCTTCCTCCGACCCCTCGTTTCCGGTTTCAGCCTCATAGGCGTACACCTGTTCGATCAGGGATCCCAGGGTGGAATTGATGTCGCGCTTCAGGTCTTTAATACTTGCCATTCCTCAAACTTTATAGGGTTACTTCCAACAATTTGCAAGCAGTAGTCAAAATAGTTATTTCCTGGCTGTAGGCGGGAACCAGGGCGGTTTCACCTCTGGATACGGCAGCGGAGCCATGTTCATTCTCGATAAGTGCTTTTCCCTCCACGCACATAAAGATACGGAAACCGGGAAGCGGTTCGGCCTTGTAGTTGGTGTCCAGCTCCAGTATGCGGGTAACGAAATACGGGCTGTTTACCATCTCGCTGGCCCTATTCGTTTCCGGCGCGTAATCCACCTTGAAGTCGTTCCTGTAGGTATAATTCATGGCGTCCAAAGCCAGCTCGGTATGCAGCTCCCTCTGATTACCCTGGGCATCCCTCCGGTTGAAATCGTACACCCTGTAGGTAACGTCCGAGGTCTGCTGTATTTCTGCAAGCAGTACACCCGCCCCAATGGCGTGTATGGTCCCGGTCTCGATCATAAAAGTATCTCCCTCCGATACTTCCTCGTAATTCATCAGATCCAGTATACGCCCCTCATGCAGGGCCTCCTGATATTCCGATTTCTCCACGGTCTTGTTGAAGCCGACTATGAGCCGGGCACCCGGGTCGGCATCCATGATATACCACATCTCATTCTTGCCGAACGACTGGTGTCTCTTACGGGCGAGTTCATCGCCCGGATGAACCTGTATTGAGAGATCCCGGGATGCATCAATAAACTTAATAAGTACAGGGAACTCCCTGCCAAACCTTTCGAATACCATACGGCCCATGAGGTCCTTTCCGCGTTCCTCTATAAGCTCGGTAAGGGCGATACCCGACATTGGGCCGTTGGAAATAACGGATACGTCACCGGGGACCGCGGACAACTCCCAACTCTCGCCGATTTGTTCTCCTTCGAAGGGCTTGCCAAGCACCTCCCTAAGCTTGGTTCCTCCCCACAGGCGCTCCTTGGGAATGGGGTGAAATTTAAGGGGGTATAGTTCAGTCATGGGCGTAACGGTGTCATTTTAATGCCTATTCACCACTATTACAACGGATTATCATCAAAATAATGATAAAACTTCTCGAAAATTATTTTAAACCAGGCCGTGTACTGTTCCGGTTGACGTTGCATATCCTTTCGGATTTCTTCCAGTCCGGCCCACTTCCAGCTTTCGACTTCTTCAGGATTAATTTCGGGCTCCCCATCGAACTGACCCAGCAAGACGTGATCGAATTCGTGCTCCGTTAGCCCATTGTCGAATGGCGCCTTGTAAATAAAGGAAAATACGTCCCTCAGTTCGGTCTGGAACCCCATTTCCTCCTGCAGCCTGCGTTGGCCTGCCTGTATATTGGTCTCCCCGGCGCGCTGGTGACTGCAACAGGTATTGGTCCAGAGCAGGGGTGAGTGGTATTTCTTGCCCGCACGCTGCTGGAGCATGAGTTCATTCCTGGAATTGAGTACAAAAACAGAAAATGCCCGGTGTAGTACCCCCTTCTCATGGGCCTCCATCTTGGGCATAAGCCCCAGCTCGTTGTCCTGTTCATCGACCAGGATCACTTGTTCTTCCCGCATGCTGTAAAAATAGGAATCTTTGACGTGAATGCGATTCATCCCCGGGCCCCAAAGTGGGAAAGTAGAATGCGGACAGCCAGGTACTACTCGTAAATCAAAAATTCCGAACGCCTGTTCTCCTGGTGCTTGGCAGCACTGCAGCGAACCCCGTCCACACATTCGTTGAGGATAAATTCCTCGCCTTTACCCTCACTAATCAGTCGGTCCTGATCTATCCCCTGACTGATCATATATAGTACCGTGGATTCGGCCCGCTTCTGCGACAACCATTGGTTGTAGGAGGCGCGACCCCTGGAATCTGTATGGGATACCACCCGTATCTTAAGCCTGGGGAACTTCCGTAACAGGGCGATAACCTTCTGAATTTCGACCTCGGCATCGGGACGGATATTGTACTTATTGAGATCGAAATAGATCGTATTCAGGGCCAGTAGTTTGGCTATGTCGGCGGGATTATCAGGATTTTCCATGGGCAGCACCATTATGCCCCGTTCGAGGAAGAGATCCACCTTGGTCAGGGCCTCACGAGGAGTAGGCAGGAACTGTTCGTCGGGCACATAATTCTCCAGCGATCCCCGAACGAAATTCCCACGATTGCAATACAGTTCGGCATTGTACAGGCCATTGGCATCCGTTCGAACCGTGTCTATGAGTTCGTTGCGGTCGTTGACGATCTCTACCAGCACACCCTGCAGCGGCTTCCGGCTGAGCCGGTCGCGAACCTGTCCGGTAACCCGGCAGTCGAAATTCAATGCCCGGATCTCGTGGAAGGCAATGATATTGTCGTCCTCACTGAGGGCTTTGTTATTGGGTTTGGGTTTGGCCCATTCCTGCATCTTGTCCGCGGTAAGCGGATGTCCCGGCCGGTTGGTGGCGAAATATCCGTCCCGCGCACTGTTAATGATCAATCCGAAATCGTCATAGCGTGTATTAACCGGCCGGCCCACATTCTTAATCGGCTGGTCGTAGGCCGGCTTGATTCGGGTGGCAAACACGTCGAGGCCCCCGAGCGAGAATTGGCCGTCGGAGGCGAAATAAAGCACGCTGTCGACCGATACAAACGGAAAGGTTTCCCTTCCCCGCGTATTGATGTAGGGTCCCAGGTTTTTCGGAGACCCCAGGCTGCCGTCCTCGTTGATGTCCACCACGAACAGATCGGTACTCCCATATCCGCCGGGCATATCCGATACGAAGTAAAGCTGGCTTCCGTCCGGAGACAGGGCCGGATGAGCGACGGAATAATCAGAACTATTAATGGACAAGTCCTCGGCGGGACCCCAGGAACCCTCTTCGTTCAGGACGGAGCGATACATCCGGAGCCTAATGAATCCGGCCTCATCCTTCCTGGGCCTCCCCTTCTCGAAGGCGTTGCGACTGAAATACACCGTTCTACCGTCCGAACTGAATGCCGTGGTCGACTCGTGCAGGCGCGAATTGAGTTCAGCTGAAAACTTACCCCGGAAATTCAGGCTGTCGCCTTTCTGTTCTACCCTATAGAGATCCAGGAAATCCATCCCGTTCCAGGTATGCCGGTAACGGGCAAAGTTTCCGGTATCGCGGTCCGATGCAAATATGAGTTCTCCCTTATTAAAAGAAGGGGCAAAGTCATTGTAGTTCGAGTTAAACGGGAAGAACTTAAACTTATAGCGTCCGGAATTCTCACGTATGCGTTCGAGTTGATTAGCCAGGCTGAAATACGGGTCGTCCTGTGCATCGAGCCGGCTCAATTCCCTGTATTTCTCCATCATCTCTTCGGACTGATCGTATTCGCCCACCGAACGGCTGGTTTGCGCCATCCGGTAGTAGTAATTGACACCAACCTCGTCCTCGTAATCCCTTACGAGTTCCAGGTAGTAGGTATTGGCCTTGTCGTACTGGGCGTTGAAAAAGTACGAATCCCCCAACTTCTTCAGGAGGTCTGCCGAGCGATACCCTTCCTGATAGACCACTTCGTATACATCGATAGCCGGATTGAAGGAATAATTTTCGTATTGTTCTTCTGCCCGGGCCAGATAGGCCATTTGCCTTTGCATTCCCGTAGTATCGGTAGGTATTGGTTGGGAAGCCAGCGTGTCCTGGGCCCGTACATAGGACGAAAAGGTCAGTAGGGCCAGGGTCAGGTATAAAGAGGTAATTCTTCTCTTCATGGTGGGTGTTTCTCAGGTTTAGAAGAAACGGGGATTCAGGGTCCGTTGGAACCTCTTGAGCAGCTCGACTCTCAGGAAGATTTCGAATGAACCATCGTTAAACTGCTGGGCCCCCAGTTCCGTTATCTCGCGATCGTAGGCCATGCCCAGCATAATCTGGTCGGATATCTGAAAACCCGCCAGAAGGCTCACCGAGGCGTCAATCCGGTAGGCCAGTCCGCCGTAGAATCGATCGGCAAAAAGCATATTGGCAGACAGGTCGATCTGCAGCGGAGCGCCGCCAACGGCTTTTGTCAGTAAGGCTGGCTTAAATTTGAGGTTGGGTCCCAGATCCCATACATAACCGGTGATCAGATAAAAATTCATACGCTCGGCAGCCAGGAAATTCGGTGCACTGCTATCGTTACCGGTATTGTCAAAGTACTCCGTCTCCAACAGGTTAGGCACCGATGCACCCAGGTAGAATCGATCGGTATGGTAGTAGATGCCCAGGCCAAAATTGGGAGAGAACTGCTGATCGATATTGTCCTGGGCCACCACTTCCTGGTCAAAATTCCGAAGCTTAGTGAAGTCCAGGCTCAGGAAATTCCCTCCCACCTTAAGGCCGAACGACAACTTGGCCGCCTCGGATACCGGTATGGTATAGGAAATCACACCATCGAGAAAGGTTTCCTGTACGGCTCCATCGCCGATATTATCATTGATAATGGAAATCCCGTACCCGATTCGACTGTTTCGGGCCGGAGAATGCAGATTGAAGTTAAGCGTCTCGGGTGCGCCCCGAAGGCCCGCCCACTGGGAGCGGTACAGGCCGGTAAAACTCAACTGCCCCCTGGAACCCGCGTAGGCGGGGTTTACACTCATGGTGTTGAACATGTACTGAGTATACTGGGCGTCCTGCTGCCCCTGGGCCAGCTCACAAACACCTAGAAATAGAAGGAAGAGTACCGAATACTTCTTCATGTAATCATGCTTTATCGACTGATGTAGAAATAGTCCCTGTCGGTGAATTTACCCCTAGGTGTTTCGTATTCAAAGATATAAAAATAAATACCCGAGGGCAGGTAGTCATTGACCGAGAGCGTAGAGCGACCGCGGCTTCTGCCATCGAAGACATTCCTGATGTTATCGTAGTTCTCGCCCTCGTAAACCTTGACACCCCAGCGATTGAAAATCTGTAGTCGGTTGGAGGTGGTGTAGCGGATTCCACGTATAAACAGGAAGTCATTTTTACCATCTCTGTTGGGCGTAACCAACTGATTGACTACGATGATCTGATCCGGATCGAGGTAATCGGGTGTACCGTCCCCATCCTCGTCATCGTCCGTGGGATCGCCGTTATCATTGAAATCCTCGTCTATGGTTGACGTCGTATCCCCGTCGTCATCCGGATCACGGTAATTCACATCTCCGTTTTCATCGGTATTCGGCAGATCCAGGGCCGGATCACTGATCTCATCATTCACATCGTAACCGTCATTGGCATCCAAGCCCTCATAGCCGTCGTCCAGGCCATCGTTGTCCGAATCTGCATCCAGCAACCCAAGGTCCGGAACTCCGTCGAAATCAAAATCGTGACCTTCGTTGTTGTCCGGCACCCGATCGTTATCGCTATCTCCGTCGCGGTAATCCGGGGTCTGGTCGCCGTCCGTATCGTCAGGAGTGATGCCCTGGTCTCCGGAGCCTTCGTAGGCATCATCCAACCCATCGTTATCCCCGTCGAAACCACTCGGCGGAATATAGCCGCTGGTGGGCTGCCCTTCGATATTGTCCGGTATGCCATCGTTGTCGCTATCGATGTCGAGATGGTCAGGTCTTCCGTCGCCGTCTGAATCCAGGGGGTTCGTCAGGGGATCCCCGTCACCGTCCAGGTTCGGATCCTCCACGGTGTCGAGTATGCCGTCGTTATCGTCGTCTATGTCGCGTCGATCCGGGACTCCGTCTCCATCCGTATCGTCCCCATCCTCAACGGGATCGAGATAGTCCGGTATATCGTCTTCATCGGAATCGTCATCGGTGGGATCTCCATTGCCATTGGGATCTTCTTCCGCCGTATCTATGCCATCCCCGTCGTCGTCTGCATCCCGGTAATTCACATCCCCGGTGCCATCCGTATCCGGCAGGTCAGACGCAGGCTCATCGATTTCATCGTTCACATCGAAGCCGTCATTGGCATCACTACCCTCATAGCCATCGTCCAGGCCGTCCCCATCGGAATCTGATCCGATACGAGTGTTATCCGGCTGACCGTCGAAGTCGTAGTCATGACCCTCGTTGTTATCCGGCACGCGGTCGTTATCGCTATCGTCGTCGAGATAGTCGTCGATGCCATCCCCATCGGTATCCTCCGGAGCGATTCCCTGATCTCCGGATCCTTCGTAGGCATCATCCAGGCCATCTCCATCCGTATCGGAGCCGCTGGGTGGAATGTACCCCTCGGTAGGCTGACCTTCCACATTATCCGGTATGCCGTCGTTATCGCTGTCGAGATCGAGGTGGTTTGGCTTGCCGTCACCATCGAAATCCAGGGGAGGGGTCAGGGGATCAACTTCCCCATCATGATTGGGATCTTCTTCGATATCCAGCAGACCGTCGTTGTCGTCATCAATATCTATGCGATCCGGCACCCCATCCCCGTCGGTATCGTCGCTGTCGTCGGTGGGATCGAGATAATCCGGTATGTCGTCCCCGTCAGTATCGTCATTGGTAGGATCGTCGTCCCCATTGGGATCTTCTTCCGCCGTATCAATGCCATCACCGTCATCGTCCGCATCCCGGTAATTCACGTCCCCGGTTCCATCCGTGTCAGGCAGGTCTTCCGAGGGAACTTCGATTTCGTCGTTCACGTCGTATCCATCGTTGGTATTCTCACCCTCATAGCCATCATCCAGGCCATCGCCATCTTCATCCGAGCCCAGCAGCGCAGTATCGGGAACCCCATCGAAGTCGAAGTCATGTCCCTCATTGTTGTCGGGCACGTTATCATTATCACTGTCCCCATCGAGGTAGTCGGCAGTACTGTCCCCGTCGGTGTCCTCCGGGCTAATCCCCTCGTCATCGGTTCCCTCGTAAGCGTCGTCGAGACCATCTTGATCCGAATCCGACCCACTCGGGGGCACATAACCCTCGGTAGGTTGTCCCTCCACATTATCCGGGATGCCGTCGTTATCGCTATCGATGTCCAAATGGTCCGGCCTTCCGTCTCCATCCGAATCCAGAGGATCCGTAAAGGGGTCGTTGTCGCCATCGGTATTGGAATCCTCATCGGTGTCCAAAATACCGTCGTTGTCGTCGTCCTTATCCAGGCGATCGGGCACCCCGTCACCGTCTGTATCCTCATCATCTGTAGGGTCCAGATAGTCGGGTATGTCGTCATTATCCGAATCGTCGTTGGTAGGGTCACCGTCTCCATCGGGATCTTCTTCTGCCGTATCAATACCATCTCCGTCATCATCCGCATCCCGGTAGTTGACATCCCCGGTCCCATCGGTATCGGGCAGGTCTTCGGATGGATTTTCGATCTCGTCGTTTACATCGTATCCATCGTTGGTATTCTCGCCCTCGTAGCCATCATCCAGGCCGTCGTTGTCCGAGTCCTCCCCCAACAGGGTACGATCGGGCATACCGTCGAAGTTGAAATCGTGCCCTTCGTTATTATCGGGTACCCGATCCTCATCGCTGTCCCCGTCCAGGTAGTCCGGGATACCATCTCCATCGGTATCCTCGGGGGTAATTCCCTGGTCACCCTCGCCCTCATAGGCATCGTCCAGGCCGTCCTGGTCCGTATCGGATCCGCTCGGAGGGACATAACCGTCTGTAGGCTGTCCTTCGACATTATCGGGTATGCCATCATTGTCACTGTCAATATCCAGGTGGTCAGGTCTACCGTCGCCGTCCGAATCCAGGGGGTTCGTAAGCGGATCCCCGTCTCCATCACCATCCGGGTCTTCTTCGGTATCCAGAAGACCATCGTTGTCGTCGTCCTTATCAATGGCATCGGGTACGCCATCTCCGTCCGTGTCGTCCCGATTATCGATGGCATCCAGGTAATCGGGCGTGCCATCCTCGTCGGTATCGTCGTCCGTGGGATCCCCGTTTCCATTTGGATCTTCGTCCACAGTGGCAATGCCGTCCCCGTCATCATCCACATCCCGGTAGTTCACGTCTTCCGTACCGTCGGTGTCGGGTAAGTCTTCGGCGGGATTCTCGATTTCGTCATTCGGGTCGTAGCCGTCGGCCGGATCACTGCCCTCATAGCCATCGTCCAGGCCGTCCCCATCGGTATCCTGACCGGATAGTACCGTGTCCGGCTCCCCATCGAAGTCGTAGTCGTGGCCCTCATTATTATCGGGAACCCGATCGTTATCGCTGTCCTGATCCAGGTAATCGTCCGTGCCGTCTTCGTCCGTATCCACCGGATTGATCCCCTGATCGCCTTCCCCTTCGTAGGCATTGTCCAACCCATCGGTATCCGAATCCTCGCGAAGTGGCGCGATGTATCCGGAGGTCGTCTGCCCCTCTACATTATCAGGTATCCCATCGTTATCCGAGTCCAGATCCAGGCGGTTGGGTACACCATCCCCATCGGTATCCACATCGCTGAAGAAATTGACCGTCCTGGGGTCCTTGAAATTTTCCAGGCAACCGAATTCAATTCCTGCCTGACGGGCTATGGTTCGGAAACTCTCGGGTTGCTCGGTCTGAACGCCGAACCGAAAGACGAAACTCGATAGCTCCGCGAATTCAACGGCAATGTTTACCGTCGTCTCCTGATCGGTAATTCCATCGTATTCCTGAGTCCCTCCGTTAACCAGAAGTCCTCCGGTGGTGTTCTCTACCCGGATCTCGGGCTGGGCTTCAGTAGTATAGCGCACCGGGGTGTCGAAGCGGTTGTATTCCTGATATCGCTCACGCCCATCGACATCGAGAAAGCTGCAGAACAGCCTGGGCAGTACCGCAGGGGTGTCCGTGTCACGTTGCAGTATGGTAAGCCTGAAGTCCACAAAAGGCCTTCGGATATCTTCGCTGGGTTCGAAGAAAACCTCTGGTTTAAAGTACTGGGAATCAGTGGCATTCTGATCAAGTATGAAAATCTCGGCCCGTACCATGCGTTCTATAGTGAGCAGGGCATCGTATTCGGGAGTCACTCCAGAAAAACGGTACACCGCGCCTTCCTGAAGGTCTTCACCGGCTATCAATTCACGTGGGACCCCGAAATCCAGGGCCGGTACCTGGGTGCAATCGATCGAGTTCTCTACAAAACTGGCCTCGGAGCGATCGGGTATGCCGTCGTTATCCGAATCCAGGTCCACAAAATCAGACACCCCATCGGCATCGGTGTCCAGGGGGCTGAGCCCTTCACCCGCACCGGGGGAGCTCTCGAAGGCATCGTCCAATCCGTTCCCGTCCTGATCAAAGCCGGAGGGTTTCACGGGATTACCAAAGGATTGCGCCTCCATGATATCCGTAATGCCATCCCCATCCGAATCCAGATCCCGGGAGTTCGGCTGTCCGTCCTGATCCAGGTCTCCGTCCCCCTCGACTGTGTCCAGTATACCGTCGTTGTCGTCGTCCAGGTCCAGCTCATCGGGCACACCATCCAAATCGAAATCGGACGGTAAGGCGAACTGATACTCCAGTGTGGGCTCCTGAGCGAAATCGGAAAAGGGCACGCTATGTGAGTATCCGGACCATTGGGAATCAAATGCCATCGGAAGCACGGCCGTTAACCCTTCCGGATTCGTTACAAACCGGCCGGAATCCGCACTAAAGGATTCACTTGCATATAAGAATGTGAAGAGGGTGACGAACAGCAGCATTCTGCTTCGCCAGCGGGGTTGCCAATTCTGGGGTCTCATCGCGCAGTATAAGGTTAGGGACCATAATGAAGGCTAAGATTCTGGCAGTCGATTCGGGAATTAGCGTGCAAGATAGGAGGATTATTTGAGCAGGACAATAAACCCGTTTTATCTTCGATGAAATGGGATTCTTTGTCTGCAAAGCGGGACTATGACTTGGCTCAGGGCCCGATATTGTGCTAATTTTGCCCAAATTTTGAATATGAGCTTGATTGAAGAAATAAGCCGTCGCCGAACCTTCGGTATTATTTCCCACCCCGATGCCGGAAAAACCACTCTGACCGAAAAACTCCTGCTTTTCGGAGGAGCCATACAAGAGGCCGGGGCAGTCAAAAACAACAAGATCAAAAAGTCCGCGACCAGCGACTTTATGGAGATCGAACGCCAGCGCGGGATTTCGGTGGCCACCTCGGTACTTGCCTTCGTGTATCGGGACCGAAAGATCAACATACTGGATACTCCGGGACACAAGGATTTCGCCGAGGATACCTTCCGCACACTCACTGCGGTCGACAGCGTGATCGTAGTAGTCGATGTGGCCAAGGGAGTCGAAGAACAGACCGAAAAGCTGGTCGAAGTCTGTCGCATGCGAAAAATACCTATGATCGTGTTTGTGAATAAACTCGACCGGGAGGGAAAAGATGCGTTCGACCTTCTGGACGAAATCGAACAGAAGCTCAGTCTAACCGTTACCCCCTTAAGTTTCCCCATAGGGATGGGGTACGATTTCCAGGGGATTTACAACATTTTTGAGCAGAACATTCAGCTCTTTAGTGAGACCAACAAACAGCAGGTTTCCGAAAGCGTGGCCTTCGACGATCTCGACAATCCGGAATTGGAGAAAATGATCGGCGAGCAAGCGGCCCAGTCTCTCAGGGATAACCTCGAACTCGTCGAAGGAGTATATCCCCCCTTCGATAAACAGGCCTACCTGCAAGGAGATCTTCAACCCGTATTCTTTGGTTCCGCACTGAATAATTTCGGGGTTCGGGAATTGCTCGACTGCTTTATCGAAATCGCTCCTGATCCCAAGCCGAAACAAGCCGTGGAACGCCTGGTCGATGCTAAGGAGGCTGATTTCTCGGGGTTCGTATTCAAAATACACGCCAATATGGATCCCAAACATCGGGACCGCCTCGCCTTTATAAAGGTCGTTTCGGGTACTTTCGAACGGAACACCCCCTACTTGCACGTACGGCACAATAAAAAACTCAAGTTTTCAAGTCCGAATGCCTTCTTTGCAGAACGCAAGGAGATCGTGGACGTGTCCTATCCCGGAGACATCGTGGGGCTACACGATACCGGTAATTTCAAGATAGGCGATACCCTGACCAGCGGAGAAATGCTGAATTTCAAAGGCATTCCCAGTTTTTCACCCGAACACTTCCGATACATTAATAACGCTGACCCCATGAAGGCCAAGCAACTGTATAAGGGCATAGACCAGCTCATGGACGAGGGGGTTGCCCAACTCTTTACCCTTGAGCTCAACGGCAGGAAGGTGATCGGTACGGTTGGCGCACTCCAGTACGAGGTTATCCAATACCGGCTGGAACACGAATACGGGGCGAAGTGCACCTACGAGAACTTCCCTGCTCACAAAGCGTGCTGGGTAAGCCACGATCCTAAAAACGAGGAGGAGTTTCTCGAATTCAAACGGGTCAAGCAGAAGTTTTTGGCAACCGACAAGAATGGAAAGTTGGTATATCTTGCGGATTCCGCATTTTCCCTTCAGATGGTTCAGCAGAAGTACCCCTCGGTCCAGCTTCACTACACCTCGGAGAAGACTGTGGGCTAAAATTGCGAAACGCCTCTGTGGCTGCATGCGCAATGACGATTGAAGCCCGGTTTTCGACAGTTTGAAATCGTATAAGACCATAGAAAGGAAAAGGCAATGGACTGCAGCGACGAATCTTCTAATTTCGAAATCGAAAATGCAGTAGTAAATCAAAATATCATCGCTATGAAAAAGACATCACCCGTGCTGGTAACCGGAGCCAGTGGCTATGTTGCCGGATGGCTGGTTAAACGACTCCTACAGGAAGGGTATACCGTACACGGCACCGTTAGAAACCCGGACAAAACACGCGCGTTACTGGAACTGAGTGAACGCAGTCCGGGTGTTCTCCGCCTTTTCGAGGCCGACTTGCTCGAATCCGGCTCATTTGCGGAGAGCATGGAGGAGTGCGAGCTAGTATTCCACACGGCCTCCCCATTTAACCTGGACGTGAGCGATGCGGAAAATGAACTCATACAGCCCGCCCTTGAAGGGACAAGAAATGTACTGGAGCAGGCTAATGCTAATACTTCCGTTCGGCGGATTATCCTAACCTCCAGTGTAGCGGCCATGTATGGGGATAATGCGGATCTGAAATCCAATCCCAGGGGCTGCTATAGCGAACAGGACTGGAATACTACTTCCTCAATTAAACACCAGCCTTATCCGTATTCCAAGCTGCTGGCGGAAAAGGAAGCCTGGAAACTGGCCGAATCTCAGGATCGCTGGAAACTCTTGGTCATCAACCCTACCTTCGTACTCGGTCCGGCCATTAACCCCCTGTCGGTGAGTTCACAGAGTTTTAAGCTGATCACTCAGCTCGGGGACAGCACCTTAAAGTCAGGGGTGCCGAATATTGGCATGGGTCTCGTGGATGTGCGGGATGTAGCGGAGGCTCATTATCAGGCCGCCATACGTCCGGACGCACAAGGCAGACACGTAGTTCACGCACACAATGGATCATTCGGAGAAATTGCGCGGGTATTACGTGAGCACTACGGAGACCGTTACCCCATCCCCAAAAGGAACATGCCCAAACTCGCTGCCTTGATCTTCGGTCCCCTGGTTAATAAGGGAATCACCAGAAAATACATTAGCCGTAACCTGAATTTGCCCTTTTGCGCGGATAATACCAAGAGTCGTGAAAAACTGGGGATGAGCTACCGCCCACTGGAAGAGACTCTGACTGACATGTTCGACCAAATGATCGAAAGCGGATTATTCAAAGGGTGAACCCTGAAATCATTGAGGGCCATCCGATATACGGATCGCCCTCAACTATCTAGATAACACTCAACTTACTTTTCTTGTAGGCCTGTACTAAGCCTCACCCGCAGGACCGAAATTCAGAGGAATACTCGGTTGATCGTAATCCTTAATCGCCCCATGCGCGCTCTCGAATCGCTGCACATTCTCTCCAAGCGCCTTGAGAAATTTCTTGGCGTGCATGGGAGTAAGAACAATTCTGCTCTTGACTCGTGCCTTGGGAGCTCCAGGCATCAAATTTATGAAGTCAATCACAAATTCCTGTGCGGAGTGATTAATAATAGCCAGATTCGAATAGGTGCCTTCCGCGGTTTCGGCGTCCAGCTCAATATTGATCTGCTGTTTTCCCTTGTTCTGTTCAGACATAGTGCAGTTTTTAGAACTTCAGGGCTTCCTTGCGGGCCATGATCTCATCGTATTCTTCCTTGGATCCGACTATGATGTGGTCGTAATCCCTCATACCCGTACCGGCGGGAATCTTGTGCCCTACGATCACATTCTCCTTCAAACCTTCCAACGTATCGACCTTACCGGCTACGGCCGCCTCGTTAAGCACCTTGGTAGTCTCCTGGAAGGAGGCCGCCGATATGAACGATTTGGTCTGTAGGGAAGCTCGGGTTATACCCTGGAGAATAGGCGTGGCCGTTGCAGCAACCGCATCGCGTGCCTCCACCAGGTTCTTATCGGATCGCTTGAGTTGGGAGTTTTCGTCCCTCAGTTCCCTCGCCGTTATGATCTGTCCGGGCTTGAGGCGTTCAGAATCTCCGGCATCCTCCACGACCTTTTTGCCAAAGATGGAATCGTTCTCTTCGATGAAGTCGTCTTTGTGCACCAGCTGGTTTTCCAAAAACAACGTATCCCCTGCATCCTCGATACGCACCTTCCTCATCATCTGGCGAACGACGACTTCGAAGTGCTTGTCGTTGATCTTGACTCCCTGCAGTCGGTATACCTCCTGGATCTCGTTCACCAGGTATTGCTGCACGGCACTCGGGCCTTTAATAGCGAGTATATCCTCCGGAGTTATCGAACCGTCTGACAAGGCCATACCGGCTCGCACATAGTCGTTCTCCTGAACCAGGATCTGGTTGGATAGCTTCACCAGGTATTTTTTGACTTCACCCAGCTTGGATTCAATAATGATCTCGCGATTACCCCGCTTGATCTTTCCGAAAGAAACCACCCCGTCAATCTCGGTAACAACGGCCGGATTGGACGGGTTCCGAGCCTCGAAGAGTTCGGTTACTCTTGGCAGACCCCCTGTAATATCGCCGGCCTTAGCCGATTTTCTTGGAATCTTTACCAGAACCTTTCCTTCCTTGATCTTATCCCCTTCGTCCACCATGATATGCGAACCTACGGGCAGGTTGTACGATCGAAGGGTTTCACCCTTACCATTCTTAATCAAAAGGGTAGGTATGAGTTTCTTGTTCCTGGATTCGGATATTACCTTCTCCTGGAAACCGGTCTGCTCATCTATTTCTACCTGATAAGTCACACCCTGTTCGATATTCTCGTAGCCGATCTTACCGGCGAATTCGGATATAATCACTCCGTTGTAGGGGTCCCACTGACAGATCAGGTCTCCCTGCTGCAGTTTCTGACCGTTTTTTATAAACAGTTGGGATCCGTAAGGAATGTTGTGTGTACTCAGGGTAATGCCCGTCTTCTCATCGACGATCTTGACCTCCGAAGTACGTGAAATCACGACCTCAGGGGTGACTCCTTTAGACGAATCGACTTCTTCGGGGGACTTCACCGTTCTCAAATCCTCAATTTCGGCAACACCGGCGAACTTGGACTCCAGTCGGTTCTCCTCCGATATGTTACCGGCTATTCCCCCTACGTGAAAAGTTCGCAGGGTCAACTGAGTACCGGGTTCACCAATCGACTGGGCGGCAATCACCCCTACGGCCTCACCGCGCTGAACCATGCGATTGGTCGAGAGGTTCCGTCCGTAGCATTTCGCGCAGATGCCCTTTTTCGCTTCACAGGTGAGTGGAGAGCGCACTTCTACCCTTTCGATGGGCGATGCCTCAATCTTCCGGACATGCCCCTCCTCGATCTGTATACCAGCCTCGACTATCAATTCCTCCGTCAGAGGATTGTAGACATCGTTCAGAGATACCCGGCCCAGGATACGCTCGCCCAGGGATTCGACGACTTCCTCGTTCTTCTTGAGTGACTCGACCTCGATGCCCCTTAGGGTCTCGCAGTCTTCGGTATTGATAATCACGTCCTGGGAAACATCCACCAATCGGCGGGTAAGGTAACCGGCATCTGCGGTCTTGAGGGCCGTATCGGCCAGACCCTTACGGGCTCCGTGCGTGGAGATAAAATACTCCAGGATACTCAGTCCTTCCTTGAAGTTGGAGAGTATGGGGTTTTCGATAATCTCTCCACCTCCTGCAGTCGACTTTTTAGGCTTGGCCATCAGACCGCGCATTCCGGTCAGCTGACGGATCTGTTCTTTGGAACCTCGCGCACCGGAATCGAGCATCATGTACACCGAATTGAAGCCCTGCTGATCCTCCCGTATGTTCTTCATGGCGAGCTCTGTCAGCATGGCGTTAGTGCTTGTCCAGACATCGATCACCTGATTGTATCGCTCGTTGTTGGTAATCAGACCCATGTTATAGTTGGCCATAATACCATCCACCTGTTCATTGGCAGATTCGATCATTCCTTGCTTATCCTCGGGTATGATGATGTCTCCGAGGCTGAAGGACAGTCCTCCCTTGAAGGCGAACTCGTAGCCCATAGACTTGATCCGGTCGAGGAATTCGGCTGTTCGCGGTACATCCGTAACTGAGAGTATATCTCCGATAATGTTTCGGAGTGTCTTCTTGTTGAGTACCTGATTGATGAACCCTGCCTCCTCGGGTACGACCCGGTTAAAAAGTACCCGTCCGACGGTCGTATCTATAATCTGATAGACCAATTCACCCTCCTCGTTGAAGTCCTTTGCCCGGACTTTAATTCCCGCGTTCAGGTTCACACGATTTTCGTTGAAAGCGATGAGCACCTCTTCGTCAGAGTAAAAGGTCAGGCCTTCTCCTTGGATGGGGACTTCGGGTGTGGACTCCCGCTTCTTGGTCATGTAATAGAGTCCGAGTACCATATCCTGAGAGGGAACGGTAATCGGAGAGCCATTGGCCGGATTCAGGATGTTCTGAGAAGCCAGCATGAGCATCTGCGCCTCGAGTATGGCTTCGGGGCCGAGAGGCAGGTGCACTGCCATCTGGTCTCCGTCGAAATCCGCATTGAAGGCCGTACAAGCCAGGGGATGCAGACGAATCGCCTTACCCTCGATCAGTCGGGGCTGAAAGGCCTGTATACCGAGGCGGTGAAGTGTGGGGGCCCGGTTCAGAAGCACGGGGTGTCCCTTCAGTACATTTTCCAGGATGTCCCAAACGACGGGTTCCTTCTTGTCGATTATTTTCTTGGCTGATTTTACCGTTTTCACAATTCCGCGCTCAATGAGCTTGCGGATA
>CAZKAP010000011.1:61717-61988 GCA_964550895.1 uncultured Flavobacteriaceae bacterium
AGGCCGCACTCGTATAATTTCATTTCGGGACCGACGACGATCACGGATCGGGCGGAATAATCCACACGCTTACCTAGCAGGTTCTGCCGGAAGCGGCCTTGCTTTCCTTTCAGGGAATCCGAAAGGGACTTGAGGGGGCGGTTCGATTCCGTTTTAACCGCGGAAGCCTTACGCGTGTTATCGAATAGCGAATCCACAGCCTCCTGCAGCATCCGCTTCTCGTTTCTCAGTATAACCTCAGGCGCCTTGATCTCCATGAGTCTCTTGAGGC
>CAZKAP010000011.1:61998-69038 GCA_964550895.1 uncultured Flavobacteriaceae bacterium
TATTCCGGATAATGACCCTCCTGTAGAGATCGTTCAGGTCGGAGGTCGCAAAACGTCCACCATCCAGGGGTACCAAAGGACGCAGCTCCGGCGGGATTACCGGGATCACCTTCATGATCATCCACTCGGGACGGTTCTCCCGATTCATCTGGGATTCCCTGAGAGACTCCACCACCTGAAGCCTTTTGAGCGCCTCGGTCTTGCGCTGCTTCGAGGTCTCCGTATTGGCCTTGTGGCGAAGGTCGTAGGACAATTGGTCCAGATCGATCCGGGCCAGGAGGTCGATCAGACATTCTGCCCCCATCTTCGCGATGAACTTGTTGGGATCGGAATCCTCCAGGTACTGGTTCTCAGGCGGCAGGCTATCTACGATGTTCAGATACTCTTCTTCCGAAAGGAACTCCATCTTCTTGAGTGGCTCCCCTTCGGCATTCTTGGCTTCTCCGGGTTGGATCACCACGTAACGCTCGTAATAGATAATCATGTCGAGCTTCTTAGAGGGAAGTCCGAGCAGATATCCAATTTTGTTGGGCAGGGAACGGAAATACCAGATATGGGCTACCGGTACGACCAGGTTGATGTGACCTACGCGGTCACGCCTTACCTTTTTCTCTGTAACTTCCACGCCGCAGCGATCGCAAACGATACCGCGGTAGCGGATACGCTTATACTTACCGCATCCGCACTCGTAATCCTTGACCGGACCAAATATACGCTCGCAAAACAGACCGTCCCGCTCAGGTTTATGAGTTCGGTAATTGATAGTTTCAGGCTTCAGCACCTCGCCAAAAGACTCCTTGAGAATCGCTTCGGGTGAAGACAATCCGATAGAAATCTTGTTAAAGGGCTTGGGTGCGTTGCTTTCTTTTATTCTGGCCATAATGAGAACCTGATAGTGTAATTAATGTAAATCAGTTTTGTTGTAAACGCCTAGCGCTATTCCTCCAGTCGGATATCCAGTCCGAGTCCTTTGAGCTCATGCATCAGTACATTGAACGACTCGGGCAGTCCGGGCTCCGGCATGGTTTCTCCCTTCACAATGGTTTCGTAGGTCTTCGCCCTACCCATTACATCGTCCGATTTAACGGTAAGGATTTCCCGCAGTGTGGATGAGGCTCCGTAGGCCTCCAGTGCCCATACCTCCATCTCTCCGAATCGCTGGCCTCCGAACTGGGCCTTACCACCAAGCGGCTGCTGGGTAATCAGGGAATACGGTCCGATGGATCGTGCGTGCATCTTATCATCGACCATATGGCCGAGCTTCAGCATATAAATGACCCCAACTGTGGCAGGCTGGTCGAAACGTTCTCCCGTACCGCCGTCGTAAAGGTAGGTGTGGCCGAAACGCGGCACGCCGGCTTCGTCGGTCAGTTCGTTGATCTCGTCCAGGGTAGCACCGTCGAAAATCGGGGTGGCAAATTTCTTGCCGAGATTCTTACCTGCCCATCCAAGTACCGTTTCGTATATCTGTCCGATGTTCATCCGCGATGGTACTCCCAGGGGGTTGAGCACGATGTCCACAGGGGTACCGTCCTCGAGGAAAGGCATGTCCTCCTGTCGTACGATTCGGGCTACGATGCCCTTGTTTCCGTGACGACCGGCCATCTTATCTCCTACCTTGAGCTTGCGCTTTTTGGCGATATATACCTTGGCCAGCTTCATGATTCCCGCGGGCAGTTCGTCTCCGACCGAGATGGTAAACTTGTCCCTTCTCAGGTTACCCTGCAGGTCATTCAGCTTAATCTTGTAATTGTGCAGCAGGTCCGCAACGAGTACGTTAGCCTTGTCGTCTCCGGACCACTGTCCGCCCACCAGGTGAACAAAATCGTCCACAGAGTTGAGCATTTTAATCGTATACTTTTTTCCCTTGGGCAGCACCTCCTCGCCCAGGTCGTTGGTCACCCCCATACAGGTCTTACCACCGACGATCTGAAACAACTTGTCGACCAGTATGTCTTTCAGCTGCTGGAATTTGACCTCGTACTCCATCTCGAGTTTGGAGATGGCCTCCTTATCTTCGGTACGCCGTCTCTTGTCCTTGATCGATCTCGAAAAGAGCTTCTTGTCAATGACCACTCCGGAAAGGGATGGCGAAGCCTTCAGTGAGGCATCCTTTACATCCCCTGCCTTGTCACCAAAGATGGCTCTTAGGAGTTTCTCCTCAGGGGTGGGATCACTCTCGCCCTTGGGCGTGATTTTACCGATCAGGATGTCCCCGGGCTTCACCTCGGCACCTATGCGGATCATACCGTTCTCGTCCAGTTCCCTGGTGGCTTCCTCGGAAACATTGGGTATGTCGTTGGTCAGTTCCTCCGCGCCCAGCTTGGTGTCCCGTACCTCCAGTGAATACTCGTCTATGTGTATGGAGGTGAAGATGTCCTCGCGAACCACCTTTTCGGATATCACGATGGCGTCCTCGAAGTTGTAGCCCTTCCAGGGCATGAAGGCCACCTGCATGTTCCTCCCCAGTGCCAGCTCTCCCTGCTGGGTAGCATAGCCCTCACAGAGTACCTGCCCTTTCTCTACCTTATCGCCTTTCTTCACGATGGGCTTCAGGTTGATGCTGGTGCCCTGATTGGTCTTGCGGAACTTGATCAGATTATACGTTCGGAATTCTTCCTCGAAGCTCACCAGCCTTTCTTCTTCCGTGCGATCGTATTTTATGATGATCTTCTGAGCATCCACGTAGTCCACGACTCCGTCTTCCTCTGCATTGAGCAGCACCCTGGAGTCCTTGGCTACCTGCCGCTCCAGTCCGGTTCCGACTATGGGGGAATCGGGACGTAGCAGTGGCACGGCCTGGCGCATCATGTTTGATCCCATGAGCGCACGGTTTGCATCATCGTGCTCCAGGAAAGGAATCAGCGAAGCCGAAATCGAGGCAATTTGGTTGGGTGCCACGTCCGTATAGTGGATGTCCGTTGGCTCTACCACGGGAAAGTCACCCTCCTCCCGGGCAATGACCTTATCGGAATCTATGGTACCGTCCTTCTTCAACGGAATATTGGCCTGGGCTATCTTCCGCTCCTCTTCCTCCTCTGCGCTGAGGTAGATGAATTCCTTAACGTTGACTTTGCCGTCCTTCACCTCCCGGTAAGGGGTCTCCAGGAATCCCATAGGATTGACCTTAGCAAATACCGAAAGGGAGGAAATCAGTCCTATATTCGGACCTTCGGGCGTCTCAATCGGACAGAGTCTTCCGTAATGGGTGTAGTGAACATCACGGACCTCAAATCCGGCACGCTCCCTGGAAAGACCTCCCGGTCCAAGGGCAGACAGCCTTCTTTTGTGGGTAATCTCAGCAAGCGGATTGGTCTGATCCATGAATTGCGAGAGCTGGTTGGTCCCGAAGAACGAATTGATCACCGAAGACAAGGTCTTGGCATTGATAAGGTCTATAGGAGTAAACACCTCGTTATCCCGGACGTTCATACGTTCGCGTATGGTTCTGGCCATTCGGGCCAGGCCCACACCGAATTGCTGGGACAGCTGCTCTCCTACCGTACGGACCCGGCGGTTGGACAGGTGGTCGATATCGTCGATTTCGGCCTTGGAGTTGATCAGTTCGATCAGGTACTTGATAATGGTAATGATATCTTCCCGGGTGAGGACCTGCTTGTCCATGCCAATGTCCAACCCCAGTTTCTTGTTCATCCGATAGCGTCCCACCTCGCCCAGATTGTAGCGCTGGTCGCTGAAGAACAATTTGTCGATTATACCCCGGGCCGTTTCCTCATCGGGCGGTTCTGCGTTTCGGAGCTGGCGGTAGATGTGCTCTACGGCCTCCTTCTCTGAGTTGGTGGGATCCTTCTGCAGCGTATTGTGTATGATGGCGTAATCCGATTGTGCGGCACTCTCCTTGTGCAGGAGTATGGTCTTGACGTCGGCCTCCAGTATTTGCTCGATATGTTCCTTTTCCAGCACGGTATCGCGATCGAGGACGATTTCGTTTCTTTCAATGGAAACCACCTCACCGGTATCCTCGTCCACAAAATCCTCGTGCCAGGTATTCAGTACTCTTGCTGCCAGCTTGCGACCCATTACCTTGTTCAGGCCCGTCTTGGACACCTTAACCTCTTCCGAGAGGTCGAAGATTTCCAGGATGTCCTTGTCCCGCTCATAACCTATGGCCCTGAACAGGGTGGTTACCGGCAGTTTCTTCTTCCGGTCGATGTAGGCGTACATCACGCCATTGATATCCGTGGCAAATTCGATCCAGGAACCCTTGAATGGAATCACCCGGGCCGAGTACAACTTGGTACCGTTGGCGTGAAAACTCTGTCCAAAGAACACCCCGGGAGAACGGTGCAACTGAGACACCACCACGCGTTCCGCTCCATTGATCACAAAGGTGCCGCTGGGGGTCATGTAGGGTATGGTACCCAGGTAAACGTCCTGTACTATGGTTTCGAAATCCTCGTGCTCAGGATCGGTGCAGTACAGTTTGAGACGGGCCTTGAGGGGTACGCTGTAGGTGAGTCCCCGCTCAATACACTCCTGTATGGAATAACGCGGAGGGTCTACAAAGTAATCCAGGAATTCCAGGACAAACTGATTCCGCGTATCCGTAATGGGGAAGTTCTCCATGAAGGTGTGGTACAGCCCTTCGTCCCCTCTCTGATCCGACTTGGTCTCTAACTGGAAAAAGTCCTGGAAGGATTTGATTTGTATGTCGAGAAAATCGGGATAATTCGGTATGTTTTGTGCGGATGCGAAAGATACTCTTTCGGAAGTGTTTTTAGACATCTATTGAGACAAGTTTAGATCGTAAATACCGTAGTGAGTATTGGGCCGTGTACTGCTTCGTACACTTCACCCTGTCTTTACGGGAAAGCTGCCCGGGTGAAAGCAAAATCCCGTTAATTTCATTAAAAGGGTTAAGGCCTGACCGCCAGAAGCGGAAAGACCTTACCCTTACTTTCGTCAGAGACCGTTATGCGAGCTCAACTTCCGCTCCTGCCTCTTCCAGTGATTTCTTGATTCCCTCAGCCTCGTCCTTGCTAACAGCTTCCTTAACAGCTTTAGGTGCGCTGTCCACAATCTCCTTGGCGTCCTTCAGACCCAGTCCGGTCAGTTCCTTAACCAGCTTAACAACAGCCAGTTTGGAGGCTCCCGCAGCCTTCAGGATTACATCAAATTCAGTTTTCTCCTCCGCGGCCTCTTCGCCACCGCCGCCGGCTCCTCCGCCTGCGGCTACAGCAACGGCTGCAGCTGCTGGCTCAATACCATATTCTTCCTTAAGAATATCAGCCAGCTCGTTTACTTCCTTTACAGTCAGATTAACCAACTGCTCAGCGAAATCTTTCAAATCTGCCATTTTCGTCGTTTTGTAAAATATAAATTAGTAAAAGTGCGTACGTTACTCTTTCTCGGACAGGGTCTTCAGGATACCCGCAAGCTTGCCTCCTCCTGATTTCAGTGCAGAAATCACATTCTTGGCTGGCGATTGCAGCAGGCCAACGATTTCACCGATGACCTCCTCCTTGGACTTGATGTTGACCAGTGCGTCCAGGTAGTCGTCTCCGATGTAGATGGCTTCTTCCACAAAGGCGCCCTTAAGCAATGGTTTGTCCGATTTTTTTCTGAAATTCTTGATCAGCTTGGCCGGCGCATTACCCGTCTCGGTCAGCATCAGCGACGTATTGCCCTTAAGGACCTCCGGCAGGTCGCCGAAGTCCCTTTCCGAAGCTTCCATCGCCTTGGCCAGGAGGGTGTTCTTGACCACAGCCAGTTTGATGTCCGCTTTAAAACAAGCCCGCCTCAGGTCCGATGTAGTACCGGCGTCCAGCCCGGAAATATCCGCCAGATAAATGGTGGGATTCTCCTCCAGCCTGGATTTCAATTCGTCGATTACTACCGCTTTTTCTTCTCGTGTCATGATCTGGAGTCTTGTTTAGTTAAGCGATTTAATATCCAGGGGTACACTGGGACTCATCGTGCTGGACATGTACACGCTTTTCATGTACACTCCCTTGGCTGCGGCCGGCTTAAGCCGGTTCAGCGTATCGATAAGCTCCTTAGCGTTTCCGGCTATCTTTTCAGGCGTAAACGAGGCCTTACCTATGGCTGCGTGAACGATACCCGCCTTATCGACCTTGAAATCGATCTTACCGGCCTTCACTTCACCCACGGCTTTGCCTATATCCATGGTTACCGTTCCGGTCTTGGGATTAGGCATGAGTCCCCGGGGCCCCAGTATACGACCTAATGGTCCCAGCTTACCCATCACACTGGGCATCGTGATGATCACATCGACATCGGTCCATCCGCCCTTGATCTTGTCCAGGTATTCGTCCAGTCCCACGAAGTCCGCTCCGGCCTCCCGGGCCTCATCCTCCTTGTCGGGGGTGACCAAAGCCAGTACCTTAACGTCTTTTCCTGTTCCGTGAGGCAGGGTTACCACTCCACGCACCATCTGATTGGCCTTCCGCGGGTCCACCCCGAGCCGGACGGCTATATCGACGGAGGCGTCGAACTTGACATTTGTGATCTCTTTCACCAGCTCGGAGGCTTCCTCCAGGGTGTATAACCGATCCTTCTCGATCTTAGCGATCGCTTCCTTTTTCTTCTTAGTAAGTCGTGCCATACCTCTTCTCAGGAATTAAAAGGGCTTATCGCCTGAAACCTTGATCCCCATGGAACGGGCAGTACCCGCTACCATTTGCATCGCGGACTCAATGGTGAAGGCATTCAAATCCGCCATCTTGTCCTCGGCTATAGTTCGTACCTGATCCCAGTTCACCGTGCCCGCTTTTACACGGTTTGGCTCTCCGGAACCCTTCTTTAATTTGGCTGCTTCCATCAGTTGCACGGCCGCCGGCGGTGTTTTTACGACGAATTCAAAAGATTTGTCTTTGTATACCGAGATCGCAACAGGAAGAACTTTTCCCTGTTTATCCTGGGTCCTCGCGTTGAACTGCTTACAGAACTCCATGATATTTACCCCGGCAGCACCTAAGGCGGGTCCAACCGGTGGCGATGGATTCGCAGCACCTCCCCTAACTTGTAGTTTTACTACCTTATCTAGCTCTTTTGCCATT
>CAZKAP010000012.1:0-68148 GCA_964550895.1 uncultured Flavobacteriaceae bacterium
GGGGGATAATTACAAGTACGCTGGCAGCGACAATTTGGACGAGGTAGGCTGGTATGATGGTAATTCAGGGGGAAGTACCCATGCAGTAGGACAGAAGCGGGCCAATGGCTATGGCTTGTATGACATGAGCGGGAACGTATGGGAGTGGTGCGCGGATAACTGGCATGGGGTGGCCGCGGACTTGATGGCAGGAAGGTAGCCAAGCTTGCTTGAGCGGACGGCTAAAGCTCCTGCGATTTCCCCCTTCCGGTACTACTCCCGCACAGGCAGGGTTTGCCTTTTTTCCTCCTTTGACTCCAAACGCGACGGTTCCCTTTCGGGTTGGACATGGACGTAATAATTCCAAACGAAATAACCGATCAGGTTCGCGGCAACTACCCCAAGTATTTTGTTCAGTACGATTATGCTCTTAACCTCAGCCCTGTAGGCGATAAACAGGGAAATCACAAAGGCTGCGAATGCACTGATCGCGCCATACATAAGCACTATGGCAGCGGCGGCCAGACCCTGATTATCCCCTGCTCCGGTCAGGTCGGCATATATCAGACCAAGTAGGAAAAAGACAATGATAACCAGGAAGTAATAGAGGAAGGAAGCGGGTTTGAATAAGCTCATAAAGGATATTTTATGATTCTGGCGGCGTAGGTTAACGTTTCTAAATGTGACAATTTGTACCTAGGGGATGCGATCGTAAAACCTTCTCAAATCAGGGTCGAATTCATCCTCCCGAAGAAAACGCCGGCAATGACTGCATTCGGCGATCGCCTTTTTACCCAGCGGTATCAGAGGGATAAAGAAAAAGTGTATAAATCTCTCGTAAACCGTTATACTCTGAGTGCCGACCTGACTGCAGTAGCCGCACTCCACACCCTCTGCCCGGTGGGTGCCTGCCTCTTTTTCCGTAAGTCCGAATATGCCGAAAAAGAACATATGCCATTTGATATGTGGTTCAGCAAGTTAGGCCGAAATCCATAAAAAACATGGGGACAGTGCTTATTAAATTGCCCGGAAGCCATTGAACGAAGGGAATGGTTACTGGACCGAAAACCGCGGCAGGCCGTATCTCATTGTCATAGCTTAGTCCGAGAATCAGACTGCTGGATATCCGGACAGGAAATATAAACGGTTTCAAAGCCGAAGGCGAACCATCGCCTCCGAATTCAAAATAGTTCCATTTGTTAAGTGTAAGGCGGCTCGGGAGGGCCGCTTTTTTATGCGTGATGCTCGAGAAAGTACTGCGTTACCTCGTCCAGCACCTCAAAAGCCGTCTCGGCCATGAAGTTCCCCTTGGTATCGAGCAGGGGGTTTACTTCACATACTTCCAGGCAGATCAGCTTATTGGTGTCGATAATGGCCTTGATGATTTCTTTTACTTCTTCCGGATCGAAGCCCTTCGACACAGGTGTACCCGTCCCCCGGGAGATCAGGTCGCAGTCCAGGCTGTCCACGTCGAAGGAGACATAAATATGTTCACAGGATTCCAGGGCGTTCATGGCCTCGGACAGGCAGTCCCGCATACCCCGGTAACGGGTCTCGGCCACGGTGTAGTTCCGTATGCCCAGTTCGGCGATCAACGCATCCTCGGCGGGTTCGGTATCTCGTACGCCGAAATAGATCAGGTGTTCCGGGGCTACTTTGGGGCCTTTGAATTCGATGGTCTTCATGCGCTCCCACATCAGCTCGGCCTCGGAAGCCAGCTCGTTGACCTGATGGGTTTTGTTATCGACACCCAGTGCGGCGGCCAGGGGCATGCCATGGACGTTCCCGGAGGGCGTGGTGTAGGGCGAATGTATGTCGGCATGGGCGTCGATCCAGATCACCCCCAGCCGGTCTTTAGGGAAGTGTCCCTTCAGTCCGCTCATGGTGCCCAGGGCGGAAGAGTGATCGCCGGACATGACTATGGGAAAGTGCCTTGAACCGAGCACCCGCCTTACGGCTTTTGAGACGCGCTGGCACTGCGTCAGCACGAATTCTACCCGTTTGGCATTCACGATCTTAACCTTATCGTAAACGGATTCGTTATCGGCTTTAACGTCCAGGTAGGGGTGCCGGTCGAAGTAATCGTTACCCGCATTGATGGCGGCGATTTCCATGGCGTCTATGCCCATGTCGGAACCCCGTGTTCCCGCGCCTATATCGGAGCGGTTTTTAATGATGTGAACGGTCGTCATCAATTCGGTTTATAGACGGAGCAAAAATACGACGAAAAAGGCCCCAAACCGGGGCCTTTCAGGGGTGTAGATTAAGTTTGGGCACCCTCAGTAACCGCGGTTCTCGTTTATGCGGTCCGTTGGGTGTAATGCGTTGGCCCGGGCGCGATCCTGCCCCCCCTCGCAGGGGTTTAGCGACGGCGACCCGAGTATTCCATGGCCTCGCCTTTACCGAAGCCGTAGCTGAAGCCAAAGGCCAGGAAGCGACCCCGGAAGCGCTCGCTGCGGGATCGGAAATCCTCCTGAGTAATAAATCCTTCTTCGATGCGGGAGGCCAGAGCATCCCGAACGCTCAGATTGAGTACCGCCCTGCCTTTCAGCATCTTCTTTCGTACCCCCAGGTCGAGGAAGGCGATTTCCCTTTGTTCTCCCTGTACGGTCTGAACCTCAGATTGATAATTTCCCGTGGCCTCCACCTCGATGTCCAGTGGCAGCTTCAGTTTGGTGAGAAGCTTGCCCGTCCATTGATCTGCCCGGAAATCGAACAGCTGGGATTCGAAACTTCCCTGTCGTTCGAACTGGCTGTAATTCAGATCGAGATTCAGGCTCAGCCATTTGGCCGGACTTACCTTGGTGTTGAATTCAATCCCTGTGGTCCTGTTGGTGCCGATATTATCGGGCCGGGTGGTAGTCACATTGTTCTCAAAGGTGGCTATCCGCTCGATCACGTCGGTGGTGTACCGGTGATACATGCCCAGATTCAGGGGAGTCTTTCCCAGGAAGAGTATAGTAGTGAACTCATAGGAATCGGTAAACTCAGGCATCAGGTTGGGGTTTCCCTGCCGGATGTTGAAGTTGTTGCGTATGTTAAAAAAAGGGTTGAGATCCCACAGGCGGGGTCGGTACACCCGGCGCGAATACCCCGCCTGCACGGAGAACTTCTCCGAAAACTTGAAGGAAGTGAAGGCACTGGGGAACAGGTTGGAATAATCTTGGTCGTTGGCCTCTCCGGTTGTGATCAGTATGGTGTTCAGGTCGGTTTGTTCCATTCTAAGGCCTGCCTTCACTCCCCATTTGGATCCCTCATAGGCCATGCTGCCGTATACCGCAAATACATCCTGGTCGAATTCGAAGGTATTGGTCAGGTTGGGATCGGAAATGAAAATGCCGTCTACCAGATCCTGTACTTCGAACTCATTACTGACATCCTGGGTAACGAACTGGCTGCCGGCTTCGGCCGAAACGCTTTCGGATAAAGGCACCGTGTAGTCGAGCTTTACCGTATAACGGGCCTCCCCGAAGTCGGTTCTCGTTTTCTGGGTATTATCCCGGTTCTCTCCCGATAGGGTGACATCTTCGAAGTCCGACGACTGGTCTTTGGCAAAAAAATTGCCCTGGGCGCTGAACAACAGGTTGTGATCTTCGTTATCCCCGAATTCTTTCTTGTATTGCAGGTCGAACTGAAATTTGGGATTGCTGGCATCGGTAACCTCCGTCCGTTCCCACTCCGAAGTGGTCTCTCCCTGTCCGCTGACGGAGGTAAAATTCGTTCTCGAGGGCTGGTCCTCCAATTCCAGGGTGACACTTCCGCTCAGGGTCAGCACACTGCTCTCACTGAAGTAGTAGTCCGAGCCCAGCACGAAGTTGTAGAAGTTTTCATTCCGGAATTCCTCGCCCACGGACAGTATCTGGTTCCCCGTATTCAGATCGGTATTTTCCGCCACCCGATCATCGGGGAGTTCCCGGAATCCGGTCCCCAGTTGACTGAAGATGTTGAACTTCTCCCCCCGGTAGTTCATGCTGAGGCCAATACTGTTGTTCTCCGGGGCCCCGGTGTTTACCGAAACCGAGCCGTTAAAGCCACGGCGTTCGTCCTTCTTGATGACGATATTGATGATACCCGAGGTTCCTTCGGCGTCGTATTTGGCGGAAGGATTGGTGATGACCTCGATCCGATCGATCATTTCGGCGGTGATGCTCCCCAGGGCGTTGCCCTCTTCACTGGCCAGTATGGAAGGCTTGCCGTTGATGAGTACCTGGACCCCGGAACTTCCCCGCAGCGAGATCTGTCCTTCGATATTCACATTGACCGACGGAACATTGTTCAGCACTTCCAGGGCACTCGCACCCGTATTGCTCAGGTCTTTTCCTACGTTGAACACCCTTTTGTCCAGTTTGAACTCGGTCTGCGAAGCCTCGCCCTGGACGACCACCTCCTCCAGCTGTTCCGCATCCACTTCCAGTTCGATAACGCCCAGATCAATCTCCCGGCCCTCGGCATAGGGTCGCGGCACTCTGGCATCCCTGTATCCGATCAGACTTACCCGGATGTAGTAGTTTTCGGCCTTCAGGACGATGGAAAACGTGCCGTCTTCCCCGGTAGTAGTGCCCGTAATCGGCAGATCGCTGGATGCATCGAAAATGGCGACCGTAGCGTATACGGCCGGAAAACCGGT
Source organism: uncultured Flavobacteriaceae bacterium (assembly GCA_964550895.1). Taxonomy (GTDB): domain Bacteria; phylum Bacteroidota; class Bacteroidia; order Flavobacteriales; family Flavobacteriaceae; genus CAZKAP01. Next base: position 4,607 of record CAZKAP010000012.1, read on the forward strand.
TCCCTTTTCAACTACCTTGCCGGTCAGTGTGATGCCTTCGGATCCGCTTTGTGCTCTCAGGAGTAGTGCGCCGCAGCTTGCGAAGAACAAAAGACTGAAAAGAAAGGTTCGAACCATGATTACCCATTTGCCAACAAAATTGACCTCAATTGTTTAACCCTACAAAGACATTCCTTAAACAACAGACTTTTTCCCTTGTTTGTAACCGGCTGCCGCAATGGAGATAAATACGTAGTTTACAGACCCAAAACTGCCGTTCGGGAATCGGATTTCCCCGGCATCCGGTCAAATCATAGCTTTGTTCATTACATGAAGCGCATTCCTCTCATCAATTACCGGGAACTGGTCTTTCAGCTGGTGTTGCACCTGCTGGTGATGTGGTTTTTCCTATACGACTACAGGACCCAGGGACCGTCCTGGGATCGCTTGCCCTTTTTCCTGACCGACGCTGCTGTGGCCCTGGCCACCATGTATATACTGATGCCGCGATTCCTGTATGCGAAAAAATACGCGATTTTCATCGGGGGTTTCCTGATCCTGCTGTCGGGAAGCATCATGATGGAAGAATGGGTGCTGGAACCGATCATTTATCCCAATTCGAGGCGGGCCGAACAATTTCCCGGTGTATTTATCACCCTGCTCGGACAATTACCGGTGATCACCATACTGGCCGGGGGGAAATTCGGTTGGGATGCCTTCAGGAAGCAGCAGGAAATCGACGACCTTCAAATCAGCGTGCAGGAAAGCGAGCTGCAGTTCCTCCGTTCTCAGATTCATCCGCACTTTTTATTCAACAATCTCAATAACCTATACTCCTATTCCCTGGAAAACTCACCCAAGACTCCTGAGATCATACTGGAACTCAGCGGCGTACTTCGGTATATGCTGTACGAAAGCAAGGAGCGTTTCGTACCCCTGGAGAAAGAGCTCAAGCAGTTGGAAAACTTCATCCGCCTGTACAAGATGCAGATCGAACAGCGGGGCAATGTCAATTTCAGGGTAGGGGAGTATACGAGTGGATACAAGATCGCCCCCCTGATCCTGGTGGTGTTCATTGAGAATGCATTCAAACACAGCCAGTCGGGACAGTCCTCGGACATCGAGATCGATATCGAGGTGAAGTTCCACAATTCCACACTTACCTTTGAGTGCCGGAACAACTTTGCCCGATCCGAAGTGCGAAACAGCGAGGCCCAGGGAATTGGGCTGGCCAATGTGCGGAAGCGACTCAAATTGTTGTATCCCCAGAAGCACCGCCTGAAGATTAAAAAGGAAGATCCTACCTTTATCGTTAAACTCGATTTACTCCTTGAGCGATCTTAAAGCGATACGATGCATCGTGGTGGAGGATCAGCCGCCCGCCCAGCGTATCCTGAAAAAATTTATTCAGGATGTGGAGGTACTGGTACTCGAGGGCGTCTTTTCGGACGGCATCAAGGCCATGGATTACCTCAAGGATCACGAGGTCGACCTCATGTTTCTGGATATTCATCTTCCGAAAATCAACGGTATTGACTTCCTCAAGAGCCTGCCCAAGGCCCCTCCGGTGATCCTGACCACCGCCTATTCGGATTACGCACTCGAGGGTTACGACCTGAATGTGGTGGATTACCTGCTCAAACCCTTCTCGTTTCAGCGGTTCTTGCAGGCCGTCAATAAGCTGCCAGCCCGAAATTCAGAAGGGCCCGGTGTGCGGAAAATCCGGGGTGCGGGCGAGGAAAAAGAACTCTATATCAAATCGGGTCACGAATATGTGCGCGTACATCTGGACGACATCGTGTACATTTCCTCGGATACCGACTATACCGAGATTCATCTCAGTAGCCGGAAGGTGCTATCGGGTGAATCCCTCAAGTATTGGATGGAACAATTCGAAGGGCCCCAGTTTCTGCAGGTTCACCGCTCTTACATCATCAACTGCAACAAGGTTCAGAGCCTGAGCGCCAATCAGGTACGCATGACTGATGATTCAAAAATACCGATCGGTAGAACGTACAAGGAGGAAGTTGTCAGGGTCCTATTGGAGCGCTAGGAACCGGAGGCCGCTCGCGGAATCCATAGATGCTTCCGTCACTAGCGATAAGGCCCCTACGCACTTGAAGTTCCTGAGCCATCCCCATCAGGAACACGCCCAATAAGTGGTTATCCCTCTGTTGTTCCCCTTGAATACCTATTCCAACCCGGGTAATTCCACCTCTTCCCCCCAAATGTATTTCAGGAACCACTGCCAGTTGTGCCAGGTGGCGGCAAGACGTTCTTTGGGTTTATTGATTCCGTGTCCGAAGCCTTTATAAATGTAGAGTTCGCTCTCTACACCTACATCCTGCAGCCCCTGATACAATTCATAGGCATTGGGAACAGGCACCCGCTTATCGAATTCTCCGTGCTGAATCAGGGTCGGCGTCTGGGCCTGGTTGATGCGGGTCATGGGCGAAGTCAATGCATAGATCTCCGGGTCGGACCAGGGAGTGGCCTTCAGGTATTGTCGGGTGAAGGGGTGTATATCGGTGTTGACATAATAGGTTGTCCAGTTGGAAATACCGGCTCCCACAGATACGGCCCGGAAGACATCCGAATGGGTGGTGAGGAAGGCCGAGATGTATCCCCCCTGACTCCAGCCCATACAACCGACCTTATCGGCATCCACCATTCCCTGATCGACTAGATATTCTACACCGGAAAGGACATCCCAGGCATCCCCCACGCCGAGGTTGCGCACATTCAGGGAACGAAACTCCTCTCCATAACCGGCCGAGCCCCGGTAATTCGGCATCAGGACCAGGGCGCCCTTATTGAGCCATTGCAGCATCGGGTATACGTAGGCATCGGTGGGCCGGGGCACTGAAATGCCGGTGGGTCCTCCGTGTATGATCACCAGCAGCGGATACTTCTTTTCGGGATCGTAGTCCTGGGGCTTACTCAAAACCCCTTCGATACGGGTTCCGTCTTTGCTCTGCCAGCAGATCACGTCGCTGTCCGCGTAGGCCCAATCTTCGATCTGAGTCGTGAAATCGGTCAGCTTTTTCGGCTTGCGAAGACGGGAGTCGCTGAGGTAAACCTCAGGTAGGCCATCGTTCTCCTGTATGATGTAGGCCATCCGCTTTCCGTCCCGGCTGTACGTGGCATCCAGTATCCGCCTGTGGTCGTTGTGAATGGGGGTGACCCTGCCGTCGGCAGGATTAACGCGAAAGGCCATTCGGTGGGTTTTCTGCCATCCCAGTGCGTATAATCCATCCGGGGACCAGCTTGTGAAGCTGAGGTTTTCGTCGAATTCAGCCGCCAGTTCCACAGGCTCTCCTCCACGGGCACTTACCCGAAAATACCGGTCGTTTTTATAGAAACTCGAGCTGCTGTCGGCCACCGTTGAGCCGAAAAGGATTTCGTCACCGGATGGGGACCATTCCAGTAGCCCGTCTGAGGTGGGATTTGTAACGACCGGAGTCAACTTGTCCGATTCCGGTTCGTAAAGCGAAATGTCCGACTTCAGGAAGGAAAGCAACAGGGAATTGGGCTGGTGTTCCAGGGCGATTCGTTTGCCGTCCGGCGACCAGCGAAAGGTGTTGATGTAGAAGTCCAGGCTGTCCAGAAGGGCCCTGGGCTCCGCCGAGGCCTTGAAGGCCGAGTCGTTGAGTTGGGAGGGGAGGAGCATTCGTCCCAATGAGTTGGGCTCAAAATCGAGCAGCATCAGCTTGTGGTGGGTAAGCTCGCTATCGTCCGCGGCAAACTTGCCGTAGAGCTCCTCCCGCTTCTTGAGCCGCTCCGACTGCTCCTCGTTTTGCAGGAAAGCGATCTGCCGGCCGTCCGGCGACCATTCGAAGCGGGTGACCCCGGCCGGGCAATGGGTTAGGGGAAGCGCCTCACCGCCCTGTGCCGAGAGTACATAAATCTGTGTCTGGTCTCCCCGATCAGAAAGGAAGGCAATCCATTCCCCGTCGGGTGACCACTTGGGTCCGGTGCTGCTTCCGGAGGGGTTGTGGGTGAGCGGAAAGGGTGACCGACCGTTCCGGGATAGCCAGAGTTCGGTATCGTAACGGTTTTCCTTCCAGTCGGCACTCCTTACCGTCATGACGACCTGTTGTCCGTCCGGGGATATGACGGCGTCGTTTACCCGGTTCAGTGAAATCACTTCTTCGAAAGAGGGGTTATCCTGTGCGCTGAGCAGGCATGGGATCAGGCAGGCCGCCAGTAGGAGGCAGTAGGGTGCTCTCATGGGATCAGGTTATTATTCTACAGTTAAATTACTAAATCTAACAGGCATGCGGGAGGCTTTGCGTTTTTAGGATGAAAGTTCTACCTTGTTCTGGGATGGTATTTGAGAAATCCGTGTATCGCTACTTTATTCCTGTTCTTGCCGCTTTTATTCTGCTGCATTCCTGTACGACGGATGGTGAGGAACAGGCCTTATTTCCTGATACCTATGTGCTTATCTCTATGGAAATGCCTTTTACAGGAGAGGTAATTACAGGTAACAATATGGAGTGGCAGGAACGAATCGAACTGAATGCCGACGGGAGTTTTACAAAGTTTACCGTGCAGGAAGGTGAAGCCGTAATCGGGGAGGGTATCTATACCATTACCGGGGACTTCGGGGCAGAGCTCCTGACCTTGAACTATACCAGTGAGGATCCCTTTATCATCAACTGTGGACGCCTGAAGGAGGAGACCTATACCTTCGATCGCGACCTGATTCGCAACACCGCCATTGCCTGTGATGCGCCCCTGCTTACCTATCGTCTGAGGCCTTAATTGGCAGGGGCAATGAGCCCGGAAATCATTTGCCTGGCGGTTTCCTCCAGGCCGTATTGGGGCCTCCAGCCCCAGTGCTCACGGGCTTCCCTGTCGGCCACGCTATTGGGCCAGGTATCCGCGATCTCCTGACGGAAGTCGGGTGCGTAGGAGACCCGGAAGTCCGGGAATTCCCTCCGAATTTCAGTGGCCAGGGATTCCGGGGTACAACTGAACCCCTGCAGATTATAGGATATAAACGGGAGTTCTTCGTCCAGCCGGGCATCCATCAGTGCGATGGTTCCTTCTATGGCGTCATCCATGTACATCATCGGCAGGCAGGTGTCCTTCCTGAGGTAGCATTCATAGGGCAGGCCGCGGGTGGCGTGCACGAACATGTCGATGGAATAATCGGTGGTCCCTCCTCCCGGTGCAGCCTTCCAGCTGATCAGGCCCGGGTAACGAACGCTGCGGACGTCGACCCCGAATTTTTTCCGGTAGTATGCGCACCAACGCTCCCCGGCCAGCTTGCTGATTCCGTAAACGGTGGTGGGGTCCATGATGGTATCCTGCGGGGTATCTTCCCTTCTGCTGCCGGGGCCGAAAACGGCTATACTCGATGGCCAGAACAGTCTGAACCCCAGAGATGCGGCCAGTTCCAGTCCGATCAACAGGCTTTTCATGTTGATTTCCCAGGCGAGTTGCGGTAGCTGTTCGCCCTTAGCACTCAACAGGGCCGCCATAAGATAGACCTCCCTGATGCCGCCGGACTCGATAACCTTTTCGACCGCCGTGCGGTCGGTCGCATCCAGCCTTCGAAACGGGCCGTTCTGCAGTTCCTCCTTAACCGGTTGTATATCTGCACCTATCACCTCTCCGTCCCCGTAAAGCTGCCTCAGCCTGAGGGTAAGTTCGGTTCCGATCTGTCCGTTACATCCGATGATGAGTACGCGCGCCATGTCTAAGAGGCAATGGTTTATCAGGAATAATTCGTCTTGCAAAGATAGCGTAACTTAGCCAGTATGATTCGACCCATAACATGGGCCATCGGCCTGGTTTTTCTATTGCTTTCCTGCGGCCGGGAAGAGTCGACTACCGCTGAGGACTCTCAGTCGGAATCCGACCAGGAAGCCTCTACCGCCTACTGGAGCCGGCCCCGGAAGATACCGTTAAGTGAAGATGCCAGTCGGATAACGAATAATTGGGAGGGCTTTATGGAATTCGAGCGGAGTTTCGACCTACTGACACGCGCAAGCAGTGAGGAGGAAATGAAGTTGGCGGTAAATGACTTGCTGGAAAAGGAGACCAATATGGCCAGCAAGGGCTATCCCGAAGCATTCGACCGGACGTCGGTAAAAAGCAGACAGAAAGTCCTGCGAACCATGCTCATCAAACTGAAATGGGAACTCAGCAACCGGGATTCCATCACGCGAACCGTAGATGAACTGTCGGGCTCGTACAATGCCATGCGGGCCCAGATGAACCAGATTCTCAGCAATAAACTCGACACCCTGCAACTCTTAGAACAATGAGAACCGCATTCACTTTTCTCGTGTTGTTGATTATGGTCCAGCCCTGGTGTATTCGTGCACAGGAGGAAGACAGGGCCGGAGTCGGTGAGGTCCTGGATCAATGGCACGGGGCAGCTGCGCGGGCAGACTTCGATGCGTACTTTGGGCTGATGGCGAAGGAATCCGTATTCCTGGGTACCGATGCTTCCGAATACTGGGACTACGACTCCTTTAGGTCCTTCAGTAAGCCGTATTTCGACCGCGGGAGCGCGTGGGAATTTACGCCGCTCGAACGGCATATCTACTTCGGTGCCGAACCCGATCTGGCCTGGTTTGACGAACTGCTAGAGACGCAGATGGGCCTGTGCAGGGGTTCCGGAGTACTGCGGAAGGGCCCGTCCGGCTGGAAAATATACCAGTACGTTTTATCCATAGCCGTTCCCAATGAGCAGGTCGATGCGCTCCTCCAATTAAAAGCGGAACACGACCGGGTGTTCGTTCGTGAGATCAGGTCGGGGAAGAAGCAGTAGGCCCTATTCCTTTGGGGCAGAACCTTCGGCCGTGCCGTTCTTTCTCTTTTGGAGTGCCTCCTTGGTGATCTGGGCCAGATAGAAGTTAGGGGCCTGCTGAAGCGCCTGGTCCACCAGGGCTATGGCATCGTCTACCTTGCTCTGATCCATATTCAGTATGTGCAGGCCTTTGAGAAAGGTGAAGGCCGCCTTCATGGGAACTTCGTAAGGTTGCTGGCGTTCGAAGAACTGCTGCTTCATTTCATCCGTGGCGTTGGCCAGTCCGTAATCAATATTATCGATGGCCCCTGAGTTGCCCGTTTGGATTTTTAGGTTGGCCAGTTCATAGGCCAGGTATGGGTTGGGATCGCGCTTGTACAGGATTTCGAACTGCTGAATGGCGGGCTCCAGCTGGTTCAGCGTCTTCAGCGATATTCCCTTTACCCGGACGGCCAGATCGGAATCGGCCACATTTCGTTCCGTGCCTATGGTTTCCAGGGCCTGATTGGGCTGATTGTTTTGCAGATAGAAATACGCGATGGTGTCCAGGCGACTCTGGGATGGATTCAGTACCTGAAGGTGAGTCAGTGCGCTGATTACTCCGTTAACATCTCCCTGGGCTCTCATCTGGGCGTAGTACTTCTGGAAGTGCTTTACGAGCACAGACTCCGTCTGGGCGTAAGCCGACGTCATGATCAGTGCGGTGAGGGAAAAGAAAACAAGCTTTTTCATCCTAAAAAATTTTCGGCAAATCTACATATTTTAAGACAGCGCTGCTTAAAAAAGTGCCTGTTTTCAGGACTTTACGGGTTAAATGGGATGGGTGTAAGAAAAGCCCTTTTCCAACAGGAAGGTACTATGGACAATCCTGGCGGGTTCACCCGGGTTCATCTCGAATTCAGGGGGTGGCAGCCCGCGTTTCCGGGCCTCTCTGGTGTAGTATTCGCTGCGGGAGGGATGTTCGGGATAAACGGCATGTATGCACTCACCCGGGTATCCCCTGGAGAGGATCTCGATGAGTATGGCGATACAGTCCTCCCTGTGGACCAAATTCACCGGATCCCGTCCTCCCGGCAGACCCACCCGGCCGGAAAGTGAATGTACGGGGTGTCTGTCCGGTCCAATCAGTCCCCCCGGTCGGAGTACGGTAGTCTCCGGTCTGCAGGAGCGAATCCACTGCTCTGCACGGTACAATTCCTCGCCCCCGGGACTGTCGGGTTTCGGGGTCGTTTGCTCATCCACTTCACCCTGGTTCCTTCCGAATACGGAGGTACTGCTGACGAAAATCATCCGGATACCCGCATAGGGTTGCAGGTATTGGATGAATGTCTTGATTTTCCTGAGGAAGCTGCCGGACGGCGACTTCCGGAGTCCCGGCGGTACGTTGAGTATGCAGGTCGCGGTCCGGTCCCATACTTCGGACAGGGAGGGCTCGTCGACAACCCGATCCGTTTCGAGTCTCAACTGCCGCACCGGCAGCTCCCGACCAGCGAGTTCTGCCTGTTTATCCGGGCAGGTGGTGGTGCCCCATACCTCGTATCCCCGCTGCCGGAGGGCCAGGGCAAGCGGCAGGCCCAGCCAGCCCAGGCCAACAATTCCTACTGTGGGTTTTGGGTTCAATTCCATGGATTTTTCTGGCCACACCCTATCCTCATTCGATCCGAAAGGTTCGGTGGACGATAATGGCATCGTTGAGCACAAACGGCATGGGAATGGTCCGTTTGGGCCTCCCGGCCACGCTGAACCGGGGATGGGACAATAAATCGTTGGATGCCTCGTAGATCTCGAGTTCGATGGCCTGGCCATTGTCGGGAACCACAAGGTCGACTTCGGAGGAAGCGTTATCGCTCACGAAGTGGGTAAAGAGTTTGGCACTGCCTTCCTTACCGATACGGGACTTCAGGAAATCGGAGTCCAGTTCCGTCCCATTGACGCTTGCCTGTCGAATTTCATTACCGGAGGCATACACATCGACCCTGTGGATCGGCCGGGAGGATCGGATATCCAGGCGGATTTGACGCGACCCACGGATCAGGGTGTCCCTGAGGATTTCGACTGTAGGCCCGGGTATATCCTTAACGGGTGCCGCTGCCGTCCTCCGGAACCGGGTCTGGTATTTGCTACTCAGGACGTTGTCACCGGAGGCCTCCGGCTGCTTTTTTCTTTCGGGAAAATACAGGCTGTTCCAATCGTCCAGTACCTTATCGTAGGTCGCCCAACGAGCCGTATTCGCATCCATATCCTTCAGGTAAACCAGGCTGGTGGGTTTGGGGCGCCTATCGTTGAATCCCGATTGGAAATGGGCCTTGAACAGGAACAGGAATCCAACCAGAAGGCTGAGAGTTCCGAGTCGGGTCATCATACGCAGGGAGTGCCAGAACGGCAGGGTGGCGAAGAATGCCAGCGTTAAGAGCAAGGTGGTAGTGGCCAGCATTTTAAGTCCAAGGGCGACCGGGAACATATAGATCGATGGTACCAGGATGAATATAGCCGGCAGGGTCAGTACGAGTTTATAGGGAAGGCTGCTCCCTTTCTCGTCCTTATCCCATATGGCCATCAGGAACCCGGCGAGCAGGGCCAAAAGTGGGATGGCGAAATAATTGGCTCCCGGAAGTCTGGCGCTTAAAACCCCGACCAGCACCAGCCAGAGGAGTATGGGGGCAACCAGTAAGTTAGCGCTCTTCAGGCTGTAAAAGCGGTTGTACACCAGGAAACAGGTAGCCAGGGAGAAGGCAATGAAGGTGTAAATATAGGTATGGCCGTTGTAGGTAAAGCCGTGGAGCATATCCTCGTATCCCGGATACAGGCTATTGAGCGCGCCCCAGGCGAAGATTCCCAGTGCGCCGTTGATCAGCAGGGTGCCGAACAGGGGTAGGAAGCCCTTAATAATCTCTTTGTAATCAAATTTACTACGAACGATACCGACGATCACCAGACCGATAAACAGGAACAGGGCGAGGAAAAACAGGGGCCAGATCAGATCGAACGAATAACTCACCAGCCCGTAATACGGCATATTGTAATAGGCCTGATCATTCAGGCTCTTCATGTCGGTCAGGTCGGCCTGGGCGAAATGCCTGAGCAGGGGTGCGAGGTAACTCCCCTGATGGGCGAGAGTCCTACCGTCCAGGTTCTCGGCGGTATCCAATGAGGTGTGGTAGTGGTAGTGATCGTCGACGAAGGCAAAGTTGAAGCCCTCTATGTCCCGGTCCTCGCGGAAAACGGTGAGGTCCGTGTCGTTAGGTAGGAGCTTGTAGATGCTGTAGGCCAGCGAATTGGCCACGGGGAATCGGACCCCGGCCTTCTTGAACTCCTCGATCATGCGCTGATTCCCCCGGTTGGTTTCCAGTAGCATGAAGCTGGGCCCTCCACTGCCCCGGGCCTCGAAATTGAGGATCAGGCCTATGTTATCCGTCCACGGATGCCGGTTGGCGAAGAGATCGGCTCCATTGAGTCCGAGTTCCTCGGCATCGGAAAACAGGATGATGATATCATTGACGGGTTGCACGCCTTCGTTCAGGTACGACCGAACCCCTTCGAGTATGGTAGCCACACCGCTTCCGGCATCACTGGCACCATAGGAGGAATGCGGACTGCTGTCGTAATGGGAAAGCAGGAGCAGGTCTTTGCCTCCCTCCCCGGTTCCCTCGATACGTGCGAATATATTGACTGCCCGGCTCACATTGGCCCAGTCACCGGAGGTGTAGCCCGACTGCTGTTGAACACTGAGTCCCAGCTTTTCGAGTTCACCGATCAGATACTTCCGGACCTCAGCGTGTGCCGGGAATCCAACGGCATGAGGTTTGCGTGAGATTTGCTCTACATGCGAACGGGCGCGGTCCAGGTCGAAATGCGCCGGGTCCATGGCCAGCATCCCGCTCTCCCTCGGGGTAAGACTCTCGAAACTCCAGTAAACGGCAAAGGCAATAAGCAGGAGCAGGGTGGGGCGGGTGAATTTCATGACGGCCGGTTTGTCATCTAAGTTAAATATTTCGCTATAATTCACTATATTAAGTCCATAGCAAAATCCACAAGCACGATGGGCATAAAGAGTTTTCAGGGAGCACGGGCGAAGCCCGATGCTAAGAAGGGCAATGACGAACGTATCCTGGTAAGTGATTACATGACGAAGAAGCTCATAACCTTCCATCCCGACCAGTCTATACTGGAAGTCATGGAGGCGTTCGCCAGCCATAACATTTCAGGGGGACCGGTCCTAAACGATCAGGGGGTTCTCGTGGGCATCATATCCGAAGCGGACTGTATGAAGCAGATATCGGAGAGCCGGTACTTCAACCAGCCCATACTGGATAAGAGCGTATCGAAGTTCATGACCACCGAGGTTCAGACCATACCTCACGACATGAGCTTATTCGACGCCGCCGACACCTTCGCCAAATTCAACCGACGGCGTCTGCCTGTGATGAAAGATGGGAAGCTGGTGGGCCAGATCAGCCGAAAGGATATCGTGATAGCGGCGTTAAAGCTGAGCGGTCATTCCTGGAAGTAGATCTTCCTCCCTGCAGATTCGGATCCGATCCCGGCTGAGTAGCCGAAAGCCCATGTTGTAGACCCAGAACAGCCTCCTGTTGCCAGGCACCCTCCCCGTTACCCGATGGAAGGAGAAGCCCCGCCGTGTGAAGGCAGGAAGGGCTATGGGTTCGCTGCCGTAGGCCTCGTACAGTTCTACCAGTACCCTGTGATTGTGGCGGAGTTCCTGCTCGGTGGATCGCATAACCTTCCGAAGCGGAGCCTTGCGGGTGTTGTGATAAGTGGAGCGGCATTGATCCGAACAAAAGCGTTTATCCGTCCTGCCTTTGATTTCCTCCCGGCAAACTGCGCAAACTCTCATTTTTGGTGCCAAATTAAATTCCTGCCCTGAAGGCTCCCTGCGTAGCGGCATTCCTCCGGTCACTAAGGTGCTATGGCCCAATAGGGGATATCGGCCGTAAGTCCTATACAGGCCAAACCCGATCCACGGTCTGAGCAATGGCTTGTAGACGTTTACTTTCGGATACTTCCGTTTATCAGACGACTGTACCCATGAACTGGTACTAGGTTTGCATGGTCGAATACAAAATAAACCGAGCATGAATGCATTAAAAAACAAGGTTCAACTCATTGGTTACCTGGGGAGTGACCCGGAGATTCGCAGTTTCGAGAAGGGCAGGAGGATGGCGCGCTTTCCCGTCGCTACCCACGACAGTTACCTGAATGCCGACGGGGAGCGTGTGAATGAAACGGAATGGCATCAGGTGATCTGCTGGGGAAAACTGGCCGAAATTGCCGAGCGCTTCCTCTCCCGGGGAAAGGAGGTTATGGTAGAGGGTAAGCTCGTTACCCGGGTGTACGAGAACGAAAAGGGAGAGCGTAAATACTATACCGAGATCAAGTGCAATGAACTGCTGATCCTGACCCGTGAAGCCAAACCGGCGGAAGAAATGGATTAGAAGAAGACTTCCTGGGCGAGGCGAAAAGTGTTGGAATGCGCCTCCACGATAACGCGGATGTCAGGCGAGTAGCCGCCTCCCATGCTGCACTGAACCGGGATCCCATGTCGTTTGCAGGTCTCCAGTACGAAACGGTCCCGTTCCTTGCAGCCCTGCTCGCTGAGTCCGAGGGTGCCGAGCTTGTCGGTCGCGACCACATCGACCCCGGAGAGATAGAATATGAAGTCGGGCTCATGCAGGTCGATCAGGCGCGGTAACTCGTGGTAGAGTATCTTCAGATAAGTGGCATCGTCCGTACCTTTCTCCAGAGCGATGTCCAGATCGGATCGTTCCTTGCGGAAGGGATAGTTGGCCTTCCCGTGCATGGAAAACGTGAATACTTCGGGCCTGTTCGAAAAGATTTCCGCTGTACCATTACCCTGGTGGACATCGAGATCGACGATCAGAATGTTCCGGGCTTTACCCGTATCCAGAAGATACTGGGCTCCTATGGCTTGGTCATTGAGCAGGCAGAACGCCTCCCCCCGATCGGTATACGCGTGATGGGTTCCTCCGGCGATGTTCATGGAGATTCCGAACTCGAGAGCAAATTCAACCCCCTGAATGGTACCATCTGCAATGATCTGCTCCCGATCGACCAGCTCCTGGCTTAAGGGAAAACCGATGCGACGGACCTCGCTTCGGTCCAGGGAGAGGTCGAATAGACGCCCGACATAAGAGGGTTGGTGGATACGGGTAATACACTCTTTGGGGGGAAAACCGGGTCTGAAGAAGTTCATTTCCGTGCAGGTGCCTTCGTGAATCAATTGCTCGGGAAGCAGTTCGTATTTGATCATAGGAAACCTGTGCCCCTCAGGTAATGGGTGCCTGTATATGGGATGGAATGCGATCTTCAGCACGAATTCGAAGGGGCCCGCCCGGTGAGAACGAGTCTGGGATTTGAGCCGGTGAACCGTTCAGGTTTCACGCCTGAGGGGAACCCGAGGCGGCACTGGCCACGCTGATTTTCTGAATGTCCCGGTCCAGTAGGTACAGGCCTCCCTTGTCGTTGCCGATCAGATTGATCTTGTCGAGTATGCTTCGGGCCAGGGCTTCTTCCTCGATCTGTTCGGCTACATACCACTGAAGAAAGTTATGAGTGGCATAATCCTTTTCCTCCAGGCTCACCCGAACCAGTTCGTTGATGCTCGCCGACACCTTGATCTCGTGATCGTAGAGCATTTGGATCATTTCCTGTAGGGTACCGAATTCCGTTTTGGGTTCCGCCAGGTCGGATATGATGGCATGTCCGCCCCTTTCGTTAACGTATTTGATCAGCTTAAGCATGTGCATGCGCTCTTCGTCCGAGTGGTCGTACATAAACCCGGCCACGCCTTCCATGCCCTGCACTTCGGCCCAGGACGCCATGGAAAGATACACCTGAGAGGATTCGGCCTCTACCCTGATCTGCCGATTCAGGGCCTGTTCCATATTCTTGGATAACATAACTCCCGTTTTTTGCTAAATTACGACCATTCGATGGGTAATGTCAACTTATCCCGGCCCCATTATCGACTCCGGCCTCCTCCGGCGACACAAATACCAGTTTACCATCGGATCCCTCGGTCATCAGTATCATACCCTCGCTCAGGACTCCCCTCAGTTTGCGGGGTTCCAGATTCAGGAGTACGGTAACTCTTTTTCCCATCACCTCTTCGGGGCTGAAGTCCCGGGCAATGCCCGAGACTATTGATCGAATGCCTATGCCCGTATCCACTTGAAGGTGCAGCAGCTTGTCCGCCTTGGGCACCTTCTCGGCGGCGATAACCGTGCCGACCCTCATGTCGAGTTTCAGGAAGTCCTCGAATGCGATGGTATCCTTCTGAGGCGGAAGGTCAGAATCCTCATCGGCCGGCTCCGGGTTTCTGGCCCCGTTGAGCCGGAGCAGCTGGGCTTCGATTTCCGAGTCTTCTATTTTTCGAAAAAGCAGGGCATTTTCATTGATGGTATGCCCGTGGGGCAGCAGGGCTTCCGGTTCTGCTATACTGCTCCATTCCAAAGGGATATACGGGTCGGTATGTTTACCGTAAATATAGGGTCCGGCCCCGAGTATGCCGCTGAGCTTTTGAGAGGTAAAGGGCAGAAAGGGCTCTGACAACACGGCGAGCCCCGCGGCGATCTGCAGCGCCACAAACAGTACGGTACGGGTGCGTTCCGGGTCCGTCTTCATGGTTTTCCAGGGTTCTTCGTCTGCGAGGTATTTATTACCCAGACGCGCAAGGTTCATCAGGGTTTGACACCCTTCCCTGAAGCGGTAACGGTCCAGGGAGTCTTCGAGCCTGGCTGGGAAGGCCCTGAGTTCTTCCAGCGTTTGGAGGTCGGTTGGGCCGAGTGTTCCGGGTTCGGGAACCCTTCCGTCGTAATACTTGTGGGTAAGTACGGTAACCCGATTGACGAAATTCCCGAGTATGGCCACGAGTTCGTTGTTGTTTCGGGCCTGGAAATCCGACCAGGAAAAATCGTTGTCTTTGGTTTCCGGTGCGTTCACTGTCAGGGCGTACCTCAGGCTGTCCTGCAACCCGGGGAAATCCTCCAGGTACTCGTGCAGCCAGACGGCCCAGTTCCGGGAGGTGGAAAGTTTCTTGCCCTCCAGATTCAGGAATTCGTTGGCAGGAACCTGAACGGGCAATATGTATTCTCCGTGAGCCTTGAGCATGATGGGAAAGATGATGCAGTGAAAGACGATATTGTCCTTCCCGATGAAGTGCACCAGCTGGGTATCTGCGTCCTTCCAGTACAATTCCCAGTCCTTGCCATTCTTTTCGGCCCATTCCCGGGTGGATGAAATGTATCCTATGGGAGCGTCGAACCAAACGTACAGGACTTTGCCATCAGCCGAATCCAGCGGGACCGGGATGCCCCAGTCCAGGTCGCGTGTGATGGCCCTGGGCTTGAGTCCCTGCTCGATCCACGATTTGCATTGCCCGTACACGTTGGGCTTCCAATCTTCCCTGTGCCCCGTGAGTATCCATTCCCGTAGGAAATCCTCGTACTGGTCCAGTGGAAGGTACCAGTGCCGTGTCTCCTTAAGCACAGGCTTTTCTCCGGAGAGGTTGGATACCGGATCGATCAGGTCGGTGGCACTGAGGGAGGACCCGCAGTTTTCGCATTGGTCTCCGTAGGCCTCCGGGTTCTTGCAATTCGGGCAGGTCCCCTTTACGTAGCGGTCCGCCAGGAACTGCCCCGCACCGGGATCGTACAGCTGTTCGCTGGTCTGTTCCTCGAAGATGCCTTTTTCGTAGAGCTTCAGGAAGAATTCACGAGCCGTTTCCCGATGGATCTCCGCCGAAGTTCTTGAATAGTTATCGAATGAGATTCCGAATTGCTCGAAGGAGTCCTTCATCATCTGATGGTAGGTATCGATAATTTCTTTCGGACTGACTCCGTCCTTCTTGGCCCTCATGGGTATGGCTACTCCGTGTTCATCGCTGCCGCAAATGAAGGCGACATCCGAACCCCGGATTCTCTGATAGCGGGCAAATATATCCGCGGGTATGTAGGCGCCTGCCAGGTGCCCGATATGCAGGGGCCCGTTCGCATAGGGCAGGGCCGCCGTGATCGTGAATCGCCTTTTCTCCACTTCTCTGTGTTTCGGAATCTCTGCCAAAATTACCAATAAATGAGAAGGAGCATGACGGATAAAAGCAAACTCCCGTCACAGCTAACTTGGGGCAAAGGATAGACTGCATACGGGAGTGCCTGCGACTAATCGCTTCAAAAAAGGGTTATTGTATGATAATGGATTTACTCATTTTTTCACCGTTCACTATCATCTGGTACACGTAGCGACCGCTGGGCAGTTGGGCATTAACGCTCTGTTTTACATCGATCTGAGTGCTGCCCGCCGAGGCCGTCCCCTGGTAGAGTACCCCTACTTTCTGTCCGATAACGTTGTAGAGATTGACTTCCACGGGTGAACTCTCCGGCAGATTGAATTCGATATGAGGATTTATTTGGTCCGGATAGTATGCTCCATGGGTAATTTGGGTAAGTTCTCCGGGGTCGGCTCCGGGGTCCGAACCGTCCGAAGGCGGCGTATCGGGGATATCCGGCGGATCGTTGTCGTAAACCACATCGTCGTTGAATTCGGTTTCAGCATGGCAGCGGAATCCGAGGTCAATGGGAGTATAGTCGTGATTCAATAGGTGTTGTTGTACCTTGACGGGATCCACGCACAGCCATTCGGCCAATACCGTTCCATAGAGATCGCGGAAGTCCACATTGGGTTCGAGGGTTCCATTGACCTCATCGCGGTCCGTGTTCCAAATTTCGGGGTGGGTACCCACGAAGGCGCTCCCTTGCAGGCCTTTACCGAAGAACAGGGTGGGGGCGGCCTTACCGTGGTCCGTGCCTACGGAGCCGTTCTCGAATACCCGCCTGCCGAACTCGGAGAAGGTCATACTGAGTACGCGCTCGTCCACGCCCGAGAACTCGAGGTCGGTGTAGAAATCCTGTACGGCCCGGGTCAGGTTCGACATCAGGCGTTCGTGCACTATAGGCTGGTTGCCGTGGGTATCGAATCCACCCATGGATACCATATAGACCCGGGTGCCCAGCCCTCCCTTAATAAGACGGGCCAGCAGTGCCATCTGTCTCGCGAAGTTGTTGTCCTGATACTCGATTTCATTCGACCCGGCCTCGTATGCCTGGTTGATGTCTCCGGCGTATTCATAAGTGGTATTGGCCACGCCTCTCAGATACCGGAGCTGGTCGTGGTACATGCACTCATTGAAGAGGGCCGGATCCATGTCGTAGAAGAATCCGGATTGGGCGATTTGCTCCAATTGGTCTACATTATTGGTAATGAAAGCGTAGTTGGTTTCCTCCCCCTGGAACACCAGGTTGTTGATGTTCCCGATCTGTATGGCCGCCGGAAAGTCCGGTCGACCGCTCTCCAGGAGGTAATTGGGGTAGATATCCTCGAAATACCGGCCCATCCAGCCCGTGTCCTCGCCAGTGAGTCCCGTGGTGGTCAAATCTGTGTTGGCCCAGATGTCCGACCCGGTGAAGTGCGACAGGTTTTGATTCTGGTAGCCTACCCCGTGCACGGCCTTAAACATGCCCTCTCCCCAGAGTGCTTCGGTGGGCTCCATAAAGGAGGGGATGCCGAATTCGTCCGTGAGCTGGATGATCTTACTCTCGGGCAGGTAGATATTCGGCCGTACCTGCCGGTAGCGGTCGTACTGCTCCAGGGGGATCACCGTGTTCAGGCCGTCGTTCCCACCATTCAGGCGGATCAGGATCAGGATGTTATCCCCCTCGGCTGCACCTATGGCCGCGGAGAGGCGCGACGGCGCCGCAGCCGTGAGCATATGGCTGCCCAGGAACATAGTACCGGAACCCGCTATGCCCAGGGTTTGCATAAAGGAGCGGCGGCTCCAGGCCCGGTGCTCCTCGTTATGGCCTTCGTGTTCCAGGCCCTTGAAGGGCTCGTGATAATGATTCGAGTGGTTGCACATGGCTGGGGCTTATTTAAGTTGAAATTCGGGTTGGCGGGACAGGTGGCTCAGCAGTACGTAAACCTGAGTGGGAACCGTCATGCTGATGTTCAGTATCCAGCTCCCCATCAACATGGGGTTGGCCACGAAATCGGGATCGACATTGGCAATGTAATAGTCTATGTAGTCCTGATCGTAGAAATCGACCGGGATATCATCTATGGTAAAGGCGTCCAGGGCATTCTGGAAATCCTCCTGGGTAAGCAGGTCCTTTGGGGTAAAGTGCTGCACGAAGGCCTCGACGACGATCAGTGGATTGCTGGTCCCTTCGTTCGCCGGGCCCACCAGTTCCATCGCCAGATCCCGGAGGTATTCGGGGTTGGACTGCAGGTACTGGCCGATAAACCAGTCCATGCTAAGCCAGCGCCCGATAATGAACTGGGTACTGATCCAGTCCCGGTCGCGTTGCCAGCCGGCCACGTCCACGGGATTGAAGAATTCCTGCCCGAGCTGGGCTGCCACACCAACGAACTGCTCGAGCATGACGTCGGTGAGGGGTAGGGCAGACTCGTTTTCGAACTGGAAGAACAGGTCCACGGGGCTTTTTATGATCACCCCGAAGCTTTCCGGGTCGAAAAAGTGTTCGGATACCAACAGCTGGTTCAGTACGGGTGCCAATTCAAAGTTACTGGCAATCAACGTATCGGCCAGTCCGTCGATGACCACGGCCGTATTTGGGTTGTCGGCAGAAATATCCGGATGGACCAGATACTGATAGAGTTTGCCGATGATAAAGCGGGCAATTTCGTCAGTGCGCTCCTCGAACAGGATATCGATCACATCGTTATAACCCCAGTTACCCGTCCTGCCGAAGATCGTCTTCTCTTCTTGTACGAAGTGTTCGGGATTGAAGGCATATTTAGCGCAACCTACATCTCCATTATCCGTGTAGCCGGTTAGCGCCTTGGAAGTCTCGACGATGTCATCTTCCGTATAGCCGTTCCCTTCACCCAGGGTGAAGAGTTCGTAGAGTTCCCGCGAATAGTTGTCGTTGGGTCTCCTGCCATTGTCTCCACGGTTGAAGGCCCCGTCCAGGTAACGAAGCATGGCCGCGGTCAGGCCCACCTCACTGACGAAAGTCTTGAAGTTTCCTATGGCGTTCCTTTGGAGGCAAGTAATGTATTCGTGCAGGAAGGAAGCGCAGTTGTACACCCGCAATTCGGTGACGAAGTGGTTGCTCCAGAAGAAACTCATGCGGTCTCTCAGCCCATTGGCCAGCAGGGCCTTGGCATAATCCAGGCTGAGCTCGCTGATCTGGGCCCTGTAGAGGTCCCTTCTCAAATCATCATCCTCGGGATAATCGTTGTTTGTCCAGTTCGACCAGGGGTAGGCAGGGAGTAAGGGGGCTGCCTGTGCCCCGGCGATGATTCCCGCCATGAGTTCAGAGGCCGTACGGCCAACGGACTGGTCGATTACTTCTTTGGATGCCCCGAAGGAACACCGGCGGTACAAATGCTCCACCTCACGTTGGGTCAATGGCTGCGAGTATACGGCCAGCCCCGAGGTATTGCAGTTCACAAAAGCTTCCATAGCCTAGTGGTCATTGCAAGTTAATTTCATAGTCTTATACGAACTATGCCTAGTAAGATGTTGGTGGTTTATTGCGATTTCTAAAATAGAAGAAAAACCAAACATCTAGATGAAGTGAACGTTTTTTTCGATGAAATACTCGACAAGTGGCCCGTATTGTTGTAAATCCGATGTAATTCAGGGTCAATGACCAAACACCCTTTGGATTCCTCCACGAAATACACGGGCAGGCGGGGAGAAGACCTGGCCTGTGCCTACCTGCGATCACGAGGGTATGCGATCCTGAGCCGAAATTTCAGGTGGGGCCGCCTGGAAGGGGATATACTGGCAAGCCGGGACGGGTACTTGTGGCTCTTCGAGGTTAAGACCCGCACCGGGGCCGCGAACCCGCAACCTGTTCATCCAAGGCAGTGGCAGCATCTGCGGAAATTGCTCAATCATGAGGTACAACAGCGCCATTGGCAGGGTGAATGTGGTATTCGTGTGATTCTTGTGGTATTGCGACCGCCTTTTCTAAGTATTAAACTTTAAGGATTAAAAACGTCCAGTATTCATATAAATCCCTGATAAACGTTCTATTTTTAACAAAAAGTTACAGGGATGAAGACCATATCCTCCGAAGTAGAGCGGTACATCCACCGAAAACCTTTCCTGCAGTCGGCCCTGGCCCAGGGGATCATCAACCTCACCTCCCTGGCCCGTCAGATACTGCCCGAGATCGAGACGGCCCTGGGCAAACCGGTCCGTCCGGGTGCCATTATCATGGCCCTCAAGCGGTTGTCCGAGAACCTGGAATTTCTGGCGACCCACAGAATCGTGAGGGTCCTCAAAGAAATCGGTGAAATCACCGTACGCTCGTCCCTTTCGGATTACACCTTCAGGATCTCAGACACCATCCTTACCGCCCAGGCCCGTTTTATAGAAGAAGTAACGCAAAGAGGAGACGTATTCTATACCTCATCCCGGGGCGTGAATGAACTCAATATAGTGGTCAGCAGTTCCCTGGACGAGCAGATTCGCACCTACTTCAGGGACGAGGCATGCACCCAGCACGCCGACGACCTCGCTTCGGTTACCGTGAAGCTGCCCGCCGAAAATGTATCCGTCCCCGGCATTTATTACTTCATATTCCAGCGCCTGGCCTGGGAAGGCGTGGTGCTGTACGAGGTGATTTCCACGACCAACGAATTCACGATTCTGGTCGCCGAATCCCAGGTCGAACAGGCTTTTTCTATCATCAAGTCCCTGAAGAAACTCTGAGTACGGCAAAACCCGCAGCATCCCTTCTCAACCCGAGCAGGGGCGATGACCACATTTTTTCTTCAGTCTGTTTCGAAAGCCATAAATTAGGGTGTAATCGAAACGAAATACGGAGCCATGAACACGAAAAAACTCCTGATTCGCACCCTGCTATTCGCCCTGTTGGTGGCAGCCGCCTATACCGCCTATGTGTTGTTCTATCCCAACAATCGCATACCGTCCGTCAGGCTCATACCGGACAATGCGGTTTTTATGATCGAAAGTGACCGGCCGGTCGTCAATTGGGATCAGATCACAGGTTCCGATTCCTGGACCTTTCTCAACCGGAACGAGTATTTCCTGGAGGTGACGCGCAGCATACAGTCCATCGATTCGGTGCTCAACAAGCGGAAGGGTATTTTCAATATGCTGGGCGAGCGCAGCCTTTGGGTGTCCTTCCACATCACCTCCGGGAAGAAGATGGGGATCATGTACACGGTCGATCTGAAGAAATTCAGGCAGATCCGCCTGCTGAGAAATAGCGTGAACTCGCTGCTTGACGACGATTTTACCTTGAGCAAGAGGGACTACAGGGGATTCGAGGTCCTGGACCTCTACAGCAAGAAGAATGGAAAGACCCTCTCGCTGTCCTTTATCAAAAATCAGCTGATACTCTCCTATTCTCCGGAACTTTTGGAGATGTCCATCGACCAGTACCTGAACCCGGTCCTCAGCAGGGATTCCCGCTTTCTCAATGTGCGTTCCGAGGTCCTGGCAAGCGATGGCGGCATCCGGCTCTATGTGCAGTACAATTACCTGGAGGAATTCGGTTTGAAGTATGCCGACAAGCCTTCTCCCTTCCTGGTACAGCTGGGGGAGATATTCGATTTCTCAGGTTTCGCCTTCAATTTTTCCGACCCGAAATGGGTAAAAGCAGTGGGCACTACGGGACTGGATGAAGAGAACAAAGGCTTTGTCAATGTGCTGCAGCAGTCGGGTTCTTCGGCGATCGGGCTGGCCGAAATAGCCCCCAAGCGAACGGCCGCCTTCCTCAGGTACGGCTTCGACGACTTTCCGACCTTTTACGAAAACTACAGGGCCCTGGCCGATCGCTATCCCAGCTCGTATAAGGAAATTGAAGAAGGCATCCGCACGACAGAGAAGTTTCTCAAGATCGATCGGCAGCGAAATATCTATAGCTGGATCGGAGATGAGATTGGCGTGCTCTACCTCCCCTCCGAGCGGAATCCGGGGGATAACGAAGTTGCGCTCGCCATCAAGGCCGACACCATTGAGCATGCCGAACGCGAACTCGCCTTTATCCGGGCTCAGATCAAAAAACGCACCCCGGTAAAGTTTAAGGCGGTCCGCTATAACGGCCATACCATTAACTTCCTTTCCATCAAGGGCTTCTTCAAGGTGTTTTTCGGTAAGCTGTTCGACAACTTCGACAAGCCCTACTATACCGTACTCGGAGATTATGTGGTGTTCAGCAATCAGGCCAATACCCTGAAGATCATGATCGACGATTACGAGGACATCGAGACCCTGGATACCTCGGAATATTACTACAGCTTTATCGAAAACTTCGAACAGAATTCGGCCCTTTTCGCCTATGTAAATACCCCCTTGCTGTACCAGAACCTGTACAATTTCGCCGATCAGGAAACCCGTCTCCGGCTCGATGAGAACAAGGAATACCTGCTCAGTTTTCCCCAATGGGGCTTCGAGGGCATACCCGATCAGAACCGGCTGAGGAATACCCTGGTTATACAGCACACCCCTTATGCCTCCATCAGGGATGCCGAGCCCTTCCGAGAGTACGAGCGTCCCCCCGAAGTGGTGGCCCCCGTTGCGGGCCCGCTCACCGATGCCGTCTTCGATATTCCTCCCGTGAATCCTCCGGACTTGAATGCCTCGTATTATCAGAGCCGGTATTCCAACGGTACCGTCAGGGTCTATGTTAAGCTCAGGGATGGCCGAAAGCATGGGCGCTATATCGAATACTACCCCAACGGCAAGGTAAAGCTGAAGGGTCGCTTCAGAAAAGACAGGCAGGTCGGGGTCTGGAGGTATTACGACGATCGGGGAAGGGAACGCAGGAAGAAGCGTTTTTGAGTGCCGGGGTGCCTAGCCCGTGACTTCTTCCGTTAGCCGGAGATCCTGCAGGACCTCCAGGGTGCGCCGTATGGTACGGACCCCGTCTACCCTCAGTAGCAGCCTGAGGCCGGCCCGTGTCTGCTTTTCCTTAAGGCTGTAGGTCTTGCCCGCGGCCTGAACCGACCGAACCAGATGCATAAAGCCTTCGGTCTGGTAGAATTCCGACTCCTGATTGGAAAGGAAATAGCCCAACAAGAGTCCCTTCTTGATGATAACGCGCTCGAGGCCCAGCTCCTGGGCGACCCATTTGATCTTCATGGATTCCAACAGGTCCTCTGCGGGAGCGGGCAGCTCGCCGAAACGGTCTGTCAATTGCGATCGGAACCGATCCAGCTCCTCCAGGTTGCGCGTATTGTTGAGTTCGGTGTACAGGTTCAGGCGTTCGGCCACATTGTTGATGTAGTCGTCCGGAAACAGCAATTCAATGTCCGTGTCCAGCTGCACATCCCGGACGAAAGTGGATGGACCCGAATCGGGCCCCTCGATTTCCTCGTAGAGTGCCTTAAATTCGTCTTCCTTGAGTTCGTCCACGGCCTCCGATAGTATTTTCTGATAGGTGTCGAAGCCGATCTCGTTAATAAAACCGCTCTGTTCCCCGCCCAGCAGGTCACCCGCGCCCCGGATTTCCAGGTCCTTCATGGCGATCTGGAATCCGCTGCCCAAATCGGTGTATTGGGCCAGGGCCTCCATGCGCTTCCGGGCTTCCGGTGTGAGGGTCTCGAACGGGGGAGTGATAAAGAAGCAGAATGCCTTTTTGTTGCTGCGCCCCACCCGGCCCCGCATTTGATGCAGGTCGCTGAGGCCGAAGTTATTGGCGTTATGTATAAAGATGGTATTGGCGTTGGTGACGTCCAGCCCGCTTTCCACTATGGTGGTGGAAACCAGCACATCGAAGGAACCGTTGAGGAAGTCGAGCATGAGCTGCTCCAATTCCTTGCCGTCCATCTGACCGTGCCCGATCCGGATGCGGGCATCGGGCACGAGACGCTGCAACATGCCGGCGACCTCCCGTATGTTTTCGATTCGGTTGTGTATGAAGAATACCTGTCCCCCCCGTTGAATTTCGTAGCTGATGGCATCCCGGATCAGCTCCTGATCCAGTCCGATTACCCGGCTCTCAATGGGGTGGCGGTTCGGGGGTGCCGTGCTGATCACCGAGAGGTCCCTGGCTGCCATCAGGCTGAATTGCAGGGTACGCGGAATCGGCGTGGCCGTCAGGGTAAGCACGTCCACATTTTCCTTCATGGCCTTGAGCTTATCCTTGACCGAGACTCCGAACTTCTGCTCTTCGTCCACGATTAGGAGTCCCAGGTCCTTGAACTCCACGGCCTTCCCAACCAGTTGATGGGTACCGATGACGATGTCTATTTTACCTGTTTTCAGTTTCTCCAGGATGTCGCGTTTCTCCTGGGCCGTGCGGAAGCGGTTCAGGTAATCCACGGTAACGGGAAGGTCTTCCAGGCGCTTGGCGAAAGTACGGGCATGCTGGAAGGCCAGTATGGTAGTCGGTACGAGTACGGCTACCTGTTTGCCGTTGTCTACGGCTTTGAAGGCGGCACGGATGGCGATTTCCGTTTTACCGAAGCCCACATCGCCACAGATCAGCCGGTCCATGGGCCGTTCGCTCTCCATGTCCTGCTTGACATCCCGGGTGGCCTTTTCCTGGTCCGGTGTATCCTCGTACAGGAAGGAGGCCTCGAGTTCGTGCTGGAGGTAGGTGTCCGGCCCGTACTGGAACCCCTTACGGGTGCGGCGCTTGGCGTAAAGCCTGATCAGGTCGAAAGCGATCTTCTTGACCCGGGTCTTGGTCTTCTGCTTGAGCTTTTTCCAGGCCGCAGAGCCGAGTTTGTGCAGCTTGGGTACGATGCCGTCCTTGCCATTGTACTTGGAGATCTTGTGTAGGGAGTGTATGCTGACATACAGGATGTCCCGATCTCCGTAGACCAGCTTAATGGCCTCCTGCTGCTTGCCGTTGACGTCGATCTTCTGGAGGCCCCCGAAGGTGCCGATGCCGTGGTCGATATGGGTTACGTAGTCGCCGACGTCCAGTTTGCTGAGCTCCTTCAGGCTAATGGTCTGACGGCGGCTCTTGCTGTTCCTCAATCGAAAGCGGTGGTAACGTTCGAATATCTGGTGGTCCGTGTAGCAGAGTACGCCGGAGGGGGTGTCGATAAATCCCTGATACAGGGGAAGGACACTGGTCTTGTACGGGACAGACTCCTCCATCTCGTCGAAAATATCGTGGAAGCGTTGTACCTGCTGTTCCGTGACGCATACCAGGTAATTCTCGTAGCCTCCGGCATGGTGCTCCCGAAGGTCCTCGATGAGCATGTCGAATCGCTTGTTAAAGGTCGGCTGCGAGCGCTGCCCGAACGAAATGCTCTGATCCGGTAAATCCTGAGGCATGTCAAGACCCTCACCCCAGCTCAGCCTTCGGTGGCGGGACATGGATGTCAGAAAGGTGGCTCCGTCCATAAACAACTCCCCGGGCTCTTGTCGCGATATGGGGCTGTCGATATTCTGGTAGGCTTCTTGCGCCTGTCGGAAGAGTTTATCCAGTCGGTCGGGATGGAAGCCGTAGTTCCTGATCAGGACGATGCCCTCATCCCCCAGGCAATCCATCAGGGTCAGCCTGCGCGCCTTGATCTGCCTTCCTTCTATATTCGGAACGATCTGTATCCGGTCTACCTTTTTGATGGATAGCTGAGTCTCCACTTCGAAGGTGCGGATGCTTTCCACTTCGTCCCCGAAGAATTCGATGCGGTAGGGTTCCGGATGGGAATAGGAGTACACGTCCACTATACCGCCCCGGACAGAGAACTGACCCGGTTCGGTGATGAAGTCCACCCGTTCAAAGCCGTATTCGAAGAGCACCTCGTTGGTGAAGTCCAGTGTCAGCTCGTCGCCCAGGGAAACCTGGAGTATGCTTTTCTTCAGGTCGTTCTCACTGATGACCTTCTCGAACAGGGCTCCCGTATAACTCACGATTACCTGAGGTTCTTCCCGGTTGTATAACCGGTTTAATACCTCGGCCCGCATCTGGGTGTTGGCATTGTCGATCTCCTCAATTTCATAGGGCCGCTTGTAGGAGGAGGGGAAGAAGTGCACGCGTTCCTTATCCAGCAGGGTTTCCAGGTCGTTCAGATAGTGCGCCGCCTCTTCTTTGTCGTCAAGGACGATCAGCACGGGAGCCGAGATCTCCCGGTACAGGTGGTAGGCCAGGAAGGAAAAACCGGAGCCATGCAGCTGCTCACATTGCAGGTGCTGTGCATCTCCGGGTGTCAGTGCCCCGACAACTTTTTGAAATCCGGGGTTTTTCTTCAGTAAACGGTAGATGCTCTCCGAGGACAAAGTGCCATTTTTTGCAAATATAGGGCAAGAGCCCTATGCAGGTACCGCGCATAGCCGGGATTTGACGGGCATCCGCCTAGTCGAAGTACTGTATGAGCCGCTTTTCAATCAGGTACAACTGCTTGTCCACGAAACCGTGCCGGGTGATCCAGTTGCCCACGGCGTCGTATTGGTAGGATCGGTACTCTATGGAAATCTTCTTGGGCCGGGCGTCGGGATCTTCCCTTTGGATGCCCGTGAGTTCTCCCTGACTGTTGTACTGATAGACTTCGGAGTACCGCTCCCGGTCGACCCTGTAGTTTTTCGAAATCAGCCGGCCGTCGTAGAATTCCTGGGTAACCACACCCGACCTCCGCGGTGCCCCGCTGTTCATCAACTGGTAGTATTCCCATTCGACGCGGTTGCCGTTTTCGTCATATTTGTATTGCCAGAAGTGGGTACTCTGCTCCTTGGTGGGCATGTTGTACAGGATCTTCAGGTATCCCTCGGCATCGTACTCCGTATCCGAACCATACAGGCGGCTGCCATCGGGCAGAAAGGTCATTTCCGAGTGTATGCTCTCCCTCAGGTATCTGCTGGAGGACAGGTCTTCTTCCTGCAGGATAGCCTTGAGTGTCTTTTGCCTGCGGGTATCCCTGGGTCTGAACGAATACTGGTCCCTGATCACCGAGCGCACCCGGCCTTCCAGTCCATAGCGCTCGAGGTCGGATTTAGCGGGTTTCTGTACGGTAGGCACCGGGTCCTCATCGGCCTTTGCCATTACCGCAACGGACTGTTCAATTTCCTGCTCTTGTGCGATCTCGACCGGGGAGGACTCAGCATCAACGGTTTTTTGAAGGGGTACGGCCACAGCGGCCTCTCCCTTCTGTCGTACCTGCATATCGATGAAGTCGATCAGCAATTCGGTGGTTTGGTCGGCGGCTATGGCAATGGTCTCGCGGAGTTCTTTCCCTTTCCAACTGAAAACCGCCTCATAGGAGCCTGCCGGGATATCTTCCCCGATCCACTCGTCCTGGTTCTTGGTGCTGGTAATGCCCAGACCGGGCAGGCTGATATCGATATTCACCGGGAGGGATTGCAGGCTCAGCCGGCCTGTTTGAACCTGCATCACAGCTGTGACCTGCTGAGTCTTGGGTGTCACCTTGTTGCCTTTTTGGGAGATCTTGATCTGAGGTACGAATTTCTTGACTTCGTAGATGTATACCTCGCCGGCCTTGATGGTCACCGTCTCATCCTGGGTGTTGAATCCCTCCTTCACGAACCGGAGTTTGTGCGATCCGGCAGGTACGTCTTTAATAATTAAGCCTTCAAAGTCTTTATTGGTGACGCCCTTCAGGTCACCGTCCAGGAATACCGTCACACCCGGGGCGGACTTGATTTGTATGTAGGACTGTTGGGAAAAAACCCAGCCCGAGGCGAACAGGAAGGCAGTAAGAATCAGGTGTTTCATTCGGTTTTCCATTGTACTAATTGAATAGAGGGGATACAAAGATTACCTCGGGGGAAAGTACGAAAAAAGCCAGGGATACCGCTCAAGGAATTAGATGCAATGCAGCAAACATCGGTTGTACGGAGCGGATGCAGCCCCATTGATCCAGACTATACGAGGCCATCTAGTGCCTGACGCCTGCAATCCATACCTTTCCGATCAGGTTGAATACGAACAGGAACTGCATCAGACAACAAATGATCATGATACTGAAGAGCAGCCATGAGATGGGTGTAAATGCGTCCCAGGCACCCAGCATCAGGGTCCGGTTTTCCATAAAGGACAAGGAGGTGACTGTAAGCGGAATCAGCAGGGTGACGATAGCGTGTATGCGAATCATATTTTCGTTCAGGCCCATTACGGAAGAATCGAAAAGGAAATAGGTGAGCCAGTACAGAAATAGTATGGCGGCTATGGGTATGGAAGTGTCCACCAGGGAAATGACGAAATGGGAATTGAATAGGCCGATGTCGAAAACCTGCTTCATGCCCGATAGGCCGTACAGCAAAGTGGCTATGGACATAAAGAGAAATAAGAAATAGGGTTTACGAAGTGTTTTCAAGTCGCTCTGCTTATGAAGGTCAGGGCAAAATTAACACCGTATAGGAGAGGAGAATATGATAAAGGTCAGGATTTGAATGTTTTAGGGATGAGAAATGGTTGCGGTTCAAGATAAAAAACTGATAAATCCAAAGCGATCGGGGGCGAAATCATTTCGGAGAATTGGGCAATTCGTCTAAGATTGCAACCGTTTAACGAATAAAGGGCTGTTGGACGAAAAAATTGAATAGGAAAATCTGACAGTATGACCGGAACCGTACATACCTTAAAGTCCTCCGCATGAACCCTATAAAATTAGTCTTCGGCATAGCCTTAATCGGTTTGCTCCTGATCCCTAACTGTATCCTCGCACAGGTCAGCGGAGAGACCCGGCAATGGCACCGGATCACACTCAGTTTTGAGGGGCCGGACAGTTCCGAAGATGCCGCGATCAATCCCTTCCTCGATTACAGGCTCGATGTCAGGTTCACGGGTCCGCAAGGGCAGACCTACCGGGTCCCGGGCTTCTACGCGGCGGACGGAAATGCGGCGGAGACCTCGGCCACATCCGGGAATATCTGGCAGGTGCGCTTTAGCCCCGACCAGACCGGGCTTTGGACTTACCGTGCCTCTTTCCGCACAGGAAGCAATGTCGCCGTTTCGGGGGATGCGAATGCGGGTACACCTGTGGCTTTTGATGGTGCCGAAGGAAGTTTCCGGGTCTCGCCCTCCGACAAGAGCCTGCCCGATAACCGGGCACGCGGCAGGCTGGCCTATGTGGGTGGCCATTACCTGCAGTGGCTGGGCGACGGGAGCTATTACCTCAAGGCCGGATCGGATTCACCCGAGAACCTGCTCGCCTTCGGTGATTTCGACAATACAGCGAACATCAAGGACTGGTCGCCCCATACGGCGGACTGGAATACTGGGGATCCCACCTGGAAGAATGGAAAGGGCAAGGGCCTGATCGGAGCCATCAATTACCTGTCGGAACAAGGGATGAATGCCTTTTCTTTCCTGACGATGAATGTCAAAGGAGACGGAAAGGACGTCTGGCCGTACCGTGCCGAAGCCCATGGCAGCCTGGATGGTGATGGAGGAGCCGATGCGGCAAACCGCCTGCGATTCGATGTTTCCAAGCTGGAACAATGGGAGGTCGTCTTTCAGCATGCCGAGAGCAAGGGAATGTACCTGCATTTCAAAACCCAGGAAACGGAGAACGACCAGCTCCTGGACGGGGGCGATCTGGGGACTCAGCGCCGCTTGTACTACCGTGAACTCATAGCCCGTTACGGGCATCACCTCGCTCTGAACTGGAACATCGGAGAGGAAAATACCCAAACCACCCAGCAACAGCGCGACTGTGCCGCTTTCTTCGCCGAAAATGACCCCTACGGCCATCACCTGGTGCTCCATACCTACCCCAACGACAAGCAGAGAGTCTATCCCAACTTGTTGGGGGATGCCTCCCTGTTTACCGGGGCCTCACTGCAAAATGGCGTGAGCAGTAATCACAACGATGTCCAGAACTGGGTGCAACGATCACGGGATGCCGGCAAGCCCTGGGTGGTGGCGAACGACGAACAGGGAAATGCCCAGACCGGAGTAGCGGCTGATGCCTCCTATTCCGGCAACCGCGGGAACCGGGACGACAATCGCGAAACCATTCGGAAGGAAGTGCTCTGGGGGACCCTTACCGCCGGCGGAGCAGGCGTGGAGTACTACTTTGGTTATGCCACAGGGGAGACCGACCTGACCGCACAGGATCTGAGGAGCCGTCAATCGAAATGGGAGGATGCCCGGCGCGCACTCGAATTCTTTCAGCAATACCTGCCCTTTACGCGTATGCGTTCCAGAGATGAACTGGTACAGGGCGATAATTTCTGTTTTGCTGAAACGGGAGAGACCTACCTGATATACCTGAAGAACGGGGGCTCATCCCGTTTGAATCTCACAGACAGTCCCGGAGTGTATGAGGTCAGATGGTTCGATCCGCGCAATGGAGGAGGGTTGCAGTACGGTACTGTACGCAAGGTTCAG
This sequence comes from uncultured Flavobacteriaceae bacterium, assembly GCA_964550895.1. GTDB lineage: Bacteria > Bacteroidota > Bacteroidia > Flavobacteriales > Flavobacteriaceae > CAZKAP01. Next base: position 34,688 of record CAZKAP010000012.1, read on the forward strand.
GGGGGCAGCTCACCTGGCCTCGGCAATCCCCCCAACAATACAGGTCAGGACTGGGCCGTACTCGTTACCCGATCGGGCGGTGGGGATACGGTGTCGTCGAACTGTAACGGCGGGTTTATCGAACGGGATGGCCTGGTGGTTATCGAAGCCGAGTCCATAGCCGCTAACGGCTGGAGTGTGAAATCCGGGGCCGAGGGGTATACCGGCAGCGGTTATATCGCCTGGGAACTCGGGAATCATCTCAACAACCCCGGGGAGGGCCTCATTGAAGTGCCCATACAAATTAGCACCCCCGGAACCTATCGTTTCGAATGGAGAAACCGGGTAGGCGAAGGTAATGATGCGACGGAGTCCAACGACAGCTGGCTCCGATTCGACGATGCCGACGATTTTTTCGGGCGTAAGGCCGACGGCAGCATCGTATATCCCAAGGGACGCGGCTTGCAACCCGAGCCCAACGGTTCGGGTGCGGACGGATGGTTTAAGGTGTATTCGAGTGGAGCACTGGACTGGAAATGGTCCACCCGGACCAGCGACAACGATGCCCATGACATCTTTGTGACCTTTGACCAGCCCGGTACGTATACCTTGGAGATCAGTGCACGCTCCGAGCATCATTGGATCGATCGCATCATCCTCCATCGGGAAGTGGAAGCCCCGAGAAGCTTAGCCCTGCCCGAGACGGCTTGTACCGCATCGGATATACGGGAAAAAGTCATCCGGGTGGCTCCCAATCCCGTCGGACGGGGAGAACTGCTGGAATTCTTCGACCTGCCTGCGGGCACCTATCAGCTTACGGGATTTTCCCTTTCCGGGCGTCGTGTTTACCAGGAAACGGTGGAAGTGTCGGGTGCGTTTACTCTGGATAGTACCGGCCTCCCTCCCGGCTTACTCATCTTTGCCTTCGAGAACCTGAAAAACGTCTACACGGCCAAGGTACTGGTTCGGTAAACCGGGAGGCCGACCTGCTGGGGGCTATTCCTCCCTCCAGGCAAAGACCTCTCCGTCCGCCAGCAGATAGCATTCCTCGCCGGGCCGGGGCCGGATCACGTGTGTGCCCGTGAAAGCTCCGAAGGCAGGGAGCACCAAGCGCTTTCCGTTGCGGTGAAAACAGGGAATTCGAAGCGTACTGCGCCCGTACTCTCGTATGCGTACAGCGGGATGAATATGACCGCAGACGTTGAAGAGCTCCCCGGGCTCCTCCGGGTGATGCGTAAGCAGGAAGGGGCCGAGCTCGGCCCCCGGACTCACTTGCATGCCCAGGTGTTCGAATTTCCAGTCCGAGATGATATCGTGGTTTCCGATCACCAGCATCCAGCTCGTTCCGGGCAGTGAAGATTGCCATTTGAGCACCCAGGAACGAAACAATTCCCACTCGTTGTTGAGGTTGGAATGAAACAGGTCACCCAGGAAGTATACCCCTTTCGGACGGTATCGCCCCATCAACTCGTCCAGCTTACTGAAATTCCCGAACAGTGCTTTACGCGGGACGGCGGCGCCAAACTTGCGGAAGTGGCTCACCTTGCCCAGGTGCAGGTCGCTCAGGAGCACAATTTCCCGTTCCGGCCAGTACACGGCTCCGCTGCCGTCCAGATGCAACTGCTCAGAGGCGATTTCTATGGCGATATGTCGGTTGGTCGTACTCACCGGGATGGACAAAGCTACAACCGTCACTGCCATTTTTGAGTAAGCCGGCGAATGCGGTCCGATAGTTTTTCCGAAGACATCTTCTCGCGCAGGCGGTCGGTGATAATGGGGAAGGAGAAGGGCGTCGGGGTCTCGCAGCGGCAAACCGCGATCTCTTGCCGTTGGATGCGCCTGAGCGAAGCCCGCAGTCGGGCCTCTTCCAGCTGATGTTCGAAGGTTTCCGTATAGGCTTGCCGAAAGAGCAGGTTGTCCGGTTCGTGTTCCCTGAATACCTGGAACAGCAATTGAGAGCTGCTTTGCAGGTGCTTCATCTGAACACCCTTTCCGGGAAAACCGTTGAATACCATGCCGCTGATCACGGCGATGTCCCTGAATTTACGGCTCGCCATCTCGGAGGAGTTCAGGCTTTTCTGCAGGTCGCTGAGCAGGTCCTGGTCCGTGAACAGGTTGTTGTCCAGGACGGCCTGTATGTCGACCTCCTGATTACCCAGTAATTCGAAACCGTAATCGTTAAACGCCAGGGTAAAGCTGATGGGATAGAGCAGGCCGATCCTGTAGGCGAGCAGGCTGCAGAGTGCCTCGTGTACGTGCCGCCCTTCAAATGGGTAGAACAGATGATGGTAGCCTTCACGGGTGTGGAACACTTCAATCAGGAACTGATCGGGTCCCGGTACGATGCTCTCTTTGCGTTGCCGGTCCAGGACTCCCTTCAGGGCGCGAATTTCCTCCGATTGCCGGCTCTCATTTTCGTTTGAGGTATAGAGTTGTTCCCGGAGCAGGCGGGACATCTCCGCCGAGAAACTCAGCCGTCCCCCCATCCAGCTGGGCACCCGTTTGGTCGGCTTGGTGGTCCGCTTCACCTGTGCCTTCATGTTCCGCATTCGAATAAACTCCAGGTTCTTGCCGGAAAAGGTAAACACATCCCCGGCTTTGAGTTGGGAAATGAACCACTCCTCTATGGAACCCACGTAGGCCCCGCTCAAGTAATGGACCGATATGCTCGCATCGCTTACGATGGTTCCGATCTGCATCCGATGTCGCATGGCTATACCGCGGCTTTCCACCCGGAAGATTCCGTCTTCGTCTATGCGGACCTTCTGGAACTCGTCGTAGGACTGCAGGCTCTGACTGCCCATAACCAGGAAGTTCAGCAGCCAGATCCATTGCTCCTTTTCCAGGTAGCGGAAGCAATGGGTCGTGAGTATTTCGGGATAGATCTCGTCGGGACGGAAGCCGTCGGAGACCGCCAGGGTAGTCAGGTATTGCAGCAGCACATCGAAGGCGTTGAGGTAAGGGATGCGTTCCTCCACCGCCTGCTCCCTCACGGCTACCTTAAGCGCCGAGGCTTCGATGAGTTCCATGGCGTGGGTCGGCAGGAAATAGATGACGCTTAGCTGTCCGGGTCGGTGTCCGCTCCGGCCGGCCCTTTGCAGGAAGCGTGCCACACCCTTGGGGCCGCCGATCTGAATCACGGTTTCCACCGGGGCAAAGTCCACTCCCAGATCCAGGCTGGAGGTACAGACCACTGCCCTGAGCCGTTCCTCTCGTATGGCCTGTTCCACCCAGAGACGGGTCTCCTTTGCTATGCTGCCGTGGTGCATGGCCATTTCCCCGGCCAGCTCGGGATAGGCCTCCAGCAGCTGCTGGTACCAGATCTCGCACTGGGCCCGGGTATTGGTGAACAACAAGGTGGTCTTGCTGCGATCGAGTATGGGTTTAACCTGTTTAAGCAGTTGGAGGCCCAGGTGGCCCCTCCAGGGGAAATGGTCCATGGATTCCGGGATCAGGCTGCGCACTTCGATCTCCTTGTCCATTCGGGCGCGGATCAGCACGGAATTCTTTCGGGCCTCGGTCTGGGGTCCGAGCAGTACCTCCCGGGCCTGTTCCAGATTCGCTATGGTGGCAGATATCCCCCAGCTGCGAAAGCCCGGACATAAGGACCTGAGGCGGCTCAGGGCCAGTTCCATCTGAACGCCGCGCTTGCTGCCCATAAGCTCGTGCCATTCGTCGACCACGACCGCTTTACATGCCTTGAAGATAGAGGGGTATCCTTTTGTGGCCAGCAGCAGGTGGAGGCTCTCCGGAGTGGTGATCAGCAGGTTGGGAGGGGATTTTCGCTGACGACTGCGTTCCTTTTGCGAGGTGTCACCCGTCCGTATTCCCACAGTCAGGCCGGGATACAGATCGGAGATTAGGGTTTCGGCCGAATTCAGGATTTCGTACGAAAGTGCCCTCAGGGGTGTGATCCAGAGGGCGCGCAATCCCTTAACCGGTTTATTTCCAGCACCCCCTGCCGCCTCGAGCAGTTCCAATACGATCGGTACCCAGAGGGCATAGGTTTTTCCACTGCCAGTGGGTGCATTCAGCATGCCGTGTCTGCCCTCCATATAGGCCAGCCAGGTCTCGCGCTGGAAGTCGAAGGGCTTCCATCCGCGGGAGGCGAACCAGGCCTCTCCCTGTTCCATCAGCTTGCGATGGCGCTCTGGAGTTTCCCGGCTCATTGATCCTGGTCTTTATCCCTGGCGCTTATGAGGGTCATGACATCGTCCAGGTGGTTGGCCTCCTCCGCCTTCTTGTCCTTACGCCATCTCAGGATACGGGGAAAGCGGGTGGCCACCCCGGACTTGTGACGTTTGGAATGGGCTATGCCTTCGAAGGCCAGCTCGAATACGTGTTCCGGACTCACGCTTCGGACCGGACCAAAGCGCTCCAGGGTGTTCTTTTTGATCCAGCGATCGAGTTCCCTGAATTCTTCATCCGTCAGTCCGGAATACGCCTTAGCGAAGGTGATGAGTTCGGGCTTCCCGTCTTCTCCGTCTTTCCACAGGGCGAAGGTGTAATCGGTGAACAGGTTGCTGCGCCGCCCATGGCCCCTCATGGCATAGGTGAGCACAGCGTCTATGGTCAGCGGGTCTACCTTCCATTTCCACCAGTCCCCTTTTTTACGGCCGATACGATAGGGCGAATCGAGCCGCTTGAGCATGAGTCCTTCGCTGCCCAATTCCCTGGCACGTTCCCGTTCGCCGGCTACTTGCTCCCAGTCGGAAGGGTGCATGCGCTGCGACAGGTCCAGGGGGATATCCGAGTCTTCAATGCGGGCGAGCAGACCTTCCAGCAATTCGCGGCGCTGTCTATAGGCTTTGTCCCTGAGATCCCTGCCTTCGAATTCCATGAGATCGTAGGCCCTGAGGATCACAGGCATCTTTTTTAGGACAGAGGGGCCGACCGCCTTTCGCCCAAGCCGGGTCTGCAGGTCCCTGAAGTTGCCGAGTTTTCCCTCGGGGAATGGCAGGATTTCCCCATCGATTACAGTACCGTCGGGCAAGCGGGCATGGAGGCCCTGGAATTCGGGGAAGCTGTCGGTAATCAGTTCCTCTCCCCGGCTCCAGACGAAGACCTCTCCGTTGCGGATGATTACCTGGGATCGAATGCCGTCCCATTTGTGTTCGATGGCCCACTCCCGGACGTCGCCCAGTTTCTCGACCCGGTTCTCCAGGGCGTAGGCCAGGTAGAAGGGGTAGGGCTTGGAGTGGACATCTGCGGCCTCTCCCTGCACGAAGAACTCGTGAAAGTCGACTTGAGATGGATCCCAGTTTCCGGTCAGCCGGTAGGCCAGTATGTCCTCGTCCACTCCGGTGGCCCGTGAAAGGGCCCGGGTCATGAGTTTTTGACTGACACCGATGCGAAAGCCCCCGGTTATGAGCTTGTTGAAAACGAAGCAGGAATAGAAATCCATACGCTTCCACTGTTCCCGGAGGTAGGCCCGCTTGAGGCCCTCTTCTTTTCGGCGCAGTGCGATCATGTCCTGCATGTAGCGATGCAGGGGAGGGAGCTCTCCGGAGCCTTCCCCCGAAACGATCAATGCAATGGTCTCGGCCAGATCTCCGACGATGTGATAGCTTTCCTCAAACAGCCAGGGCGGCAACCCGGCGACCTCTGTAGCCCAAAGCCTCAGCAGGGTATGGTTGACGGGTCGGGGCGGTCTTCGGTGGGAGAGGATGGCAATGGTCCAGACCTTGTCCCTATCCTCAGCCTGTTGGAAGTATTCGGCCAAAAAGGCGACCTTTTCGTTGGTTTTGTTGGTACCGTCCAGGCGTTCGATGAGTCGGGCGAAGCTTTTCATGCACCCGTACTTCCTTGATCGCCCGGGGATGCCGCTGCGGTTGCCCTGGTTTCTTCACCCCTGCCCGGGTCCAGTTCTGCCGTTTCTCCCTCGAATTCGGTGCCCTCAACCGTGGCCTGGTATCCGGCTTCCTGCAGGTAGCGGGAAAAGATGCGGGTGTAGCCGTGGGTGCAGATGATTCTCAGGGCCCCCGTGGCCTCTATGGCCGCGAGCAGGCCCTTCCAGTCGCTGTGGTCGCTCAGCACAAACCCCCGGTCGATGGCCCTGCGCCTGCGTGCCCCGCGGAATTGCATCCATCCGCTGGCGGTGGCCGTTACGAAAGGCGCCATTTTACGCAACCAGGTCCCGCCGTGGACACTGGGCGGAGCCAGTACCAGGTTTCCCTTAACCTGTTTGCGGTCAGTGGCTCGTTCTATGCGGACGGTAGGTGGAAAATCGAACTGATTCCGGAGTACCTCCGTCATGTTTTCGACCGCGCTGTGGGTGTAGATGGTGCCTATGGAAGGGTCGAGATAGCGCAACAGTCGCTGGGCCTTGCCCAGGGAATAGCCAAAGAGTACCGAGGTCCGCCCTTCGTCCCGGTTCCTGGCCCACCACTGGTTGATTTCGTCCTGTATTTCTCCGTAGGGTTTCCAGTTGAAAACGGGGAGGCCAAAGGTGCATTCGGTGATGAACGTGTGGCAGGGTACGGGTTCGAACGGAGTGGTCAGTCCGTCCGGGTCGGTTTTGTAATCGCCCGAAAACACCCAGACTTCACCCCGGTATTCCACGCGTATCTGCGAACTCCCGAGTATGTGGCCGGCCGGATGGAAGGAAAACGAGACCCCGCGGATACTAAAGGTCTCCCCCCAATGGTATCCGCTCACTTCGATCTTCCCGAGGCGGTGCCGAATGATGGGCACATTGCTGTGATGCGTAATGTATTTCCCGTGGCCGGATCGGCTGTGATCCGCATGGCCATGGGTGATCAGGGCACGGGGAACGGCCCTCCACGGATCCAGGTAGACGTCGGCCCGCGCGCAATAGATGCCCTTGTCCGAGAATGCAAGCAGGGGTTCTTTCATAGCCCGGTGAATTTACGAATTTCTGATTCCCCGAAGCCGCGGGCATAGGGGGCAAATCCTATCTTTGTGGTTTAAACTTGCAGCCATGCCCATAGTAGATTTATACGAAAACGAAGATCAGAGCAGGAACCTGGCTCACTTTGCTGCCCTGGCCTCCCTGGCCGCGAGGGACGGCATTGTGACCGAGGAGGAGAAGGTGGTCCTGGACCGGTTCGCGATGAAGCTTGGGATTACCGATGAGCAATACGCCGAAGTAATGAAGGAGGATAACAAGTACCCCATAACCACTACGGGTTCTGCCCAGAAGAGGCTGGCCCGGCTCTACGACCTTTTTACCATGGTATTCTCGGATCATTCCTGCGAGGTTCCGGAGCGCGCCTTGCTGGAACGGTACGCAATAGGTCTGGGATACAGTGTAGAGCAGGCCGAGCGAATGATCTCCAGGGCCTTCGACATCTTCTGTGGGAAGATCGAATTCGAGGAGTTCGAATACCTGATTGGCCGTAAACTCAAGAAATAGCGGATCTCTAACCCGTGCAGGGATATGCGCCTAGTACTGGGCGTAGTACTTGCTGGCGATGTGCTGCTCCAATTGCTCCACCATATCGGTCGGTCCGCAATAGAAGGGAGTGCGTTCGTGCAGCTCAGATGGCTGGATATCCATGATCCTCCGGGTTCCGTCGCTGGCCTTGCCTCCCGCCTGTTCCGCCAGGAAGGCGATCGGGTTGCATTCGTAGAGTAGTCTGAGCTTACCGTCCGGTGATTTCTTCGTCGAGGGATACAGGTAGATGCCCCCCTTGATCATATTCCTGTGGAAATCGGATACCAGAGAGCCGATATAGCGTGAGGTATACGGGCGGTTGCCTTCTTCTTTCTGGCAGTATTTGATGTAGTCCTTTACGCCCTGGGGAAAGTGGGCGTAGTTTCCTTCGTTCACCGAGTATATGGTCCCCTCTTCCGGGAAGCGGATGTCGGGATGGCTGAGGTAGAATGTTCCTATGGCCGGATTCAGCGTAAAGCCGTTCACTCCTTTACCGGTGGTGTAGACCAGCATGGTCGAGGTGCCGTAGACGATATATCCGGCGGCGACCTGCTTGTGGCCGGGTTGCAGAAAATCGTCCATGGTGACCTCTTCTCCCAAAGGCGTAACCCGCCTGTAAATGGAAAAAATAGTCCCCACAGAGACGTTTACGTCTATATTGGAGGAACCGTCCAGGGGGTCGATCAGTACCACGTACTTGTTCTGATGCCGGTTATCCAGGCTGTTGATGGTGATGTAGTGGTCTTCTTCCTCCGATGCGATGCCGCAGACAATCTCCCGGTTCCTGAGGGTCTGGATGAACTTTTCATTGGCCAGGACATCGAGTTTCTGCTGATCTTCGCCCTGTACATTGGTTTCTCCCACATCCCCGAGTATGTCTACCAGGCCGGCCTTGTTCACTTCGTGGTTCACTACCTTGGCGGCGAGCCGGATGGCGTGGATGAGCTTGGATAATTCACCGGTGGAATACGCGAATGAGGCCTGATTTTCGATGATGAATTCTCCCAGGGTTTTGTTGATCTTGCCCATGGTTGAAAGGAATTAGAAAGGTTAAACAAATATCGCCCTTTTTGTGATAAGGCGACTCCCGGTGTCAGGGGGATATCTATCAATACGTAATTTTGCCTGCAATTATTGCGACATGAGCGACAGAGCGTTACATATTCGAAAGGCCAGGGCGGAGGATGTGCCGGACATCTTCAGGCTGATCCGGGAGCTGGCCGAATTCGAAAGAGCCCCGGAGGCGGTTGAGGTCACGGAACAGGACCTGATCAGGGACGGGTTCGGCGAGGAACCCCGATTCGAGTGCCTGCTCGCCGAGTCCGGGGGTGAGGTAGCCGGTATGGCCTTTTACTATTACCGATATTCGACCTGGAAAGGCCCCGCACTCCACCTGGAGGATCTGATCGTAAGCCAGACGTACCGGGGCCGGGGTATAGGCTCGCGCTTGCTGGATGAGATCGTCGCACTCGGCAGGCGGCAGGGCCTGAGGCGGATTTACTGGGAGGTCCTGGACTGGAACCGCCCGGCCATCGATTTTTACGAATCCCGTGGTGCCCGTATCATGGAAGAATGGCGTATGGTACATCTGGACGAAAAAGGAATTCGGGACTATCCCGGTAACCACCAACAGACGAATCGGAAATCATGAGGGTCTATAAGTTCGGAGGAGCCAGTGTCAGGGATGCAGACGGAGTTCGGAATGTTGCGTCCGTGCTGCAGCGGGTGGGCTACGAGCATACGGTGGTGGTAGTTTCCGCCATGGGCAAAACGACCAACGCCATGGAACGCGTAGTGGAGTATTATCTGAACCGGGATCCGCGTCTGCAGGACGAGCTGGCTGAGATTCGTGCGTTCCACAAGTCGATACTCCGGGATCTGTTTCCGGATGCTGCGCATCCGGCCTATCTGCAGGTAGAGACCCTGCTCGAGGAGGTGCAGGGCTTTCTGGCCTGGAATAAATCGCCGAATTACAATTTCGTCTACGACCAGGTTGTAGGCTATGGCGAGCTGCTCTCCACCCGCATTGTCAGTGCCTGTCTAACGGATTCCGGGATAGGCCATGCCTGGCACGATGTCCGCGGCCTCATACGCACCAACGGGAATTACCGGGAGGCCGAAGTGGACTGGGACCGCACGGTGAAGACCCTCAGGAATACAGACTGGGGATCCGGGTTGCATCTCACTCAGGGCTTCCTGGGTAGCGATGGGAACAACTTCACCACCACCCTGGGGCGCGAAGGTTCGGATTACACGGCGGCCATACTGGCCTATGCACTGGATGCCCGGAGTGTCACCATCTGGAAGGATGTGCCCGGAGTCCTGAATGCCGATCCCCGCAAGTTTGAAAAGACCGAACTTTTGCGCAAGATCTCGTATCAGGAGGCGATCGAACTGGCCTTTTACGGGGCCTCGGTTATCCATCCCAAGACCCTGCAGCCCCTGCAGCAAAAATCCATCCCCCTCTTCGTCAAATCCTTCATGGAACCTGAAGGCCCCGGGACGGTAGTCGAGCAGGGACTGGCTATAGAACCGCGCATCCCCTGCTATATCGTCAAGGACAGCATGACCCTGATCCGTCTCTACGCCAAGGACTTCTCCTTTATCGGAGAACGGAACATCAGTGAACTATTCCAGATCCTGCATCAGCACAGACTCAAGGTAGACCTGATACAGAATTCGGCCATCAGTTTTTCCGTCTGCTGCAAGGATGTCTACGGCGGACTGGAGCAGGCCGTGTCGGATTTGCAATCTTCCTTCCGAACTGAGGTGGAGTCGGGGGTTTCCCTGCTAACGATCCGCCACTTCGAGGAAGACGGGGCGAGGGACATACTCAACGGGCGCCCGATTCGGGTGGAGCAGCGAACCGGCCAGACCTTGCAATGGGTGGTGGGGAACGGTTGAACCGTTTGCCACTCGAACGGATTGGACGTGCTATTATGGTCTATATTTGCTCCTAACTATTTCATTGAAATGAGTCTGGTTACACCTAACGAAATGGCGCGAGCCGTGGGACTGGGAGGTTGGGGTCCGGTTGGCAGGCTGATCGGCTCCATGCTGCTTTCACTGACCCGGATCAGTCCGATGAATCGGTTTTACAGACGTAACAAGGATCTTCCTTCCAAGGAATTCCTGGACGAACTCATCCGATACTACGAGATCGATTACGAGTTGCACGAGGACGAGCTCAAGCGTCTGCCCAAGGAAGGACCATTTATTACCATCTCCAACCATCCCCTGGGTGGCTTCGACGGTATACTCCTCCTCAAGCTGATTCTGTCCAAGAGAGCAGACTTCCGCATTATGGCGAATTTTCTTCTCCAGCGCATTGACCCCCTGAAACCCTACATTTTTCCGGTTAATCCCTTCGAGCAACACCAGGACGCTCATAACAGCATATCCGGGTTTCGCCTGGCCTTAAAGCACTTGAGAAAAGGGGGATGCATGGGAATTTTTCCGGCCGGGGAAGTTTCCACCGAGAAGTCGGGGAACATCTATGTCGACCGGCCCTGGGAAGAGGCGGCCATCAAGCTGATTCAAAAGGCCGGGGTGCCGGTGGTTCCCGTTTACTTTCACGCGCGCAACAGCTCCTTTTTTTACCGGCTGGCGAAGATCCATGACTCGTTACGGACAGCGAAGTTACCCTCGGAAATGGCTTCCCAGCGGGAGCGACCCATCCGAATCCGTATCGGTCAGCCGATCCTGCCCAAGACCATAGCGGAGGCCGAGAATCTCCAGGACCTCACGGACATGCTGCGGAGGCGAACCTACCTGCTGGCGAATATTTATCAGAGAACCCGACTCCTGGACCGGGTACCGACCAGCATAAAGCTCCCGTCCATACCGCGAAAAGTGGCCAGCCCCATACGGAAAGAAGTCCTGCAGGGTGAAATCGAAAAACTGAGGGAGAAGAACCTGAGGCTGCTGAAGAACCGTCACTACGAGGTTTTCCTGGCTCCCTACAAGGATATGCCTTTCCTACTGCAGGAAATCGGCCGACAACGGGAGGTCACCTTTCGCGCCGTAGGGGAGGGGACCAACCGCTCTATTGACCTGGACAAGTACGATACCTACTACCACCACCTGTTCCTTTGGGACGATCAGGAAAAGAAAATTGTCGGGGCCTACCGCATGGGGCTGGGTGTGGAAATCTTCGAGAAGTTCGGCATAGAGGGGTTTTACCTTCAGGACCTGTTCCGTTTCGAGCCGGAACTCTACGAGATGATGAGCACATCCATCGAGATGGGCCGGGCGTACATCATGGCCGAGTACCAGCAGAAACCCATGCCCCTCTTCCTGTTGTGGAAGGGGATCGTCCATACCACGCTACGTTTTCCCGAACACAAGTACCTGATCGGAGGGGTAAGCATCAGCAATCAGTTCTCGAACTTTTCCAAGTCCCTGATGATCGAGTTCATGAAGTCGCATTACTGGGACCCCTTTGTGGCTCAGTATATCCGGCCCAAGAAGGAATTCAAGGTGCAGTTGAACGATGCGGATAAGGAGTTTATATTCGATGAGACCCAATCCGATTTGAATAAGTTCGACCGACTGATCAATGAAGTCGAGCCCGGTAGTCTGAGGTTACCCGTGCTGATAAAGAAATACATCAAGCAAAACGCCAAGGTAGTGGCCTTTAATGTCGATCCGCTCTTCAACAATTCGGTAGATGGCCTGATGTACATCAAAATTGCCGACCTGCCGGAGAGTACCGTGAAGCCCGTGATGGAAGAACTGCAGGCCGAACTGGAGAAGGTGTTACAGGGCAATGCCCAGACGGATAGCCGGCCTCAGGCTACGCAGCCCGACGAAAGTACGGGTAATCCGTTGGAGGAGTCCTGATATTCTTGCCGGAATTCTTTACGACAATCCGAATTCACGCCTTGCGAATTCCCGGGAGTAGGCTCGTATTTCGTTACGGGTGCGCTCGTAGGCACCATGAGTTTCTTCGGCCGTGCCCTTTACTTTTGAGGGATCTTCGAAATTGTGATGCAGGCGAACGGCCTTAGGCGCCGCTATGTACGGGCAGTTTTCGTTGGCGTGATCGCAAACCGTGATGATGTAATCCCATGCGATTCCGGCGTACTCGTCCACGTGGTTGGAGGTATGGTCCGATATGTCGATGCCGTCCTCGGCCATGATGGAAACGGCCCGGGGATTCAGGCCGTGTGTTTCGATACCCGCACTCCTGACTACTGCGAGATCGTTCAGCAGGCGATTGAGGTAGCCGTGCATCATCTGACTTCGGGTGGAATTCCCCGTACAGAGTACCAGTATATTTTTCATTTAGCAGCCATTTGGTTTGATATCCTTGAAGAACAACTTAAAGCTCCCTTTAAACTCCTCCCAGCGCTCCGGCACTATACAGAGGCACATTTGCGAGCCTTTGTAGTACCCTTCCACCAGTCCGGCCTTCTTAAGTTCGTTCAGGTGCTGGGTGATGGTGGGCTGTGACAGACCGATCTCCTGGACCAGGTCGTTGCAGATACACTGCTGGGCGCTGCTGACGTACTGGAGTATGGCAATGCGTGCCGGGCTGGCCAGAACGCGCGCCATTCGGGATAATTCATTGACTTCTTCGGTATAGATGTAGTCTTTTGTTTTACCCATTAATATATTGCAATATTACGATTAATTGAATGACGAACCGAATCAGCCCTCAAAAATTAAAACCACGGCCTGCGGCCTGCCTGATAGGTATCGTAGAATTCCTGATCGGACTTCATCAGATAGACAATGCCCTCGATAAATCCGATGGTCGGCGGAATCCACAACCAGGCCCATCCGATGCCGATTCCGATAAAGAAGTACCCGAGCACGGTAGCAATCAAAAGGATAAGTCCTTCCTGCTGATAACCGAGTACGAATTTGTGAATCCCAAACTGCCCGACGAAGAGTGCGGTTATTCCGGCCAGAAGTTTCTTGTTCTTTCCCCCCAGCTGCTTAATGCCCTCTGTGAAGGAGTGTGCATCTTTGCGCGCCTGGCGGGCGTAGCGGTTTTCTTCTTCCCGTGCTGACATGATGTTCTTTCTTATGTGGTTAGGGCGTAGGTCTTCCCATACTGCTATTTTCGGCTCTTGTCGTACATGCCGATCCAGGTTTCCGCCTTCATGGCCCGGCACCAGGTTCGAATCAAATCTTCGGGTACCTCAGTTTTCCAGGTCAGCCTCAGGCAACTCTTGCCCATATTGGGCTTTTTACCCATCAGGTCTTTGTAATAGTCGATAAAGACTTCAGCCGCTTTTGGATCGGCGTAGAGTCCCATGTGGTAAAGACCCACGTGATTTTTCATGGATCCCAGATTGAGAAACGGAAGCGGCTCTCCGGGGTTGCAGTGGTATCCTTCGGGATAGATGCTCCGGGGCACCACATATCCTATCATTCGGTAGTTGATGCATTCCTCGAGCCGGGGATCGGCATGTTTACGAATCCATCCCCGTAGCTGCCGAATCCGTTCCCTGCGCTCTTCGGGGAGCTCTTCGATCCAGTTGTCGACTTCGGGCGATGGGAAAATCATACCCTTACAAGTTAGCTCAAGCCGGATACTTTCGCAAGTTAAAATGCCGGACAATTTTATCGAGGACTACCCGGGCCAGCCGTTCCTTACTCTCCTGGGTCCAGCCCGCCACATGGGGAGTGAGGATAACGTTCCGGGCCGATTTCAGGTATTCCCAGTCGGGCAGGTTTCCGATCTCAGTACCCACGCCGCGGAATGAGGACTTCTCGTATTCCACGACGTCCAGAGCCGCACCCCGTATGCGACCGCTCCGCAGCCCTTCCACTAGATCCGGGGTATTTACCGCCTTTCCTCGCGCGGTATTGATCAGCCAGAACGGAGGGCCGTCGGCCTCGATAAAAGAACGGTTAATCATACCCAGGGTCTGCGGGGTCTGCGGTATATGCAGGCTGATGACTTCGCTTTCCTTCCTGAGGGTTGCCAGGTCGACCTGTTCGACCCGGGAGTCGCCTTGGTGTGGAACGATGTCGGTACACAGTATGCGAACCCGGAAGCCCTGAAGTTTCTGGGCGAAGGAGGAGCCGGTATTACCGTAGCCGATGATGCCTACGGTACGACCATCGAGTTCCCAGCCCCGGTTGCCCTCCCGTTCCCAGATGCCTTCCCGGACCTCCCGGTCGGAGGTATGCATGCGATTGATCAGGGCCAGGAGCATGCCCAGGGCGTGTTCGCCCACCGCATTGCGATTGCCTTCTGGGGCGGCGGCCAGGAAGATCCCCCTCTCGGCCGCGTAGTCCGTATCGATGTTCTCCAGTCCCGCACCCAGCCGGCCGATAAACCGGAGCCTGGGAGCGCGTTCGAGTAACGCTCTGTCCAGCGGGATGCGGCTGCGGATGATGATGCCTTCGCATTCGGCCAGTTTCTGTCCGAGCTGGTCGGCCCCCGCTTCGTACTCCTCCCAGTTTTCACAGCCGTAGGCGGCGAATTCCTCGAGCAGCAGGGGGTGATTTCGGTCAAGGTGGAGAACCTTCATAGGCCTACGATCAGACGGGCGATGGTAAAATAAATCAGGATTCCAAAGATATCGTTGCTGGTGGTGATGAAGGGACCCGTAGCCAGAGCGGGATCTATGCCGCGCCGATCGAGGAATAGGGGGGTGAAGGTCCCAATCAGGCCTGCTACGACGATGACGGCGATCAGCGAAAGGGAGATGGCTATGGCCGTGCTGAGATCGCCCTTCCAGAAGAAGGTGAAAACCAGTAGGATCACCGCCAGGATAAGCCCGTTGAGCAGGGCGAGCAGCATCTCTTTGAGTAGCCTCCCCGACACACTGCCCTTGAGGTCGTTATTGGCCAGGCCCTGCACGATAATCGCGCTGGACTGCACACCGACATTTCCCGCCATGGCCGCGATCAGGGGAGTAAAAAAGAAGAGGACGGCGTGTTCGGCGATAAGTTCTTCAAAGCCCCCCATGATGGCCGCAGCACCCAGGCCTCCGAACAGGCCCAGAATCAGCCAGGGCAGTCGGGCACGGGTGAGTTGCCACACGCTGTCGTCGGCCTCCACGTCCTGAGAGATACCCGCAGCCAGCTGGTAATCCTCGGCGGCCTCTTCGCGTATCAGATCCACGATGTCGTCTATGGTAATCCGACCCACCAGCCGCTTCATCTCGTCTACCACAGGTATGGCCTCCAGATCGTATTTGGACATGATCCGGGCGACCTCCTCTCCCGGCGTATGCACATCCACGTAGTCCACTTTAGGAATGTATACGTCGCTGATGTGCGACCTGGTGGACGAGGTCAGCAGATCCTTAAGCGACAGCCTTCCCTTCAGCACCCCAGCGTTGTCGACCACGTAGATCGAATGTACGCGTCTCACGCTCTTCGCCTGTTCGCGCATCTCCTTGACACAGGTGAGCACCGTCCAGTTCTCGTTTACCTTGACGAGCTCCTTGGCCATCAGGCCCCCGGCACTGTCTTCGGCATACCTCAGGAGTTCGAGTATGTCCCGGGCACGCTCCCTGTTCTCTATGAAGGACAGGACCCTGCGTACCTTTTCCTCGCTGAGTTCCGAGAGTATATCGGCGGCGTCGTCCGAATCCAGCTCCTGTATTTCCTCTGCGATTTCCCGGGCCGACATGGCCTCCAGTATGGATTCCCGAACGGCCTCGTCCAGCTCGGTCAGTACGTCTGAGGTCTTTTCGCTGTCCAGCAGCTTGATCAGGTAGATCGCTTCCTTCTCCTCGAGTTCGTCGGTGATCTCGGCTATGTCCGCATAGTGGAATTCGTCCATCATGGAAGTCAGGGTGTCGTTGCGCTTTTCGGCAATCAACTCCTTGATCTGGACCAGTAGCTCTTCGGTTAACTCAAACGGAATCATGCGCCAATCTCTGGGTTAATGCTATGAATTCGGCTACGGACAATTGTTCCGGACGGAGGTCAAAGATACTATCTTCCGCCAGTTTGGGCGACGGATTCAGGGATTTTAGGCTGTTTCTCAGTGTCTTTCGGCGTTGGTTAAAGGCGGCCTTCACTACCCGGTACAACAGGGTCTCGTCGCAATCGATCTTGCCTTCTCCTATCCTTCGAAGCCTCAATACACCGGACTGTACCCGGGGCGGAGGCTGGAATACTTCGGGATGAACGGTAAACAGATATTCGGCCTGGTAAAATGCCTGTACCAGTACCGACAGTATACCGTAGTCCTTGCTGCCCGGCGGACTGCAGATCCTGCGGGCGACCTCCCGTTGAAACATACCCGAGAATTCCGGGATCTGCCTGCGCCAATCCAGGGCCTTGAATAAAATCTGACTCGAAATGTTGTAGGGAAAGTTACCTGTGATAGCAAAGGGGCGGCCGCCGAACCACTCGGATAGGTCTGCCTGTAGAAAGTCCGCCTCTACGACCTCGAAGCCGGGGCCGCCTTCGATAAGGTGTGCCTGTTCCGCACGGAACCGGCTGTTGAGGTAGTCAATGGACTCCCGGTCGATGTCCATGGCCAAAAGCCGAGCGGGACGGCGGAGCAGAAACTGGGTAAGCACTCCCATCCCCGGTCCAATCTCCAGTACATCGGAATAGCCTTGCAGGCTAAGGGTGTCCGCAATTTTGGAGGCGATGGATTCGTCTTTCAGAAAATGCTGGCCCAGGTGTTTCTTTGCACGTACCCTGGATTCCCCGTCGGGACTGCGTTCTCCGCGGGGTTTTTGGTTTTTGTTCTGATGCTTCAAGAGGGAATGGCTTTTGGCTTCCCTTCAAAGGTACCCAACTCAGGTTTGGCGGAATTCGGGCAGTTCGGTCAGGCGGGAGAGAAAGGGGAGGCAGGACTCGCCGAAGCGGCTGAATACATCCCTTTTCAACAGGGCCTGAACCCCCTGCTCGGTAGTGTCCAGATGGTGTTCTTCCCGTACCGCGATTAGTACTGAATAGGTGGGTTCGTTCGGCTGGGAAGCGCCTCGCACCTGGCTGACGAGCACATCGTCCACACCACTCAAGCGACGGACTTCCGGAAGGAAATCTGTCTTGCACCAGTCGAACCAGGTTGGGACGGCACGACTCTCGAGTATAAAGGTGACGCTGAGCACGCGCCGGGTTGGGATGTTCATATCCGTGGATTTATTCAATGTCGTCCCCCCTAAGTCGCCGGAACCGCTTACGGGCAAGCGGGTAGTAATAGCTGTCGGGATAATTGAAAATGATGTACTGAAACTGCTCCATGGCGGCTTCCTTCCGACCGAGACGCTCCTGGTACAGCAAGCCCAGGGCATAGCGTGCATCGTCGGCCAGGATCTGAAAAGAAAACCCTTCTATGATCTTTTGGTAGTTATCGGCGGCCTCCTGAAACCGACCGAGCCTTTCCAGGAGTTGCCCCTGAAAGTAGAGGGCTTCGTCCTGTATGGTCTGGCCCCCGGACTCCTCAATCAGTTCCGATAACAGCCGAACGGCTTCCGGATTGCGTTTGCGGGCCGAAAGCAGTTCGGCCCGGGCATACTTGGCGAGGTACACCTCGGTGGAGTCTTTCCAGAGGTTGTCGCTGATCAGCAGGCTGAGTTGCATGGCGTCATTAGCCATCAGCTGGGAACTCGAGCCCCGCAGTACTTTGAGCTGATTAAAGGCCCATTCGAAGTCGCCTTTGTAGAAACTGGTCTTGGCCACGCGGAAGCGGGCCTCCTGACCCAGGGACTGATTCTTGTGATCCAGTTGAACCTGGGAATACAATAGCAGGGCCCGGTTGAACTCTTCCTGCACCACCCAGATGTCGGCTTTTTCCATTTTCAGCAAGGACTGATTGCGTGGGCTGCGTACCTCGGCCAGGCCCTTGTCCAGCAGGCGTATCGCGGCCGCGTGGTCGTTGAGTTCCCGGGACAGGAAGCGACCGTACTGAATCAGAAGTCGCAGGGTGGCGTCACTGATGCCGTTGGCTTCAAGGAGCCGCTGGTAGGATTTCCGTATTTCCTCGTAGTCGGCCCCCTGTCGATTCTGCAAAAGGTCAAGGAGGTTGAGTTCGGCCTCCAGTACGATGGACGGCTCGGCCTCTTCCTCGATCACGAAGCGGTACATCTCACGCGAAAGCTCGCCCTGATTGCGACGGCTGGACTGTAGCGCGAGCTCCATGATGCGTTCCGGATCGGGCAGCTCGCTTCGTCGGTATATGGCTTTTTCCTGGGTAAATGCCGGTTCGAACTGTCCCTGCAGGGCGAAGAGCCAGCTGAGCAATTCATTCCAGATCAGGTCGGGTTGTTTTTGAGCCTTCTTCAGCAGCAGTCTTCGGAGCAGTTGATTGTTGGTGTCCTGGGGTTCTTCCCCCAAAAAGGCTTCCATAATCTGCATGATGCGGTTACGGGAGCCCTTGCCTGCCTGCAGCATATCGAGGTAAGTATTGAACATGTCCTCGATCCGGCCCTGTTCCCCGTAAATATTGGCTAGCTGGTACGAGTAGTCCAGTTCCGGGTTGAGTTCCATGGCCCTGAGAAAGGACTTTTCGGCCTTATCCAGCAGGACCAGCCTCTGGAAGCGGTAACCGATACCATATCCGAGGCCCGGTTGCTGATCGATCTGAGAAATGGCCGCTTCGAACCAGCGTTCGGCCTCTTCTTCTTTTCCCTGAAGGCTATAGTTGTATCCGAGCAGTATCTGGTAGACCGGTAGAACCCGGTTTCCGTTTGTTCTTTCCAGCAGGATGCGTTCGGCATCACCGAAGCGCTCCAACTGCTGGTAGCAGGCGATCAGGGACTCCGTATTCCGGAGATCATTCTTATTCCGGCGGTAGAGCTGTTCGAATATCACCACCGCTTTGTCGAACTCCCCGTCGTCGAAATACCGCTGGGCGAGCATGGGATTCTGAGCCCGGGTGACCCCACCGCAAACCAGCACCGCTAACAGCAGGCTCCATTGGAGTGTATTTCGAATGACCTTGTTCAAATTATTCAGTTTTCGTGATGGTCGCGAAGCCGGTATAGGCATGCAGGACTTCCGGTATTTGAATTTCCGAATCCGTCTGGAAATTCTCCAGCAGGGCCGCCAGGACCCGTGGAAGTGCGAGTGAACTGCCGTTCAGGGTATGGGCCAGGCGCGTCTTACCGTCCTCTCCCTTAAAGCGCAATTTAAGGCGGTTGGCCTGATAGGTTTCGAAGTTGGAAACGGAGCTGATTTCCAGCCAGCGCTCCTGAGCGGCCGAATACACCTCGAAATCATAGGTCTTAGCCGAGGTGAATCCGAGGTCGCCCGCACAGAGATTGAGGATGCGGTAGGGCAGGCGGAGCTCCCCAAGTATGCCCTTGATGTGTTCGACCATGGCCTCCAGCGTGTTGTATGAATCCTCCGGCCGGGTCACCTCCACGATCTCCACCTTATCGAACTGGTGAAGCCGGTTGAGCCCGCGTACATGAGCCCCGTAGCTTCCCGCCTCCCTGCGAAAGCAAGGAGTATAGCCGGTTACTTTTATGGGTAGTTCCTCGGACTTCAGAATAACATCCCGATAGATGTTGGTAATGGGGACTTCCGCCGTGGGAATCAGGTATAGCTGATCCTCGGTCACCACATACATCTGTCCTTCCTTGTCCGGCAACTGCCCGGTTCCTTTGCCGGAGTCCTCGTTGATCAGCAGCGGAGGTTGAATCTCCCGATAACCCGCCGATGTGTTTCTGTCGAGGAAGTAATTGATCAGGGCGCGCTGGTACCGTGCCCCCTTACCGGTATAGACGGGGAAGCCGGCTCCTGTGATCTTGCTGCCCAGGTCGAAGTCGATCAGCCCGAAATCCGAGGCGAGTTCCCAGTGTGGCTTGGCGCTGTCCGGGAGATTCGGAATCTGCCCGGACCGGAACACCTCCTCGTTATCCTCTTCGGTCTGGCCCGCCGGTACATCTGCATGGGGCGCATTCGGTATTTGATACAGCATTTCCTCCAGCTCGGCGGCCTTTTCCTGCATGGACTGCTGGAGTTCCTTCAGCTTGTTCTTGCTATCGGCAGATTTCTGCTGGAATTCGGCGGCCTCATCCTTGCGTCCCTGCTTCATTAGGGCACCGATTTCCCGGGACACCTTCTTGGCCTCGGCCTGCAGCTCGTCGAACTGCCGCTGCAGTTGGCGTCGTTCCTGGTCCAGTCCGGTTACCTTACCTATCCATTCCTCGGCGGGTATGCCCCTCTTCTTAAGGGCCTCAGTCAGGGGTGCTGCGTGTTCTCGGATGCGCTGAAGCTCGATCATCGGCTATTCAGATTTTGGAATGGTAAAGGTAAAACTTGTTTACCTATCGTCGAAGTAAGGATCCCCGGGAAGTCAAAGCATATGGCACTTTACTTTTGCTTTGCTATTTAGTGAGGCTTACAGGATGAAATCGTTAACCTAAGTCCACAATCTATGAATCAAGTAAAGCACATACCCTCTCTGATTCACAGCATACAGTACGTTGTGATGTATAAAGTCGTCAATTGTACGTCATTTTTACGTACACCTCTTGAATGGTACGGATTTTGACCGTACATTTGTAAAAACGTGTAGGTATGGCCACCAATAATGATAAAGCAAGATTTGATACTCGTTTATCAAAGGAACAAAAACAATTTTTTGAAAGAGCTGCTGTGCTAGGAGGTTATAGAAGTCTTACCGACTTCGTAGTATTGACTGTACAGGATAAAGCTAAAGAGATTATTGAAGAAAGTGAGAGAATCGTGGCATCTCAAAAGGATAAAGAGATTTTCTTTGATGCAATTTTTAATCCCGGTAAGCCAAATCAGGCACTTCAATCAGCAGCCGAAGATTACAAAAACTTAATCAGTGAATGATTTTGTTTCTGTACCTCTCGATAATTCATACAAAAAGCAGGAATTTTCCTGTGGAAAGGAAATGCTTGATTCGTACTTGCACCGTCAGGCTAAACAAGATGTGAAACGCAAACTGTCTGCTTGTTTTGTAGTTCCCGACTTATCAAATCAACGGATTAAAGGATATTATACGCTTTCGAATAGTAGTATTGATTATAAAGTAGTGCCCAACAATTACAAAACAAAATTACCCCGAGCCTATTCTTCGATTCCCACAACACTGCTAGGGCGACTGGCGATAGACTCACGATATCAAGGTCAAGGGTTAGGTAAAATCTTATTAATTGACGCTTTAAAAAGATGTTTTGACACTAGCTCAATTATGGGATCCTACGCAGTAATAGTGGATCCCCTTGATGAGGACGCCGAAGCTTTTTATCATAAATACGGTTTTATAAAACTACCGGATAGTGCAAAAATGTTTATTCCGATGGATACCATAAAACACCTCTTTTAGTGGTAAAACACTGTGCACAAAGACGGGTATCCTGTACAGCGCTGCCCTTTTTTAAGATTTATCAATATTTATTTAAATTGAACCCTCTTTATTTAAGTTTTTTGTGTTTTTCTTAAATTAGCGATTGGGTAATTAAAGAACTATGAAAAGCTTTAAAGCAGGCAACTATGTCAACCAAGGAACGTTCAGAAGCTTTATTCCCGAAGAAATAAATAGAGACTGGGTAATTGATGACATGGAAGTCATCGATCTCTTAAGCCAGGCGGATAGGCAATTAGGTAGACTGGATATGTACTCTGAACATACTCCAAATATCGATCTGTTTATTTCCATGCATGTTCTAAAGGAAGCTACTAAATCGAGTAAGATTGAAGGAACCAAAACCAATATTGAAGAAGCACTACAAGACAAGGAGGAGCTCGCTGAAGAAAAACGTGATGATTGGGAGGAGGTGCAAAATTACATTCAAGCCTTAAACAAGGCCATTGCGTCGCTCGATGAACTGCCTTTATCATCGAGACTAATTAAAATGGCCCATAGGGTACTTCTAAAAGGTGTTAGAGGAAAGCATAAGATTCCCGGACAATTTAGAACAAGTCAGAATTGGATAGGGGGTGCATCAATCTCTGATGCCACATTCATTCCCCCTCCCCATCAAGAAGTTCCTCGATTAATGGGAGACCTCGAAAAATTCTCGCACAATTCAGAAATCCGAATACCTCATCTACTGAAAATAGCGCTAATACATTATCAATTTGAAACCATACATCCTTTCTTAGATGGCAATGGAAGAGTTGGACGACTTCTGATTACTCTTTATCTGGTTGAGAAAAGGATTTTGAAGCGACCCGTTTTATACCTATCAGACTTTCTTGAAAAAAACAGGCAATTATACTATGAAAACTTAATGAAGGTCAGGACTGCAAATGACATCAAGCAATGGCTTAAGTTCTTTTTGGTTGGAATCATTGAAACGGCTGAAGGTAGCATTATGACTTTTGATAACATTATGAAGCTCCAGAAGGAAGTAGACTCGAAAATTCAAGGTTTAGGGACTCGTACAAGCAATGCACGGACAGTTGTCAGCCACCTTTATTTGAGGCCATTGATCAATGTTCAAAAAGTCGCCGACCTTACGGAACTTTCACTTCCATCCGCGTATAAGCTTGTCAATGAACTCGAACACTTGGGTATTCTGAAGGAGATTACAGGAGCTAAAAGAGGAAAACAGTACTGGTTTGACGAGTATATTCGCTTATTCAAATAATTACAATCCCACAACGCCTTCTACTTTTTCAGCGATGTCCATTTTCAACCTGGTCTCGTCTCCTATCTCGGCTAGCAGGAGATATTTCTGCCGTGGACGCCCTTCCAAGTCCAAATAAAACAAGGTGTTTTACTGAGCATCTTCAGCAGGCATTATGACACGTGTTGGACCATCGTAGTAAGGATCCCGGATAAGAATCCATTCGTTCCGGGTCCAGTGATTCCAGTGTACGCTGGCCAGGTCCGTCTGCGGATCGATCAGATCCTGAAGGGCATGGTTGTTCAGCCGCACCCTGCACTGAACGTAGACCTCTACGTCCTTTCCTTCCGCCCGGTAGTGCCTGTGGACTTTCTGGGCAAATTGCCAGATAAAATCGGGATGGGCCTGGACTTTCCTCAGCTGCTTGGCATTGAGCCCGTAATCTCTCGGGTCCACGGGTATGCGCGTCCCATCGTCCTTGAATACGGCCGTATAGTTCGCGTAGCCCGCCCGGAACCGCAGCATCATCCTCCAGCTGAGCCGGTGGCCTTCCTCGGTCCAGAACACATTCCCTTCCCAGAGGTAGTGCCTTAAGGGGAGCAGCAGTTGCACGAGCAGATATAATCCACCCACCCAAAGGACCAGAGGCCGTATTCTGAAGCGAAAGTCCCCCGACCGGATTCGTTCGGGCAGGGTGGAACGGAAGAATATCCTGCGAATATCCCTCGCGTCGAAGAAGAAAACGGTGAACGCCAGTGCCAGGAAGGGGAAAATACCAATGCCCAGTGTAATGCTGTTGAAGAGGTGGAAGAAGACCGCCAGGCCAAATGCCCATTTGCGGGTGGGTCTCCACAGGAGAGCGGGTATCACCAGTCCGTCGAACAGTATGCCGAACCAGGAGATGCCCGTATGCACCCAGTCCTGCTGCAGGAAGGAGCCGATGATCGGGTAGTCGGCCCGCCCGCTCATCAGCATGCGGGAAAAGGTGTTGTCCAGCCAGTCGGGATAGAGTTTGGCCAGGCTGGCGTAGGTATATACTATAAGGAGCTGTACTATGATGAGGACGCGAACTCCTGCCGGCATGTGGTCGCGCCGGCTGATCCTGCCGCTTCGGACATCCAGGGAGTGCGACCGGTGAGCCGGGAGCAGGGCCATGATCCAGGCCAGCAGCATGAGCAGGTAATAGTGGTTGTTGTAAGAGGCTTTCTGCATCAGGTAAGCCGCCGACCACATCAGGGCGAACAGTACAGACGTGAGGCGGTAGCGCCAGCCCAGCATGATCGCGATGCCCGTGGCACCCATGACCACAAAATACGGATACATCAACGGGCCTCCCAGGTGTTCCAGGAACTCGAAGCCTATGAAGGTGAACAGCTCTCCGGGCTCTACCATAGTGCGGCGCACCCAGCCGGTCATGATGGCGCCCCAGCCCTCGCAGGCAATCAGGAATCCATAGAACATACGAAACAAGGCCAGCGGAGCTATGTCCACGGGCTTGTTCACATAGTTCGTAATGCGTTTAAGCAGACTCATATCGGGGGTTGGGCGGGCAGATTCCGGATGATTTCCCGGGAATTCTCCCGGTCTTTCTTCAGCTGGCCGATCAGTTCATCGGCGGACCCGAAACGCTCCTCTGCACGAAGTCGCTCCCAGAAATAGATCCGCAATACTCGTCCATAGAGGTCGCCTTCCCAATCGAAGAAGTATACCTCCAGGGAAAACTCGGTGCCATCAAAAGTGGGGTTGAATCCGATGTTCATCATCCCGTGGTACCAGTGGCCGTCGATCTCTGCGGAAACCACATAGACGCCTTTGGCCGGGATCAGTTTGCTGTTGTCGGCCACGCGGATATTGGCCGTGGGGAAGCCGAAGTCCCTGCCCTGACCCCTACCCCGGACTACCTCTCCGCTGACCAGATACGGATAGCCCAGAAAGTGGTGGGCCTTTTTTACATTCCCCTCCCAAAGGGCCTTCCGGATCTTGGTAGAGCTCACGGAAACCTCTTCTATAGCCTGGGCCGGGATTTCTTCCACCTCAAAATTAAAGGTATCTCCATAAGCAATAAGGTCCTGAATATTGGCGTTCCGATTACGCCCGAAGCGGTGGTCGTATCCGATAATGATTTTCTGAACTTTAAGGGAATGAACCAGCAGGTCACGAACGAATTCCAGGGCCGTGAGCCGGGAGAACTCCATGGAGAACGGGTGTACGATCAGCACATCGAGGCCCAGCCGTGCGAGGATCTCCTTTTTCTCGTCCAGGGTATGCAGGAGCTGAATGCTGCTGTCCTGCTGAAGTACCGTTCTGGGATGAGGGAAAAAAGTAAGCAGAACGGAAGATCCACCCAGTCTGCGGGCCTCCTCAATTACTCTTTGGATTATTTTTTGATGACCAATATGAACACCGTCGAATGTGCCGATGGTGAGTACGGAAGGAAGGTCGCTTTGGTATTTGGAGATGCCGTTGTAGGACTTCACCCTGAAGAAAAAGTTATATTTATTGCCTCCTCAAAGGATTGCTATGTTTGCTAAATTACGTCTTGTTTTTACAATTCTCATACTCGCCCTGTTTTTCCCCCTGGGAGCCCAGCAGGGACTGAGCTGGACGCAGACCGCCAAACCCTCCGTCGCATCGGAAACCGGATCGCGCAGGGAATCGTCATTCCGCCTGGAAGCCCAAAGCCTGGACGGACTGGTTGCCACTCCAGCCTTTTCTGAAGGGTCCCTTTCGGTATCCCTGCCCATGCCCGACGGCCGTGTACAGATGCTCAAACTCCGCCCCGCAGGCTCGATGCATCCCGATCTGATGGAGAAATACCCCTCCATACGCTCCTTTATAGCTCAGGATCCGCAGAGTGGAACCCGGGTTCGACTGAGTATTTCGTTCCGGGACGTGCAGGCCACCTACAGGACCGGGGAGGGAGAACTCTTCTTCCTGCAGCCTGAAGACCGATCCGAAGGGACGTACCGACTCTATAATTATTCCGATCCGGAGGATCGGGAAGCCATTGAGTGCCTCACACCCGAATCCCTGGCCGCTGCTCCCATGGGGCTGGCATCTCGTACACCGGTAACGGACCGCACCCGACGGACCTTCCGGCTGGCCGTGGCGGCCACCGGGGAGTATACCCAGTACCACGGAGGAACCGTATCCGGAGCCCTCTCGGCCATGAATGCGACCGTGACGCGCATCAATGAAGTATTTAATAACGATTTGGGCTTACAGCTGCAGCTGATCGGGACCACCGATCAGGTGATTTATACCGATGCCCTGACCGATCCGTATGGAAATAACCTGAACAGCGAACTCCAGAACGACCTGAACGCTACCATCGGCGTGGCCAACTACGATGTGGGGCATTTGTTTCACCGGGATAACGACAACGGTAACGCGGGGTTCATTGGCGGGGTTTGTCGCGACAACCAGAAGGGTTCAGCCTTCAGCTCTGCCCAGAATCCGGAAGGAGATACCTTTGACATCGACCTGGTGGCTCACGAACTCGGACATCAGTTCGGCGCCAACCACACCTACTCCTTTGCGAGCGAAGGTACCGGTGTACAGGCCGAACCGGCTTCGGGCTCGACCATTATGGCGTACGCGGGATTCGCCGCCGGGGATGATAACATCCAATTGACCAGCGACGACTACTTCCATTACTATAGCATCGTTCAAATCCGGAACTTCCTGCAGACGGTAAGTTGCGGTACTACGGAGGCCATCGCCAACAAGCCTCCGACCCTGGGCACGCTCGCCTCCCATGCCGTACCTGTAGGCACCCCTTTCTTCCTGGAGGCTTCGGCCACGGATCCGGATGGGGATGCACTTACCTACTGCTGGGAACAGATCGATAACGGACGGGTCACCTCTTCCACTTTTGGGCCCACACGAAATACGGGGGCCAATTTCCGCTCCCTTTCACCAACGACCGGGGGTGTTCGGTATTTCCCCGGGCTCGAACGGGTTCGTGCGGGAGAACTCACCCTAGCCAACCCCACTACGGGCGATGCCTGGGAGACCGTTTCCGTAGTCGGCAGGTCCATGAGTTTTGCCGTTACGGTGCGTGACAACGAAATCTCGGGCGCGCAGGTCGCAGCGGAGACCACATCGGTGGAAGTTATTGAAGGTACCGGCCCATTCCGGTTCGAGAATCTCGACAGCCCGGGTAGCTGGACTGCCGGAGACCGTATCGAACTGCAATGGGATGTCGCGGGAACGGATGCCGCGCCCATTTCGGCCTCCACAGTTTCCGTTTATGCTTCTGAGGATGGGGGGCTGAGTTATCCCTATCTGGTCCGTTCGGGCCTGGATAATACGGGATCGGCCCTGATCCAGGTGCCCGCCATTTCAACTTCCTCCCTGAGGTTCATGATCCGGGCCGACGACCACATCTTCTTCGCCGTGAATCTGGCCGACCAAACCGTTAACATGCCCGATTTTGTAGCCGAACTGGACGAGCTCCGGGTAGGAGCCTGTGGCGGAGAAACCGTTAGCATTCCATTCACCTATACGGACTATACCGGGAGCCCTGCTTTAGTTAGCTTTGAGTTACAGCCCGTCTCGGGCCTGACCCTATCTGTAGATCCGGTGCAGACTTCCGGTTCCGGTCAGAACGGGACCATCGAGATCACGGCTCAGGCCGGGACCGCCGCAGGAAACTACCCGATTACATTTCAGGCGAGCTCGGGGGGATATACCCAGCAGACTACCATCGATTTCGTGCTCGGACAGCCGATTGCTCAGGGCCCCGAGCCCCAGAGTCCTGCCAACGGTGAGGTTCTGGAAACGGCCGATATTCCCCTGAGCTGGCAGGATATTGCGGGTGCGTCTTCCTATGAGGTTCAGGTATCGACCGAACCCGACTTCAGTTCTGCGGTGACCGACTACACCACCTTCAATACCGCTGTGACCGCCACCGGCCTGGCCTCCGATACCGATTACTACTGGCGGGTGCGGGCCATTAGTTCCTGTGGTTCCAGCCCATTTAGCGCCGTAAGGCAGTTCCGAACACCGGGGATCAATTGTTTTAATTACAACAGTACCAGTGTTCCGGTAACACTGCCCCAGGCAGGTGCTAACCTGAGTACGGCCCAAATCACCGTCCCGAACGATTTACCCGTAGAGGATGTACGTGTGCGGGTAACGGCCTCGCATACCTGGATGAGCGACCTGGTGATCCGCCTGGTTTCGCCTCAGGGAACGATCGTGACCCTGATCGATCAGCTTTGCGAGGATGCCGACGATATCGATGCGGTTTTCGACGATGCCGGGCAGCAGCCGGTGTGCAGCACCAATCCTGCCGTGGGAGGAACCATACGCCCTACCGTGCCCTTGTCCTCGTTCGAAGGGGAGTCGGCCCTGGGTGTTTGGACACTGGAAGTTGACGATCAATTCGATCAGGACGGCGGCGTACTCACGGCCTTTGAACTCGAGCTTTGCCTGGTGGGTCAGCCCCCCGATGACGATGATGCCGATGGCGTGCCCAACGACAGTGACCTCTGCCCGGATACGCCGAACGGTCAGGATGTAGATGCCACCGGCTGCCCGGTGTTCCTCCTGCCCTCAGATGCCTTTACCATTACGATCAACAGCGAGTCCTGCAGGGATAATAACGACGGATCCATAGTCGTGTCGGCAAGTGATACGAATCTGATTTACACCGCCGTACTCACCGGGTCCGGAGGTTCCGAACAGCTCGCGTTTTCGCAGGAGGCGGAATTTTCATCCCTCACTGCCGGCGCCTATGACCTTTGTATATCGGCTACGGACGGGGTGAATACCTATCAGCAGGTCTGTTACCAAACTGTGGTGGAGGAGCCTCCCTTGCTGAGCGTATCAGCCTTGCAATCGCAGGATGGAAACAGGCTGTCCCTGAGTCTTGACGGAGCCTCGGAATATACCATTGAACTGAACGGGGCCACCGTTAGCACCACCCAACCTCAGTACCAGCTGGACCTGAGGCCCGGTCTTAATATCGTAACGGTCAAAGGGGAACTTGAATGCAAAGGGGTATACCAGCAGGCCTTCATTAATGGGGCTGCCGTTTACATGGCGCCCAATCCGGTGGTGAGTACTGCCCGGGTATTCGTTCCGCCCTCCCTGGATCGCTTTCGACTGAGGGTTTACGGTCCGTCGGGTACCCAGATAACCTCAGGGGAGTATACGGGTGTAAGCGCTTCGATCGAATGGGATGCCAGCGCGCTTTCCCCGGGTATTTACATACTGGAAGTGATGTCCGAAGGGTTCAGGGCGACAACTAAATTCGTAAAGCAATGAGAAGGTTTTTATTCCAACTGGGGTGGGTGGCAACGGCCCTGATTCTTTCGAGCTGCAACCGCAATGAAGGCCCGGCTAACCCTGAGCCTGCGCTACTGATATTTCCCGAAAACCTCTCCGAATGCACAACCGGTATTGATCGGGGCAATACCCAGAGCCGGGTTACCCTCGAGTGGCAGGCCGCCGCCAATACCTTCGACTATGAAGTTACCGTGCAGAACCTCAGCAATCCCGGAGACCGCAGGGTGTTGGTGACCTCAGGGACTACCCAGGAGGTCATACTTTCCAAGGGAGTGGCCTACAGCTGGAGTGTGCTCTCGCGTAACGAGGACGAAAGCCTGACGGCCCGCAGCGAAGAGTGGATGTTCCTCAATGGGGGTAATTTGCAGAGTTACCCTCCTTTTCCGGCCGACCTGCAGGCCCCGCTAGCGGGCGAGCGACTGGCCAATCCGATCAACAGCGGGCAGGTAAGCCTGCGCTGGTCGGTGCGCGATCTGGACAACGATATTACCCAGGTCGAGGTGTTTTTCTCGGACGACGAGGATCCTTTACTTTTTGAAACGGTGACGGCCAACTCCTCCAGCCTCAGCGTACCCGTTAATCCGGATACCCGCTATTACTGGCGCATACGGGTGGAGGACTCCCGGGGAAACAGCGCGCTGTCCAATATACAGGACTTCTACGTCCGGCCCTGAAATTAGGTATTGCGTAAGCGCTCAGGTATTATTGAACTGGTTCATGGTGTTACCTGCGCCGGCAAACACGAAGCTGAGGGCGGCCTCGGTAAAACGGTCCAGCCTCCCGTCCAGTAATTTGGCCTCTTCTTCGGCCCAGCCGCCCAGCACATACGATACCTGGGACCCCCTGGAAAACTCCGACCCTATGCCGAATCTGAGTCGGGGATATGCGGTGGTTTGAATCTGGTTTTGAATATCTTTCAGCCCGTTATGACCGCCGTCGCTTCCATTGGTCTTCAGCCTTAGCGTGCCGAAGGGAAGATTCAGGTCGTCGGTGATGACCAGCAGATGCGCCAAGGGTACATCCTTTTGCTCCAGCCAGTAGCGCACCGCCTTGCCGCTGAGGTTCATATAGGTCGAAGGCTTCAGTAGGTAAATCTTGCGTCCTTTATAACTCCCTTCCGCCAGGTCCCCCAGTTTCGCAGCCTCGAAAGGGACGTCCAGCTTCCGGGCGATTCGGCCGGCAATTTCGAATCCGATATTGTGCCGGGTTCCTTCGTATTCGCTGCCTATGTTTCCCAGGCCAACGATCAGGTAGGGCTTCATGCTGTACTGCTTGCGTTAGGCAAAATAAAAAAACGGGCCCGAAAAATGGACCCGCGTAGCATTTTCCAGGAGGATTATTCCTCGCCTCCGCCTTCCGCGGTTGCGGCATCGGCTGCTCCTTCTTCCTCTTCGTCGTCCTCGATGGCAACCACGTTTCTGGATGTTTTCACTTGAACGATGGCCACGTTGTTCGGATGCAGTATGCTGAAGTCGTCGCTAAGTACCGACTCCACGGAGATGTTCCCTCCGATCTTCAGACTGCTGATATCCACCAGGATTTCGTCCGGAAGCTTGCCGGGAAGGGCACGTACGGTGAGCTTTCGCTTACGGAAGATCAGTCGTCCACCGTTTCGAACACCGGGGGAGATTCCCTCCAGGCGAACGGGGATTTCCATGGTTACGGGCTTATCATCGAACAGCTGGTAGAAGTCGATGTGCAGGATGTTGTCGGTTACCGGGTGGAACTGAATGTCCTGCAGTACCGCGTTGTAACTTTCTCCGTCTTCCAGTTCAATTACCGCCGTATGTGCATTCGGGGTATAAACCAGGTCTTTGAACGCCAGCTCATCTGCTGAAAAATGCTTTGGTTCTTCCCCTCCGTACAATACGCAAGGGACCTTTCCAGCATTACGTAAGGCTTTGGACGATGCCTTGCCTACGCTTTCTCTTTGGGATCCTTTGATTGTAATTGATTTCATTAAAGTATAATTAGACGTATTAGATGATAAACTTGCTCGAGATTGAGATGTTGGTGTGTACCCGCTTCATCACATCGGCGAAGAGGGGTGCACAGGTCAGCACCTTGATCTTGTCACTCTCCCGGGTGGTCGGGATGGAGTCCGTTATAATGAGCTCCTTGAGCGTGGAATTCTCTATTCTCTGATAGGCGTCACCCGAGAGCAGTCCGTGGGTGGTAATGGCCCGTACACTGCGCGCGCCCCGCTCCATCATCAGGTCCGCAGCCCGAGTAAGCGTTCCCGCGGTGTCGACCATATCATCGACCAGTACCACGTTTTTATTTTCCACATTACCGATCAGCTCCATATGCGATACCCGATTGGCCTTCTCCCGTTGCTTGTAACAGATCACGACATCCGAATCCAGGGCCCTGGAATAGGCATAGGCCCTCTTGGAGCCCCCCATATCGGGCGAGGCTATACAGAGGTTGTCCAGCTTCAGATTTCTGACGAAAGGCAGGAATATGGTCGAAGCGTACAAATGATCCACAGGTTTCTCGAAGAAGCCCTGAATCTGGTCGGCATGCAGGTCCATGGTAATAATCCGTGTGGCACCCGCGGTTTCCAGCATCTTGGCCACCAATTTGGCGGCGATGGGCACGCGGGGCTTATCCTTGCGATCCTGACGGGCCCAGCCGAAATAGGGCATCACGGCTGTAATGTGCCGGGCTGAAGCTCGCTTGGCAGCATCCAGCATCAGGAGCATTTCCATGAGGTTTTCCGAACTGGGATTGGTCGAACCTATGATGAAGATCCGGGCACCCCGGATCGACTCCTCGAAGCAGGGTTGAAATTCGCCGTCGCTGTAGCGCGAAAACTTGATTTTACCCAGTTCCTCTCCGTACTCCTTAGCGATTTTCTCGCCCAGGGCCCTGCTCTGCGTGCAGGCAAATAGCTTGGGTTCGGGTACTTGATAGGGCATAGTGTTCGGCTTCGCGGTCTCCTTCGCTGATTTTCAAGGCTGCAAATTTAATTAAATTATTGATTCTTCGGGTTTACGGCGGTCTAAATCGGATGGCGATTGGCAATTATTTTATAGCTTTGCCTTCCTTTTGCGGGCGAGCTTGTTGAGGCCCGCAGCACACCATGCCTTGGTGGCGGAATTGGTAGACGCGCTGGATTCAAAATCCAGTTCCCTCGGGAGTGTGGGTTCGATTCCCACCCAAGGTACTTTCTTTCCAACCCCTTTGTTTTAAGGGTTTCACAGGAGTTTGTTTCAAAATATCGTCCTAATTTTAAAGTGGATAAATCCCTGGCGGGTAATTTTTTAGAGAACACATTCATCCAACTCATAATAGATTCAGGTTTGCAATCAACGGATTTGGGTTGCAGTCAGAAGTACTATCTGTTAGAGGAGCATAGACCTTGTAAAGCATAATTTGTACATTTAGTTAGCTAAAAAGGAAAGTGAAATGGCCTTGGATTTAAAACAGAGAGTGCTTAACTACATAGATAAGGCAGATGACCGACTGTTGAAAATGATAAAGGCATTGGTGGAGACCTACAATGACAGCACCGACCGTATTAGTCTGGAACAGTATAATAAGGAGCTGGAGGCTTCCGAATCACAGATTGAAAAGGGAGAGTTTTATACCCAAGACCAGGTTCGCCAGACCATCGAGGGATGGGAAAAAGAATAATCTGGTCCCCCGAGGCATTGGCACAGTTGACCGATGCCCGAAAAACAATCCTGGACATTAGTAAATCCGTAATAAGTGCCAATCGATTGGCTAGGGAAATCTTTGAGAGTACGGACATACTTGCAGACCAACCAGAATTGTACCCCCTGGACAAAAACAAGAACAATAACGACGGTACTTATCGCTGTTATGAAGTGCGACGTTATAACGTGGCTTACCGTGTGTTCGGTGACACCATTAGGATCATCCGGATTAGATGGTCTGGTCGGGAACCCAAAAAACATTGATGAGTATAGGCGCCTAGGGAGCACATAACTGCACTTCGACCGGTTATTCAATCCCTATGTAGTTGAGAACTCCCGGATTTGAGGGCTCACCCCCCTGACTCTCGTAAACACTCCCCATCCTTTAGACCACTTAGGTGTGATTCTTATTTGTATTCGTGCGGCATTTTTAGGCTAAAGTCCCGTGCGATGGCGAGCGGAAAGTTAAAAGAAAGGTAGGCCTTTGTGAGCGGCGTCGTTTTTTTGCTCTGGGAATTTTTAGGCTTCTTTTTCGTACTGTATCAACTCAAGTTCCCCAACCTTGTTGAACCCTATATCGGCGGATACCAAGGGCATATCGAGATAAAGAGCAGTGGCGGCAATGATACTGTCGGGGAGTTTTGTACCGTA
>CAZKAP010000013.1:0-67985 GCA_964550895.1 uncultured Flavobacteriaceae bacterium
ATAGAACCTGGGGATACCCTACGAATCGTTATAGATTCAATCCATCAGATATCCTTTCGAAGTGGGAGGATGAACGGGAAGCAGTATCAAGGAGGAATAGCTTTGCATGAAAAAAGGTTTTTTGACTATATCGAAAAGAAAGGATTGCAAAAATTGTGATGTGGAATTGCAACAAAATAATGGACAAACAGTTAAGCTAGGCTGCTAATTTTTGGTTTGACATTAATCATGAAATACAAGCGCAATATATGCAGGAAATGCGTGTAAACTGAGAAATATGAGTGCAATTGGGTCGAATATTTGAAAAACAAGTGCAATAAATCTTGTTAAATTACAAGCATTGTTTTCCTAGTAAAAGCTCCCCAAAAACTGTAGTGTGGATACTAAAAAACGGAGGTGACCATTTCTTAAATCACTCTTCGGAAGTATCAGGTGTTTCTTCGTCTCCCGGTTCAGACTCCTCAGGGGCTTCATCGGGATCTGTAAAATCGGTAATGCCTTTTTCCACAAGGAGATTGTACCACTTGAGGATCTTGGAGATATGGCTGGGATACACCCTATCCTCATCGTACTCGGGAAGTACTTCGAAGAAATATTCTTCGAGTTCGTCTTTGGACGCCTTGGGATTAACGCCGCTGGGCTTTCCGTCTTCTTTGCCCTGAATTTTGAGAAACACTTCCCTCAGCGACACCTCTTCCTTAAGGGTAAAAACCGAAATTTCCGATAGCAGACTCACATTGTGCCTGAGCCCTACGGAAATCCGCTTGCCGTCCAGTAGGGATTCGGCTACTAATCCGGTGCGGGTTTGGGTAATCATCCGGTACAAACCGGGTTTGCCACTGATGGATAAGATTTTTTCCAGACTCATGAACTCGTGTAATTCGGCCTCAAAATTATAAGAAGCATACCAAAGTATGGACTACTACCTTACTTTTTTAAGGTTCGGGAACTTCATCCTGTAGTCTACCTGGATCCGACCCCTCGAAATTTTATCCAGCCGGCCCTTGAGTAGGCGCCTTTTTAGGGGGGAGAGGTGGTCTGTGAAAAGTATGCCCTCGATATGGTCGTATTCGTGTTGAATTACTCGCGCCATCAATCCGCTGAACCTTTCCTTCTTCCAGTTAAACTCTTCGTCCTGATACTCAATTTCGATCTCCGAACGACGGCTTACGTCCTCGCGTATATCGGGTATGCTCAGGCAGCCCTCATTAAAGTCCCAATCTTCTCCCTGCTCACCGGTCATTCTTGCATTGATAAAAACCTGTTTGAATGTTTTCAGGCGATACTGTTCCTCTTCGCTCAATTCATCGTCATCAGCCATGGGAGCGGTATCGATTACAAAAAGCCTCAGCGAACGACCAATTTGCGGGGCGGCCAGGCCGAGTCCCTGGGCGTTGTACATCGTCTCCCACATGTCCGCTATCAACTCCGGGAGACCTTCGTAATCCTCCGGAATTTCGGACGCCACCCGTTTCAAAACGGGATCTCCATATGCTACTATCGGTAAGACCATAATCTCAAATCGTCTCTGGCGCGTGCAAAGAAACAACATATCAGGGAAATACCTGAACCCCCGGCTTAAACCCTGCGGTCCAGATACCCCTGTAATATGTATGCCGCAGACATCTGATCGAGGAGTTCCTTGTTGCGCCGTTTCTTCCGCGGTACTCCCATTTCCACAAGGGTGCGCGAGGCCATCTTCGAGGTAAACCGTTCGTCCTGACGACAGATTTCCAGATCGGGCCAGCGTTTCCTGATCTTTTCTATGACCTTCAGGATCAAAGGTTCGGACTCAGATGGGGTGCCATCCATCTGCCTGGGCTCACCCACCACGACAAACTCCACGCCACCCTGATCGGCGATTAGCCCTTCCATAAAGGTGAGCAGCTCGGGAGTCGGCACCGTATCCAGTGGTGAGGCAATCGTCCTGCGGGGGTCGCTGATGGCGACCCCGGTTCGCTTTGCCCCGATATCCAGACCCATGGCAGGCTTACTAGCTGTTATCACCTTGCAAAAATACAGCAGTCCGGTCAGTCGTATGCCAGCGTACCGCGATCTTCTTCCAACCCAGCAAGAAAGAGTAGTATTTCTTCCCTGTTCAGGTAGGGTATTTGTTTTGCTATGAGTTATGATTATGGGAATGCCCATATCTTTACCGGGAAAAGCTTACATGAAAGAGTTACAAAATACTATAGAGGAGGCCTGGGACAATCGCGAATTGCTTAAAGAAACCAGGGTCCGGGAGGCTGTTGAAGAAGTCGTGGAAAGCCTGGACAAGGGAAAAGTCCGGGTTTCAGAACCCGCCGATGAGGGAGGCTGGGTAACCCACGAATGGGTCAAGAAGGCAGTGATCCTCTATTTCCCCTTGCGTAAGATGGAGGTCATGGAAGCCGGGGTGCTGGAATTTCACGATAAAATTCCTCTCAAGAAAAACTACCGCGAACAAGGCATACGTGTGGTACCTCATGCGGTAGCCCGATACGGAAGCTATATCAGCCCGGAAGTTATACTCATGCCCAGTTATGTGAATATAGGAGCTTATGTAGACAAGGGTACCCTGGTCGACACCTGGGCCACAGTGGGCAGTTGCGCCCAGGTAGGAAAGAATGTCCATCTCAGCGGAGGTGTTGGCCTGGGCGGTGTACTGGAACCCATACAGGCCTCTCCCGTGATTATAGAGGACGACGTTTTTGTCGGCTCGCGTTCGATAGTCGTCGAGGGCGTGCGCATTGAAAAAGAAGCCGTGCTCGGTGCTAATGTCGTACTTACCGCCTCGACGCGTGTTATAGACGTCAGCGGAGAGAAGCCCGTGGAATACAAGGGACGCATACCCGCGCGATCGGTAGTGATCCCCGGCAGTTATACCAAAGATTTTCCGGCGGGTTCGTACCAGGTCCCCTGCGCCCTGATCATCGGAAAGCGCAAGGAAAGCACGGATAAAAAAACCTCACTGAATGATGCGCTGCGTACCTTTGAAGTGTCGGTCTGACCGTCCTGTCAACGCCTGTGCGCATCCTCCGGCCGGCGACATGTACCGGCCCACGAGTTGAGCTTGATTGAAAGAAAATTTTGATAACTTCAGTAATTTTTTAAACTATTCTTAGTTATCAGTACTATAGAGATATTTGTCGAAGGATGCCTGAAACTGCTACATTTCAACCCCAGCCGCTGACTGCACTCATCATCACCTATAACGAGATGGGCTACATAGAACGCTGTATCGATTCCATCGATTTCGCCGATGAAATCGTTGTGGTTGATTCCTACAGCACCGACGGCACCTACGAATATTTGGAGGCGCATCCCAAAGTACGAGTGATCTCGCGACCCTTCGAGAATTTTACTTCACAGAAGTCCTTTGCTCTCCAGCAAGCCTCCAACGAGTGGGTACTATTTGTCGACGCCGATGAAGTGGTGACGGCCAGGTTACGAGACGAAATTATTCAGACGATCAGTTCCCCCGAAGCCCTGGAGGCTTATTGGTTCTACAGACAATTCATGTTCCAGAAGGAAAAGCTTCGCTTTAGCGGCTGGCAGACCGATAAAAACCACCGGCTTTTCCAGAAGAGCAAGGTACGGTTCACCGATTGCAAACTGGTACATGAGACCCTGGACGTGGATGGAAGATCGGGTATACTCAAGGAGAAGCTCATTCACTATTGCTACAAGGACTACAGCACATATGAGTCAAAAATGTTGCTCTATGGGAGGCTCAAAGCACGGGAATCCTTCTACAGAGAACGCAAGTTTAATTACCTGATGCTCTGGCTGAAACCCGCCTGGAAGTTGTTCGTGAATTACATCATACGGCTGGGTTTCCTGGACGGCAAGAAAGGCTGGACCGTGTGTTACCTCAATGCATTAAGCGTTAGGGAGCGTTATTTGGAGCTCCGAAGGCTAGAGAAAAAAAACGAACTCACGTATTACTTGGTTATGCCATAGGGCGTCCAGGTTACACCCGACTGACGCGTATTCCGACGTATAGCCTGATTCCTTTCTATGGATTCGGCGGTCTTGTAACCCCTCTTGTGATCCAGGTGTACACAAACGGCGCTGTATCGGAGCTGTTTTGACTTAATTCCCTTGTTCATCAGACGCTCACCGAGTTCGCGATCCTGTCCACCGTACTGCATGCGTTCATCGAATCCATTAACGGCAAGTATATCCTCTTTCCAGCCCGAACTATTGTGTCCGTTCCAGGAGGCATTCGTCGGGGTAAAGCGATTCAGTAATTTGGAAATGTAGCCCTGAGCCGTGAGCTTGTTGTTCTTAAAGGACTTGGGAATCCCCTTGGACTTCAGCCAGTGTATGTCGAAGCAGCGCTGGGTTTCGATGTCTTCCAGGGTAATTAGTTCCGAAATATTCATGGGCAGCATATAGTACCCTCCCGAAATGAAATAGCTGGGCTGCTTGTTGATATAATGCACCTCGAGGAAATCCTCTCTGGGAATGCAGTCCCCATCCGTCATGACTACATAATCCGAACGGCAGTGCTTCAGAGCCTTATTCAGGATCACGGATTTCTGGAACCCACGGTCCGGATGCCAGACGTGCACGATGGGGTATTTCAGGGCCGGTCGCATGTCCTCAATAAGGCGACGGGTATCCGGACCCGAGCCGTCGTCGGCAATCACCAATTCGAAGTTGTTGAATAACTGGCAATGGAACCCCCAGAGCACTTTTCGGAGCCACTCTACTGAATTGTAAGTGCTTACAATGACGGATATCCTAACCTGGTCCATGAAATGCGATCTGAATGGACAAAAGTATGAAAGTCTTTTGTTTATCTTTAACTGAAGAAATTGGAGCGTTTTGAGAAAAATCTGGTTGGGTTTCCTGAAAAGACTCAAGTTCCTGCCCCCTCCCCTGTATGTAAAAATCTACTACGAATACTACACGGGTAAGCGCCTGGACCTGGAGAATCCAAAGACGTTTAATGAGAAAATCCAGTGGCTCAAGGCGTACTACAAACCGCCTATTCTCACCCAACTGGTCGACAAATACAGCGTGCGTTCCTTCGTGGAGGAACGGGTGGGACGTCAGTACCTGAACAGCCTGATCGGAGTCTACGATAACCCCGCTGAGGTGGATTTCGACAAACTCCCGGATAAATTCGTCCTCAAGGCCACCCATGCTTTCCACTTCAACCTGTTGGTCCGCGATAAGCAAAAATTAAACCGCAGCAAAGCCAAACTGCTCATGTACAAGTGGATGTCCAAGAACCAGTACTGGAGAGGAGGCCTGGAATGGGCATACAGGAACGTGAAGCCGAGGATCATTGCGGAGACATTCCTGGAAGAGCTTGGAAAGGACGACGTGGTGGACTATAAGTTTTTCTGCTATAATGGAGAGCCGCGCTTCCTGCACATCGATCTGGATCGCGGTACCCACCACAAACGGGCGTATTACGACCTGGACTGGAACAAGCTCGATGTATATCACGACATCATCGATTACCTGGAGGACGACTTTCCGCGTCCCGATACGCTCGGAGAGATGATCGAGGTTTCCCGGAAACTGGCGGATGGGTTTCCCTTTGTAAGGGTAGACTTATATTCGTTGAATGGACGCATCGTCTTCGGAGAACTCACCTTCTATCCCGCGGATGGCCGTCTCGAATTTCAGCCCGAGCACTACAACCTCGAATTCGGGGAGCTCATGGAACTGCCTGGGATTCCAGAAGGTAAGTCCTACATTGATTGCGTATGAAACTGGTTAAGGAATTACCTGTCTCCCTGGCGTATTCAGGGCTGCTGAGCGTGTTGCCTGCCTCGTATTTCCTGAAGCAAAGCAAGCCCGATGCCGCAGTTATCGTTTCATTGACGAGCATACCCAGTCGCCTGGGCACGCTTCATCTCGTGATACGCAGCCTGCTCCACCAGACGGTTCGCCCCAGGAAAATAGTACTCTGGCTGCACGAAGACCTCTCCCGGGACCTGCCCGTAAAACTCCTCAGGCTCTGCAGCGATCTGTTCGAAATTCGTTTCAGTCCCTATACCAGTTCGCATCGCAAGCTGGTCCACAGTTTGGAGGAATTCCCGGAGGAGGTAATCGTTACCTGCGATGACGACCTGATGTATCGAAGGAACTGGCTGGAACTGCTGGTAGGGGAACACATCAGGAGGCCCGGGAAGATTATCGGCAATCACACCGTCCACATCAATCACCACGAATCCGGTGCGCCGCTTCCCTTCCGGAAGTGGAGGTATCCGGATCCGCATCGGATCAACCCCATGGCCATCGTCCCGATAGGTGCCTGGGGAATCTTATACCCCCCGCACAGCCTCGCGCACCAGACCACCAATCACAACCTGTACCTGGAACTGGCGCCCCGGGCGGACGACCTCTGGTTTAAGGCCATGGCCGTGCTGGCCGGTACGGAATCGGTTCAGGCACGGTATACTCCGGCAGAGCCCATTCCCATCGGGGGTACTCAGGAAGTGGCACTGAAAAATGAAAATCTCAAGCAGGATAAGAATACGGTGCAGTGGAATGCCCTGTGTCGCCATTTCGACCTGCCACAAAAGATCCTGGCACAGGCACCCGGTGATCGGAACGAGGATACCCAGCCATGAACGAACCGGTAAACCAGCGCAATCGATTCCTGGTCATCCAACAGAAAATGGTAGGCGATGTGCTTAGCAGCACAGTCATCTGCGAAGCCCTCAAGGAAGTATTCCCCGACTGCCACGTGAGCTATGTGGCCAATGAATCCACCCTGGCTGTACTGGAGAACAATCCGTTTATAGACCGCATAATCGTCTTTGAAAAAACCTTTGACCGGGACACCGGAAAATTTCTCGGATTCCTGAGGAAGCTCAGGCAGTTCCGGTACGATGCCGTTATCGATGCGTATGGAAAGCTGCAGTCAAATCTCATGTCCCTGTTCGCACGCAGTCCTTGTAAGATCGCCTACGAAAAAGGGTACAGCCGGATCATCTACCATCACAACCTCGAACGGATCAGGGATCAGCGGACGGACATAGCTACCGCCATCCGGGCCCGGCTCAAGCTGTTGCAGCCCCTGCTGTCAGGATGCGAGGCGCCGGTGATTTTCCCTCGCCTTCACGTCACAGAATCGGAGCGCTCCGAAGCGAGCCATTCCCTGACACAGGCCGGGCTCGACACCTCCAGACCCATACTCATGGTTACCGCACTGGGATCCTCGGAATTCAAAACCTACCCCCTGAACTACCTGGCAGAGGTACTGGATTACATAGCTGATAGTTGCCCAGAGATCCAGTTGGTCTACAACTACCTTCCCCGGCAGAAAGATCGGATCGATGAACTGTATGAACACTGTAGGGAAGATACCCGT
The DNA here is from genome assembly GCA_964550895.1 of uncultured Flavobacteriaceae bacterium. Classification (GTDB taxonomy): domain Bacteria; phylum Bacteroidota; class Bacteroidia; order Flavobacteriales; family Flavobacteriaceae; genus CAZKAP01. The sequence goes on from CAZKAP010000013.1 coordinate 7,319, forward strand.
CTGAAAACCTTTCCCGACTTCTACGCCGACTCCCTGAGGTCGTTTATAGCCGTCGTATCCTGTTGCCAGGGGGTACTCGGTAACGAGGGCGGAGGCATTAACATCGGTAAAGCCTTAGAAATTCCAACATTTTCGCTGTTTAATCCCAGCATAACCAAAAAAGCATGGCACAGCGATTCCAGGGCGGATCAGTTCGGCATACACCTCAGGGACTACCAGCCCGAATTGTTTAACGGGAAAGGACTCGCCGAAATACAGCGGGCGAATGCCGAACTGTATTCGGCCTTCAAGCCTGCACATTTTCAGGAGGAACTGAGAAAGTATTGCAGTACCTACCTTTGTGTCCAATAAGTAACGGCATGCGGGTTCTCACACTGGTTACGGTACACTATAATACGGCTGAGATCACCATTCAATGCCTGGAAAGCCTGCAATCTAACCTGCCGACCGAACTCGATTACGCGCTGGTCGCAGTGGATAACGCTTCGGACCCTGAGGAACTTCAGGCGTTAGAGGCTTATATCGAACAATCCGGTAACCCCAGACTTGTTTTGAAAAAAAGCAGGGTGAATACCGGTTTTGGCTGGGGAAACATGATGGGAATACAGGAATTTCCCGCCCGGTACTACCTCTTTATCAATAACGATACCCTGGTCGACAAGGATGTTTTCAGCCCTTGTATACGTTTCATGGAGGAACATCCGGACGCCGGGATGTGCGGCATTCAAATCCTCAATCCGAAAGGGGTACCGGAGGTGAGCTTCGATCATTTCGCAAGTCCGTGGCGGGAGATCCTGGGCCGCGGCTTGCTGGAGCGGATTCAGCCTGACCGACCCAGACGCAGATCCAAGTACAGCAAGCCCCTGCCTGTGGATTACGTCAACGGCAGTTTCATGTTCGTTCGATCTGAGGACTTCGACAGATTGGGTGGGTTTGATCCCCATCTGTTCCTGTATTACGAGGAAACCGACCTATGCCTCAGAATGCTTGGGATGGGGCGCCGGACCTATTTCCTGCCGCAGCTCTCCTACACACACATTCAGAACGCCAGTGTCCTGAAGACCGCCCAGGGGGCGGTAAAGAAAATCGAACTCATGCGCAGTTTCCTTTACATAACCCGTAAACACTACGGCCTAACGGCCCGCATCCTCATGCATGCCGGGTTCCTGCTTCGGTACGGTCTTCAAAGCATCCTAAAACCCCGCTATTTCCCGCTCTTCCTCTATCTGCTGAGAGGGGCGCCCATGAGCGAAACCCTCAGGTTGCGTCAGCCGATACAGTCTCCCTGAGCCAGGGCATTCGTCCGGTATGATGCGAAGGAATTACCTTTGTGCCCCACATAAAGATAATTGGGATGAATCGTCTAGCCGATCCTATGGAACACGAATGGGAAAACGCCCTGGAGGTATTGAATTCCGGGGGTATCATCGCTTATCCTACAGATACAATCTGGGGTATAGGATGCCGCGCTTCTCTGGATGAAGCCGTCGAGCGGATCTACCGCCTCAAGCAGCGCCCCTCCCATAAGGCAATGCTATGCCTGGTTTCCGACCTCGAGATGCTCAGCCGGTATACAGGTCCCCTGGGTAAAGAGGTGAAATCCCTGGTGCTCGAAACGGAAAGGCCCACCACGGTGATTTATTCCGGGGTTTCCGGGGTCTCCCCTGCCCTGCTGGGGGAAGACTCGAGCCTGGGAATACGCCTGACTACGGACCCCTACTGCAGGGAACTGGTCAGAAGGCTCGGCGAGCCTCTGGTATCCACTTCCGCAAATGTCTCCGGAGAACCCAATCCGACCTGCTATTCGGACCTCTCCGAGAGGATTTTAACGGGCGTGGACTATATCGTAAATTTGAGAAGAGATGAGATACGCACCACTCCTTCCCGTGTAATCAAGGTCGGCGGGGACGGATCCCCGGAAATACTCAGGGACTAATCGTGAATATAGCCGAATTGAAACCCCTGGATGCCCTACAGAACCCCATCTTCCGTCAAGTTGGCGAAGTCGCAGACGAGCTTGGACTGGAGTGCTATGTAGTAGGAGGCTTCGTGCGTGATTTTTTCCTGGGCCGCGAACAGTCTACAGACATTGATTTCGTGGCGGTAGGCAGCGGAATCGAACTCGCCCGGGCCGTGCAGCAACACCTCCAGGGAGACTCCCGGGTCAAGATCTTCAAGAACTATGGTACGGCCATGGTACGACACGGCAGATGGGAGCTGGAATTCGTGGGGGCCCGCAAAGAGAGTTACCGGGAAGATAGCCGCAAGCCCCTGGTGGAAGACGGCACCCTGGAGGACGATCAGAACCGCAGGGACTTTACTATCAATGCCCTGGCCATTTGCCTGAATTCCGAACGATTCGGAGAACTCGTAGATCCCTTTGGAGGGATAAACGACCTGGAATCCGGCCTGTTGAGAACGCCTCTTGACCCGCTGATCACCTTCTCAGACGATCCTCTGCGCATGCTCAGGGCCATTCGATTTGCTGGACAGCTGGGATTCGAGATTCATCCCGATTCCTTTCATGCGATTCGAGATCAACACAAAAGGCTCAAGATCGTATCCGTCGAACGCATTACCACCGAGTTACAGAAGATCATGGCCACAGACCGGCCTTCCAAAGGCTTTGCCCTACTCTACAGGGCCAGGCTGCTGGAACTCATACTTCCGGAACTCACTGCCCTTCAGGGAATCGAGGAAATTGAAGGTCAGCGGCATAAAGACAATTTCTGGCATACGCTCGAAGTGGTCGACAACCTGTCGGCCATGTCCGGAAACCTCTGGCACCGCTGGGCAGCGCTGTTGCACGACATCGGCAAGGCACGCACCAAGAGATTCGACCCGCGCATCGGTTGGACCTTTCACGGCCATGAATACGTGGGATCCAAAATGGTCTACAAGGTATTCCGGCGATTGAAACTCCCCATGGGCGATCCCTTAAAGTACGTACAGAAGCTGGTTGCCATGAGTTCTCGTCCCATAGGGATCTCGGACGACCACGTGACCGACTCGGCCGTCCGCAGGCTCGTCTTCGATGCGGGGGACGACATAGACGACCTCATTACCCTCTGTGAGGCAGACATTACCACCAAGAACCCGCGAAAACAAAAGAAGTACCTGAAAAACTTCCAGGTGGTACGTCAGAAGATCCGGGAGGTAGAGGAACGGGACCGCATCCGCAACTTTCAACCCCCCATCAGCGGTGAGGAAATCATGCATACATTCGATTTGCAACCCTCCCGGGAAATTGGCGAGATCAAGGAAGCCATTAAAGAGGCCATACTGGAAGGGGAAATCCCCAACGAGTACGATGCCGCTCGTGAGTTTATGATTCGAAAAGCAGGTGAAATGGGAATTTCCCCTGCGGTCTGAGCCCGCCATTTCGGGTTCGCCCGGACCCGGACCATAACCACATTCAGGAGCCCTGAAGCCACATAATTCCTGGCCTTTACAACAATTTGTTTCCTGCCGGCCAGGCTATTGTTTCCTTTATTCCGAATACAGTGCTCCCAATCTTTCCTACCCTACCTGCCCGTGCTGGGCTTATTAATCGATAAGCTGAATATGAAGCGAAGTGGAAGGCGTTCCCGTATCCGTGTGTTGCTTATTCGGGCCTTACTGCTTTTTGCAGTACCCGGATTGTTCGGACAATACAGTTGCGCGGAAGTCTACGGTATTATTACCGGGGGCGCGGACGAAGATAAGACGGTGCGGCTCGACCTCGCCGGCGGCACCTATGGCAGCGTTTTCAGCGGCCTGCAGTTCAGCGGGGCAGCGGCTGTGGTTCCCGGAGGCCTGCCGTCCGGACCCGCCCAGACCACGGCCTTTTTCTTCGAAAATGCTAACCTGAGCTATACCGCGGACCCCAACGCGGATGCCGTGGCGTCCGGCACGGGCGCAGCGACTTCCGGTTCGCCTTTTTCATCGGGTAACGGTACCCGAGCTGCGGGTACACCGGACGGTCAGTATGTCTTTTACACGGACGACATCAATTATTACCGAGCCCAAACCACCCCACCCTACACAGTGACCTTCCTGGGAAGCATAGGTGTTCTCACTCCGGCATCCCCGAATCCCGGGGGGCAGGGCGATATCGCCATCGATGCGGATGGAACAGGATGGGCCGTGATTTTCGGTACCCTCTACCGCATTGACTTCTCAGAGGATCCTCCGGCTAAGACAGACCTGGGCACCATCACAAGGACCGATAACGGACAGCCCAAGGGGTTCCTCGGATTGGCCTTCACCGGCGATGGCAGGCTCATAGGCTCCGGCAATGCCTCCGATGGTATCTGGGAGATCGATTTGTCGAACCTGACGACCACACAAATCATCGCCCCGGGAGCCAATGAGGTGGAAGACCTGCATTCCTGTGCTTTCCCCGACCTGTCCCCTGAAGTTACTTTTACCAAGATCGACAGTGTTATCGATAATGGGGACGGCAACAGCCCGGCACCCGGAGATACCATAGAGTATACGCTCACCGTAACCAATACGGGTAATGTGTTCGCCTCCAATCCCATTCTAACCGATGCCATACCCGAAAACACCACCTATGTCACGGGGAGTACCACGGTAAACGGCTCACCCGTCGCAGATATAGGGGGAATCATGCCCTTCAATGGCGGGGCCTTCGTACAGAGTCCATCCTCCCAAATGGGTAATTTCCTGTATGGCGGGAGCTCCGAGTCCATAGTGGTGACCTACAGGGTAACCATTGACGCCAGCGCCATGGGGACCATAGAGAACCAGGCGAGATTCCAGAGCGACGAAACCGGGGAAATCCTCTCCGACGACCCGGATGTGGGAGGCGAAAACGATATTACCGAAACCCTGATTTTTGTCGATAGTGATAACGACGGGGTTCCGGATGGACTGGACCAGTGTCCGGGGTCTGACGATGCCGATGATATTGACGGCGATGGCACACCCGACGGCTGCGACGACGACCTGGACGGCGACGGTAATCCGAATACGAGCGACCCGAGTATCACCAGCGCTAATGCCAATGACGACACCGCTACTATGCCCGCACTGGGTGCTTCCCGCTACAATATTCTCCTCAACGACGATTTCCTACCCAACAGCGACCCCAATAATCTGGGCACCACCACCCTGACCGATACGGGTGCTGGTGATGCCAGCGGAGCCATTGCTTTCGACGAGGCTACCGGGGAATTAATTTATACCCCTACCTCGGGTGAAGTAGGAAGTGTAGTTACGGTAGAATACCGTGTTTGCAATAACGCCAGCGGAGTGGATATCTGCAGGCAGGCCCAGGTGGAAATCACAGTGACTCCCTCGGATAACGATGGGGACGGCACCCTTGATGCAGTGGATCCCGACCCCTCCGATCCCTGCGTGGATGATGGCATCACCGGGGACGAAAACCTCAGCAATCCCATCTACCTGGCCAGCGACTGCGATGCCGATGGGCTCACAGCGGCCGATGAGGTAAGCGCGGGAACCGACCCCAACAACCCGGATTCCGACGGGGACGGGCTTACCGATGGGGACGAAGTAAACATCCATGGAACCGATCCCACCCTCTCCGATACCGACGGAGACGGCATAAGCGACGGACAGGAAATCAATACCGATGGAACCGATCCCCTGGATTCCTGTTCCAATGTCGGGGGAACGCCCGTACCCGCTTCCGATTGCGATGCGGACGGACTCAGCCTGGCCCAGGAGACCACTGAGGGCACCGACCCCGATAATCCGGACAGCGACGGAGATGGCATAAACGACGGACAGGAAGTGAATACCGATGGAACCGATCCCCTGGACTCCTGTTCCAGCGTCGGAGGAACTCCCCTACCCACTTCCGACTGCGACGCCGACGGGCTTACCCTGGACGAAGAAACTACCGCCGGAACCGATCCCGATAATCCCGACACCGATGGGGATGGCATAAGCGATGGGCAGGAGGTCAATACCGATGGAACCGACCCCTTGGACTCCTGTTCCAGCAACGGGGGAACTCCTGCAACCGCTTCCGACTGTGATGCGGACGGACTCAGCCTGGCCCAGGAGACCACTGAAGGCACCGACCCCGATAATCCCGACACTGACGGTGACGGCATAAGCGACGGACAGGAAGTCAATACCGACGGAACCGATCCCCTGGACTCCTGTTCCAGCGTTGGAGGCACTCCGCTGCCTACGGACGACTGCGACGGGGATGGGAATCCCAACCAAACCGACCCCAATCCCGACAGTCCGGTAGCCGCAGACGATCTCGCGCGAGCCGATGTAGGGGACCCTGAAATTATCGACGTCCTCTCCAATGACGACTACCTGCCAGGACCCTCGATTACGCTGAACGATACCGGTACGGGCTCCGCAGCAGGTACCGTCGACCTCGACCCGCTAACCGGATTACTGACCTATACGGCACTCGCCGGTGAGTTCAATACCACCGTTACCGTGGTGTACCAGGTATGCAACGGCCCGGTATGTACAACGGCTACGGTCAGTATCAGTATTCCCAAGTGCCTGGATTCCGATGGGGATGAGGTTTGCGACGAGGACGATCCGTTTCCCGCAGATCCCTGTGAACCCTCGGACGATCCCAACTGGGTTTCCCAGGGAACCAACGACTGCGATGGGGACGGACTCAGCACGGACGAAGAGCTGGCCCTGGGCACTGATCCCGAAAATCCGGATACAGACGGGGACACCGTTCCCGACGGGCAGGAAGTAAATACCGATAGCACCGACCCCCTGGACGACTGTTCGAATGCAGGTGGCACGGCCCTGGCGGACTCCGATTGCGACGGGGACGGACTCACTACCGCCGAAGAGGCCTCTATAGGTACGGACCCCAATCGGGCAGACAGCGACGGTGACGGCATCGACGACGGTCAGGAAGTCATTACGGATACCACAGACCCGCTGGACAGCTGTTCCAGTATAGGAGGGACACCGGCCGGAGACTCAGACTGCGATTCCGATGGCCTCACCCTGGACGAGGAGGGCCTACTGGGTACCGATCCAAATAATCCCGATTCGGACGGGGATACCGTATCCGACGGACAGGAAGTCAACAACGATGGGACCGATCCGCTGGACGACTGTTCCCGCATCGGAGGTTCTGCCCTCCCCGATTCCGATTGCGACCTCGATGGCCTGACCACCGCCGAGGAAGAATCTCTGGGAACCGATCCCAACGATCCGGATACCGACGGAGACACCATATCCGACGGACAGGAAGTCAACATCGATGGCACCAATCCGCTGGACGCTTGCTCACAGTTAGGCGGAGTGGTTCCCGGCATACGCGATTGTGACTCCGACGGGCTAACCAACAATGAGGAGGCGGTCCTGGGAACGAATCCGTTCGATCCTGACACCGACGGTGACGGGGCCATGGACAGCATGGACGGCTTCCCGCTGGAGCCCACGGCAACCAATGACCTGGCATCCGGCACGCCACAGGAACCCATAGTGATCCCGGTCCTGGAAAACGACGATTACCTCCCCAATAGCGACCCGAATAACCTTGGCACCACCCTGCTTTCCGATACCGGTGAGGGAACAGCCGTGGGTACAATAACAACAGATGCCGAAAACGGAACGATAACCTATCTCCCCGCCATTTCGGAAATCAGCACTACGGTCTCCATCGTTTACGAGGTATGCAATACCGAAAGCGGACTACCCATTTGCCGCAGGGCCGTCGTCGTAGTAGTTGTGGGCGTCGCCGATAGTGATGGGGACGGAATCTTCGACAACCAGGAAATCACGGACGGCACAGACCCCAACAATCCCTGTAATTCCCTGGGTGGATCTCCTCCCGATGGCGTCGACTGCCAGGTGGCCGTTTCCAGGGATCTGGTAACTCCACAGAGTTACGGCGGAGCCTTCCACGTCCGAAACCTGGAAAACTTCCCGGACAATACAGTTGAAATCTACAATCGCTGGGGAGTGCTGGTGTATGAGAGCAGCGGTTACGACAACCGCACCGTTGCCTTCCGGGGGATATCCGAAGGTAGGGCCACCTTGTCGGAGAACGAGGAACTCCCGGCCGGGGTGTATTTCTATGTAATCAAGTATAACGAAAACGGGGCGATCCGACGGATCAACGGCTACCTCTACCTAAACCGATGAATCGAATGAAGGCGATATCACCTATCCACCGGACATTCCTTTGGGGCACGTGCTTCCTGATTCTCACCCTAGGCGAGGTGCAGGCGCAACAGGATGCCCAGTTTACCCAGTATATGTACAATACCCTGTCCATCAACCCGGCCTATGCCGGAACCCGCGGAGTGCTCAGCGCCACCGGAGTATACCGGAGTCAATGGCTCGGCCTGGACGGGGCACCCAACAGCCAGACCTTTAACCTGCATACGCCACTGAACCGGGGACTGGGAATCGGATTTTCGATCATCAACGATGAAATTGGCAACGGGACCAATCAGGACACCTATTTCGATGCCGCTGTTTCCTACACCATTTCCCTTTCTGAGGCCGACAGGCTTTCTTTTGGACTTAAGCTTGGGGGACATTCGCTAAACATAGATTTCAACCAACTCCGGAATTATAACAGCGCCGACATTCCACTGCTCGAATCGGCCATCGACAACCGCTTCTCACCCAATTTCGGTGCCGGTATATACTACCACAATTCCAAATACTATGCGGGACTGTCGGTCCCCAATTTCCTGGCAACCGAACATTTCCAGAACAGCGGAAACATGAGATTCGTCGCCGAGGAACGCATGAACGTATACCTGATGGGAGGGGCCGTATACGACCTGAGCCCGGAGTGGAAGATTAAGCCGGCCTTCCTCCTGAAGGCGGTTAACGGGGCGCCGCTGCAGGCCGACCTGTCTGCCAACCTGTTCTTCCAGGAACGCTTCTCGGTGGGCGCAGCCTATCGCCTATCGGCTGCGGTAAGCGGTTTGTTCAGCTATCAGATCAGCAATCAGCTTATGCTGGGGTTAGCCTACGACTGGGAAACGACCCAACTGGGCAGCACGGCCTTTAACAATGGCTCCGTGGAAATTTTCCTTCGGTACGAATTTATACGAGGTTTCGATAAAATAATAACCCCAAGATTTTTCTGATGAAGACGAAGCACCGCATACGATTCGCCTGGGGTTGGTTCCTGCCGGCCCTCATGCTCCCCGGCCTGGTAAACGCCCAGAAGATCACCGTGGAGAAGGCCCTGGCCTATTACCAGGGTTTCGCGTACAGCAAGGCCATTCAATCCTTCGACTGGCTGAAGGAACACGGAACAGACGTCTCTCCCTATCTCGAGCAGTTGGCCGAGTCGTACTTCCATACGGCCCGCTACGAGCAGGCCGCCGAATACTATGCGAAGCTGGCCTCAAGCCGGCGGGATACCCTCAAAAACGATCTGCTCCACCGCTTTGCTCTCACGATGCGCAGCACAGGCGACTTCGCTAAGGCCGACAGCATCATGCAGGTCCTGGCCTGTGGCTACGATCAGGACCAACGCGGCATCGCGTTTACCATGAACCCCCGATATCGCAAGGTGATACAAGACATGGAACAGCGCTATCGCATACGTTCCATGGGCTTCAATTCCCCGGCCTCGGACTTCGCACCCACCTACTGGAAGGACTCTATGATCTTCAGCAGTAACCGGGATACGGGTATGATCATTAAGAGGAAGCACCTGTGGAACGATCAACCGTTCCTGGACCTGTACGGCGTCTCCCTGGCCCCTGTGGATGACATCAACCGGGTAAGGCCGCTGGAGTTCTTGAACAAAAATGCACACGAATCCTCTGCTGCGTTTACACCGGATGGCAAGACGATCTATTTTACGCGTAACAATACCCGGGAAGGGATACTGGCGCGGGACGATGCGGGAGTAAGCCGGCTTAAGATATACCGCTCTTCCTACAAGGGCGGACAATGGACGGCCCCCGAGGAACTGCACATCAACGGTGATGACTTTTCCACGGCCCATCCGGCACTCAGCGCCGACGGAACCCTGCTGTACTTCGCTTCCGACCGGCCCGGAGGATATGGACAATCGGACTTATACCGGGTACGCATACACCCCGACGGTAAACTCGGAGATCCCGTGAACCTGGGTGAAGAGATCAATACCGAAGGGCGGGAGACCTTCCCGTTCTGCTCCGCTAAAGGAATCCTCTACTTCGCTTCAGACGGGCATCCCGGTCTGGGCGGGCTGGACATATTCGCCGCAGAGCTGGTCATGGGCGGAGAAGACCACCTGATCAACCTGGGCCAGCCGGTAAACGGTCCCTATGACGACTTCTCATTCATCATTCGAGAAGACCGCAAGAGCGGTTTTTTCGCGTCCAATCGGCCGGGAGGCATGGGCGGGGACGACATCTATGCCATTAAGGAGCTCAAGCCGCTGATCTTCGGCTGCTATAAGGAAATCGAAGGATTCATCATCAGTTCTAAAGACGGGACTCCCATAGCCAATGCTTCCCTGGAGGTCTACCGGTCGAATGGACAAAAGCTCGGTATCGTTCCGACGGGCTCCCCCGGCAGGTTTCGCTTCCTGGTCACCTGCGCCGACACGGAACTCACTGCCATTGGGAACCACCCCGAATACAAGAAAAGCCGGAAGCGCTTCGTGCTGAATACGGACGAATCCTTCACTACACTTTCCCTGCCTCTGCGGCCCGTGATCAAGAAGGCTGTCGAGGGTACGGATCTGGCAAAATACCTATCGCTTAAACCGATTTATTTCGACACGAACCAATCATCTATTCGGGCCGATGCAGAAGATGAGCTGAAGAAGATTCTGGGGTATATGAAGGACTACCCGGATTCGAAGATTTCGATCCGATCCCATACCGACAGCCGGGGTGACGACAGCTATAACCTGAGGCTATCCGAGCTTCGGGCGCAGGAAACCCGGAACTGGCTGGTCCGAAGGGGAATCAGTCCGAGGCGAATCGAAGCCAGAGGCTTCGGAGAGACCCAATTGATGAACGACTGTGGCAACGGGACGGACTGCGACCGGGCACTGCACGACGAGAACCGCCGTTCCGAATTTATTGTGACCAACTAACGCGGCTATTTTGGGTGTTAATACCTTGTGAAACCCACCATAGACAAAGGTTAGGCCTTGGTTCGATCGGCTTGTCTTGCGTATTTTTACAGAAAAGTTTCATGACCTTTTTCGAACGCTTCGCACGCTTCACATTGATCCTGATCTTCCTGGTCATAGCCGCGGGAGGTATCGTCCGCAATACGGGAAGTGGCATGGGTTGTCCGGACTGGCCGAAATGCTTTGGATACCTCGTCCCTCCTACAGAGGAATCCGTATTGGAATGGGCACCGGGGCGCGAATTTGAGAAAGGCCAGATGATCGTATGGGAGAAGCAGTTGCTCTCCGCTGCTACGGACTTTACCACGGGCGAGGAGTTTACCCCGGAGAATTGGGAGGCGTATACCCGACATGACTACGCGATCTTCAATCCCTGGCACACCTGGATCGAATACATCAACCGGCTGTTGGGTGCCCTGGCAGGCCTGGCCGCACTGATCCTGGCGATCATGTCGTTTTCGTTCCGCAAGACCTTCCCCAAAATAACCCGGTTATCCATCCTCTTCCTTGCCGGTATTTTGTTTCAGGCCTGGCTGGGAGCAACGGTGGTCTATTCCGTGCTGGCACCTTACCGGATAACCATTCACATGTTGATGGCTTTGGTCCTGGTAGGCATACTGGTGTATATCATTCACTTCTTTAAACACCCCATCCGGCTCTACCATTTCGATACCCGCAGCCGGTCACTGGGACTCCTTGGGCTGGGCATGCTGATTGCTCAGATTGTGATGGGAACCCAGGTGCGCCAGTTCGTCGACGAGGCGGGACTCGGATACGGCAACCCCTACGAAGGGAACTGGACCGAGGCTGCCCCCTGGATTTTTTATATTCACCGTTCGTTCTCCATAGTGCTGACCCTCACGATCCTGTACCTGTGGTGGTACATCCGCAAGAACCGTTTCAAGCTGCCGGTTATTCATTGGATCGTTCTCCTCTTGTTTCTGGAAATAGGTACGGGCATAGCCATGTCATATCTGGACTTTCCCATGGCGTCTCAGCCGCTGCACCTGCTGCTTTCATCCCTCCTGTTCGGGTCCATGTTCTATCTGGTACTCCGGGGATACGCCCGTAACCTGAGTATCGCCATCTAAGACCGGAACGGCGGAACAACCCGGACAATTAACAGGCAGGAATATTTTTGGTACTTTTAGAGAACCGAAGGTCTGAGGCCTAATTATCTCATAACGAAAACTCTATATGGCGGATTCTATTTACAAGATTCGGATAATCCTGGATGCAGAAGAGGACGTGTTCCGGGACGTGGCCGTCGAGGAACATATCAGCCTGGAAGACTTTCACAACGCCATTACCCAGGCTTTCGGTTTCCTGGGCAATGAAATGGCCTCATTCTTCACCTGCGATGAAGAATGGAATCAGGAGGAGGAAATCGTACTCTTTCCCATGGACGAACTGCAGTCCGAGAACCGGAGAATGTCTGAGGTCAGACTGGAAGAGGTGATCAGCAAGGATCAACCCCGGCTGCTCTACGTGTACGACTTTCTCAATATGTGGACCTTTTTCGTCGAACTGGCGGATGTGGAGGGCAAGGAAGAGGGGTCACAATATCCCATGGTACTGTTCAGCTTCGGAGATATTCCCGATGAGGCCCCTGAAAAGCTGTTCGAAGCGGATTCCGATCTGGGCCTGGAAGATCCTATCGACAACTATGACGATCTGGACTTCGACGAAAACTGGAATTAAGCGGATCTCTTCTCCGGGTTCTTTCGTTGCCCGCAGCCTTTCTTTGTGTTAATTTTACCGTGCTCATTTCCGGAGCCAGCCGGACACTCAGCCCTGAATCGAGAACTATGATCAATCTTTACGCGGCTCAGATCGAATCGCTATCCCTGCACCGGGTGGGTAACAAACACCGGGGGGAGTCGGCCTTCCTCTCGAAACGACCCTGCAAACTGACCGACGAAACTTCCGGCATACTCAAGGAATACTTCTTCAAGCCCTTTCGGGAAAAAGAAGAAAATTACTATTGCTTTGCCCACGAGGAATCGCTCGAACTCCACCCGCTGAACGAATGGGCCGGTGAGATATTCGCACAACCCGAAAGCACGCACGACAGGTCTGTGGATATAGCCCGATATCTGTATGAGCAGTCGATGCACCCTCATATCAAAAGCGGTGAGGTCTACGTCGCATACTTCTCCGACGTGATGCTGGACAATGAGAAAACGGAGGCCATCGGTATCTTCAAGAGCGAACTCAAGGACGACTTTCTTCAGTTTACAGAAGGTGAATCCGAACTGGAATTATCCATCCGACAGGGTGTCAACGTCAAGAAACTGGATAAGGGCTGCCTGATATTTAACCGGTTGGCCGAGCAGGGATACAAGGTGCTTAGCGTCGACTCCAATCGATACGATGCCAAGTACTGGCTGGAACAGTTTTTGGGTCTGGCTCCGCTTACGGACGAAAATTTCTACACCAGGAACTACCTGAAATTCTGCCAGAACTTCGCCAAGGAAGTCGTACTGCCGGCCGAGGACAAGCAACAGGAAGTGCTCTTCATGAACCGGGCGGTGAATCACTTCGCCAAGAACGACGAATTCGAAGAAAGCCGCTTTTTGAATGAGGTGATCGATAATCCCGACCTGGTGCCCGAATTCAAGCACTACAAGGTTGAGAAGGGCCCTAAGTACCATATCGAGGACGTATCCCAGTTCGATATCGCGAACACGGCCGTGAGCGATGCGCGTAAGAAGATCAAGAGCGTGATCCACCTGGACACCCATGTCCAGATACGGCTGAATTTCGTCAATCCCGAATCCGCGGAAAAATTCGTCGAAAAAGGCTGGGACGAAGAACGTCAGATGTATTATTACCTGGTGTACTTTAACCAGGAGGTCAAGGGAAATTCATAAGTGTTTACCGATTCCGGGCCTTTATCTAGAAGGCCTTCAGATCCTTGTAATTCCTGCTTACGAAGTCCAGGGCATGCCCCAATATGTCACCCATGGTTTTGCTGTTCTTGAAATTGCGGTCATGCGTCATTTCGTGTATTTCCATTTTAAGCCGCTCCACGTTCTGCGGATAGGAAATCACGTCGTTTTTGGCCACGCGAATCAGCCGCTTGATCCGGTTTCCCGAACTGATGATCCTGCGGGCGACCATTGAGCGCTCTTCCAGCTTGTACTGGTCTACCGAACTTCGGATCAGCCGATTTTGAACCAGATCCACCATGGGTCGGTTTTCCTTAAAGAATACGGGACGGTACACCTTGAAGTTGCCCTCGAAGCACTGCTGGTCGAAATCGATAGCCCGAATCTTGTACACCACATGATCGAAATCGTGCGTGGGTATGACGACATAATTGTACGAACGCATGTCCCCCAGCAGACAAATCATACAGCGCTCGTTGAACTTGACAAACTCCTTGGCCAGCTGCGACTGTTCCCTCGGGGTACACTGGGAGAGCAGGGTCTCGATAAAGACATCACCGGGCACACCGGCGATATGTTCTTCGATCAGGGTATCCTTATAAACCAGGAAGTTAAGGTTATTCGGAGAGAGTATATGTTCCAATTCCAGGCCGTAAACCCTTGAGGCATCAGCCTTTTTAATGTATAGATAGCTGTAATTGTCATTGAGTATGTTCCGGACCTTTACCCGAAAAGGCTTGGAATTACCGAAGGTGCAGAAGTCTACCCAATCGATATTCAGGTATTCCAGTATGCGGTCCGATCCATCGGAATGCAAAATGGAATACACCTTCTTCAGGCTGCGATCGATCTCTTCCCGCTCGTAATCCGAATAGTATACCCGAACCCAGAGGGTATCCTTGTCCTCCTTATCGTGAACCGAAACCGCTCCGGAGAAGCGCAACAAGTCTTCGTAGAAGATCGGAATCTCAATCAGGCGGCTGTATCTATTCAGGTATCCCTGCAGCTCAGGACAGATGGGAAAGGCGGGTTTTTTTTTCGACAAGAGCTTTTCGTCCGACATAAGGCGTGTTATATTGTAACAAAAAGTACGATAAATCGTCGATTTAACGTATACCCTAAACTCAACCCCCTTGCAAGAAATACTCAAAGTAAACAACCTGACCAAGCAGTTTGGCTCCCTGACCGCCGTCAGGGATCTTTCCTTTACCATAGAAAAAGGGAATGTCTACGGCATACTGGGACCCAATGGCAGCGGTAAGTCCACCACGTTGGGCATCGTACTCAATGTGGTCAATGCCACCTCAGGAACCTTCGAGTGGTTTGGAGGCAGCATGGACACCCACGAAGCGCTTAAAAGAGTAGGCGCCATCATTGAACGCCCCAACTTTTATCCGTATCTAACCGCCTATCAGAACCTAAAGCTGGTAGCGAAGATCAAGGGAGTACCGGAGGGGCGAATCGAAGAAAAGCTCCGTCAGGTCGGGCTCTGGGACCGTCAGGACAGCAAGTTCAGGACCTATTCCCTGGGCATGAAGCAGCGGCTGGCCATAGCCTCGGCCCTACTCAACGACCCGGAGATCCTGATCCTGGACGAACCGACCAACGGTCTGGACCCCCAGGGCATCCATCAGATCCGGGAGCTCATCAAGGGCATAGCGGCTCAGGGTACGACCATACTGCTCGCCTCCCATCTGCTGGACGAGGTCGAAAAGGTTTGCAGCCATGCCATCATACTTCGTCGCGGTGAGAGTCTCTATATCGGTCGGGTAGACGAGATGATACAGACCCACGGATTCTTCGTACTCGGCAGCGCTAATAATCAAAAACTCGAAGACTTTCTCAAGGCAAACCAACGCATCGATAAGGTGCGTCAGGAAGGGGAACTGCTCATCGCCTATCTGAGCGAACCCTATGAGGCCTCCGAACTCAACTCGGAACTCATGGAAAAGGGTATTGTCCTCTCCCATCTGGTCAAACGCAAAGAAAGCCTCGAAGAGCAATTCCTGGCCGTAACCCAAAACAACTAAACACCCCCTTATGATTCGCCTTTTTCAGATCGAATGGATCAAACTCTGGAACAGCCGTTCCAGCCGCATCCTCATCATAGCCTATTTCGCCCTGCTGTGCAGCACAGCCCTGCTGGCAGCGGTCAAGTTCGATATCGGACCGGTTAAATTTCACCTGGCCGAGATGGGCATCTTCAACTTCCCCTATATCTGGCATCTCAACACCTTCATGACCTCCTTGCTGAAGATCTTCCTGGCCGTGGTCGTGGTGTCTATGATGGCCAACGAATACAGCTACAAGACCATTAAGCAGAACCTCATTGATGGCCTGTCGAAGAAGGAATTTGTAGCGTCCAAGTTCATCACCGTGCTGAGTATGGCAATGGCCTCGACGGTATTTGTAGTGGTGGTTTCGCTGATCCTGGGGCTCATCTACTCCGATTATACCGAGACCTCGATCATCTTTTCACAGCTGGACTTCATACCGGCCTTTTTCCTGAAGCTGACCGTATTCTTTAGTTTCTGCCTGTTCCTGGGCATATTGGTACGCAAGTCGGCCTTTGCCCTGGGGTTCCTGTTTCTCTGGTCCATACTGGAGCAAATCGCCTTCGGACTGTTGGGCAGATATGTCTTGAACAGGGATTGGGTGCTGGCCGGAAAGATCAAAGGCTTTTTCCCACTTGAATCCGGATCCCGCCTGATCGAGGAGCCCTTTACCCGGCTGAGCGCGGTACAGGCCGTGGCGAATCAGGTCGGAGAAACCTTTACCCTGGACTACCGCGTACACTGGTACGAAATCCTGATTGCATGTTTCTGGATCGCCCTGTTCGTCTGGGCTTCCTACCGCATACTCAAGGCCCGGGATCTTTAGATCACATCCGGATGCCCGGGATCCGGACGTCACTAAGGGCGAATTCACCGGCAGTTGCCTAATTTTGCCGGATGAAGTTCGAAGTCGTATCCGATTTTTCTCCTACGGGTGATCAGCCTCAGGCCATAGCAGAGCTGAGCAGCGGCATACGCCAAGGCGTAGAGCACCAGACCCTGCTCGGAGTGACGGGCTCCGGTAAGACGTTCACCATGGCCAACGTAGTGGCCGAGGTGCAGCGTCCCACGCTGGTTCTGGCCCACAACAAGACCCTGGCCGCCCAGCTATACAGCGAATTCAAGCAGTTTTTCCCGAAGAATGCGGTGGAGTACTTCGTCTCCTATTACGACTACTACCAGCCCGAGGCCTATATCCCGAGTAGCGGAACCTATATCGAAAAAGACCTCTCCATTAACGAAGACATCGAGAAGCTCAGGCTGAGCACGACCTCCTCCCTGCTTTCCGGCCGCAGGGACGTGCTGGTGGTTGCGTCGGTCTCCTGTCTGTACGGCATCGGGAACCCGGTGGAATTCAAGAAAAACGTCATCCGCATTCACAGGGATCAGCCGGTTTCCAGGACAAAGGTCATGCAACAACTGGTTCAGGCCCTGTATTCGAGAACCACGGCCGAATTCAGCCATGGCAGTTTCCGGATCAAAGGTGACGTTCTCGATGTCTTTCCGGGCTATGCCGACCTGGCCTATCGCATACACTTCTTCGGAGACGAGATCGAACTCATAGAGTCATTTGACCCCAAGGACAACAGCATTCGATCGGAATTCGACACCCTGACGATTTATCCGGCCAATATTTTTGTGACCTCCAAGGACATTATGAACGACGCCATTCGCCTCATCCAGGACGACCTGGTGAAACAGGTGGAATACTTCAGTCAGCTGGGCAGGCCCCTGGAGGCCAAACGCCTGGAGGAACGCACCAATTTCGATCTGGAAATGATGCGTGAACTCGGCTATTGTTCAGGGATAGAGAACTATTCCCGCTACCTGGATGGCAGGGCACCCGGAACACGCCCCTTCTGCCTGCTGGACTACTTTCCTGACGACTACCTGATGCTGATCGACGAGAGTCACGTCACCATCCCGCAGGTACATGCCATGTATGGGGGCGACCGTTCCCGCAAGGAAAACCTGGTGGAATACGGCTTCCGGCTTCCGGCCGCCCTGGACAATCGGCCCCTGAAATTCGAGGAATTCTCGGCCCTGCAGAACCAGGTGATCTACGTGAGCGCGACACCGGCCGATCACGAGTTGGGACTCAGTGAGGGGATTATCGTGGAGCAGCTGATCCGGCCCACCGGACTGCTGGACCCGGTTATCGAGATACGCCCGAGTAAGAATCAGGTAGATGACCTGATCGAGGAAATTCGAATTCGTTCGGAAAAAGACGAACGTACGCTGGTGACTACCCTGACCAAGCGCATGGCTGAAGAACTGACCAAGTACTTCACGCGCATCGGGGTGCGGTGCCGGTACATTCACAGCGATGTGGACACCCTGGAGCGAGTGGAAATCATGCAGGACCTTCGAAATGGTCTGTTCGACGTACTCATAGGCGTTAACCTGCTCAGGGAAGGGCTCGATCTGCCGGAGGTCTCGCTTGTCGCCATCCTCGATGCGGACAATGAAGGCTTCCTGAGGAGTAACCGTTCCCTTACTCAGACCGTCGGAAGGGCGGCCCGTCACCTCAGCGGAAAGGCCATCATGTATGCCGATACGATTACCGACAGCATGCAGAAGACCCTGGACGAGACCAATTATCGCCGGGGTAAGCAGCAGGAATACAATGAGAAGAACGGCATCGTGCCCAGAGCCCTGGAGAAGAAGATCGAAAATTCGCTGGTCACCCGGCTTGACCGCAAGGTGGAGCAACTCAGGAAAGAAGCCGCCCAAAAAAGCAGGTCGACTCAGGAACCCGATCCCGACTACATGACCCCCGCGCAGATCGAAAAGCTCATCCGTTCCAAACGCAAGGAAATGGAATCCGCCGCCAAAGAACTCAATTTTATGGAAGCGGCGGCCCTCAGGGACGAGATCAAGGCCCTACAGGAACTGCAGAAAAAATGAGGCGCCGTGCTCCTTGCGGAGACGACGCCTCAATCCAATCAACAACCCTAACTCTATACTTTACTTCAGACTGATCAGCCTTTTGGGCTTAGGCAGATTTTCTTCCCTTTTAGGTAGTCTGATGTGCAGGATGCCTTCCCTGTAATCCGCCTCAATCGCATCTTCATTCACGGTTTCGGGCAGCTGGAAGGTTCGTTCAAATGAACTCATGGAGAATTCCCGGCGGGTGTAGCGCTCGTTCTCTTCACTCTTTTCTTCTTCGTGCCGGGCCGAGAGTCGCAGCATATTCTTATCGACCTCGATCTCGATCTCTTCCTTGTTGAAGCCGGGAACAACGAGTTCCAGCATGAAATCGGCCTCGGTTTCCTTCACGTTAACAGCGGGTGCCGTGGTTTTTGGTGTCCAGTTGGTACCACCAAACCAGTCGGGACCCAGCAAATCGTTCACAATGGATGGGAACATAAGCTGATTGCGTTGTACTAAAGTCATGATGTTTACCTTTTTTGATTACATCCATACCAGGGCAAAGGATGTACCAAGTGTAAAACACTGTCAATATGGCGTAATACGCGGAAGGAAAGCTGCCTTATTGTCGCCTAATTGTAATGCGCGTGGAAAATCTGTACGATAACGTCTGCCGGAACTATGCGATCCGGATACTCATGCATGACCTCGAGCAACTGCCGTATGGCCGAAACCGGGAGGCCCATGGCGAGTCCGTAGTTGTAAAGAGCCTCCACCTCGCTCGGATCCTGGTCCTCGTCTATATTCATCAGCATGAACAGCCGGTGGAACTGCACGAGTCGATCCGACAGGGATTGAAGTTTCAGGGTAGGCAAAGGCGACCGGACCAGGGACTCGAAAACGCTCTCGTCCACATCCAGCCTTCGGGAGATGGCCCGAAGAAAGTCCAGCTCCTTTTCATTCAACCGATTATCAATCCGGGCAAAATTGATAAGCTCGGACAGTATCGACAATTTTTCCTGATACGAACTCATAGCATTTTAAAGTTAGGCATTTGGGACAAGTACATAACAGTTTAGTTCGGTATTTGGTATAAAAAAAGCCCGAAAAAATCGGGCTTTCAAACGGTTAAGGAAACTAACTATCGCTGGAGTACAACGGGCATATAGTAGTATTTCTTCTTCTGCTCAGGGCGAACATTGAGCAGTTGCTTGCCGTGCAGTCGGCCTTCGACCAGTGTCCTCGCCCACTCCTTATCACCTTTCACATCCAGTACCACGATCTGGCTGTCGGAGTTAATGACGAATTTCACCTTGACTTCAGCGTCACCGATCACTTCTTTACGAGGCATGCGAAGCAGGTCAGAAATCTGCATGTCCATAGTCGTCAGACGACTGGCTCTTTTGGATTCCATGATGTTCTTCAGGGAAACTTTTCCTTTTTTCTTTTCCACCTTCACTATAGAAGGTTTAACGGGGTCTTCGGAGGCGCGAACTACCTCAGTGGCGAAAAAGGCCAGGACCAGGGTTAAAAGGGCAACATTTTTCATTTTTTCGTTTTTAATGGATGAATTGATATGTGTTACGTTTTTGTTGATTTGACAAAATAGCGGTTTATTTGATCTGGTATTTTGTTGTTTTTTCAGTTTTCACGCTGCAAAGAACAGAATATTTCAGCACACAAAACTTCATTTTTGGTCTTATTTAACTCAGAATTAATACTGCAATAACACTGCTGATATGCCTTTAAAAAAAAGGAGGCTGTCAATTTTTCATGAGAATTCCGCTATTATTGCGGAGCATTCTTTCCAGAGTTGTATTCGTGCGAAAAAACTTTACTTTTTAACAAAAATACTGAGGGATTGGACGGGCCTTCGTAAGCGGACAAAAACAGATTGTTTTATCCCATGCGACAAAAAAAGACCGCCCTGAAAGGCGGTCAGTTGATCGTAAACCCAAGGTTCCGGTATTTATATGTTTTCCAGCAGCTTCTTTACCTTGTCTGCCGCCTCCTTAAACTGAACGGCCGAGTGTACGGCAAGCCCGGAGCTATCGATGATATCCTTGGCTTCCTCCGCGTTGGTCCCCTGCAGTCGGACGATGATGGGAACCTGTATCTGATCCCCCATGTTGCGATAGGCGTCCACCACGCCGTTGGCTACCCGGTCGCAACGGACAATTCCACCGAAGATGTTGATCAGTATGGCCTTGACATTGGAATCCTTGAGAATGATCCTAAAGGCCTCTTCCACGCGCCTCGCATCGGCCGTACCCCCGACGTCCAGGAAATTAGCGGGCTCGCCACCGGCCATTTTGATCAGATCCATGGTCGCCATGGCCAGGCCGGCGCCGTTTACCATACAACCCACATTACCGTCGAGATCCACATAATTCAGCCCCAGGGCCCTGGCCTCTACTTCGATCGGACTCTCCTCCCTTATGTCCCTCATTTCCGCATAGGCCTTCCTGCGGTACAGGGCATTGTCATCTATGGTCACCTTGGCATCTACTGCCAGTATCTTGTCGTCCGAAGTCTTAAGTACCGGATTAATCTCGAACAGGTTAGAGTCGCTCTCCTCGTAAGCCTTATACAGGGAACTGACGAACTTGACCATTTCCTTAAAGGCCGTTCCCGACAGTCCCAGATTAAAGGCTATTCTTCGCGCCTGAAAGGGCAGCAGGCCAACGGAAGGATCCACCTCTTCGGTGTATATCAGGTGCGGAGTCTTCTCGGCTACCTCTTCGATGTCCATGCCTCCCTCGGTCGAATACATAATCATATTGCGCGCCCTGGCTCGATTGAGCAGCACGGACATGTAGAACTCGCGGGTCTCCGAATCTCCGGGATAATACACATCCTCGGCTATCAGAACCTGGTGTACTTTTTTGCCCTCCGCCGGGGTCTGGGGGGTGACCAGATTCATGCCGATGATGCTCTCCGCGATCTCTTCCACCTCCTTGAGATTCTTGGCGAGCTTTACACCCCCTCCCTTGCCTCGACCGCCTGCATGGACCTGGGCCTTGATCACGTGCCAGCCGGTGCCGGTCTCCTGGGTCATCTGTTTGGCCGCGTCAACAGCCTCCTTGGGTGAGGTGGCCAGGATTCCGCGTTGTACCCGGACTCCAAACTGGGCGAGAATTTCCTTTCCTTGATATTCATGCAGGTTCATGTACAAACGTATTTAGCTTCCGCAAAAATAGAAAACAGAAGGGGTAAATGGGCCCTGGTCAGGGAATATTTGGAAGTCCCGGCTACATATAGGATGCCGTAGGCTCAGATTTCACAAAAATTACGGATCTGTTGTATTTATTCGATTCTGGTCATCCTCTTGCCGCAAACCGCTAGATTGCGTCCTCTTATTTGTAAATGACATGATTTCAGATAAAGAACTCGGCATATTAGCTGATACCTACGGGGCCCCTCTGTACGTCTATGACGGTGATGTGATCCGCAATCAATTCAGGAGGCTGGAATCCGCATTCAGCGGAGTGCCCTCCCTCAAACTGAATTTTGCTGCCAAGGCACTGTCCAATACGGCCATACTCCGGTGGATGAAGGAACTGGGCAGCGGCCTGGACACGGTATCCATACAAGAGGTCCGGCTCGGTGTCCGGGCAGGTTTCGACCCTTCCCAGATCATCTATACCCCGAACGGGGTTTCCCTGCGGGAAATCGAAGAGGCTGCGGGCATGGGCGTTCAAATCAATATAGATAATCTATCGGTCCTGGAGCAGTTCGGGCACGCCTATCCGGATATTCCGGTCTGTGTACGGATCAACCCGCATGTCATGGCCGGGGGAAACAGCAACATCTCTGTAGGCCACATCGATTCCAAGTTCGGCATCAGCATTCATCAGTTGCCTCATCTGGTTCGCATAGTCGAGCTTACCGGTATGTCGGTCAATGGCATCCACATGCATACCGGAAGTGACATCCTGGATATCGGAGTCTTCCTGCACGCGGCAGAAATCCTTTTCAATGCGGCCCTGGAGTTCGGAGAGCTGGAATTCATTGATTTTGGGAGCGGGTTTAAGGTGCCCTACGGCCCGAATGATCTCTCGACCGATATCGAAGAACTCGGAGAAAAGCTCACCGCGCGTTTCAACGAATTCTGCAGGGAATACGGCAGGGATCTAACCCTGGTTTTTGAACCCGGTAAATTTTTGGTGAGTGAGGCAGGGCAATTCGTTACCCGGGTGAATGTGGTGAAGCAGACCACCTCGACGGTATTTGCCAGCGTGGATAGCGGATTTAATCATTTGATCCGCCCCATGCTGTACGGCTCCAACCACCCGATACGCAATATTTCCAATCCTTCCGGCAGGGAACGCTTCTATTCCGTAGTCGGATACATATGCGAAACCGATACCTTCGGCAGTAACCGGCGTATCGCAGAGATATCAGAAGGCGACCTTCTGGCCTTCTCGAATGCCGGAGCGTACTGCTTCAGCATGGCCAGTAACTACAATTCGCGCTACCGCCCTGCCGAGGTTTTATGGACCCAGGGTCATGGCTACCTGATTCGGAAACGGGAGACCTTCGAGGACCTGATTCGGAATGAAGTCGCCTTCGACCCGAAGGAAATGCCCGATTTCGTGAGTGTCAAAAACGCCTGATTCGATCACACGGATACCAGAAAAGGTAAGTATTCCGTTAGATATTACGACCATAGGGGTGAATCCCCTAAAATCTATTACGGATCATGCAGCACAGAATCAGTCTTTTTGCCATCAGTATTCTCCTGATATCGAGCTCCATGCACGCCCAGGAAATCGAATGGATGAGTATGGAAACCGCACTGGAAAAGGCCCGCACGGACGAGAGCCCCAAGAAACTCTTTATCGATGTGTACACCGACTGGTGCGGCTGGTGCAAAAGAATGGACCAGGTGACATTTTCCGACCCTGAGGTCGCAGCCTATATGTCCGAGCGCTTTTATATGGTCAAGTTCGACGGTGAGCAAAAGGAACCGGTTACTTTCAATGGTAAAACCTACACATACGTACCCCGGGGCCGCCGGGGGTACCATCAGCTGGCTGCTGCCCTAATGAATGGGCGCCTTTCCTACCCTACCGTAGTATTTATGAATGAGCAGCTGAACGTATTCGCTCCCGTACCCGGCTTTCGAAAGCCGAAAGAGTTCATGCAGGTCGCCCGCTATTTCGGAGAAGGGAACAATCTTCAGCCCAGAGGCCCGCAACCGGCCGATCCCCGATCGGATAAATAAGCTTATCGACTGTAATTGGGGGACTCCTTGGTGATGGTTACATCATGGGGGTGGCTCTCTCGTATGCCACTGGTTGTAATCTTGACAAAACGCGCGTGCTCCTGTAGTGCGGGTATGTCTTTGGCTCCGCAGTAGCCCATACCGGCCCGTAGCCCACCTATGAACATCTGCATGCTTTCGAGCAGTTCGCCCTTGTAGGGCACGCGGCCAACGATGCCTTCCGGCACGAGTTTCTTGATGTCCTCTTCTACGTCCTGGAAGTAGCGGTCTTTGCTTCCGGCCTTCATGGCCTCTACCGAACCCATCCCTCTGTAGGATTTGAATTTTCGTCCCTCGTATATGATCGTCTCCCCGGGTGACTCCTTGGTTCCGGCCAGTAGTGATCCCAACATTACGGAGTCGGCACCGGCCGCGAGGGCCTTGGGTATGTCTCCGGTATAGCGTATTCCTCCGTCCGCTATCACAGGTACTCCACTCCCCCTTATCGCACTGGCCACATCGATAATGGCCGAGAGCTGGGGGTAACCGACACCCGCCACTACCCTTGTGGTACAAATGGAACCCGGGCCAATACCGACTTTTACGGCATCCGCTCCGAGGTCGACCAGGTAACGGGCGGCATCGCTGGTGGCTATATTACCGACAACCACGTCCAATTCAGGAAACTGTGATTTGAGATCCTTCAGTATTATGGAAACCCCCTGGCTATGACCGTGAGCGGTATCGACCACGATAGCATCTACTCCGGCGTTGATCAGTGCCTCCGCACGGTCCAGGGAATCACCGGCCACACCGACGGCAGCAGCCACCTTAAGTCTGCCGTACTGGTCCTTATTGGCTATGGGTTTTTGGGTGAGCTTGGTGATATCTCTGAAGGTGATCAGGCCGATGAGCTGACGCGAATCGTCAACGACCGGCAACTTTTCTATCTTAAACTCCTGCAGAATTTTTTCCGCCTCCTGCAACGTAGTTCCCACCTTGGCCGTTACCAGATTTTCGGAGGTCATCACCTCGCTAATCGGACGGTCGTCGTTCTTCTCGAACCTCAAGTCCCGGTTGGTAACAATACCGATCAGTTCCCCCCTGGCATCTACAATGGGGATCCCACCGATGCTGTGCTCCCGCATGCTGTCCTTGGCGTGGCGCACCAGGGCGTCCTTTGGTAGTGTAACGGGGTCCATGATCATCCCGCTTTCCGCGCGCTTGACCCTGCGAACTTTCATCGCCTGCTGCTCAATGGTCATATTTTTGTGTAGCACGCCGATACCGCCCTCCTGAGCCATGGCGATGGCCATGCGAGATTCGGTTACCGTGTCCATGGCAGCGGAAACGACCGGGGCATTCAGGCCTATGTTACGGGTAAAACGGCTTCGTATATCTACTTCCCTGGGCAGAACCTGGGAGTAAGCGGGAACCAGCAGCACATCGTCGTAGGTGAGTCCCTCGCCGACGATCTTCGGGGATTGGGAAATCATGGCAATTAAAAATTAATTGCACGCAAAAGTACAATTATTAAATCAGAATATTCAGCTGTAAATCAATCGAATCTGCAGCTGACTAAATGGGTAGGAAATGGGGGTACTTCCTTACGCAGTCGCCGCGAAAAAAGCCCGCTAATGAAATTCCCCGAAGAGATCGGAAGCCTCATTATAGGCAGACTCGAAGGCGGGCATTCTGAGTTCGAATGGAATTCCCGCACTCTCCAGGTAGGTGATAACCTTCTCCGTGGGCATGTTCCCGGTGAGTTCGTCCCGGGCCATGGGGCAGCCTCCATACCCCTGTATGGCAGAATCCACTCGACGGCATCCCGATTCACACGCGGCACGTATCTTCTCGTGTGCATCCCTGGGGTTGCTGTGCAGATGAACCCCGATTTCCAGGTCGGGATAGGCCGGTACCAGGGTCCTGATCAACTGTCTGATCACCTCGGGGGTGCCGGCTCCTATGGTATCGGATACGCTGACGATCCGGGCCCCCAAACCCCTGATCCTATCCGTGTACTCCGCTACGATTTCCGGACTCCATGGGTCTCCATAGGGATTCCCGAAAGCCATACTGAGGTAGGTCACCACCTCCTTGCCTGAGCGCTGCGCGATCTCGAAGATTTCGGCCAGTATGTCCAACGATTGACCTATGGTCTTATGGGTGTTCCGCATCTGAAAGTTCTCAGATACCGAAAGCGGGTATCCCAGGTAATCAATTTCCGGGTGTTCAGCGGCTGCCACTGCCCCCCGGACATTAGCGACTATGGCCAGCAGACGGGTTTCCGAGTTGTCGAGGGAAAGACCGGCCAACACTTCGGCCGTATCCCGCATCTGGGGAATCGCCTTCGGGGATACAAAGCTACCGAAATCGAGGGTGTGAAACCCACAGCGCAATAGGGCATTGAGGTAGCGAATCTTCCGATCGGTAGGTATAAAGGCCTTAATCCCCTGCATGGCGTCACGGGGACATTCTATCAGATGCATGACCTGGGGTGGATGTTGAGTTGCCTTCATTCCAGCCATAAAAATACGACTACCAGCAGAAAGACCCCGATCTGCACATAACGGAAACCCCTGGACCACCGTTCCACCCGAAACCATTTCGAGAGTCTGCTGCCACCCAGTGCGATGCCTCCGAATACGAGCAGGGTAACGGCCATGAATACCAAGCCGAGTACGATAAACTGAATATAGTTGCTGAGCGTATCGCTGAAGAGGAACCCGGGGAAGAACGAAAGGAAGAAGATACCAACTTTGGGATTCAGCACATTCATCAGGAATCCGGTGCGGAGCATAAACAGGTGCGAGCCCTCTTTGCCTTCCTGTTCAACGGGAGTAGGACCGTCATCTGCGGTCAGGAGGAGGTATGCCAGGTAGAGCATATACAGCGTTCCGAATACCCTCAGCAGTACGGCCAGCGAAGGCATACGCTCCATGAGGGTAGCCACACCGAGCACGACCCAGGTCGTATGAACCGCACACCCCAGTACCAGTCCCAAAACTATAAACAGTCCTTTACGTGCCCCGTAGCGCATGCTCTGAACCAGGACAAAAGTATTATCCGGGCCCGGAGCGAGTGCTAACAGGGTACTGAACAACACGAAGGAACCGATTTCCAACCCCATAATTATGCAATTATATCAGTAAAGTTAGTACGGACCGGCTGCGATCTAGGCCCGATACCACCTTAAATCGTCAAACTATCAGTACCTTCACCACACTCAAAAAACCTAAACCATAAGTATTTATGAAAAAAATGTATGTATGTACGGCGCTGCTAACGGCTCTGGCGTTCACTTCCTGTGATCAACTGCCCGGCGAAAGTACCAAACCCGACCTGGATCAGATTAAGTCCGATATACAGGCTCTGGAGGACGAATTCGCCCGGGCACTTATAGATAAGGATGCCGAAGCTATAGCTGCCCTGTACGCCGAGGATATGATCGTCCTGCCCAACGAAAAACCGATGATGGACTCCAAGGAAGAGATGCTGGCCGATATGAAAAAGGATTTTGCCGAAGATTCCACCCGACTGAATATTCGGTTCGAGGTTCTGGACGTAATGGCCGAAGACGACCTGGTAATCGAAACAGGCAAGAGCGTAAGCACTTTGGCTGATGGCAAGGAACGTGAGGGAAAGTATTTGGTTGTCTGGAAGAAAACCGGAGACACCTATAAAGTCCTTCGTGACATTGGCAACAGCAACCAGTCCAATTGCGACTCCGATACGAAGGAAGACTGAGATTGCGAGGATGAGTAATAGTGCGATTGAACCCACCATAAGAAAGGTGGTTAGCACGCACAAGCTATTAACTAAATAAGCCGCCTCGATAGGTATCGAGGCGGCTTCATTTTAGTTGTTATTTTCCGGACTCCTGCTCCAGGAGCTCGTAGCCCTGACGGATTCCCTTTTCCTTTGCGGGTACACCGCGCTTCATCCAAACAGGAAGTGGCTGATCCATCAGATAGTGATCGAAAAACTGGGCCAGGCGAATGTTAAAATCCTTCCGGTTCTGTCGCTTAAGTGGCCAGTGAGGCTCCCCGTTGTAGTTGAGGAACCAGGATGGCTTACCCAGCCTTCGCAGGCTGACGAAGAATTCTATACCCTGATACCAGGGGACGTGGCCGTCTTCGTCATTATGCATGATCAGTAGCGGGGTTTGAATCTTATCTATGTTGAAGATGGGCGAATTCTCCACGTAACGCATAGGGTATTCCCAGGGGGTACCGCCAATCCGGCTCTGGGTGTGCTCGTACTGAAACTGCCGGCTCAGACCGGTCCACCAGCGTATACCCCCGTAGGCACTAATCATATTCGGTACCGGTGCACCGGCTTCTGCAGCCCGGAACATATTGGTTTTGGTTACCAGGTAGGCGATCTGATACCCTCCCCAGCTATGTCCCTGTACACCGATTCGATCCTTATCGACAAAGCCCTTATCGATCAGTGAAGTAATTCCGGGGATTACGCAATTGTAGGCACTCTCACCGGGATAGCCCGTGCGGTAATACACATCAGGATTGAAAATCAGGTACCCCCTACTCGCGTAAAACGAGTAGTTAATCGTCGATCTCCCCGGGGAGGGAGCTCGGTGACTGTGAAGCCTGTCCGAACTCTTCTCGTAAAAATTAACGATCATGGGATACTTACGGGACGGATCGAAATCTTCCGGTTTGACGAGCATGCCTCTAAGCGGCCGACCGTCAAGGGAAGTCCACTCCACTAGTTCGATGGTCCCCCACCTGTAGTCCGCTTGTTGGGGATTGGCGTCACTTACCTGAGCGGAGGTGCGCAGTCCGTCCTCACTGATGTGCAGGTTGGGGAATTCCCTGAAAGATTCCCGGGTAAACATATATACTTCCGCACCTCTGGCCTTCACGGGACGGCCGAAGCGGTACGCGCCTTCCATTATCTGGCTAACCCGTCCGGAAGACGGCTCCAATCGGGCATATCCACTACTCTTGCTGGATTCATCGAAGGTTGTCAGCAGCCAGGGACGATTGGGATCGAGGCTGCGCTCATCCGGATCCTCTTTTACATAGCGGTAAACCGTTCGGCTTTCCCTGCCCCGGGTAAGGCGTCTGGAAATACCCGAATCCGGATCGAACATCCACAGGTCATAACGGTCGTAGAGGATGAGGGCACCGTCTTTTTCGGTCCAACCGGCGGCTCCATAGGAACTGGGAGGACTGGGAGTATCGTGCAACTCGTTGTAGAAAACGCTTCCCCGGGTAAGGGGCACATAGGAATCCTTGCGGATATTGTAGGCGAACCAGAGGCTATCCGTGGTGCTATAGCCGTATGCATATTGGCCTTTAGGGCTCAGTCGTACCCGTCCTGCAACCTGGCTGAGTATTTTCTTTCGACTACCGTCGCTCAGGTCGACCAGGGCATAATCTGCCGCCCTCCAACCCAGCCACTGGCTCTCCAGCAGATACGGAGTCTCGTTCTTCAACAGGGCATGGGAACCGTTGCCATCCCCGGTGATTTCGGCCTCGGGATATTCCTCCGTCGCAAGTCGCACGATCTTGCCGGAACTCAGGTTAAGGACGCAGCGGTATGCCGCCACGGTGTCGTTCTTGAGCTGCATCTCCTGTACGGTGTACAAGCGGGGTTCGTCATAGGTCCATACCTCCACCCGGGCGATCTCCTCATCGAGCAAGGAGGTATCCTGATAAACCCGGGGACGGGCCAGACCGAAATACATGCGGCCTTCGTCTTCAGAAAAACCTATGGGATCGTGCACCGAGGCCCTCAGGCCATCGATGCCGGTCTCCGCTCCCAGCGCCAGTCGCCCCTTTTTCATGCGGTCCTTCCAGTAGTAAAGTCGTGTCGGACGCTCCCTGACCCGTGTCGTATCCAGGTCGGCAACGAAACCGAGAACGGATCCCGAATCGCTGAAGTTGGCCTGATAGTATTTCGCCTTTTTTCCTTCGTGCACGGCTACGGTTTCGCCCTTCTCCAGATCGATCACATACAGGCCAGACGGGTCGTCGGATGAATTCCCGGTACTCGTATAGGCCAGCTTTTTTCCTTTTTTGGCGAAGGTATACGCCGTAACATACCTGAGCGTGTCTTCCTTACCTGATCGCAATTCCCTCAAGACCAAATGATAGCCGTTCTCCTTACCGGGTTTCTTCCCGTTGGCACTGTCCTTTTTCTGTTCCTTATCCACCGGGGCAGAATCGAACTGATAGGCGAGATAACCCCCCCATTTTTCAGGTAAGGCATACGATTTTATACGGGGGATTCTGGTCAGTTTTCCGGCACCCAGGTCGAAGATTCCCAGGCTGTCCATAGGCAAATCCTTCTTCTTTACCCTGCGGCGCTTCATCTCCTTCACGCTGTCCTTCCATGCCCGAATCGCGAAAACCGC
This sequence comes from uncultured Flavobacteriaceae bacterium, assembly GCA_964550895.1. Lineage (GTDB taxonomy): Bacteria > Bacteroidota > Bacteroidia > Flavobacteriales > Flavobacteriaceae > CAZKAP01. Next base: position 37,791 of record CAZKAP010000013.1, read on the forward strand.
ATGCCGGGAATCGTAACTGAATGTACCCCGGCCGGCCCGCGGGTATTCCAAAAGCAGATTTCCGTCCCGGGATTTCAGCTTGAGGAACTGATCGCCCTCACCCCGCTCCAGACTGTACATAAGATAGTTTCCATCGGCCGATAGCACGGGGGACTCTATGGTGTTCCAGATATCGAAATCAGGGTGATCGAGGACCTTCTTCTGGCCCACTAAGGTACTGGCTGCCAGCAGCAATACCACACTTAAGCGTACATTCATGATGCTGTTTTGAAAGCACTAAATATACGGGAAACAGGGAAAGGCTTAACCCGGCTCTCCTTCCGCAACCGGCTCGGAACTGTGCTCGGGCAGCCCCTTCAGTATCCGGGAAACCATAGCCGGCCCCTCATACACGAAACCGGTATACACCTGTACAAGCCGTGCCCCGGCATCAATTTTCTCCTGAGCATCCTGTGCAGCGGCTATACCACCGACTCCAACCAGGGCTATACTGCCACCCGTTTCCTGTTGCAGGAACTGAAGCACCTGGGTGCTTCGATCCCTGAGTGGCTTTCCGCTCAGGCCTCCGCTTTCGCCCGGGTCGGAATGGAGTACGGACCGGTCTGTAGTCGTGTTGGTTGCTATGATACCATTGATTCCGGTTTCACTGACGGCGTCAACCACGTCCCTGAGTTCGTTTTCGTTCAGGTCCGGGGCGATCTTCAGCAGTATGGGGCGTTCCGGCACCCCGTGCTGTTGGGCGTATTCCTTTCCCTTGGAGCGCAGGTGCCTCAGCAGGGCAGTCAGGGGCCCTTTCTCCTGCAGGTCCCGGAGCCCCGGTGTATTGGGTGAGCTCACGTTGACCGTAAAGAAATCCACCAGGGAATACAGGGTGTCCATACAGAGCAGGTAGTCGAGCGATGCCCTGTCGTTTGGCGTAATTTTATTCTTGCCTATGTTTCCCCCGATGAGCATGCGAGATTCCGGATAACGGCTCCTGAAATCCTTAAGCCTTCGCGCCATATCCAGTACGCCGTCGTTATTGAATCCCATACGGTTGATAAGGGCCCGATCCGCTACCAGTCGAAATAGCCGTGGCCGCTTATTGCCTTCCTGCGCCTTGGGGGTAACCGTCCCCACTTCCACAAAACCGAATCCCAGTTCGTCCCATACCCTGAGCAGGCGGGCATCTTTATCGAATCCGGCCGCCAACCCCACCGGATTGATAAAGGACAGTCCGAAGGCATGCACGGGGCGGACGATTTGGGCACGGCTCGTCCAGAACCAACCCAGCGCCCGTGTCAGCCTCAGGGCCTGCACCAGACCCAGGAGCCTGAAGGCTATAGTATGCGCCGTTTCGGGTGGAAAGAGAAATAGGATCGGTCTCAGGAAAGATCGGTACATGAAAGCGGTTTGGGCAAAATTAGCAAGTCTGAGCGAGGAAATTTACTTGCTGTCCTTCTTCTTTTTTTTCGGCCTGCGCGCAAAAAGGGGACTGCGCTTGACCTTATTGCAGAGGTTGATATAGCGGTTGTACTGCTCATCGTCGAACTGTTCGAGCAACTTGCGATCCACGTTGCGAACGTTCATCTGCATGCTGTCTATGATGGAACGGTACTCAAACGACATGACCAGCAGGTCTTCGGGTGCGCTCTGTTCATGCAAGAGCAGCATGTATCGTGCCCGGTCTTCGAGCATCTTATTGAGAAAGCTGAGTTCGGCACTGAGGTTTTCCAGGGATTCCCGTTGTAAACTGTCGAGTTCGAAAACCTCAACTATGATGCTGTTCGTGCCTGAGCCCACGCACAGATAGCAGTCTTCCTGGCCCCAGAGCACGGCCCAGAAAAATAACCCCCCCAAAAGAAATGAAGTTCTCATGTTCCCGTTATGTTTAAATTTAGAGCTTTGGAGTGAGTCGCTCGTAAAAATAGGATAAATGGAACAAAAATTTGACCAATCACCCTATAAGGATCAATTACTTAGGCGTTTCCTGAGCTATGTGGAGATCGATTCCAGCAGTGACCCCTATTCCCGCTCATCGCCGAGTTCGGCTGCCCAGAAGAACCTCTCCAAGAAACTGGTCATGGACCTGTACGAAATCGGAATGGAACATGTTACCGTGGATATCAACGGGTATATCATGGCCACCTTACCGGCGAATACGCGGAGCCGGGTTCCCGCCATCGGCTTTATAGCCAATTACGACACCACCCCGGATATTCCGAGCATAGGTAAAAATTACCGTATCCTTGAATCATACGACGGACAGGACATCGCACTCAATGAACACAATCCGGAGCTCAGGCTCTCCCCTGAGGAGTTTCCCGAATTAAACCATTACCAGGGACACACCCTGGTGACTTCGGACGGGACCAGCATACTCGGAGCGGATGGAAAGGCCGGGCTCGCCGAGATCATCACGGCCATGGAGCTGCTCAAAAACCAGAACGACCTGAAGCACGGACCGATACGAATAGCCTTCGCTCCGGACGAAGAGATCGGACGGGGCTCACGACACTTCGACCTCGACTCCTTCGGTGCGGAATGGGCCTATTTCATGAAGGGTTCGGGCCTGGGTGAATTGCAGTACGAGAGCTTCAACGCCGCTGAGGCGCGGATTACGGTCCGGGGAAGGAAGTCGCATACCGGTTTCGCCCGGGGTCAGATGGTCAATGCCGGTCGTCTCGCCCTTGAATTCCTGCAATTGCTGCCCCAGGAAGAAATTCCGGAACTGACCTCGGGCAATGAGGGATTCTTTCACCTGTCCGAGATTACGGGCGGGATCGAACAGGCGAAGCTCGTCGTTCAGGTAAGGGACCATGACCGGGGACAGTTCGAGGCCCGGAAAAAGCTCCTTACCCACTTTATCGACCGGATGAATGAGGAGTATCCCGAAGCCTTCCAGCTGGACATTCAGGACTTGTACTTCAACATGCTGGATGCCATAGAGCCCCATATGCATATGGTGGAAGCCGCCGCCCGTTCCATGGTAGCCATGGGCATTAAACCACTGGTGCGACCTGTCCGGGGCGGGAATCTTTCCGTCGATCTGAGCCGGCAGGGATTACCCTGCATCTCCTTGTTTACCGGCGGGCACAATTTTAGCGGCCCCTTCGAGTACATATCCCTGAACAGCATGGAAAAGGCCGTTCAGGTCATCAGCAGGATAGCCACCTTCACGGAAAAGAACCACAGAAATTGAAACTCCCGAAATGAACCACCCCCGGTCTGGCCGCATGCGGCCAGACCGGGGGTGAAATGTTTTCTTATATCGTTCTCCAGCCTTAATTCCCTGTTTTCTCGGCGGGCTTGTTGAGTCTTGAGCTCAGTTCCATAGATATGGCCGACTTGTCGAAGCGCAGTTTACCGGCCATAGTTTCGAGCACACAGGTCTGGTCCTTCTCATTAATCTCGAGTACCTTTCCATGCATCCCGCTCTTGGTCACGACCCTGTCTCCCTTCTTGAGCTCCTGTCCAAACTTCTTTTCCTGTTTTTGTCGCCTGATCTGGGGTTGCAGTATGAAAAAATACATGACCACAACCATGGCTATCAGGAAGCCGTACTGTTGAAAAAACTCCATAGTTTATTTGCTTGGGGGTCCTGCTAGCTATCTCCTGCGGCCTCGACAAAGGCCTTAATGGTCAGCTGCTGGGAACCTTCGTACGTATTATTCATTATGGTCACGGATTTGCTCACCTGGTTCTTGCCGCTTCCATTGAATCGAACCACGATTTCGGATTTCTCTCCGGGAGCTATGGGCTCACTGGGTACTTTAGGGGTCGTACACCCACAGGATGTCTTGGTGTCCGTAATAATCAGAGGGGCCTTGCCCGTATTGGTGAATTCGAAAGTATATTCCTGAGGGGTATTCTGCTGAATGCGCCCAAAGTCGTGTTCGGTTTTCTCGAAGGTCATCACTGGGACGTTCTTCTGGGCGTTGTCCCGGGACTCGGCCAGGGCCACTTTGGATTCCTGTACTTTTTCCGAGGCGCTCTGCTTACAGGACGCTAAGGTCAGCACTGCCAGCATGGCAAAGGCAGCTGATTTTAATAGACTGTGCATAATCGTTTTTTTTCGAGGCATAAAAATAGTGGATTATCGCGATATAGGCACACCCCTAACCGCTTTTGGCCCCGATTCGGGTCTGCGCCTTCAGAGCAATCCCCGGCCCGTTTTCTGAAGTTTGCCTTCTTCCCTGTAGGTCTTGACCATCTTATCCAGTATGCCATTCAAAAAAAGGCTGCTCTTCTGAGTGGAATACTCCTTGGCAATTTCCAGGTATTCATTTATGGTCACCTTCTCGGGTATGGAAGGAAAATACAGGAACTCGCACAGGGCCATCTTGAGCATAAGCGCGTCCAGGTCCGCCAGTCGTTCCTTATCCCAGTTCGGAGTCCTGCCCTCGAGTTCGCCTTCCAGTTCATCGTACCTGAGCAGGGTTGTTTCGAGCAGCTTCCTGGAGAATTCCCAGTCCTCCTTATCGTTGATGAGCTCCGGAGCGAAAAGGGCCTCCCCCGTGTGCTCTTCAGTCTTTTTGAGCAACTTGACCACGTAGGTATTGACCAGGGGAATGTCGTCTGTCCATGTGAGCTGTTCGTCGGTGAGGAATTCGTATATCTTTTCGTTGGGAGCAATGATCTCCCGGAACAGCTCGACGACGAAGTCACGATCTTCTTCGAAGCCCGTCTTCTCCAGATTCCGGTACTCCGTATATAAGGCGGATTCCTGCAATTCCTTGTACACCTGTCGCACGTAGTCCTCATGCAGGTACCATTGATTGATCTTCTTGTTGTTCCACAGTTGCTCCAACAGGGCATTCGACCGGATTTTGGCGAGCATGCTGTTTTTCAGCAAGGGACCCGGGAATTCCCGGGTATCGGTTTCCAAATGGCGCTTACCGACTGATTTGCTGCGCTCTTCGGCCAGAAGATGAAGCTCTGCAAAAAACCGCATAAGAAGCAGATACAGCAAGTAGGTGTTTTGTACGCTTTGCTGGAGAAACGCGAGAGACCCTTCCAGGTTGACCTCCCGGTTCTTTACCGAAGCGTAGAGGCCCTGCAGGACTTTGACGCGAAGATGCCGTCTGGTGATCATAGGCCGATGGTCGGTTACCGCAGTGGGTAAATACAGGGCAAAAGTAGTTCTAATCTGTTACACTCGACATCGCTAACCTCATTCTTGCCGGTTAATTAAGAAATGAATTAACAGGTGCACGGCGTTAGTTTCGGGCAGTCCGCTTAAATTTGCCCCCGGGGAGTTTACACCCCAAGCCCGATAAATCCGGTCCATGAAGGAGCTCTCGCATCTCAATAAATACTTTTTCAAATATCGCTGGCAGCTGCTCCTCGGTATACTGATTACTATAGTTGCCCGGGTTTTCACTCTGGTTATGCCATCCTATGTGAACAAATCCATACAGGTGGTCGAGCAGTATGCCTCCGGCGACCTGAACCGCGATGAGGCCGGGGCTCAGCTCTTGGGGTATATCGGAATCATCATTGGAGCTACTGCCATGGCGGCTATTTTCACCTTCCTGATGCGTCAGACCATCATCAATGTTTCGCGCTATATCGAATACGACCTGAAAAATGAAGTGTACGCGCACTATCAGCGCCTCAGTCTCAGTTTCTATAAACGAAACCGGATCGGCGACCTCATGAACCGAATCTCCGAGGATGTCAGTCAGGTCCGCATGTACTGTGGTCCGGTCATCATGTACGGAATTACCAACCTGACCCTCTTCGCGTGCCTGCTCCCGCTCATGTTTATCAAGGCACCTGAAATCGCCTTTTATACCGTGTTGCCGCTCCCGGTGCTCTCTGTTCTCATCTACGTGATCTCCCGGGTGATTCACGAGCGAAGCACCCGGGTACAGGAATTCCTTTCGGAACTCTCCACGTTTACTCAGGAGACGTTTTCCGGCATTTCCGTGATCAAGGCATATACCCTGGAGGAGCAGACCCAGGCTGAACTCGACAGGCTGGCGGATAAGGGAAAGGATGTGAGCATGAGCCTTGCCAAGGTAAATGCCTGGTTTTTTCCGCTGATGATCCTCCTGATCGGTGTTAGCAACCTATTCGTCATGTACATAGGGGGGATGCAGTACATCAACGGAGAGATCGAATCGCTTGGGATCATAGCCGAGTTCATCATGTATGTGAACATGCTGACCTGGCCCGTGGCCGTGGTAGGCTGGCTAACCTCAGTCATTCAAAGGGCCGCGGCCTCACAGAAGAGGATCAACGAATTTCTACAGCAGCGTCCTGAAATCCTGGATGACGGCTTCTGCAGGGACCCCATAAAGGGAGCGATCGAATTCGAAGAGGTTTCCTTTACCTATCCGGATACGGGTATCAAGGCCCTGGACGGAGTGAGTTTCCGAATAGATCCCGGACAGACCTACGCGATCATGGGGCGAACCGGATCGGGAAAATCAACCCTGTTGGATCTGCTGGGCAGGCTGTACGAAGTGGACACGGGCGAGATTCGAATAGACGGCAAGCCCCTTAAGGAATTCTCCCTGCAACACCTCCGTTCGGCCATGGGAGTCGTTCCCCAGGACGGATTCCTGTTTTCCGATTCGATTCGCAACAACATTGGGGTCGGTAAGGCCGAAGCCACTCCCGAAGATATTGAACAGGCTGCTCGCCTGGCCGCCGTTCACGACAATATCGAGGGCTTCAGAGACGGTTACGAAACCGTGCTGGGCGAACGGGGAATATCCCTCAGTGGCGGACAGAAACAGCGGGTTTCCATTGCCCGGGCCCTGATCAAGGATCCCGAAATCTTCGCCTTTGACGATTGCCTGTCGGCAGTCGACACGGAGACGGAAGAAGTCATACTGGGTCATATCAGGGACATCTCTGCCAGCAAAACCACCCTGCTGGTCAGTCACCGGGTAAGCACCGCAAAGCACACGGATCGCGTACTGGTGATCGAAGACGGTCGCATCATACAGGAGGGGACTCACGACGTATTGCTCTCAGAACCGGGATATTATCGGGATTTATACGAAGAACAGCTGGCCGGCAGGGACGCCTAAATTAAAGTTGTCAGCTTAGGTTTTTTTTTACATTTTTGAGGAAAGTACCGAGCAACCCACGGTAACCATGAGTGAAAAAGATTTAGGCGCACAGGAGGAGATCCATTCCAAGGTACTCAGGGCGGGCAGAAGAACCTATTTTTTCGACGTCCGAAGCACCAAGGCAGGAGATTATTACCTCACCATCACGGAAAGTAAGAAGTTTACAAACGAGGATGGCTCCTTTCACTACAAGAAACACAAGATATACCTCTACAAGGAGGATTTCGATTCGTTCAGGGAACACATGAGCGAGATGATGGACTTTATCATCGATGCCAAGGGAGAGGAGGTCATATCGGAGCGCCATCAGAAGGACTTCAGGAAAGAGGATACGAATGAAGGGGATGCCAAAGGACCCGATCCCGGAAGCAACGGATATATGGATATCGATTTCGACGATATTTGATAGTTCCCTCCCGCCTCATACTATAGCGAAAATCCCATTATGGCTCGAACGGAAAGCAATATGCTCCCTTTGGGAACCGAGGCACCCGATTTTAAACTCCGGGATGCCGTCACGGAAGAAGTTATGCTGCTCGGTGAACTCAAAGGCCCTAGAGCGACCCTGATCATGTTTATATGCAATCACTGCCCGTTTGTGAAGCATGTAAACGCAGGTATAGTCTCTCTGGCCCGCGACTACATGTCCCGGGGCGTCGGATGTATAGCCATATCCAGTAATGACATACGGAACTATCCCGAAGATGCGCCGGAAAAGATGAGGCAGGTTGCCCGGGAAGAGGGGTATCCGTTTCCCTATCTGTTCGACGAAAGTCAGGAAGTTGCCCGATCCTACCATGCGGCCTGTACTCCTGATTTCTACCTCTTCGACGGCAATCTGCAGTTGGTTTACCGGGGACAGCTGGACGATTCACGACCACAAAACGGGGTTCCCGTGACCGGGGATTCCCTGCGTTCCGCCCTGGATGCCCTGTTGGAAAACCGACCCATCGATCCCGTCCAGAAGCCCAGCCTGGGCTGTAACATAAAGTGGAAGCCCTGAGGCTCCGGTAGATTTAGGTTGGGCCGCTCTCGCATTTTTTTTTCATCTCAGTATAGCTATTCGACGAATTGCTGCGTTATAAAGTAGGGTAAACGTTTTCTTAATTGTTTCCCAATTGTGAAACAAAAGCCTTAAACCTTACTAAAAATGACAACTTTCTGGATAGCCTTCTCCTGCCTTCTTCTCCTGAACGCCCTGTTGATCACCTTTAGCCTTAACGAACGCAACAGGTTGGAAGAATAGCGTTTAAACCGCCGCGACCAGTTCCACCCGAAAAATCAATATGGCATTCGGAGGGATAACTCCGCCTGCCCCTCTCTGGCCATAGCCCAGATCCGGAGGAATGACGAATTCCGCCTGGTCTCCTACCTTTAACAGTGCGATGCCCTCATCCCAGCCCGGAATGACCTGGCCTGTTCCCAGCGTAAATTCAAAAGGCTCCTTGCGGCTGAACGAAGAGTCGAACACGGTTCCGTCGCTGAGCTTCCCCTCGTAGTGTACCTTTACCCGGTTTCCCTTCGAAGCGGCCGGCCCATCCCCTTCCTTTAAAACACGGTATCGAAGTCCATTGCCGGTCTTGCTGAAACTCCTGGCCAGCTCGTCCATTTCGGATTCCAGTCGTGCCTGTGCCTGCCTGGCGCGGTCTTCACGTGACGAAACAAACCTATCGAACTCCTCGTCTGCATTCCACTGCGAGGCCTCGCTCCCGATTCGCTCGATGGTCAGCGAATCGATCACATCGCCCTGAACTACGGCATCAACGACCTCCTGTCCGGCGACCACCTCACCAAAGACCGTGTGTTTACCATCGAGCCAGGGTGTGGGTACATGGGTAATGAAGAACTGGCTTCCATTGGTTCCCGGTCCCGCGTTGGCCATGGAAAGTATACCGGGCCTGTCGTGCTTGAGATCCGGGCGAATCTCGTCATCGAATTGATAGCCTGGTCCTCCAACCCCGGTGCCCTTGGGGCACCCGCCTTGTATCATAAAGTCTGAAATGACCCGGTGAAACTTCAGGCCGTCGTAGAAGGGCCGGTCTCCCGGAATCCGTTTCTGGCTACCTTCGGCCAGACTCACAAAATTCGCAACGGTACCGGGGGTCTGCTCGTGAGTCAGTCGAACCCTTACCTCTCCTTTACCCGTTATAATCCGGGCATAAATTCCATCTTGCATATTGAATGATTACAGTTATTTGAATCCGTATTTGTCTGCCAGATATACCAGTCCGGCCATAGTAGCGGCCCCCATAGCCAATTCCCGCTCATTGATAAATTCGAAGGTGTCATTCTCGGTATGATGGTGCTCGAAATACCGCTGAGAATCCGGTTTCAGTCCGGCGAGGACCACCTTCCCGTCCCTGAGCGGACTTATATCCGCTCCGCTCCCACCCCTGGCGAATAAGTGAATGTAGTAGGGTGCAAAGAGCGGCTTCCAGGTCTCTATCTGACGGTATTGATCGTCGGTACAGTCCAGGGAAAACCCGCGGGGAGTGAACCCACCGCTATCGCTCTCCAGGGCGAGTACGTGCTTTTCCGACAGGGAATGCACCCAGTCGGCGTACCGACGACCGCCCCGTAAACCATTCTCTTCGTTGGTAAACAACACCACTCTTATGGTCCTCTGTGGGCGGTATCCGGTCTCTTTGAAGAGCCTCAGCACTTCCATGCTTTGCACACAACCCGCCCCGTCATCGTGCGATCCGTCTCCCAAATCCCAGGAATCGAGATGTCCTCCCACAACGATGACTTCCTCGGGGTAACGGGAACCCCGAATTTCTCCTATGACATTATGGGATGTAACATCCGGCAGGTTCTCGCAATTGAGTTTCATGAAGAACCGGGTCCTGGGATCCAGCCGCAGTGTTGCGCTCAATAATTCGGCCCCATTGGTGCTAATGGCAGCGGCTGGGATGCGCATGGTTTCAGGCAGATTCCCGTAGGACAAGGTTCCCGTATGCGGAAAGTCATCCAGTCGCAGGTTCATCGAACGCACGATCACCCCCAGGGCACCATAGCCCACCGCTCTGCGCGCGCCCTCAACCCGCTGATCAACGGCTCCTCCATAGGCATTGAAGGTATTAATCTGCAGGGGGTCCATGGGGCGGTTAAAAAATACGATCTTGCCTGCCACGCCTTTGACCCCTAGGGAATCCAGCTGATCGAAATCCCGGACTTCGACTACTTCGGACTTCATCCCGCCTATAGGAGTGGCTACCGAACCCCCAAGGGCGGCAATGGGTAGTCGTGTCGTGAACCCCCGACCCGTCTCCATATAGGCATACTCGGGTGCACCCCGTACCCACCGGGGAACCTCCACTTCCTGAAGCCACACCCGATCCAGGCCGAGTTTATTCATTTCCTTACGGGTGTATTCCACCGCGAGCTCGAGTTCCACCGAACCCGAAAGCCTTCCTCCGATCTGGGTGGACAGGTGCCTCAGCCATGTATACGTCTGGCCGTTGGTGAGGGCCGTATCGAAAAAAGCCCGTATTCTCAAAGAGTCCGCGTTGGGGGATAATGCAGGTTCCCCGGCATACTGCCCGTAAACGGAGGGTAAAGTCATTACCATACCCAACAACAGTACCCAGAATATATCCGAAAGCCCTGTCTTATGATTCATTTTCCAACTCATGAATTATCGCTTCTTTTTGTTCCTGTACTTCCTTAGCCGGCTCCGGGTACACCACATCGGTCATTTCCATCAACCGCTGCCGCAGTATTTCGGCGACGATCACCCTCGACCACCTCTTGTTGTCCGAGGGCACAATAAACCAGGGAGAGTCCACCGTGCTCGTCCGGTTGATGGCGTCCTGATACACTTCCTGGTAGCGGTCCCAGAGCTTGCGTTCTTCCAGATCGGCTACCGAAAACTTCCAATTCTTCTCGGGCTTATGCAGTCTCCTGAGGAGCCTGTGGCGCTGTTCCTCCCGCGAAATATTCAGGAAGAACTTGAAGATACGGGTTCCGTTCTGAATCAGGTGTCGCTCAAACTGGTTGATCTGTTCGAAGCGCTGGTCCCAGAAGTCCTCGCCCGGGATACGGAAGCCTTCGGGGCCATATAGTGAAGGTATATGCTCGCTCTCCAGATATTCCGGATGTACCCGGGTAACGATGACATTTTCGTAATGCGTGCGATTATATACTGCGAACTTACCCCGCTCGGGTAAGTCCCTATAGTGCCTCCACAAGTAGTCCTGTCGATGTTCCCTCTTCGAGGGTACCTTATAGCTGTAGCAATTTACCCCCCGCACGTTAAACTCCTTAAAGACTTCCCGGATCAGGCTGTCCTTTCCGGCAGTATCCATACCCTGTATGCAGATCAGTACCGCATACTTGCGGTGGGCGTACATGCGGTCCTGAAAATCTGCCAGCGACTCCCGGGTATCATTGAGTTGTTTCTTCAGTTCCTGTTTCGTTGCGGGTCGGGCATAGATGGATGGCGCTCTGGAAAGGTCCAAAGGAGCCTTTACCTGGAAATCATCGGCTTCGATCATAGGATTATCGGCAGTTATATTCGTTTAATTGCAGGCCTGCCACCACCAGGGAAAACTTCCCGGTAATTGTAGTCCCTTTAAGTTCATTTGACGGTGATTTTTCCGTCATTGGTCGATGTTTTCGCTCAGCATACACCGAATGGATTTAGATTAGACATGCGTTTCAGGAAATCCCAAATCTGACCTGTCCATGAAGCTGAAAAAAATACTCATCGCCACCAGTCTTGTTATTGGTATACTGGGGCTGCTCAGGAGTCTGATCGGCTTTCTACAGCTGATTTAAGACCGCCCGCTTTCACTTCATCGCATACCGAGTAACATCGTCCTCGTCTATGGGATTCCCACCGAGTATGAGCAACCGCTCCACCACATTACGCAATTCACGGATATTACCTGTCCAATCCATTTCCTGTATGAGCTTCATAGCCTTCTTGCTGAAGGTTTTCGGGGGACGGCCCTGCTGCTCTGCGATCTGGCCCGCAAAGTACTCTGCGAGAGCCGGTATATCCCCCCTGCGTTCGTTCAGGGAAGGTACGCGGATTTCGATCACAGCCAGTCGGTGAAAGAGATCCTCACGGAAACGTCCGGCGCGGATTTCCTCTTTTAGATCTTTGTTGGTAGCTGCCAGTACACGCACGTCCACCGCTATGGTCTTATCCGAACCCACGCGAGATATTTTGTTCTCCTGAAGGGCTCGTAACACTTTGGACTGGGCGGCGAGACTCATATCGCCAATCTCGTCCAGGAACAGGGTACCCTTATTCGCGGCCTCAAACTTTCCGGCCCGGTCCTTAACTGCCGAGGTGAAGGCCCCCTTCACATGTCCGAACAGTTCGCTTTCGATCAGCTCCGAGGGTATGGCCGCACAATTGACGGCCAGCATTGGATTAGTGGATCGTTCACTCTTCTGATGAAGCCAATGCGCCACGAGTTCCTTGCCCGTGCCATTGCTGCCCGTAATCAGCACCCGGGCGTCGGTTGGGGCGACCTTCTCAATGATCTCCTTGACCTGCCGGAGTTCCTGGCTGTCGCCGATCATCTCGTAGTTCTTGTCCACCCGTTTGCGAAGATTCCGGTTTTCCGTAACGAGTTCCTTCCGGTCCAGGGCATTTCGAACGGTGGTGAGTAAGCGGTTCAGGTCCGGAGGCTTACTGATATAATCAAAAGCACCCAACTTCATACTCTGTACGGCCACCTCCAGGTCGCCGTGTCCCGATATCATGATAAAGGGAACCTCAGGGCGGGTTTTGCGCGAACGCTCCAACACTTCGATTCCATCGATCTTAGGCATTTTGATATCGCAGAGAACAAGATCAATTTCCTCATTTTCCAGGACCTGGAGACCCTTTTCTCCGTTTTCGGCCTCAAGTACCGTGTAGGAATCGCTCTCCTCTTTAAGGATTTTACTCAGAACGCGCCTGATGCTAGCCTCGTCTTCAATTAACAGTATTTGCGCCATAGTCCAATGCTTGAGGTGGATTTCCGCCACGGCAACAAAGGTAACGTCCACCGGGCAGAAGGCCAGAACCTAGGACGGGTTTTCCCTCCCATCGGTTTGGGTGGACAGAGGTTGCTCTGGCCAACGATACACGTGAAGGTCACGCTGTGGAAACGGTATTACGATTCCGGACTCACGGAACCTCCGGAAGATTTCGAACCTCAGGTTACTCTCTATAAAAGGGGTGCGAAAACTATCGTTTACAAAGAAATGCAGGTTGAAAATCAACGCAGAATCCCCGAAATCGTCAAAGGTCACAAAGGGTTGCGGGTATTTCAACACCTCCCCGTGTGAAGCAGCCGCATCGAGCAGGACCTGCCTGACCTGTTCGGGTTGAGAACTGTACGAAACCCCAACCTGGACGGACTCCCGGGTAGTGCGGTTGTTCTGGGTAAAGTTGTAGACCGTATCGCTGATGAACTTGTGGTTGGGGATAACGATCACTCGATCGTCCCGGGTAAGTGCACGGGTAGTACGCAACTTAATTTCAAAGATTCGGCCTACCTTGCCCTCTACTTCGACCACATCGCCGACCAGCACGGATTTGTCCACGATGATCATGATACCGGCGATGATGTCCTGAAACAATACCTGCAGGGCCAGTCCCAGTCCAACCAGCAAGGCGGCAGAGGCGGTAAGTAAGACGGTGACATTGATCCCCGCCGCGCTCAGGGTTATCAGGATTACCGTCAGGTAAACCGTATAGTTGATAAACTTGAAGACACTGATGAACTTGAGTTTATCCTCCTCCTTCATGTTCCGGGTAATAAGCCGGCGCAGCCATTTGAGTAAAAACCCGGTTGCGGCATAGACAAATACCAGGGTCAGTATAAGACCCAGGGTGAGGTGAATGGAGCGATCCTCACCGATAGGTATCTCGGGACCCGCATTTAATATTCGCTGAAGGGCACGAAAAAAGTCATTGCTGAAAAAGTCCTTAAGTGCATCCATTATCACTATTTAGTACCTTAACCATCTCCAGAGCTCCAGATAGGTTGTTTTTTTACCATACATGAGTATCCCGACCCGATAGATCTTTGCGGCTACCCAGACCACACCCAGAAAAGTTACCACTAAAAGGAATATCGATAGCATGAGTTGCCAGAGAGGCACCCCGTTTTCGCCTATGCCCCCGGGTAGCCTCATGAGCATAACAATGGGTGAAGTCAGGGGAAAAAGGGAGAACCCAACGGCTATGGGGCCATGGGGATTGCTGAACACCGAGAAAAAGCCCACATAAATGGCCAGCATCAGGGGCAGTATAATCGGGAAAATGAACTGCTGGGTATCCGTTTCGTTATCTACGGCCGCACCTATGGCGGCATAGATGGAACTGTAGATCAGGTACCCTAAAACGAAGTAGACCAGGAAGAAGAAGATGAGCAGATTCCAGGGAATACGCAGGATTTCGCTCCCAATGGATTTTATCCTCATAAAAGTCTCCGGAGAAAATTCGGAGGAGACTCCGGCGGTCATCGCCTTGAGGTCCGCCCGGTCGAACAATATGCCGGGATCGATTCCCAGGACCAGCAGCGTAATGATCAGCAAAAGGCCGCCAGCTACAATCCAAATCAGAAATTGTGTAACCCCGGCCAGGGAAGTACCTATTATTTTACCGAGCATCAGCTCGAAAGGCTTTACTGAAGAGATAATCACTTCAATGATCCGGCTGGTTTTTTCCTCGATTACGCTGCGCATGACGAAACCGCCGTAGATAATGATGAACATCATGATGAGGTAACCGAATCCTCCTCCAATAAAGGCCTTGATCTCGCTGATGCCCTTAATATTCTCTTCCCCTCCATAGGTCGCAGTGCGTATCTCAAATTCCCGACCTACCCCGGAGAAATCCGCCTCGCTCACGCCAAGGTTCCTCAAGCGCTCCTCCCGCAGGGTACGCTCCAGGGTACCCTCGATCTGCTCGAGCAGCAGACTGACCGGACTTTCCTTGGAGTAGAAAAATGAGCTGTCTGCGGACTGCACGGCCGTAGGATATTCCGGGATGTAAATGAGCCCGTAAAACCCCATGGACTGAACCGAATCCATGGCCTCTTCGAGTGGAAGATCCCTGAACTGCAGGAAGGACATGGAGGCCGTGTGCTCAAAATCTTCCCGGAAGAATTCACTCTCGTTGAGAACTGCAATGACCCGCTTCTCACTATCGTTGACCCGGGTAAGGAAGGCAATCAGTACGACCATGGCCACCATCAGCACCGGGCTGAGGAAGGTCATCACTATAAAGGACCGGTTCCGTACCTTGGCCAGGTATTCACGGACGATGATCAGGTTGAGCTTATTCATGACCGGCCCCGGATTGAACGGTTCGTATAAATATATCGTTGGCCGTGGGTATGAGTTCTTCAAAACGCTGTATGGCCGCTTTGTCCGACAGGTAGTGCAGGACTTCCCGCGTGTCGGGACAGGGCAGGTTGAGCTGAAACTCCAGGAGCCCGTCCCGATCGATATACCGGGCGCCATCAATTTTGAATCGCTTTTCGAGTTCCCCCAACAGGTTCCGGTATTCCCCATCCACATGGAGCACAACGGCGAATTCATTCTTGCGGTATTCCTTCTTGATTTCACTCAGCCGGCCCTCCAGCAGTTTTTCGGAATTGTGTATTAGTGCAATGTACTCGCACAACTCCTCTACCGACTCCATACGATGGGTGGAAAAAATGATGGACGCACCTTGGTCCTTGAGTTCCAGGATTTCGTCCTTGATCTTCTGGGCATTGATCGGATCGAATCCACTAAAGGGCTCATCAAAAATGAGCAACCTGGGCTCGTGAAGCACCGTTACTATGAACTGGATCTTTTGGGCCATGCCCTTGGAAAGCTCCAGTATCTTCTTGTTCCACCAGTCCCCGATTTCCAGTTTCTCAAACCAGTGCATCAAGCGCCTCCGGGCCTCGGTCTTACTCAGTCCCTTAAGCTGCGCCAGATAGAGGGCCTGTTCACCCACGCGCATACCCTTGTAGAGGCCGCGTTCCTCCGGGAGGTAGCCGATCCTGCCTATGTGTTCAGGAGCGAGGGGTTCTCCTTCGAAAAAAACCCGTCCCGAATCGGGATACGTAATTTGATTGATGATCCGTATGAGAGACGTCTTTCCTGCACCATTAGGCCCCAAAAGGCCATAGATGGTATTCGAGGGTATGGTCAGACTGATGTCGGTCAGCGCCTGATGGTTTCCGTACCTCTTGCAGACGTCTTCTACTCGGATAACAGGATCTGCGGGGTGCATGCGTCAAATATAAGTAAATAGAGCGGTTGTGCTTTTTTGCGGAATTCCCGCATCGGAACAGCGAGAAGCTCATGACATGACGCTCTGGAAACCAGCGACTAAGAAGAAGGGCTACATAAAAAACAAAACCCACCCTTAAACGAATTTAAGGATGGGAAAAAAATTGCTATGAAAAAGAAAATTGATATTGTTTAACAATACCTAAGTCAAATATACGTCAAAATTTTTAATGCAAACAGCCGAATTTACTAGGAAAACATATCCTTTACCTTGTCGAAAAACGACTTGTCTGATTTCTTCGGACTTGGAACAAAATGGCTGTCTTCCTTCATTTTTTCGAAGAAATCCCGCTGTTCTTTGCTCAGCTCCTGAGGGGTCCACACATTGACATGGACGAGAAGATCGCCCGTACCGTATCCGTTCAGGGAATTTATGCCCTTATCCCTTAATCTGAGAATTTTGCCGGACTGTATGCCGGCTTCCAGCTTGATGCGGACCTTGCCCCCAATGGTATCGATCTCCCTCGAGGTGCCGAGAACGGCCTCCGGTATGCTGATGTACAGGTCGTAATGGAGGTTATCTCCTTCCCGCTTTAGGGTAGGATGTTCATTGGTCTCGATAAGTACTAGCAGGTCACCGGGTATGGAATTGCCCGGAGCCTCATTTCCTTTGCCTGATATCTTGAGCTGCATGCCCGATTCCACGCCGGCAGGTATCTTGACCGAAACGGTTTCCTCGCGAGCCACCATGCCCTCGGCATCGGCGCCGGGAGGTTTTTGGTCGATCACCTGTCCGCTGCCCCCGCACTGGTTACAGGTAGTGGAGGTCTGCATGCGGCCGAGTATGGTGTTGGCAATTTTAGTGACCTGACCGGTTCCCTGGCAGGTAGGACAATTACGGTAGGTCACGCCTTCGGCCTTCACCTTCCTGCGAACCTTCACCTTCTTTTCCACCCCGGACGCGACCTCCTCCAGATCCAGCTTAACCCGGATGCGAAGATTGCTTCCCTTCACCCGACGCTGGCCACCGAATCCACCAAATCCACCGAATCCACCAGAAAAAGCCCCTCCGAAAATATCCCCGAACTGGCTGAAGATGTCCTCCATATTCATCCCGCCGCCACCGAATCCACCGCCGGTAAAGGCGTCGTGACCATAGCGGTCGTACTGTGCCCTCTTTTCGGGATCGCTCAGCACCTCGTAAGCCTCAGCCGCCCGCTTGAATTCCTCCTCGGCATGGCTGTCCCCCGGATTCTTATCCGGATGGAATTCCAGTGCCTTCTTCCGGTAAGCCTTCTTGATCTCAGCCTCGCTAGCATCTTTCGAAATGCCCAGAACTTCGTAATAGTCTTTTTTCATCCTTGCTTGGTTATTGCCCGACGACCACCTTGGGGTGACGGATAATTTTATCGCCGAGTCGGTAGCCGGTCTCTACCACGTCAATCACCTTTCCCTTAAGCGATTCTTCAGGAGAGGGAATTTGGGTAACCGCTTCGTGCAACTCCGGATCGAAGGCCGCACCCTGCTCCAGCTCGATGGGCTCCAGGCCTTTCTGCCTGAGGGTCTCGGTGAACTTTTGATGGATCAGGCCCACGCCTTCGATCCACTGATCCGCACCGGCCTTGTTCATTTCGGCCAGCGCGCGATCAAAATCGTCCAGTACAGGCAGCAAGGCCTGGATGACTTCCTGTCCGGCAGTCCGGAAGAGCTCCAACCGCTCCTTCTGGGTGCGTTTTTTGTAGTTCTCAAACTCGGCAAACAGGCGGAGGAATTTTTCCTTTTCCCCGGCCAGTTGCTCTTCCAGGCTCGGCTCGGTTTGCTCCCGAACCTCCTGTTCTTCCTGAGTTTCTTGTATCTCCTTGTCCTCAGCCGTATTCTTCTCCTGCTCCGAATCGGGCAATTCTACGTCTTTACTCATTTTAGGGTAATCGTTTTAATCGAGGGGTCAAATAACTTGCCAGTCCGGCAAATATGCCAAAATGTCACCAAAAGTAAGCAACCTGAAGCAGTCCGGAAATTCCGCCGGGTATCTAACCCGGAATCAGGTGAGGATATCCTCCAGAGCACTGCGAATATTCACGTAGTCGAATCGGAAACCGGCATCCTGAAGCTTTCGTGAACTCACGCGCTGACTCTCCAAAAGCACGGCGGACATCTCTCCGAAAGCGATCTTGACCAGCAGACCGGGAATGGCAGGCAGCCAGACCGGGCGTCCCGTGACATCTCCCATCGCTTTAACGAGCTTTTCCTGAGAAACGGGATTGGGCGCTACCGCGTTGTACACTCCGGCAATCTCCTCCTCTTCCAGAGCGAAGCGAATGATGGAGGCCAGATCCCGGATATGAATCCAGGATTGCCATTGTTCACCGCTACCGAAAGCCGCCCCAAAACCCCATTTAACAGGAGTGAGCAATTTGGGTAGGGCGCCGCCTTCACGGGCCAGTACCAGGCCGATTCGCAGGCGGACTTCGGGAACTCCCAACTGCGCTACCTGCAGGGTAGCCTCTTCCCATGAACGGACCACTTCGGCAAGGAACCCCTTACCGGTATCCGGTTCGTTTTCGGTGTATAAACGGGAGCGGGAACTGGGATATATCCCTATGGCCGAAGCAGATACGAATTTTTCGATGTTCTCATGGCCGACCTCCACTATGGCCTTCCGAAGGGTTAAGGTACTTTGAACGCGGCTGTTGAGAATCTTTTCGCGGTTCGCGGGAGTCCACCGTTCCGCTATGCTGGATCCGGCCAGGTTAACCACATGGGTGATGCCTTCGAAGGCATTCATATCAATTTCACCGAGACCCGGGTTCCAATAGTATCCTTTTCCCTGAAAGCGGTCTTTCAGCTTCTCCCGGGACGTACTCAGGTAGGCAAACGGGATGTGGTTCCTCTTGAGTTCCTGCATCAGTTCCGTGCCCACGAGTCCCGTACCTCCGCTTATGAGAACTTTCATCCTTTTTGTTGCCAAAGATACTGGATTCCCTGACGAACAGGCCGGGCTTTATGGAACCCTTAACGGCCTAGGGTCGCCCGGAGCATTTCTCTTTTCCCGGGGGGTCCCGGAAGCCGTTCCACCCAAAGACCCAGCTCCTGCAAGCTCCGGCGGACGGAGCCCTTGGCACAGTAGGTCACGAATACCCCTCCCGGGGACAGGCCACCTGCAAACTTTTCTAGTGCGGGCAGCTCCCAGAGTTCAGGCTGAACCCGGGCACCGAATGCATCGTAGTATACCAGGTCGATGCCTTTCTGTCCGGGAAAGTTGGCCACCGGCTGAAGCCATTTACGGATTCGGAACCCGGGTGATATTTCGGTCCACCGGCCGCCTTCCGCCTGATGTATATCCAGCAAAAACCGGTTTGCTTGCTGTGTTTCCTCCGGACGCGAGGTCAGGAATTCGGCATACCCCATCGATAAGGCCTCATTTGGTGCGCAGGGATAGGCCTCCACCGTCTGGTATTCCACCTGCCGGCCGCAGGTCCGGGATTCGAGCCAGGTAAGCAGGGCATTTAAACCCGTTCCCAGGCCCATCTCGAGTATGCGTAGTGGGACGGCATCCAGTTTTCGGTATCCCTGTTCGATGAACACATGCCGGGATTCCTGCACAGCCCCATGGCGGGAATGGTAGGTCTCGTCCAGTTCCGGCAGATACAGGGTCCTGGAGCCATCGGAGGTCTCAATTATTCTTCGATCCATATTCAGAGTCGCGGCAGGGTACAGCCCCACTAAAGTAGGGGTTCCCTTCCATATATGTGTTTTCAGGGTTATCTTTGCAGTCCAAAACCTAGGATCTGATGAATATTGCTATCGAGCGCAGTGAAAGCAGTCGGCTGGCTGGAATGGACATCGATAATCTCAAATTCGGAGAGCTCTTTACGGATCATATGTTCGTCTGTGATTTCCGGGAGGGCAACTGGCAGGAGCCGAGGATCGTACCCTACGGCCCCATTAAAATGAGTCCATCTTCCCGCGTTTTTCACTATGGCCAGGCCATATTCGAAGGTATGAAGGCGTACCGGGGCCAGGACGGTAAGGTCTACCTGTTTCGGCCGATGGATAATATCCGCCGGTTTAACAAGTCTGCCGTCCGTATGTACATACCTGAAGTTCCGGAAGACCTCTTCATGGAAGGGTTGCAGACGCTGGTCCACACCGATAGCTCCTGGGTACCCGAGCCCTGGGGCAGCAGCCTGTATATCCGTCCTTTTGCGATCGCCTCCCAGGAAGGAATCATTGCCAGTCCATCCGAAGAATTCACCTTCATGATCATTTGTGCACCGGCTAACAAGTACTATTCCGGAGAGGTTCGCGTAAAAATCGAGGAAGACTTTAGCCGGGCGGCTCCAGGAGGATTCGGCTACGCCAAGGCGGCCGGAAACTACGCCGGTCAGTTCTACCCAACGGCGCTGGCCAGGGAACAGGGCTATCAGCAGATTATCTGGACCAATGCCGGAACGCATGAATTCATTGAGGAAGCCGGCACCATGAATATTTTCATGCGCGTGGGAGACACCCTGCTTACCAGTCCGGTAAGCGACAGCATACTCGACGGTATCACGCGCAAAAGCCTGATTCAATTGGCCCGGGACCGGGGAATAGACGTCGAGGTTCGGCCGGTGCGGGTAAGCGAACTCGTGGAAGCCGCAGAGGCGGGAACCTTGAAAGAACTCTTCGGAGCCGGTACGGCGGCAGTGGTCAGCCCGATCTCGGGCTTCGGGTTCCGGGATAAGAAATTTGAGTTGCCGGAGATCGCGGCGGACTCCATGGCCCTGCAGCTAAAGAATGCCCTGATGGACATACAGTACGGACGGGCAGAGGATCCCTACGGCTGGAGAGTAGCCGTACATTAAAGACGGCCCTCGGACTCCAACGCAATCGCTATGTCGACAGGCAGAATCATTTTCAGCATACTGTTCCTTATCGTTTTTGGCATCGTGCTTTTCTTCCAGTACAGGGGCCAAAGGGAATTTCACCGAAAGTATTTCAAAGGGGCCTGGTGGGTGATCGTCGCTTTCGGCCTCTTCGTTCTGCTTCTATTCGCATTCAAGTACTTCCTTACTGCAACCGCCTGAATTAGCTGTACGCAACAGCTCTGAGGCCATTCGCAACAATAATCCTGCAAAACCTTGCCAGATGGTGAAAAGGATTACATTTGTATTGGATATCAACAAAAATCATGACGGTTCTACTCTACATCCTGGCCTCTCTGCTCGTGCTGAATGCTGCCTTGCTGCTGTTCAGTGTGAATGGCGCAAAGGAGATGTTCAGACGACCTATCCGTAAACTGAGAGAGACCCAGGTTCCATCCATTATGGAGCGCAAGATCCCCCAGGCAGAGTACAAGAAAGCCGTTTAAATACGTGATTACATCTTGTGAAGCCATTGCTGTTTGCTTTTCTGGGAGGAGGACTTGGAGCAACTACCAGATACCTGATCGGTTTATGGCTGAAAAGGGAGGATCCTGGTTTCTTCTGGGCCACGTTTCTTTCCAACGTCCTGGGTTGCCTGCTTCTAGGTTTCATTATTGGCCTAAGAGATAAATCCGGTCTGAGTTCTGCTCAGTACGTGCTCTTTGCCGTCGGTTTCTGCGGAGCCCTGACCACCTTCTCCACCTGGATCTTCGAACAGTCTCAGCTCTACGACCTCAAAGGTATTGTAGCCACCGCTTCCTACACCTTTATCAGCTGGATGGCCGGATGGCTGGTCTTTATACTCGGGGGCTACCTCGCCCGTGGCTGGACATGAACCGAACCGGTATCTCCCGCCCCTTTGATTATTAAATCCATAATAATCTGTATCCAATTTTTTGAAGTCCTGAAAACTGAATCGCAATTCCACCCGCTTTTGGGCGTTCTGATGCACACGCCTATATATTTGGATCGGTACAACTCGACATTCATGAAAAAAGTAGAAGCCATTATTCGAAAATCGAAGTTTGATGAAGTGAAAAAGGCCCTCCACGCCGTGGAGGTAAACTTCTTCAGTTACTGGGACGTGACCGGAGTGGGCAACGAGAAGCAGGGTCACGTTTACCGTGGGATTGCCTACAGTACCACCGATATACAACGCAGGTACCTCTCCATAGTGGTGTCTGATGAATTCCTCGATCGAACCGTAGATGCCATACTGAGATCCGCGGCCACAGGAAATGTGGGGGACGGAAAGATATTTATTAGCGAAGTTACGGAGGCCTACCGCATCCGAACCGGAGAAAACGGCCAGGCCGGCATTAACTAGGATCGACAAATCAAGTAGCAATCATGGATCAAGCGATATTTACCGCCAATAATGTCTGGATGATGGTCTGCACGGGGCTGGTATTTTTCATGCACCTGGGTTTTTCCCTGCTGGAGATCGGGCTCACACGGCAGAAAAATACGGTGAACATACTCTTCAAAAACGTCTTTATCATATGTGTAGGCCTGCTGGTATACTACATCGGTGGATTTAACCTGATGTATCCGGGATTTGAAGAGGGAGACACGGGCTTTTTGAAATTTGCGGGTTTTGGACTGCCCATAAGCGAAGACGGACTCACCATAGCCTATGCCGACGGGGGGTATACGTACTGGACCGACTTCCTTTTTCAGGGGATGTTTGCCGCCACCGCGGCTACCATAGTTTCGGGTGCCGTTGCCGAACGGATTAAGATCGGGCCCTTCATGATCTTTACTCTGATATATGTGGGGCTCGTATATCCCATAGTCGGATCGTGGCAATGGGGAGAAGGATTCCTCTCGAAGCTCCGCATAGGCGAGGCCGAGGGTTTCTATGACTTCGCGGGATCCACCCTGGTTCATTCCGTGGGGGGATGGGCGGCCCTGGTCGCCATTGCCTTATTGGGGCCCCGAATCGGAAAATTCGACGAGGACGGAAGGACGCAGGCCATACCCGGACACAACCTGCCCCTGGCATCTGCAGGGGTACTCATACTATGGCTGGGCTGGTTCGGATTCAATGGAGGATCGGTGCTTTCCGCCGATCCCGCCGTCACCTCACTGGTCCTGGTCACTACCTCACTGGCGGCGGCGGCTGGTGGTATAGGGGCTTTCCTCGCTTCCACCGCCCTGTATAAGAATTACGACCTGACCATGTTCCTGAACGGCATACTCGGCGGGCTGGTAGGCATAACCGCGGGTGCCGATCTGATGTCGCCGAATGAGGCCGTGATTATCGGACTCATCGCCGGAGTGATTATCGTTTTCGGCGTAACCCTGATCGATCGCCTCAAGCTGGACGATCCGGTCGGAGCCGTAACCGTTCACCTGATTGGAGGGGTCTGGGGTACCCTGGCCGTGGGCCTGTTCGGAGATAAGGCCGGATTCGATCAATTCCTGGTACAACTCACCTCCGTGGGTATCACAGGTGCATTTTGCTCGGCCGGAGCTTTCGCCATCATGTTCGCGCTCAAATCAAGCGTGGGCATACGGGTTCCGGAACTGGAAGAACTGGAGGGCCTTGACATACACGAACACGGTATGGACGCCTATGCGGACTTCAGCATGAGCGAACAGAAATAAACGTTCCGGCTGGAACCTGTCGTGTCGGCTCGGTTTTTTTAGAACCGAACCCCTGCCCTAACGGGCCCGGAGAGTACATTCTCCGTGGGAACCAGGGGGCACACGTATTTCGGATTATACGCGCAGTAGGGGTGATAGGCACGATTGAAATCAATGCTCAGGTAGGTGGCACCCGGTTCCGGATATGGGATATCCAGATAACGCCCCCCGTCGTAAGTCGAGATGCCATTGGTTTCATCACCAAAAGGCAGGAAAAGTGGCGTGTCGGCCTCGGGGAACCCCATGGGATCGAGCAGTTGGTAGGCTGTGAGTTCGAACTGCTGACCCTCCCGCTCGAAATGCAGTAGGAGATACGGGCGCTGGCCTCCTGATTCCGGGGGGATCTCCGATGTATTGGTTTCCAGCATCACCGGCAGCGCATCGGGTATTTGCTCCCAGGCTGCCTCCACCTCCCAGGTCGTGTCGATGGGATAAAACCTAAGCCCTTCGAATTCCTTTTTCTGTTCAGGGGTCAGGGGACTATTGGCCGAAACGCGATAGAACCGATCGAGTTCCGACTGAAACCTGCGGGTATCCCCGTAGCTGTCCGGGACATCTGCATCGGAGTCCTCATCATCGTGGTACTTCTTGCCCGAATTGCAGGACAGTAGAAGCAGCAGAATCGCCATCCCGTAACCAACGGGCTGCCGTCTAATAACGGGATTCATCCAGGTATTTGGCAACCAGTTCATTGTATTCGGGACTTAACCGGAATAAGGCCGTGTGTTTCAGTGCATACAAGCGTTCCTTGTCCTGGAAGCCTTTCTGAAAGACCAGATCGAGGTAGTACAGTGCCGTACCATAGTCTTCCTGGAACGCACTCAGCGAAATCACCTTCAGATAGGGATCGTGATTATCGGGTTCGAGCAGGGTGCGCAACATATGGAGCAAGGCTTCAAAAGGTGCCCTCTCGGTGAGGGACAGCGAATCGCTTTGATCCTTAAGTACCAAAAGCTGATCGTCCACCAAAGCCGAAATATAACTCAGGGAGCGGGCCGCGAAGGCCCTTTCGTCGGCATGGGAATTTCCAACGTTACGTTTGCGAAGCCCATTGATCTGATAATTCCACCAGCCCAGATTGTCCAGTTGCAAATACTCCAGATCGCTCTGCAGGTAGTCCCAGTAACGGAACCACTCCACCTCCTCCTTGTAGAACAAATTACCCAGGCGCCGGTTCTGCTTCCTGTAATCCGACAGGAGGCCACGATCCCTGAGCTCTCGCTTCCATGAAGACCCGGAATGCATCCCGAACAAATCCTCCTGCAGATCCCACTCCTCCTTGGCCAGAACCAGTCTTCCCTTATTCATCCAATGCCGGAGGCGATTCTCCGACGCGCCCCGCATTTTGGTATACAGGGTGGAATCGGGCTCTATGGTTCCCCCGAGCATGGCATTGAGCCGGACAATGGCCAGGCAGCGATTGAGGAACAGTTCCGTCGAATCCGACAGTTTGCCCTCAGTGGTAAGCAGATGGGCATCGCTACGGCCAATTTTGAGGCTTTCCCAGTCCGTTTTCATTTGTCGGTAGGCAAAGTCATTGTTACCGATGGCCCCTACGAAATGCTTACCCCCCTGGTTCCTGAGAAAATCCACCCCGGCCAGAGGCCCGCCAAGGGCTATGGTTCCTTTGACACCTTCGACCAGAAAAGGTGTGGTACTGGCCATCCTGCTGCTCGATTGGGTACCCAGACTGTAGATCATGGTCGGAACCAGCGGAAACAGCTCATTAGCAGCCTTGAGGACCTCGGCGGCCGACTTCACGCTGTCCACAACAGAGGTGCTGTCCGTGGCGGCCTGCAGATGAATGAGCATGAAGCCCTCACGATCGAGCACTTCCTTCCAGGATTCCATCCTTTCTGCGGCACGGGTATCAAAATCGAAGTAGAGCAAAAGGGGCCAACTCTTTTCCTCGGAATAATCGGCCGGCAGATAGATTCGCACCGGATCCTTCCCGGGCACGAGTTCTATCGAATCGTTAATCTGTCCCTTTCGCAGAACAAAGGGCTCCTGCTGAGCCTGCAGTACCGCACAGTAAAATAAAAGAAATACGCAAAAAAATCTCGAATGAATCATAGCAACTAATGCAGCAGAAAGATAGCAATTAAAACGGTGGTTTACCACTTTCTCTACCCCATCAGTTCCCCAGGGTGCGCTCCCGGATCACCTCGGA
Source organism: uncultured Flavobacteriaceae bacterium (assembly GCA_964550895.1). Classification (GTDB taxonomy): domain Bacteria; phylum Bacteroidota; class Bacteroidia; order Flavobacteriales; family Flavobacteriaceae; genus CAZKAP01. The sequence goes on from CAZKAP010000013.1 coordinate 63,815, forward strand.
TAGTATAATATGGGTACGCGTCTCGCCATAGGAAATCAGGGTATCAATGAACGATTCGAGATGGGCCTGATCGCGGAGCCGGACTTCCATCATAATATTTTCGTTTCCGGTTATCCGGAAACAATTGATCACCTCCGGATAATCCCGGACGTCCTTAAGAAAGGGTTTGAGCTTTCCCACAAAAGCCCTAAGGCTGATAATGGCATGCAGCTGAAGCCCGAGATGATCGGGATCCAGCATGGTCCGATAGCCCCGTATAATACCCTTCTCCTCCATTTTTCGGATGCGCTCGGCCACGGCAGGGCCGGTGAGTCCGACCTGACGTCCAATGTCCGTGTAGGAGGTCCGGGCATTGTCCTGGAGAATCCGGAGTATGCGGTTATTGAAGTCAATCATACAGCTTAATTTACTAAAGAAAAGTAACAATTATTATTTTATATCCATAGTAATATAGTTCACAATTGCCGTTTTCTATAGCAAAACATAGTTTTAACTATGGTATTTTTAGAATCGTAATTATGCCATGAAAAAGGATTCGAATTATTCCCATCCACTCTATCTGCATGCCCTTGCGCTCGGGGACATCTCCCAGGCTATTGCGCAATACGTGGAGTACAAGTACGAAACCCTCAATGGTTCAGGTTTCGTTCACCTTCAGGCCGAGATAGCCGAGGCCATACGAAACGACTCACGGCTCATACAGCAAAACACGGCCGAAATTGCAGGACTCGAGTCCCGCGGCAGGTTGGGTGCCAACCTCAGGTTCCTCAGGACGCTGGGAAAAAATCTCCTTTCCTATTGCAATGGGTTGGAATACCATGGTCTAAAAGAAAGGGAGTACATACAACTCCTTCGGCGTGAAGTAAAACTATACCGCCGGGCACTGAAGCATTGGTCCATATCGCCAAACTGAACCGGGATGTTGACCCCTGCTTTCCCTGATTGCTTACTTTTACCGCAAAACCCTTGGCCATGATTACGCCCCGTAAGGCATTACCTCTAGTATTGATGCTACTTTTTACGCTGGCGGCTTGTGACGAGCTTCAGGAAGTTGTGAGGCAGCTGCCGGGAGATACTCCTCCATCCGAATGGGAAATACAATCCGGACTCAGGGAGGCGCTCCGAATGGGTGTAAGCCGGCGCGTGGAGAAACTCGGAGAAGAAAACGGTTTTTTCGGCAATCCACTGGTCCGTATCGGATTGCCGGAGGAGCTTCAGGTAGTGGATCGCACCTTGAGGAGGGTGGGCCTGTCTTCCCTGGCTGACGAGGGAATTCGATACCTGAACCGGGCTGCCGAGGACGCCGTAATCGAGGCGATTCCCATCTTTACAGAAGCCGTTAGCGGTATGACATTCGCCGACGCCCGGGACATCCTTTTAGGTTCCGATAATGCCGCGACGCTTTATCTGGAAGGACGGACGTCCAGCTCACTATTCGATGCCTTTGAGCCCATAATATCCAACTCATTCCAAAAAGTAGGAGCGGACCGGGTCTGGGCAGACATCATTGCCCGTTACAACGAACTGCCTCTGGTTCGAAAAGTCAATCCGGACCTCAGCGAATACGTTACCACTCAGGCTCTGAAAGGCGTTTATACCGTGATTGCAGAAGAAGAGCTCGCCATTCGGTCTAAAGTGTCTGCCCGAAACACCCGTTTGCTGCAGCGGGTATTTGCGCTTCAGGACGGGACCCTTCGAGATCCCTGACACTGCCTAATCTTTTTTGGCCGGGAGTTGAAGCAGATAGTCGATTACCAGATCGTTGAATACGGCCGGTTGTTCCACATTGACCACATGGCCGCAGCTCTGGACTACTTCGAGCGAACTGCAGCGGTGCATTTCTACAATCTTTCGGACCGATGGAAGGAACAGGTAGTCCTCCTCTCCCATCACGTACAGGGTCGGTATGGGTATCTCAGCCGAACGAAAGAACCTGAGCAAAGGGTTGATCTCCGAGGTCAGACGAAACCAGCGGATAAACTCCTTCTGATAAAGCTTCCTGGCCTCCCTGACGAAGAGCAGGCGGGACTCCCTGTGGTTTCGATGGGGCATGATAATGAAGGCAAAAAACTTATACAGCCAGAGATAGGGAACGACCGACTTGAGAAGAATTCCAAAACGCATCAGCAACTGCGACCGCAGGTTGAGTTTCATGATCGCTCCGCCCATGATCATACTCTTCACCAATTCGGGATAGCGCTCTGCCAGATTGCGAATCAGTATGGTGCCGAGTGAAATCCCTATGAAATGGGACTGTTCGATTTTTTCGTGTCGCACTACCTCGACGATATCATCCGTTATGGAATCGAAGGTATACTGGTCCTTAAAGGCGTCGGAAATATTGGGTTTGGAATTCCCATGCCCCCTCAAATCCAGGAGCAGCACATTAAAGTGCTTCTTGAAATCCCGCAGCTGCTTGTACCAGATGGTGGAACTGCCGCCCGCCCCGTGGACAAAGGTCACCCATTCCTGGGAGGTTGGATGAAGGAATTTACTGTAATGAAGCACTTCGTTTTTCTTTAAAAGTAACTAATTTATCTGTCGCCAACCGCATCGGATTCGTTACGCCAGACGCCTGGCGAATGGTCTCATTTCTTCCCGGAAGCCGGCGGCAGCCTCTTCTGCTGCCTCAGCAAAATCCGTACCACTGGAAGCGTAGATGACCGAACGGGAGACATTGATCAGCAAACCACCGTTCGGGTTGCAGGCGGCCTCACACACTTCGGCTGCACTACCTCCCTGACTTCCCACTCCGGGGATCAGCAGAAAGGAGTCGGGTACGATTCGACGAATCTGCTGCAGGTGTTCGGCACGGGTCGCCCCTACCACATACATGAGCCGATCGGCATGGGTATAGGCCTGAGAGGCAGTCAGTACCTGCTCGTAGAGTGGCCTGTCCCCGAGTTGTCGGAGCTGGAAGTCTGCAGCGCCCTCGTTGGAGGTTAGCGCCAGCAGTATGGCGTATTTACCGGGCCACTCGAGGAAGGGTTCCACCGAGTCCGCACCCATATAGGGCGCCACGGTAACTGAATCGAATGGCAGGGTATCAAAGAAGGCCCGCGCATACTGCCGGGCCGTATTGCCAATATCACCCCGTTTGGCATCGGCTATGGTAAAATGCTCCGGGTAATGAGCCTTGATGTACTGGACCAGTCGGGAGAGGGATTTCCATCCCGAAGGGCCCTCGGCCTCAAAGAAAGCCGTATTGGGCTTATAGGCCACACAATGCCTGTGGGTGGCGTCTACAATCGCCCTGCTGAACTCGAACAGGGGATCCTCCCCTCCGTGAAGGTGTTCAGGTATCCGTTCGGGATCGGGATCGATGCCCACGCAAAGGAAGCTCTCCTTCCGGCGCATGTGGCGGGCAATATCGCTTAGGGTCATATGGGAATGTAATCCGTCACCGGGTTTGACTAAAACAATTCCGAGGCCTCCCGGAGTTTCTCGGTGTTTTCGACCAGCATGAGCTCGTCGATAATCTTCTGTATATCGCCGTTAATGATGTTCTGTAAATCGTACAGGGTAAGCCCGATACGGTGATCGGTTACCCGACCCTGGGGATAGTTATAGGTGCGGATCTTAGCCGATCGGTCCCCACTACTTACCTGGGAATTCCGCTTGGCCGCGTCCTCTTCCTGTTTCTTCGCCAGCTCCAGGTCGTAGAGTCGGGAACGGAGTACCTTGAACGCCTTTTCCTTGTTCTTATGCTGGGATTTCTGATCCTGGCACTGAGCCACCAGTCCTGTAGGCAGGTGGGTAAGCCGCACGGCCGAATACGTGGTATTGACCGACTGCCCTCCCGGACCTGAGGAACAGAAATAATCGATACGCACTTCCTTGGGGTCGATCTGCACGTCGAAGTCTTCGGCCTCCGGTATCACCATAACGGTGGCGGCACTGGTGTGCACCCGGCCCTGAGTCTCGGTCTGTGGAACCCGTTGTACTCGATGTACACCAGCCTCGAATTTCAAGGTACCGTATACGTCTTCACCGCTAACCTCGAAGTGAATTTCCTTATACCCTCCGCTGGTTCCCTCGCTCAGGTCTATAATGTTGGTCTTCCAGCCCCGTGACTCGCAATACTTGGTGTACATCCGAAACAGGTCGCCTGCGAATATGCTGGCCTCGTCTCCGCCGGTTCCCGCCCGAATTTCCATGACCACGTCCTTCT